>DASWNT010000019.1:0-77887 GCA_036399095.1 Allosphingosinicella sp.
GATCTCGGCGCTTCCGGGACGGCCTAGAAAAAGCGGCCGATTTCGCCTATATGAGGCGCCTCATGACAGCAATGATGCCCATCCCCGGTCATATCGACCCGGTTCCCGTGCCGCGCCCGAAAGCGGTCTCAGACGACGCGCGCGTCGATCTCCTCGGCCTCTCCAGGGCGGAGATCCGCCAGGCGCTGATCGATGCGGGGCTCGACGAGCGACAGGCGAAGCTGCGCGCCAAGCAGCTCTGGCACCAGATGTACAATCGCGGCGCGACCGATTTCGACGCGATGAGCGACATCGCCAAGCCGCAGCGCGCCTGGTTCGCCGAACGCTTCGTCGTCGGCCGGCCGGAAGTGGTGGTCCAGCAGGTCTCGACCGACGGCACCCGCAAATGGCTGCTCAAGACGCGCGACGGCCACGATTACGAGATGGTCTTCATCCCGGACGCCGACCGCGGCACGCTCTGCGTCTCGAGCCAAGTCGGCTGCACCCTCAATTGCCGCTTCTGCCACACCGGCACCATGCGGCTCGTGCGCAACCTGGAGCCAGGCGAGATCGTCGGCCAGGTGATGCTCGCCCGCGACGCGCTCGGTGAATGGCCGAGCCAGCCCGAAGGCCGCATGCTGTCCAACATCGTGATGATGGGAATGGGCGAGCCGCTCTACAATTTCGACAATGTCCGCGACGCGCTGAAGATCGTCATGGACGGCGACGGGCTGGGCCTGTCGCGGCGCCGGATCACCTTGTCGACGTCGGGCGTCGTGCCGTTGATGGCGAAAGCGGGCGAAGAGATCGGGGTCAACCTCGCCGTTTCGCTTCACGCGGTGACCAAGGAAGTGCGGGACGAAATCGTACCGTTGAACCGCAAATACGGGATCGAGGAGCTGCTCCAGGCATGCGCCGATTACCCCGGCGCCAACAATGCCCGGCGGATCACGTTCGAATATGTCATGCTGCAGGACAAGAATGACAGCGACGAGGATGCGCGCGAGCTTGTCCGGCTGATCAAGAAGTACAAGCTGCCCGCCAAGGTGAACCTCATTCCCTTCAATCCGTGGCCAGGCGCGCCTTACGAATGCTCGACCCCCGAGCGGGTGCAGCGTTTCTCCGACCTCGTCTATGAAGGCGGCATTTCGGCGCCGATCCGCCGCCCGCGCGGGCGCGACATCATGGCGGCGTGCGGGCAATTGAAGAGCGCGGCAGAGAAGAAGAGCAGGGCGGAGCTCGACCGGATCGCGGCTGAGAAGCAGGCCGAAATCCCTGCCTGAGCGGGGGCTAAAGCAACGCCCGATCAAGGGTTTCCATCTACACGCCACGCGTTACACTGGCGGCGAGACCGAATAGATGGCCCTCCACTCCCCAATCGTGCCGGCTGACCGGCCCAGCCGTATGGACGCGCTGGTCAGGCAGTATGACTGGGCCGCGACTGCGCTGGGGCCAATGGCGCAGTGGGCGCCGAGCCTCCGCTTCGCCGCCGATCTGTGCCTCCGCTCCGCTCTCCCGAGCGTTCTTTATATCGGCGATCAGCGCCTGCTTCTGCCCAATGATGCGTGGGTGGCGGCAGTGGGCGGCGAGGGCTTGCTTGGCCTGCCCGCCGCGGAGGCGCGGGCGCCGCTCTGGCCGGTTGTGCGCGCCCTTGCCGATGAGGTGGCGCGCAGCGGCGAAGGCGGCTTTGCCCGCGAACAGCCGCTGACCCTGATCCGCGACGGCGCCGACGAAGAGAGCTGGTGGAATTGCCACCTGCTCCCGATCCTCGGCGAGGACGGGCGCCTGCTCGCCATCTTGAACCAGGCCAACGACGTGTCGCGGGCGGTGCTTGCCGAAAAGCGGCTCTCCTTTCAGGTCGCACTTGCCGAAGCGCTGCGCGGAGCGGGCGACGCGGAGTCGGTAAAGAACCACGCGACCAGGCTGCTTGGCGAATATCTCGGCACCGCCCGCGTAGGCTATGCCGAAGTGGACGAGGCCAAAAACGAAGCCTGGGTGCGCAGCGACTGGACCGCCGATCCGCAGGTGGTGAGCCTTGCCGGCCAGCGGGTCGACCTTTCCGCCTTCGGCGAGGAGGCATTGCTGTGGCTGCGTTCGGGCGAGCCGCTGATGCTCCCCGACATCCAGGCGCTCGGCCTCAGCGAGGAGCAGCTCGCCGGCTGGCAGCAGGTCGGGCTTCGCGCGCTGATCACCGTGCCGCTGGTGCGGGACGGCGGGCTGAAGGCGATGCTCTACGTCCACGAGCCGCAGCCGCGGGCGTGGAAGCGTTCAGACGTCGCCATGGTGCGCGACGTCGCCGAGCGGACCTGGTCGGCGATCGAGCGGGCGCAGGCGAACGAATCGCTTCGGGAAAGCGAAGATCATTACCGCCACACGGTGGAGCTTTACCCGCAGGTGACCTGGACGGCCTTGCCCGACGGATCGCTGAACCGGGTGTCGGGCCGGTGGGACGACTGGACCGGGCAAAGCGGCCTGGGGAGCGGCTGGGCGGAAGGGCTCCACCCCGACGACCGGGAACCGAGCTTCGCCGCCTGGGCGCGATCGGTGGAGACGGGCGAGCCCTACGACATCGAGCACCGCATACAGCGCCGCGACGGCACCAGCCGCTGGGCGCGGTCGCGCGCCTTTCCGCGCCGCCATGAGGATGGGCAGATCTGCCTCTGGTACGGATCCACCGAGGACATTCACGAAAAGAAGGTTGCGGAGGAGCATCAGCGGCTGCTGATCAACGAGCTCAATCACCGGGTGAAGAACAGCCTCGCCACCGTGCAGGCGATCGCCTTCCAGACGCTGAAGGGCGATCTGCCGCTTGCCGAGGCGCGCACCCGATTCGAGGCGCGGCTAATCGCCTTGTCCAAGGCGCACAATCTGCTGACCGAACAGAATTGGGAACGCGCCGCGCTTGAGCGGGTGGTGCGCGACGCGGTGGAGCATCTCGGCGGCGAGCACCGCTTTGCGGTTGGAGGGCCGGAAGTGTGGCTAAGCCCGCGCGCCGCGCTTGCCCTGGCGCTTGCCTTGCACGAGCTCGGCACCAACGCCGCGAAATACGGGGCTTTGAGCCGCGAGGAAGGCTCGGTCGACATCGGCTGGACCGACGCCGCCGGCCTGCTTCGGCTGGACTGGAAGGAACGCGGCGGCCCGCCGGTGTCGGCACCGTCCCGGCGCGGCTTCGGGTCGCGGCTCATTGAGCAGGGGCTTGGCGGCGACCTTGGCGGCGAAGCTCGGATCGCGTTCGAAGCGGACGGCCTGCGCTGCACGGTGGAAGCGGCGCTCGATCAGATCCTGGCACGGGAGGGAGAGCTTGCCTGAGCGCCTGCGCGTGCTGATCGTCGAGGACGAAATGCTGGTCGCGATGAACATCGAGGACATGCTGCTTGCGCTCGGCCATGAAGTCGCGGGCCTCGCCAGCCGCCTGTCGCCCGCCCTTGCCCTTGCCGGCGAGGCGGAGATCGACGCGGCGGTGCTGGACGTAAACCTGGCGGGCGAACGCTCCTTTCCGGTCGCCGACGTTCTGGAAGGACGCGGCATCCCCTATCTGTTCGCGACCGGCTACGGGCTTGGCGGGATCGAGGAGCGCTACCGGGGCCGGGTGGTGCTTCAGAAACCGTTCCGTCTTGCCGATCTCGGCGCCGCCCTGAGCAGCGCAACGGCACGCTGAACCGCGCCAATTCGCGCCCGCTTGCGCTTGGCCGAAGCACGGTTATTCTCACCCCTCATGTGGCTGCTGGACAAAATGCTTCGCCGGCTCCTCAAAAAGGGGGAGCTCGTCGTCGTCGATCATGACGGCAAGGAATATCGCTACGGCGCGCCGGAGCCAGGGCTGAGACCGGTCCGCGCCCGCCTCACCGATCGCGGCGCGGCGATGGCGATCGCCAAGGACCCGCGGATCGGCGCCGGCGAGGCCTATATGGACGGGCGGCTGGTGGTGGAGGAAGGCGATATTCGCGACCTCATTCTGCTCATCCGTTACAATGCGCCGTTCGAGAAACCGGGCGCTATCGCGCCGCGCGGGCCGCTTCGGAAAGCCATCCGCAAGATCGGCGGGCGACTCGATCAGGTTAACTGGAAGACCCGCTCGCGCCGCAATGCCGAGCACACCTACAACCTGACCCGGCGCCTGTACGAGCTGTTCCTCGACGAGGACCGGCAGTACACGATGGCTTATTACCGCGACACGTCGAACAGCCTCGAAAAAGCGCAGCTCGACAAGAAGGCGCACCTCGCCGCCAAGCTGCATCTAAAGCCGGGCATGAAGGTGCTCGACATCGGCTGCGGCTGGGGCGGGTGGGCGCTTTATCTGCACCGCCATTACGACGTGGACGTGCTCGGCGTCGCGCTTGCGCCCGACCAGATCCAGTTCTGCCGCGAGCGGGCGGCCGAGCTGGGCGTGTCGGACCGGGTAAAGTTCGAGCTGATGGACTATCGCGACGTCCAGGGGCCGTTCGATCGGATCAGCAGCGTCGGTTTGATCGAGCATCTCGGCACGCCGCATTATCCCGGCTTCTTCGCAAAGACCCGCGAACTGCTTGCGCCCGACGGGATCATGATCTCCCACTGCTGCGGCCGCGCCGGCGGGCCGGGCGTAACGGACAAGTGGACGCGCAAGTACATCTTCCCGGGCGGCTATATCCCGGCCTTGTCCGAGCTTGTGACGGAGGCGGAGAAGCACAAGCTGATCGTCACGGACGTGGAGGCGATGCGCTACCATTATGCCCACACGCTGGAGGAATGGTACCACCGCACCAACCGCGCGCAGGCGGAAATCACCGAAATGTACGACGCGCGCTTCTTCCGGATGTGGCAATTCTACCTTGCCGGGGCGGAAGCGGCGTTCCGGTACGGCGGTATGGTCAACTGGCAGCTTCAATACGTGAAGCGCCGCGACGCCATCCCGATGACCCGCGATTATATGTACGAGGAATCGAAGCGGCTTCGGGAATCCGAAGAACCGCCCAAGTGGCATCTCGCCGCCGAATGAGCGGATAAGAAAAGGGCCGAAGCGTCTGACGCTCCGGCCCTTCTTCGTTTCAGCGTAACGCCGAAGCCTTAGCCCTGGCGGCGGTTCTGGCGCTGGCCGCGATTGGCTTCGCGGGCGGCGCGGCGTTCGTCTTGGCTGATCGCGCCGTCGCGGTTGGTGTCGACCCGGGCGAAAAGGGCGAGGGCGCCGCTGCGGGCTTCCTGACGGGAGATGCGGCCGTCGCGGTTCGTGTCCGCCTGGTCGAACATGCGGCCGCCGAAGCGGGCGAACATGCCGCCGCCGCTTCCGCCGCGCCCGCCACGGCGCTCCAAGCGGTCGCCGCGGCGATCGGCACGGCGTTCGGCGCGTGCTTCGCGGCGCTCGGCGCGGTCGCCGCCGCGCAGGTTCTGACGAGTCTCGAATTCGGCGCGGCTGATCATCCCGTCACGGTTGGTATCGAGCTGGGCAAAGCGTTCGGCGCGGCGTTCGCCGCGCTGTTCACGGCGCTCGCCGCGCACTTCGGTGCGCTGGCCGCGGCGGGCCTGGGCGACGGCGCGGGCTTCCTCTCGGGTGACGAAGCCGTCGCGGTTGGCATCGACGCGCGCGAAGCCGGCATCGACTCGGCTTTCGACGGCGGCGCGGGTCAGCGGCTGGGCATTACGCTGCACGGGCTGGGCGATTGCGGCGGTGGCGGTGAGCGCCATCAGCGCGGCACCGGCGAATTTCAGGCTCTTCATAGGGGTGCGCTCCTGTAAACTGTACGTAAACAGGCACTTAGCCGGTCAGTCCTGTATCCCCGTTGAACGGCGCGCCGCGACGGCGGCACCGGCAAGCCCAGCCTTTTGCGCTTGGTCGCGCGGCAGGATCAGGATGGAGGTTGCGGTGGCGATCACCACCATATCCTGCAGGCCGACCGCCGCGATGGAAAGGCCGCTTTCGTTGCGGATCAGCGTGCCGGCGCTTTCCAGCGCGACCACGTCGCCGCGCAGGGCATTGCCGTTTTCGTCTTTCGCCGAAACGGCCCAAAGCGCGTCCCACGAGCCGATGTCGGACCAGCCCATCTCCACCGGCACCACGCAGGCGCGGCCGGTGCGCTCCATGACGGCGATGTCGACCGGCACGCTCGGCGCGGCGAGGAACGCTTGGGCATCGGGGCGGAGGAAGGTGCCGTCGCTTTGCGCACCGGCCATGGCGAGCTTGCACTGCCGGGCGATGTCCGGGGCATAAAGGTCGAGTTCGGCCAGAAAGGCGGAGGGGCGGAACAGGAAGATGCCGCCGTTCCAAAGGTAGCCGCTTGCGCAGAAGCGGGCGGCGGTTTCGGCGTCGGGCTTCTCGAAGAAGCGGTCGACGACGAAGGCACCCGGCGCGTCCGGCCAGGGCCGCCCTGGGCCGATATAGCCGTAGCCGGTTTCGGGCGAGCGAGCGGCGATGCCGAAGGTGGCAAGCGCGCCGTCGTGGACGGCGGGAAGCGCGGCTTGGATGGCGCGGTGAAAGGCGGCTTCGTCGGCGATCAGGTGGTCGGACGGCATGACCAGCATCGGAGCGTCGCTGCCGCTTTCGGCGAGGCGGTAAGCGGCGAGTGCGATGGCTGCGGCGGTGTTGCGGCCGGCAGGCTCGAGGATGATCGCGACGGGGGTGGTGCCGCCCGCGCGCAGCTGCTCGTCGACCAGCGCGCCAAGGCTTTCCCCGGCGATGACGAGCGGCTCGGCAAAGCCCGCGCCGCGCACCCGCGCCGCCGTCGCCTGCAACATGGTGCGGTCTTCGGTGAGAGAGAGGAACTGCTTGGGGCAATCGGGGGTGGAGAGCGGCCACAGGCGGGTGCCGGAGCCGCCGCACAGGATCACCGGCTGGATCGGCGCGGTTTCGGCCGGCTCTTCGTCACGCGTCTCCACCGCTCACTCCCCTGCTCGCACAAAGAACTAGGAGTGCATGGTAAATTTTGTATTAACCACCCCGTGGCGGGGGAAAGCGAGACATGACGGCGGGGGAGGCGATCGGCGCGCCGGGACGCGAAACTCCGCACGTGTGGTGGGAGCGGCGCGCGTTCCTGCTCCTGCTTCCGTTGCTCGCCGCGCTGCCGCTGCTGCTTCCAGCGCTGCCGCCGCTGACCGATCTTCCCGGCCACATGGGACGCTACAAGATCGCCCTTGACCTTTCCCAGTCGCCGGCGCTTCAGCAATTTTACGAATTCCGTTGGGCGCTGGTGCCGAATCTCGGCGCGGACCTGCTGGTGGTGCCGCTCGCCGCTGTGTTCGGGCTGGAAGGCGCGACCAAGATCGTGGCGATGCTGATCCCGGCGCTTACGACAGCAGGTTTTCTGTGGGTGTCGAAGGAAGCGCACGGCCGCGTGACGCCCGGCGTGCTGCTCGCCGTGCCGCTCGTTTACGGCTTCCCCTTCATCTACGGCTTTCTCAACTTCACCCTCTCGGTCGCCTTTGCCTTTCTCGCGCTCGGGCTGTGGATGCGGCTCGGCCGTTTGGAGCGCCGCCGCCTGCGCGCTGCTTTGTTCGTGCCGATCGCGCTGATCGTTTGGGTGGCGCATGCTTTCGGCTGGGGCATGCTCGGGCTGCTCGCTTTCGGAGCGGAGCTTGCCCGGGAGCTCGACCGGGGGCGGCGCTTGCCGCAGGCTTTCTTCCGCGCAGGCTTGCACGTGTTGCCGCTCGCCGTGCCGCTGGTGCCGATGGCGATCTGGTCCGGCGAGACGCCAAACTTTGCCAAGGACTGGTTCAACCTGCCGTGGAAGATGCTCGCCTTCCTGTGGCTGCTTCGCGACCGCTGGCAAGCATTCGACATCGCCTGCGTGCTGGCCTTGCTGCTGGCCCTGGTCTTCGCCGCGCGCGACAAGAGGCTGGAATCGGCGCGGGCACTGCTTCTTCCGGCGCTGATGCTGTTCGCCGCCTTCGTGCTGCTTCCGCGCCTGTTTCTGGGCGGAGCGCATAATGACAACCGCATCCTGCCGTATGCGGTGGCGACCGCCTTGCTTGCGCTTCGTCCCTCCGCTGCCGCATCGCGCCGCTTCGCCACCGGCTTCGCGCTTGCCGCTTTGGCCTTTTTCCTGGTGCGGATGGGCGCCGCCGGGGCGAGCGCCTGGCTCTACGGCCGGGAAATCGCGGCGGAAGCGCAGGCAATAGAGAAGCTCCCGCGCGGGGCGCGCGTTGCCGCATTCGTCGGCATCGGCTGCTTCGCCGATTGGCGGCGCAACCGGCTCGACCACCTGCCGAGCCTTGCCATCGTCCGGCGTGAAGCCTTCGCCAACGATCAATGGACGGTTGCCGGGAGCCACCTGCTGACGGTGAAGCCGCCCTTCACCGCGCACGTCGATCCAACACAGATGGTAGCGGAGCCCCAGTGCAAGGAGCATGTGCTTGGCACTTCGCTCGCCGCTCTGCCGCCCGGCCGCTTCACCCATCTCTGGCTGATCCAGCCGCCGGCATACGATCCGGCGCTGGTGAGCGGCTTGCCGGTGCTGTGGCGGCGGGGGCGAAGCGTGCTGTTTCAGCTCCCGCCCGCGCAGCCTTCGCCGCCGGTTACCGTTCCTTAACCATGACCGCTTCACAGTCGCTTCCGCCGCAGACCCGCGGCATGGGAGCCTTGCCGCACATGTTCCAGTCCACCATCCAGCTCGACCGGCCGCTTGAACACCAGTCGGCGCCGATCGAACTCGCGGTTGTGGTGCCGACGCTGAACGAGGCGGGCAACATCGCCGAATTCCTCAGCCTGCTTGAAGTGGCGCTGGTCGGGATCGCGTGGGAAGCCGTGTTCGTCGACGACAACAGCAAGGACGGCACCGCCGATCTGCTGCGGGCCATCGGCCGCGAGGACCGGCGGGTGAAGGTGCTCCAGCGCGTCGGCCGCCGTGGGCTTTCAAGCGCGGTTGTGGAAGGGGCGCTGGCAAGCTCGGCGCCGCTGATCGCGGTGATGGACGCCGATCTCCAGCACGATCACCTCTGCCTTCCCGGCCTGGTGCGGGCGGTGCGGGGCGGAAGCGATCTCGCCGTCGGCTCGCGCTATGTCGACGGCGGCGGCGTCGGCGAATGGGACGGCGCGCGCCACACGGGGAGCGTGTGGGCGACGAAGCTTGCACAGAAGGTGCTGAAGGCGCCTCTGAGCGATCCGATGAGCGGTTTCTTCTGCATCACCCGCGACGCCTTCATGGCCTCCCTGCCGCGCCTTTCCGGCGGCGGCTTCAAGATTCTGCTCGACATCGTGTCGTCGGCGCCGGTGCCGCTCACCGTCGCCGAAGTGCCTTACGTCTTTCGGGTGCGCACGGCGGGCGAGAGCAAGCTCGATTTCATGGTGGTCGCCGAATATCTTAAGCTGCTTGCCGAGAAATCGGTTGGCCGCTTCGTTCCGGTCAGCCTGCTGCTGTTCCTTGGAGTCGGCGCGCTTGGCGTTTTCGTTCACCTGGCGGTGCTCGGCACCTTGCTGAACGGCCTCGGCTTGGGCTTCGCCTGGGCACAGGCGGCCGCCGTCACCATCGCGATGACGTTCAACTTCAGCCTCAACAACACCTTTACTTACTCCGACCGCCGGCTGCGCGGCTGGCGCTTCGCCAGAGGGCTCGCGGGCTTTGCCGCCGTCTGCTCCGTCGGCGCGGCGGCGAATGTCGGCGTTGGCGCGTACATTTATGCAAGCGAGCCCAATTGGTGGCTGGCGGGCATCGCCGGGTCGCTGATCGGCGCGGTGTGGAACTACGTCGCCTCCAGCGCCCTTGTGTGGCGGAAGTAATCCCGTGCCGCGCACGGCGTGGACGCCGGCGCAGCGCTGGGGCTTCTGGGCGATCCTGGCGCTTGCCGCCGCCCTGCGTGGTTGGGCGGCGCTGAACACCGGGCCGGTGCATCCGGACGAAATTTTTCAGTATCTGGAGCAGGCCCACCGGCTGGTTTTCGGCCATGGCGTCGTCACCTGGGAATATCGCTACGGCATGCGCAGCTGGCTCCTGCCGCTGCTGCTCAGCGTGCCCATGCAGATCGGCGCCTGGATCGATCCGGCGAGCGAGCTTTACCTCGTCCTGCCCCGGCTGAGCATGGTGGCTTTGTCCCTTCTCGCCGTTGTGGCTGCTTATGGCCTCGGCGCGCGCCTCTCCCGCTTCCACGCCTTCGCGGCGATGGCGGCGGCGGCGGTGTGGCCGGATATCGTTTATTTCGGCGGGCACGTGCTGACCGAGCCTGCCTCCACGGCTTTGGTGCTTGCCGGAGCGGCCTTGCTCCTGCCCGCCGAAACGAGCCGCCGCCGGCTGGTCCTCGCCGGGCTGCTGCTCGGCCTCGCCGCGGTCCTGCGCTTTCACTATCTGCCGGCAATGGCGGTGCTCGCCCTGCTGAGCTGCGGCACCCAGTGGCGGGCGCGCTGGCTTCCGGTGATTGGCGGCGGGCTGATTGCAGCGGCGGTCGGCGGCGCGGTGGATATCGCAATGGGTCAGGCGCCCTTCGGATGGATGATCGCCAACGTGACGCAGAACGTCGTGGCGGACCGCGCCGCGAATTACGGCGTGCAGCCGCCCTTCTTTTACCTGCAACTGCTTGGCGGCATGTGGAGCTTCGGCTTTGTTGCGATCGTGCTTCTGATCGTGCCGGTGTTGCGGCCGTACCGCGCCTTGATCTGCGCGGCGGCGGTGAACCTCCTCCTGCACAGCCTGATCGGCCACAAGGAATATCGCTTCATCTTCCTCTCCGTTGCCCTCCTGGTGATCGTCGCCGCCATCGGATCGGCGGAATTGATCCGGCGGCTCCAGCCGCGGCTGTCTTTGAAGGCTGGGCTGCTTGCCGCGGCCGCCTTGATCCCCGTCTGGTTCGGCGCTTCGGCGGCCTTGGCGTCGGGGAGCAGTTTGCCAAACCATTGGCGGGCATTCCTCGCCGGTTCGGAAGCGGCGCGGATGCTTCGCGCGGAGCCGAACATCTGCGGCGTCGGCGTCGTGGGCATGCTCGTCTGGGATGCGGGCGGCTACACCACCTACCGCCATTCGGTGCCGTTCTACGTCAACGGAGCACCGATGGGCGCGGAAACCGACCCGCCATTGCCGGTCCTTGCGCCAGCGTTCAACGGAATCATCGCGCCAGAAAGGAAGGAAGCGTCCCTTCCCGCCGGATACCGCCGCATCGGCTGCTCCGCTCCGGAGGCTGGGATCGGGAACGGAGGGCCGACGCGGGTCTGCGCTTATCGCCGTTCGGGCGGGTGCGATCCGGCCGCGGCGCCGGACCAGGAGCTGCAAACGGTGATGAAGCGGCGCGACTGGTAGCGCGCGCCCGAAGTTAAAGGTTGAATTTGTCGGCCAGAGGGGGGAGGCAGCTTCAACCGGTTTTTCGCTCAGGATCCGATGACCTCCACCTCCGCCGAAAGAGAAAGCGCGAGCGCCCGGCGGCCGCGGGATTGGTGGGACCATCCCGCCCTTGTCCTCGGCGCGGTGCTGCTGTGCACGCTTCCCCTGATGTGGCCGAACATTCCGCCGTTGGTCGACCTGCCGGGCCACTTGGGGCGCTACCACGTCCAGATGCGGATCGACGAAGTGCCGGTGCTTCGGGAGTTCTACCAGTTCAATTGGGCGCTGATCGGCAATCTCGGCATCGATCTGCTGGTGGTGCCGCTGTCCGCGCTAATCGGGCTCGAGCCGGCGGTGAAATTTCTCACGGTGCTGGTGCCGCTGTTCACCGCGTCCGGCTTCCTATGGGTGGCCCGCGAAGTGCATGGGCGCATCCCGCCGACCGCCTATTTCGCGCTGCCGATCGTCTATTGCTACCCGTTCAACTTCGGCTTCGTGAACTTCGCGTTTTCCATGGGGCTGGCGTTTCTCGCTTTCGCGCTGTGGCTTCGGCTTGCGCGGCTCGGCCACCTCAAGCTTCGCGCCGCATTGTTCGTGCCGATCTCCATCCTGGTCTGGATCTGCCATGCATTCGGCTGGGGGACGTTGGGGGTGATGGCCTTTTCGGCCGAGCTCGTCCGTCAGCTCGATTTGAAGCGCGGCTTCTTCAAGGGGGCGTTCAACACCGGGCTGCAATGCCTCGCGCTTGCGCCGCCGGTGCTGCTGATGCTGCTGTGGCGCAGCGGCGAGCATGTCGGCGGCGAAACCGGTTCGTGGTTCCGCTGGAAGCTGAAGCTCGACTGGGTGCTGATGATCCTTCGCGACCGCTGGCAGATGTGGGACCAGGCGTCGCTCGCAATTCTCGGCCTGCTGCTGCTGATGCCGCTCTTCTTGTGGCGGCGGCTGGAATATTCGCGCAACCTTGCCGCCTCGGCGATCTTCCTCGCCATCGTCTTCGTGCTGCTGCCGCGGATCGTGTTCGGATCGAACTACGCCGACATGCGGCTCGCGCCCTTCATGCTTGCCGTGGCGGTGCTCGCCATTCGCTATCGCCCGGCCTGGACCGGCCGCGCCGGCGGCGCCTTTGCGGTGATCGGCCTTACCTTTTTCGCGGCGCGGATCGGCGGCAATACGGTGAGCTTCTGGCAGTACGACCGCGCCTACGACCGCGAGCTCGCAGCGGTGGCGCACATCCCGCGCGAGGCGCGCTTGGTGTCGTTCGTCGGGGTGCCGTGCCGAAGGAAGTGGGACATGAGCCGGCTGGAGCATCTCCCCGCCCTTGCCCTTGTCCGCCGCGACGCCTTTTCCAACGACCAATGGTCGATGAGCGGCGCGCAGCTCCTGACCGCCCATTATCCCGGACCGGACGACTGGTTCTCGCGCGATCCATCGCAGCAGGTGCTTGCCCGCCGCTGCCGGGGCGAGCGCTGGCTGACGCTCGACCAATCGCTCGCCGCCTTCCCGCGCGACAAGTTCGACCATGTCTGGCTGATCAGCCCGCCGCCCTACGAGCCGGCGCTGACCAGCGGCTTGCAAGAAATCTGGCGAAGCGGCTCCAGCGTCTTGTACAGGGTGGCCGACCGCCGTCCGCTTCCGCCCCTGCAAGAGGCCAACGAATGACCACCCCGTCGCTGTCGATCGTCGTCCCGTGCTTCAATGAGGAAGCGTGCCTGGGCGCGCTGCACGGCCGGCTGAGCGCCGCGGCGCGGGCGGTGGCGGGGGAAAGCTACGAGATCGTTTTGGTCAACGACGGGTCGCGCGACAAAAGCTGGGAGATGATGCAGGCGCTTTCCCACGGCGACCCGCACCTGGTCGCGATCAACCTGTCGCGCAACCACGGGCACCAATTGGCGCTGACTGCGGGGCTCGACCTGTGTTCGGGCGAGCGCATCCTGATCATCGACGCGGACCTCCAAGACCCGCCGGAATTGCTGCCCGACATGATCGCAACGATGGACGCGCAAAAGGCCGATGTGGTGTACGCCGTGCGCCGCCAGCGCGCCGGGGAAACGGCGTTCAAGCTGGCGACTGCAAGCATCTTCTACCGTTTGCTCTCCCGCTTGGCCGAGATCGAAATCCCGCGCGATACCGGCGATTTCCGGCTCATGAGCCGGCGTGCGCTGGACGCGTTTCTGGCGCTTCCCGAGCAGGCGCGCTTCATTCGCGGCATGGTCGCCTGGGTCGGCTTCCGGCAGGTGCCGATCGTCTACGACCGCGCCGAGCGTCATGCCGGCGAGACCAAATACCCGCTGTCCAAGATGATGCGCTTTGCCCTCGACGCGGTGACCGGCTTCTCCACGGCACCGTTGCGGATGGCGAGCCATATCGGGCTCTGGCTGGTGGCGGCATCCGCCTTGATCCTGCTCTACATCGCCTTCGGCTTCCTTACCGGGCGCGCGACGCAGGGCTGGACGTCGTTGATGCTGGTCGTGGTGGTGCTCGGCGCGGTGCAGATGTTCGTGCTCGGCATGATCGGCGAATATCTCGGCCGGCTTTACATCGAATCGAAGCGGCGGCCGCTGTACATCGTGTCGGATATTGCCGGCCATGCGGGCGGACAGGCGCAGCTTGGCCACGTCGCCCATGAAGCCGAAGAGCTAAGCGCCGCCGATCACCGCCTGGAAACGATTGCCACCAGCGACACGCCCGGCGACAGCGGCATCCGCCCGAGCGCATAGCGCTCCCATCCGAAGACCGTCTCGAACAGGCTGTTGAGCGCCTTGGGCGGCATCTTGTCGTCGCTGTCTTTGTTGCCGGTGACGCGCCCGACCAACCGCGCGGCGGCGGCGAGCGGGAACAGGAGGCTGTTGAACCAGCTCAAGAGCTCGATCTCCAGCCCGGCGCCGAGCAGCACCTTGCGAAGCCCCTTTCGGGTATAGCGGCGCTTGTGGTGGTTCACCTCGTCATGGGCGCTCCACATCCACGGATGCGCGGGAACGGTGATCAGGATCTTGCCGCCGGGCTTGAGCTTCCGCGCGATGCTCAGGAGCGCCTCATGATCCTCCTCGACATGCTCCAGCACGTCGAGCAGCGCGACCAGATCGTAGGCGCCGTCCTCGACGCCGGTGAGCTGCGGCAAGGGCGCGTTGCCGATCGGGCGGCCGAGGCGCTGCTCGGCCATAGAACGGGCGGCTGGGTCGATCTCGATCCCTTCCGCGCGGCCAAAGCGTTGCAGCATTTCGAGGTTGTGGCCGGTGCCGCAGCCGATTTCCAGGATGCGCGCATCGGCGGGAAGCGCGATCTTGCGCCCGATCAGATCGGCGAGGATGCCGCGGCGGGCGCGGTACCACCAGTGACGCTCGTCCAATTCGGCCATGCGATCGTAGACGCGGCGGTCCATCAGCCGAACACCCAGCGACGGTTAAGGGAAAAGGTGACGAGCGGCGTCACGAACACGATCGGGATCACCGACCACCAGACGGGGCCGCCGAGATGCTTCACCAGATACCAGACAAAGAACTGGTTGAGCAGGAAGCCGAGCGTGTTGACGGTGAAGAAGCGCACGGTACGCGCCGCCGGCCGGTCGCGGGCGCCGTGATCCTTGAAGGAGAAGCGGCTGTGCAGGAAATAGCCGAGGCCGGTGAAGACGAGGTAGTTCAAGGTCATCGAGAGCATCGGCTCGACGCCGAAAACGTCCGCCACGATCCAGTAGCCGCCGGCGACAAGCAGGGTAAGCAGCACCCCGGTCAACCCGAAGCGGATCATCTGCGCGATCAACGGCGCGTGCCGCGGCAGATGCCGTTCTAATGTGCGCTGGATCGCCATGGTTCCTGTGTGCTTGCCCTTTGGCGGTCAGCGACTAATGCCGTTCCCTTGGGTTGGGAAGGGGCGAGATCGGCAATGGAAGCGCGGGGCAGGCTTGAGAAGCACTGGCGCTGGTGGCTGCTTCTCGCCTGGCTGCTGACCGCGGCGCTGATGATCTACACCCGCTGGGCGCAGATCCGCGGCTTCGGGCTCGGCGACACCGACGACAACCTGCGCATCATGCAGGTGCGCGATCTCCTTGCCGGGCAGGACTGGTACGATCTTCGCCAATACCGGCTGAACCCGCCGACGGGTGCCGACATTCACTGGTCGCGGCTGGTGGACCTGCCGATTGCGGGGATCAAGCTTGCGCTGGCGCCGCTGATCGGCGGGGCGGCGGCGGAGCGCTGGGCGGTTGCGGTTGCGCCCTTGCTTCCCCTGCTGGTGGCGATGGGCGCGCTCGCGGTGACGGTGCGGCGGCTGGTGTCGCCTTATGCCTTTGCACTCGCCATCGCGATCTTCCTGTGCGGCCATTCGGCGCGCAACCAGTTCGTGCCCCTGCGCATCGATCACCATGGCTGGCAGCTTGCCTTGCTTGCCGTGGCGGCGATGGCGCTGACCGACCCCAAGCGCGCGCGCGGCGGGGCGATCCTGGGGGTGGCGACCGCGTTGTCGCTGAGCATCGGGCTGGAGATGCTGCTGTACTTCGCACTGATCGGCGCCGCGACGGTGCTGATGTGGGTGTGGAATGGGGCGCAAGCGCGGAGGCTCGCCACCTATGGCGCGAGCCTCGCGGGAGGCTGCGGGCTCGGCTATCTGCTCTTCGCATCTTACGCCAACCGGGCGCCGGTCTGCGATGCTTTGTCGCCCGTGTGGCTGTCGGCAATGGTCGGCGCCGGCGCGGTGTGCGTGGCGCTTGCCGCACTTCCCCAGCGCAGCGCCGCCATCCGTTTTGCCGCCGCTGCAGTGGGGGGTGTCGCTCTCGCCGCCTTTTTCGCTTTTGCCTGGCCGGACTGCCTTGCGCGGTTGGAGGGCGTGTCCGACGAAGCCAACCGCCTGTGGCTCAGCAACGTCCGCGAGGCGCGGCCGCTGTACCAGCATGGCTGGCGGACGGTTGTCGGCATTTCGACTTTGCCGCTGTTCGGGCTGGTCGGCTACGGCCTCATGCTGTGGCGAAACCGGGGCGACATGGCGCGCTTCGTGCCCTGGGCGGCGACCGCCGCGCCGGCCTTGCTCGCCGCCCTCCTGCTGCTTTGGCAAAGCCGGGCGGGCCCCGCCGCCCAGCTCCTGTCGGTGCCCGGCGCCACCGCCCTTGCCTGGCTGCTGATCGGCGGCGCCCGCTCGAGCCGGCTGATGCTGGTGCGGGTGCTCGGCACCGTTTTGGCGTTTCTCCTCATCTCCGGTTTGCTGGTCCAGCAGGCCGTCGAGCTCGTGCCCCAGCCCAAGGGCGGCAATCGCTCTCCCGCCGTAAGCCGCGCCAACGGCTCGTGCCCGACACTGGCGGCGCTTCGCCCGATCGCGATTCAGCCGAAGGGCTATGTTCTGACCCACGTCGACCTCGGCCCCCGCCTGATCGCGGTGACGCATCACGATGCGGTTGCTGGCCCCTACCATCGCAACGACGAGGATATCGTCGATACGATGCGCGCCTTCCGCGGCTCGGCGGAGGACGCGCGGCGGACGGTACAGCGGCGTGGCATCGATTACGTGCTGATCTGCCCGAACCTGTCGGAGACGACGATCTACGCCAGCCAGGCGAAGAACGGCTTCTACGTGCAGTTGGCGCGCGGGCAGGTGCCGGCCTGGCTGGAGCCGGTGACGCTTCCCGCCAATTCGCCTTACCGGATGTGGCGGGTCAGACGCTGAAGCTGACGGAGATGCCGTCGATCACGAACTGAGCGGCAAGCGCGGCGAGGATCACGCCGAGAAGCCGAGTGAGCATCGCTTCGGTTTTGTGGCCGAGGAGGCGCATCAGCGGTCCGGCGGCAAGCAAGGCGATGAGGGTGAGGACGAGCACGGCGGCAAGGGCGCCGAGCACCACCAATGTCTCGGTGAGGCCGTCGCTGCGCCCGACGAGCAGCATCACCGAAGCGATCGAGCCGGGGCCGGCGATCATGGGGATGGCCATGGGAAACACCGACACGTCGTCATGCTCGGTGTCGGCGCTGACTTCCTGAGCGCGGCTTTCGCGGCGCTGGGTCCGCTTCTCGAACACCATTTCCAGCGCGATCAGGAACAGCATGATCCCGCCGGCGATTCGAAAGGCTGCGAGGCTGACGCCCATCGCCTTGAGCAAGTCCTCGCCGAGCAAGCCGAAGAACAGGAGAATGCCGAGCGCGACGAAGACGGCGCGGATCGCCATCGCCCGGCGCTGCGGCGGCGGGCAGTCGCGCGTCAGGCTGGCATAAATCGGGGCGCAGCCCGGCGGATCGATCACCACCAGCAGGGTGACGAAGGCGGAGACGAAAAGGGCAGCGAGTTCGTTCAAGTCAGACTCTTGCGGTTGGCAGCGTCCCGCTCCTCATGCCGTTCGTCCCGAGCGAAGTCGAGGGGCGTGGATGTGGAGTTCGTGCCGATAGCTGTTCCCGCCCTTTGAAAGGCGCCCCTCGACTTCGCTCGGGACGAACGAGGTTGGGGAGTTTACAGACCTTCGGGTGCCGGGAGGCTGGCGCGGGCGCAAGCGGCGACCAGGGTGTTGCGGAGGAGCACGGCGATAGTCATCGGCCCGACGCCGCCCGGGACGGGGGTGATCGCCGCCGCCACATGGCTCGCGCCATCATAGTCAACATCGCCTACCAGGCGGGTCTTGCCCTCGTCGGCGGGGACGCGGTTGATGCCGACGTCGATGACGGTGGCGCCGGGTTTCAGCCAATCGGCTTTCACCATTTCCGCCCGGCCGACGGCGGCGACGACGATGTCGGCCCGGCGGACGACGGCGGGCAGGTCGCGGGTACGGCTGTGGGCGAGGGTGACGGTGCAATTCTCGGCAAGCAGGAGCTGCGCCATCGGCTTGCCGACGATGTTGGAGCGGCCGATCACCACCGCTTCCAGGCCGGACAGGTCGCCGAAGCGGTCCTTGAGAAGCATTAGGCAGCCCAAGGGCGTGCAGGGCACAAGCGCCTGCTCGCCGACAGCGAGGCGGCCGGCATTGACCGGGTGGAAGCCGTCGACGTCCTTGGCCGGATCGATCGCTTCGATCACTGCCTTGTCGTCGATGCCGGCCGGGAGCGGCAGCTGGACGAGGATTCCGTCCACTGCATCGTCGCCGTTGAGCTGCCGGACCAGTGCCAACAATGCGTCCTGCGTCACCGTGTCGGCAAGGCGGTGCTCGAAGCTCCTCATTCCCGCTTCGACGGTCGCCTTGCCCTTGGAGCGGACATAGACCTGGCTTGCCGGGTCCTCGCCGACCAGCACCACCGCAAGCCCCGGCGCCCGCCCGGCCTCCTCAGCGAAAAGGGAAACCGCCTCCGCGACTCGCGCGCGCAGGCTCGCCGCGAAGGCTTTGCCGTCGATGCGCTCGGCGGTCACAGATAGCCGCGGGCGACGTCGAGGTAGACGCCGCCAAGCAGCTGTTGGAGGATCATGATCAGAATGATCACCACCATTGGGCTGAAATCGATGCCGCCGAAATCGGGCAGAAAGCGGCGGATCGGCCGGTAGAGCGGCTCGGTGATCTTCTCCAGCGCGCTGTAGAGCGAGCGGACGAAATCATTGTGGGTGTTGATGACGTTGAAGATCAGCAACAGGCTCAGCACGAACTGGACGATGATCACCCACCGAACGACGTCGAGCAAAAGCATCAATACCTGGATGAGCCCCAGAACCATCGTTTATGTTCCCCGCGAATTGCTCCAGCCCATGTAGGCAGACGCGCGCACAGGGGCAATGCCGGGCGCTGGCGCGGGGACCAAGTTGGGGTTAGTCTCCGCGCTTATGGCGCTTCTCCCCTTCCTTCTCGCCGCAGCCGCGGTGGCCGTGCCCAAGCCGGGCGAGCTCAAGACCTTCAGCGATTGGACGGTGGGCTGCGACAACCTTCGCGCCTGCCACGCGGTGGCGCTGGTGCCGGAGGACAAGTGGGAAGGCGCGGTGACGATGAGCGTCCGGCGAGGTCCCGAAGCCAATGCGCCGGTAGGCATCCATTTCTTCCCCTCCGACGACATCAAGGCGACGGCCTTACGCGCCTACGGGCAGCCGCTGCCCGTGCGGCTCAAGGAGACGGACGAAGGGCTGGAGGCCGCGCCGGAGGACATGGGCGGGCTCCTTTCCTCGATCCGCGGGGCCGACAAGATCGAGCTTCTTGGCCAAGACGGAGCGGTGGTCGGCACCGTGTCGCTGTCCGGATCAAGCGCGGCCTTGTTGTACATGGACGAGCAGCAGAAACGGCTCGGCACGGAAACGGCATTGGTCCGGCCCGGGACGCGCCCGGCTTCCGCCGTTCCGCCGCCCCCCGAACTGCCGGTGATCAAGGCGGGCCCCGCCCCGACGGGCGCGGCGGTGAAGGTCAGCGATGCGCGGATGAAAACGATCCGGCGGCAGGCGAAGTGCGAGATCGACGAGGTCGGCGGGCCGATCGAGAACGAAGTTTATCCGCTCGGCCCAGGGCAGGCGTTGCTGCTCCTCGCCTGCGGATCGGGCGCGTACAACGTTAGCTACGTGCCGCACTTGCTCACCCAGCAGGGGAGCAATGTGCGCGCCGTCTATGCGCCGTTCGACGTGAAGCCGGAATGGTGGGACGATGAGAAGCCTGTGCTGGTCAACGCCGATTGGGACGGGGAGCGGCGCCTGCTCGGCAGCTTTTCCAAGGGCCGGGGCCTCGGCGATTGCGGCGAGGCGCGCACCTATGCCTGGGACGGCGCCCGTTTCCGGCTGGTCGAGCAATCCGAAATGGGCGAGTGCCGGGGCTCCGTGGACTATATCACCACGTGGCGGGCCGAAGTACGCCGCTAGGGCGCGAAGCGGGCCGGATCGGCGCGGCCGAGGAGCAGGGAGAATTGCTCCTCCGGGTCCGTCCACTCTTCGGCCACCGTCCAGCCGCCGGCGGTCAGCAGAAGCCGGGCGTCGCGGGCGCCATATTTGTGGCTGTTTTCCGAGTGGATCGTCTCGCCGGCGCGCATGGAGAAGGCGACGCCGTCCACTTCAAAGGCGACGTCTTCCAGCGCCTCGATGTGCATCTCGATCCGCGACAGTTTGTCGTTCCAAAGGGCCCGGTGGCGGAAAGACTCGACAGGTATTGTGCCGCCGAGTTCGCGGTTGATCCGGTGGAGGAGGTTCAAGTTGAACGCGGCGGTGGTGCCGGCGGCGTCGTCATAGGCGGCGAGCAGGACATCGGTGTCCTTGATCCGGTCCAGCCCGATCAACAGCCAGGCGCCGACGCCCAAGGTCTCGCGCATGGTCCGGAGGAGATCGACGGCGGTGGCCGGGACCATGTTGCCGATGGTGGAGCCGGGAAAGAAGCCGAGCTTCGGCGCCTCGTCCCACGGCCCGGGAAGGCGCAAGGGGCGCATGAAATCGGCTTCGATGGGGTGCACCGGCAGGTTCGGGAATTCGGCTTGGAGCGCGTCCGAGGAATCGCGAAGGAACTCGCCGGAGATGTCGATCGGCAGGTAGGCGGAAGGCGACACGCAGCGCAGCAGGATCGGGGTCTTGGCGGACGATCCGGAGCCGAATTCCACCACTGCCCGGCCTTTGCCGACGATTTGCGCAACGCGCGGGCAGTGCGCGTGGAGCGCGGCCGTGTCGGCGCGGGTCAGGTAATATTCGGGAAGCTCGGTAATCTCCTCGAACAATTCGGAGCCGCGCAGGTCGTAGAGCCAGCGGGCGGGAATTGCGCGCACCGACGCGGCGAGGCCGGCGAGCACGTCGCGGCGAAAAGCCGAATCCACCTCTGGCTGGAGCGGCATGTCCATCAGATGTCGCGCGCCAGGCGAAGGCCGCAAAACTGCCAGCGTTGGTGGGGGTAGAAGAAGTTGCGGTAGCTCGTGCGCAGGTGGCCGCGCGGCGTGCCGCAGCTTCCGCCGCGAAGCACGAACTGGTTGACCATGAACTTGCCGTTATATTCGCCGACCGTGCCCTCCGCCGGGGTGAAGCCGGGATAGGGCGTGAACGGGCTTGCCGTCCATTCCCAGACGTCGCCGAACATCTGGCGAAGGCCGATGCCGGGCGCAGTGCGGGGGCGGGCAGGTCCCGCGGCGTCGAGCTGGTTGCCCGACGCGGGATCCAAGGCCGAGGCGGCGATCTCCCATTCCGCTTCGGTCGGCAGCCGCGCGCCGGCCCAGCGGGCGAAGGCGTCGGCTTCGTACCAGCTGATGTGGCAGACCGGCTCGGCGGGATCGAGCGGGTGGAGCCCGTCGAGCCCGAAGCGCGTCCAGCCTTCGCCGCTCCGGCGCCAGTAAAGCGGCGCTTCCACCCCGTTTGCCGTCACCCAAGCCCAGCCGTCGGCGGTCCAGTGGCCGGGGGTGCGGTAGCCGCCCGCGGAGACGAATTGCAGCCATTCGGCGTTGGTCACTGGGCGGTCGGCAAGCTCATAGGGCTGGACCAGAACGCGGTGGCGCGGGCCTTCGCAGTCGAAGGCGAAGCCGGTGCCGTTGTGGCCGATCTCCGCCACACCGCCGGGAAAGCGGACGCCGCCAATCTCTCCGTTGGGCGGGGAAGGTTCGGGCGCCATGTCCCATATCGCGGGGAGGAGCGGGTTTTCGGCAAAGGCGGCGAGGATGTCGGTGAGCATCAGCTCTTGATGCTGCTGCTCGTGGTTGAGGCCGAGCTCGACCAGCGCCAAGGCTTCTGCCGGCAGCATCGGCAGCGCCTCGAGCAGCGCGCCATCGACATGCGCCCGGTAGGCAAGCACTTCGTTCAGCGACGGCCGCGACAGCATGCCGCGCCGGTCGCGGGCGATCCGCTCGCCTTCCCCTTCGTAATAGGAATTGAACAGAAAGGCCCAGCGTTCGTCGAAAGGGCGGTAGCCGGGTAAGTGGTCGCGCAGCACGAAGGTTTCGAAGAACCAGCTCGGGTGGGCGAGGTGCCACTTTGCCGGCGAGGCGTCGGCGCAGGGTTGAAGCGTCGCGTCGGCGTCGGACAAAGGCGCGGCGATGGCGACGCTCAGCGCGCGGACGTCGCGGAACCTGTCGCCGATCGTGCCGCCGGTGCGGAACTGCGCCTGTGTCGCCATTCCCGCTCCCTAACCGAAGCGCTAACCGAGGTTAACCCCGGGTCGCGCCCGGCTTCCAGAGGACATCGCCGCCCGCCGCTTTCGCGGCCAAGCGGGCGAGAACGAAAAGGTGGTCCGACAAGCGGTTGAGGTAGACCAGTGCCAGCGGGTTGAGCGCGATTTCGGCGCTTGCCGCCACCGCCGCCCGTTCGGCGCGGCGTACGATAGCGCGGGCGAGGTGAAGGTGCGCGGCCGCCTGGCTTCCGCCGGGGAGGATGAAGCTCCTGAGCGGCTCCAGTTCCTCGTTCATCGCGTCGATTTCGCGCTCCAGTCGGTCGATCTGCGGTTGAACGATGCGCAGCGTCATGTCGGTGGGCGCGAAATCGTGGCCGGGGGTCGCGAGATCGGCGCCGAGATCGAACAGTTCGTTCTGGATCGCGGACACCATCCTCGCCTGCTCGCCCTCCAGGTGAAGGAGCGCGATGCCGAGCGCGCTGTTGGCTTCGTCGACGTCGCCGATCGCCTGCGCGCGCGGGTGCGATTTGGGAATGCGCGAACCGTCCGCGAGCCCGGTGCTGCCGGCGTCGCCCGTACGGGTGTAGATTTTGTTGAGCCGGACCAGCGGCTTAGCTCTTGCCGCCGGCGACCAGCAGGAACAGCACCACCAGCACGATGGCGATCGCCTGGTACAAGACACGCTGGCGCATCAGGTTCTGCGACCTGACGCCGCTTAGATCCTTTTGCTGCGCCATTCCGATCACGCCCTTGGCGAGCACGAACAAGGTCGCGCCGGCGGCGATGACGATGAGGATGAAGAGAAAGACGTCCATGCGCTCTATCTAGGAGGCCGCGGCGGAATATCCACCCGGCATTTCGCCCGTACGAAGCGCGGCCAGGAGCTCGGCCGGATCGGCCCCCGCTTCGCGCAGGGTAGCGAGGCTCGGCGCACCGTGTCGCTTGGCGAGGCGCCGGCCTTCCGCGTCGGTGAGCAGCGCGTGGTGGCGGTAGGTCGGCGCCGGCAGTTCGAGCAACGCCTGGAGCAGGCGGTGAATATGGGTCGCCTGATAAAGGTCGCGGCCTCGCACCACGTGCGTCACGCTTTGCGCCGCGTCGTCAAACGTGACTGCGAGATGGTAGCTGGTCGGCGCATCTTTGCGGGCAAGCACCACGTCGCCGAACAGCTGTGGATCGGCGATCACGACCTGCCCCCCGTCGTGCCATGACAGCGGACCCACCGCCACCGTCGCGGCCGCCACGTCGAGACGCCAGGCGTGCGGCTCGCTCACCCTGCGCCGCGCCTGTTCCTCGGCGGAAAGCCATCGGCAGGTGCCGGGGTAAAGCGGCCCATCCGGCCCGTGCGGCGCGGAGGCGCTCGCGGCGATTTCGGCGGCGATGGCGGAGCGGGTGCAGAAGCAGGGGTAGACCAACCCGCGCGACCGGAGCCTCTCCAGTGCGCCTGCATAAAGCGCCAGCCGCTCCGACTGGAACAGGATTTCGCCGTCCCATTGCAGGCCTAGCCACAGCATGTCCTCGATGATTCCGTCGACATGCTCCGCCCGCGCCCGGCCGGGGTCGATATCCTCGATGCGCAGCAGGAATGCGCCGCCCCGCTCCCGCGCGAAATCATGGGCAAGCATTGCCGAATAAGCATGGCCGAGGTGAAGCCGTCCCGTTGGGCTGGGGGCGAAGCGGGAAACGACCTGCATCAAGCAGCTCGCCCTTGACGCAGAGTCGCGCGCCATGCTGTCATGGGCTTGTCACTTCTCGGGCTGAGAAGGGGCTGGACAAGGGAGGCTCCTCCTTCGTCCTGGGTGCGACAGGCCGATGCCGTGGACCATGCCTCCCCAAGGGAAGTGGAGGCCGCTCGCCGTCTATGTACCATCCCGATCTCATCCGGCACCCCGACGCCTGCCCCGCACTCGTGTTGAACGCGGATTATACGCCGCTGTCTTATTACCCCCTCAGCCTGTGGCCGTGGCAGACGGCGGTCAAGGCCGTGTTCCTGGAACGGGTGGACATCGTCGCCGAATATGTGCGCGAGGTGCACAGCCCGACGCGGACGATCCAGCTCCCCTCGGTGATCGCGCTTCGCCAGTATGTGAAGCCGTCGGAGAACCCGGCATTCACCCGCTTCAACCTGTTCCTGCGCGATCGCTTCCAGTGCCAATATTGCGGGGACCTGCGGGAACTGACCTTCGACCATGTCGTGCCGCGCGCCCAGGGCGGGCGGACGACCTGGGAGAATGTCGCAACCGCCTGCGCACCGTGCAATCTGCGCAAGGGCGGGCGGACGCCGGCGCAGGCGCATATGGGCCTGTTTCGAAGGCCCTACCGGCCGACGACGTGGCAGTTGCAGGAGAACGGCCGGAAGTTTCCGCCCGGTTATCTGCACGAAAGCTGGCGCGATTACCTCTATTGGGACATTGAATTGGAGGCTTGACCCACTTGTTTCCCCATCGAAGATGGGGAGGGGGACCATGCGAAGTGGGGTGGAGGGGTGACCTGGAACCGCTCCGCGCGGGTCACGCGAGAACCTCCGATACACAGCCTTGTCACCCCTCCACCACCCTTCGGGTGGTCCCCCTCCCCACGCCTTTGGCGCAGGGAGGCAGTTTAGGTTCGCTTCCGCTTCGTGGGCGCGTGGAAGTCCGGGTCCTTGTTGGCAACCCAGGCCACGAACTTCGCCAGTTCCGGGTGGGCGCGCAGCGCCTCGGCGCTCGAGAAGCTTCGCTCCAAATCTTTGTTCGCCAAGGCCGCGTGGATGGCGCGGTGGCAGATGGGATGCACCGGCACCGTCTCGCGGCCGCCGCGGCTTTTGGGGACCGGGTGGTGCCACTCGACCTTGCGGCCCAAGGGGCGGCCGCACAGGAAGCAGTGGCTCTCGCTCTCGTCCTTGCTTGACGCCATGACGCGGCGAGCCCTAGCGGCTTGGGTGCCGCGATGCACCTACCAGCGCCTCCCTCTGCCCCGCGTGCGGGACGCTACGCCTTTGCGGCGCTGATCCTTGCCAATCTGCTGCTCGCCTTTGGGCCGTGGATGGTTCGGCTCGCCGACGTCGGCGCGGTGGCTTCGGCGTTCTGGCGGCTCGCGCTCGCAGCGCCCTTTCTCCTTCTCCTCGCCCGACGGGGCCTGTCGCGCGGCGCGGGAGCAAGCCTCGGACTGGTTGCCATCGTCGCCGGCGGCGGGCTGTTCTTCGCCGCCGATCTCGCCGCCTGGCATTACAGCATCGGCCTCACCAAGCTCGCCAACGCCACCTTGTTCGGCAACATGTCGAGCTTCATCCTGGTGGTCTACGGTTTCGTCATTGCCCGCCGGCTGCCGGGGCGGGTGCAGGGGGCGGCGGTTGCGCTTGCCGTGGCGGGCGCGGTGTTGCTGCTCGGCTCAAGCTACGAACTGTCGCCAAAGAACCTGCGCGGCGACCTTCTGGCCCTGCTCGCCGGCCTGTTTTACGCTTTCTACCTTGTGGCGATCGACCGGGGGCGGCGGTCGATGAGCTCCATGGCGGTGCTTGCGGTCGCCACCGTGGCCGGCGCGCTGCCGCTTCTCGCGCTTGCGCTGGCATTGGGCGAGCAGGTGATGCCGGGGGACTGGACGCCGCTGATCCTGCTTTCCCTCGGAAGCCAGCTCATTGGCCAAGGGCTGCTGGTCTATTCGGTCGGCCACCTGTCGCCGGTGGTGGTCGGCCTCGGCCTGCTGACCCAGCCCGCCGTCACCGCAGCAGTCGGCTGGCTGGCTTATGGTGAGCGGCTCGGCACCGCCGATCTCCTCGGTGCGCTGATGATCGCCGCCGCCCTAGTGCTTATTCGCCTGCCGGAGCGGGGCAAAGCGGAGCGTCTTGCATCCTCTGCCGCACAGGATCATTGATCCGGCATGGACGATATCGCCCCTACCGACATGACGCTCGACGAGCTTCGGCTTGCTTTGTCTCCGCTGATCCCGGCGCACGCCGTGTTCGACGGCTGGAGCGACGAAGCGCTTGCCATGGCGGCCGCCGAGCTCGGAATTCCGGCGCCCCGCGCGCGGCTCGCTTTTCCCGGCGGCGCGCCCGACATGATCGACGGCTGGTTCGATGCAATCGACCGGGCGATGGCGCGCCACTTCCCGCTCGAGAAGATCGAGGGAATGAAGATCCGCCAGCGCATCCGCGACCTTGTCATGTACCGGCTGGAGGTGGCCAATCCGCACAAGGAAGCGCTTCGCCGCGCGCTCGCCATCCTTGCCCAGCCGCAGAACGTCGCTCTCGCGCTCGGGCTCAACTGGCGCGCGGTCGACCGGATGTGGCGGATCGCCGGCGACACGGCGACGGACTTCAACCATTATTCCAAGCGCGCGATCCTGCTCGGCGTCTACGTCTCCACCGTGCTGGTCTATCTCGACGACGGCAGCGACGACCTTTCCGAGACCCGCGCCTTTCTCGACCGGCGGATCGACAACGTCATGCAGATCGAGAAAGTGAAAGCGAGCTGGCGCCGCAGCCGCGAGCGGACGCCGTCGTTGAGCCGCTTCCTTGGCCGCCTTCGCTACCCTGCGGTTTGAGCGGGCTCGCGTTCATACACTTCCAGCCTGTCGGCACCGAGCATCCGCGAATCGGCCAGGCGCCAGCGGCGGTGCGCCTCCGCAATGGAGGTAAGGCCGATATAGCCGATCGACGACTTGCCCTCCCCGATCAGAATGGGCGCGCGGTAGATGAGCAGGCGGTCGACGAGGTCCGCCTGCAGAAAGGCGGACGCGGCGCCCGAGCCGCCTTCGACCAGTAGATCGTTGACGTGTTCCAATTCGAACACGTCGTGCGGAGATCCCAAACGCTCCCATCCTTCGACGCCGTTGCCGCGGGTGAGGATGGCGCGGCGCGGCGACCATTCTTCCAGACCCGGGAGGCGGACGTCGAGGCCAGGTCTGTCCGCTTCATACGTACCGCGGCCGACCAGGATCATGTCGGCGCGGGCACGCTCCAGGTGAACATGGGCCCGGGCATCCTCGCCGGTGATCCAGCGGCTTTCGCCGGAGGGAAGCGCGATCTTGCCGTCCAAGGACATGGCGAGCTTGAGAGTCACCAGCGGCCGGCCGGCCCGTACCCGGCTCAGGAAGCCGGCAAGGCTGCGCTCCGCCTCTTCCGCACCCGGACCGACCACGAGGTCGATGCCGGCCGCGCGAAGCCGCTCGAAGCCGCGCCCGTTCGTGCGCGGGTCGGGATCGCCGACGGCGGCGACGACTCGCTTCACGCCGGCTTCGACGAGGAGATCGGCGCAGGCGGGCCCGCGCTCGCTGCGGTGGCCGCAGGGCTCAAGCGTAACGTAAGCCGTTGCGCCGCGTGCTTCTTCGCCCGCGTCTGCGATGGCGACGGCCTCGGCGTGGGGGCGTCCGCCGGGCTGGGTCCAGCCGCGCCCCACCACCCGCTCTCCCTGCAGAAGCACGCAGCCGACGCTTGGGTTGGGCGCGGTTCGGCCGCGGCCGCGTTCGCCCAGCGCGACGGCGGCGGCCATCCAGCGGCCATGATCGCTCAAAGGCCGAATTTCTCCATGCTCTTTTCCAGTTCCTTGAACTGGCGCTGGCGTTCCTTCTGCTTCGCTTCGCGTTCGGCCTGGTGCTTTACTTGGTCGGCCTTGATCTGCTCGTCGGTACGGTCGGCCGTCCAGCTTTGCGCGAAAATCACCTGCGGCTTCGGCGCGATGTTGGTCTGCATGTCGGTGTAGAACAAGCCGATCAGCACAGCCGGCATGAGCACGGCCAAAGCGACCGCGGCGAGATGCAGGCGGCTGCGATTGGCAAAGAAAGCGCGCAGGTCGGCCCAGAGGGCGCGGGGCGAAGCGGGGCGGGGAAGAGCCATGGAGCTAAAGATAATCGCTCGGCTCCATCTCCGCCACCCCCGCCGCCCGAGGAGGAGCGGCGGAGGTGTCGAAGCGAGCTTTATTCCGGAAGCACCCAGCGGATGGTGCTGGACACCGTGTCGTTGGTGGCTCTGCCGGTATTGTCGCGCGCCGGGGTGAAGCGGGCGCGGCTTTTCATGATCCGGCAGGTGGCCGTGTCGAGCGCGGAGGAGCCGCTCGATCCGGTCACCGCGCAATCCTGCACCCGGCCGTCCGGACCGACGGTAAGGCGGAAGCGGGTGGAACCCTGGTCCTCATTGCGAAGCGCCGCCGCCGGATAATCGGAGTCCGAAATATAGGAGCCGAGATTGGCCTTGGCGCGCGCCGGCTCCACCTTTTTCACCTCGGGCGGCGGGGGTGGCGGCGGCGGTGGCGGCGAGGGCGGGCCGGCAATGTCCGTCTTGCCGGGCAGCACGTACGGCTGAGGCGGGTAATCCACCGGCGACGTGTCGATGTCCATCGGCCGGGGCACCGTTTCAACGATGCGCGGCGGAAGCGTCACCACTTCGCGCAGCTGCGGCTGAACCTTCTGCACCGGCTCCGGCGGCACCTCGGGCGGCGGCGGCGGTGTTTTGATGTCGATGATGTCGATCGGCTTCGGCCGAACGCTGATCACGTCCATCTTGCTCAACGCAAGCGCGCCGATCGCCGCGCCGTGCATCAGGATCACGACGGTAAGCGCCGTCGGGCTCTTTTTCGTCTCTAAATATCCGCCTTGGGCCATGGCGTCTCTCCTTGCTGCTGCCTCTACCGGGCATGTATGAGATGCTATCTCATAACAACATGTTACAACATCACATAGCGCAGCAAAAGCCTGTTTGTTCCCGCTGTTGAAGAAGGTCGGCTCCGTAGGGGGAGAAGGGGCGAGCTAGAGGGCTGCGCGCAGGCGGGCGACGGTCTCGTCCCGCCCGATCAGCGGAAGCATTGCCGCCATTTCGGGGCCCGAGTCGCGGCCGGTCAGCGCGCGGCGGAGCGGCAGGAACAAGGCCTTGCCGCCGCGGCCGGTGCGCGCCTTGAGCTCGGCGACCAGCGCCTGCCACGGCGTCTCCGACCAATCTAGATCACCGGCCACGGACGCCGCCGCTTCTATCAGGTCGCGGTCTTCGTCCGCTGCTTTCGCTTCAACGTGGCCACGAAGGATAGCCCACCAATCGGCGCTTTCGGCGACATTGCGCAAATTGGGCCGGATTGCCGACCAGTCCGCTTCCGCCATGCCCTCCGGCAGCCTCTCCGCCACCGCCGCGAAGGGCAGCTGGTGAACGATGCGGGCGTTGAGCGCCTTCAGCTCTTCCAGGTCGAATCGCGCAGGGGCGCGGCCGAAGGTGGAGAAGTCGAAGCTGTCGATCAGCGGGCTTGCGTCGGCCACCGGCTCCACGGCCAAGCTGGTTCCGATCCGCGCAAGCTTGGCGAGGATCGCGAGCGGCTCGATGCCGTCCTGGCGCATCGCATCGGCGCCGAGCGAGCCCAAGCGCTTGGAAAGCTTGCCCTCCGATCCGACCAGCAGTGCCTCGTGGGCAAAGGCGGGCGGCGCCGCGCCCATCGCCTCGAACATCTGAATCTGGAGCGCGGTGTTGGCGACATGGTCCTCGCCGCGCACCACGTGGGTGACGCCCATTTCAACATCGTCGACCGCGCTCGGAAGCATGTAGAGCCAGCTTCCATCCTCGCGGCGGATCACGGGATCGGAGAGCAAGGCGGGGTCGAAGCTCTGCCGTCCGCGGATCAGGTCTTCCCATTCGATCGGCGCCGAGTGATCGAGCCGGAAGCGCCAATGCGGGCGGCGCCCTTCCGCTTCAAGCGCCGCGCGCTCCTCGTCGGACAGGCTGAGCGCCGCGCGGTCGTAAACCGGCGGCTTGCCGCGGCTGAGCTGGACCTTGCGCTTAAGGTCGAGTTCCTGCGCCGTTTCATAGGCCGGATAGACCCGCCCGGCTTCCCTCAGCCGCTCCAGCGCCGCGTCGTACAAGTCGAACCGCTCCGACTGGCGATGCTCGCCGTCCGGGTGCAGGCCAAGCCAGGCAAGGTCCTCCCTAATCCCCGCCGCCGCTTCTTGGGACGAACGCTCCGCATCCGTGTCGTCGAGGCGGAGCAGAAAGCGCCCTCCATTTTTCTTCGCCCACAGCCAATTGTGCACGGCGGTGCGGATGTTGCCGACATGAAGGCGGCCGGTGGGCGCGGGGGCGAAGCGGGTGACGATCTGCATTGCCGCGCCTTAGGGCGCGGGCGGCACGCGGGCAATCTCAGCCGCCGATCCAGCTGCCGAGCAGCCGCCCGGGTGCGAAGGCGAAGGCGCCGGCGACGACCAAGCCGATATAGGTGCCAAGCATCGCCCGCCGGTGCCGCTCCACATTGCCGCGCAGGATGGCGAGCACGGCGAGCGGCACGGAGACGAGGGTTATGACCGAGAAGATGTGGATCAGGCTCAGCTGGCCGTTGTTGCGAAGCCAGAAGCTGGAAATCGCCGTGACGATCATCATCCCCGCCCAGATGCGGCCGAGCAGCCGGTGAAGCCGGCCGCCCTTGCGGCTGATCAGGATATAGGCGCCGAGTGGAAGGGCTGGGAGCACGGTGCCAAGGTGAATGATGAGCGCCGCCGACATGGCTTCGGGCTTGGTGGAGGCCGCGGTGCCGAAGGAAAGGACTGTCAGCGTTGCGGTGAGCAGCGTGATCGCGCCGCCCATGATGACGATCTCGCGAAAGCCGAAGCGGCGAAGGGGGCGGGCAAGGCTTGCCAAGGAAATGTACCTCCGGTTGATTGACGCCTAAGGCTGTGCGGCAAGGCTGGACCGGGGCGAAGCGTATCTGCGTGAAGAGGCGCGGCGAATTCGCGGACGCGGCAGGCGGACAATTGGCGAAGCGCGAATGGGTACGGGAGGGAACATGGAGCGGCTTCGGCGGATCGCCATCGATCTGTTCCTGATGGTAGCGATCGGCACGATCCTTGGCCTCGTTGGGCCGTTCGGAAGCGCGGCGATGCCGCCGGCGGTGCGCTTGCTGTTCTGGGTTGGCTTCGTTGTTGCCGGCTATGCGATCTTCCGCCCCGTCTCCGCCGTGTCGCACTGGGCGGCGGCGGAGACGATGATGCCGCTGTGGCTTGCGGTGATCCTTGCAACGGTGGTCGCGTCCTTGCCGCTGACCGGCTTGCTCGCTTACGCGCTAGGCGTCTTGCGCCCGCCCGGGTTCTGGTTCGGGAGCCGCTTTCCGGTCCTTTACGGGCAAGTCGCCACCGTCGGCATTCTCATCCACCTGCTGATGATGACGGTATTCCGACGCGCCGAAGGAGAACAGGCGGAGGAACCCGCGGCGCTGGCTGAAGGACCTTCCACTTCCCCGCCCACGCTTAACCTCTTCCTGCGCCGCCTGCCGCCGGCGCTTGGCTGGGACCTGCTGCTGCTCGAGATGCAGGACCATTATGTGCGGGCGCAAACCGGGCGCGGCTCCACCTTGCTGTTGATGCGCTTTCGCGATGCGGTGGAGGAGCTTGGGCCAACCGGCATGCAGGTGCACCGAAGCTGGTGGGTTTCCTTTGCGGCCATGGACTCGCTGGAGCGGGAAGGGCGAAGCGCTCGCATTCGGATCAAGGGCGGCGGCACCGTGCCGGTGTCCCGCGCGTCGCTCCACGCGGTGCGCCGCGCGCTTGCTGAATTTGACACCCCGCCGCCGCCGGGTAAGAGCCCGGATCGCGACGGCACCCCGGACAGGCAGGGAATATCGGCATGAAATTGTTATCGGGCAATTCGAACCTGCCGCTGGTCAAGGACATCGCCGCTTATCTCAAGCTGCCGATCACCGAAGCCAGCGTTCGCCGCTTCGCCGACGAGGAGATCTTCGTCGAAATCCTCGAAAACGTGCGCGGCGAGGACGTGTTCGTGGTCCAGTCGACGAGCTACCCGGCCAACGACAATCTTATGGAGCTGCTGATCTGTATCGACGCGCTTCACCGCGCTTCGGCCAAGCGGATCACGGCGGTTCTTCCCTATTTCGGCTATGCCCGGCAGGACCGGAAGCCCGGGCCGCGCACCCCGATCTCGGCGAAGCTGGTCGCGAACTTGATTACGGTGGCCGGGGCCGACCGGGTGCTGTCCGTCGACCTCCACGCAGGGCAAATCCAAGGCTTCTTCGATATCCCCACCGACAACCTCTACGGCGCTCCGGTGATGTCCGCCGACATCCAGGAGCGGTTCGCCGGGCGCAAGATCACCGTCGTGTCTCCGGACGTCGGCGGCGTGGTCCGCGCCCGTTCGCTCGCCAAGCGGCTGGACAACGCGCCGCTCGCAATCGTCGACAAGCGCCGTGAGCGGGCAGGCGAATCGGAAGTGATGAACATTATCGGCGACGTCCAAGAACGCTTCTGCATCCTGATCGACGACATTGTCGATTCGGCCGGAACCCTGTGCAACGCGGCCGGCGCGTTGAAGCAGGCGGGGGCGGAGGATGTGGTCGCTTATTGCACCCACGGCGTTCTCTCCGGCGGCGCGGTGAGCCGGGTGGAGCATTCGGACCTTTCCGAACTGGTGATCACCAACTCGATCTACAGCGAAGGCATTGCGGCAAGCGGCAAGGTCCGCACCCTCACCATCGCTCCACTGCTCGGGGAGGCGATCCGCCGTATCGCCGACGAAAGCAGCGTCTCCAGCCTTTTCGATTAAAGGCCCGCACCGCTTCGATCAAAGACGAGCACAATTCAGTTACGATGCCGTAACCAAGCGCAGGTAGAATGCGGGGCATGAGCATGACCCTGACATTTTGGAAGGCGCCGCTGGTGCCGGATTCCTGCGCGGCTAACGTGCTGCTCCGCCGGTGGTACAAGAAGGGCGACGATCGGGACCTTGAGCCGAGCGCCAGCATCAAGGCTTTCGCCGACGAATTGCTGCGCCGCTTTCCGCCCGAAGGCGCGCGCCCAGAGGGCGGTGAATGCCCTTGGGCCGATCTGCCGTTCGAACAAACCGACCGAGTTGTGGAGGTGGACCTGCGCTGGGGTGCGGATCCGGAGGCGATCGACGCAATCTGCGCGCTTGCGCGCGAGTACGGGCTGCTTATGTACGACCCACAAAGCGGCGACGTTCACCTGCCCCACGATCCCGCGGAACCGGAGGTGCTGGAAGTGCCGCCGCTGACCGCATGGATCAAGATCACGCTGATCACAACAGCCCTGGCCGGTGCGACTTACATGGCGTGGCAGATACCAAGCCCGTGGCTGCGCTGGCCCTTGGTTGCGATTGCGGCGTTCATTACCGCCTCCTCCTTGTTTGTGCTCGGCGCGATGCTGGCACATCTTATGGGCTTCCTTAACGAGAAAGCCGAGCGCACCGCCTTGCCTTGAGGCCGCAGCCCCTCTATAGGCGCCGCTTCTTTCCAGCTTTGGAAGAATGAACCGCCCGGCCAGTAAGGGCTGCCGTGGCTGTTCTCAAACGTCCGCCTGACTAGCGGCAAAGGAGACGAAAATGCCCAAGCTCAAGACGAAGAGCGGCGTGAAGAAGCGCTTCAAGCTCACCGCCACCGGCAAGGTCAAGCACGGGGTCGCCGGCAAGCGCCACCGCCTGATCAGCCACAATGCCAAATATATCCGCCAGAACCGCGGCACCACAGTTCTCGCCGAAGCCGATACGGCTCGCGTGAAGCTCTGGGCGCCCTACGGCCTGCGTTAAGAAGGATATAAACCATGGCACGCGTGAAACGCGGGACCACCACAAAGGCCCGCCACAAAAGAATTTTGGAACAAGCGAAGGGCTATTATGGCCGTCGCAAGAACACGATCCGCATCGCCAAGCAGGCGGTGGAGAAGGCCGGGCAATATGCCTATCGCGACCGCAAGGTTAAGAAGCGCAGCTTCCGCGCCCTCTGGATCCAGCGCATCAACGCCGCGGTCCGCGCCGAAGGGCTGACCTACGGCCAGTTCATGCACGGCCTGAAGCTCGCCGGCGTCGATCTCGACCGCAAGGTCCTGGCCGACATCGCGATGCACGAAGGCGCCGCCTTCAGCGCGATCATCGCGCAGGCCCGTGGCGCCCTCCCCCAGGAGGCGCAGGCGAGCGCCTGAGCTTCTTGTTGAGCTGAAATAGAAAAGGCGCGGAGGCTAAGGCTTCCGCGCCTTTTTCTTTGTCATCAATCCTCCCCTGGAAGGGGAGGTGGCAGGCGAAGCCTGACGGAGGGGTATCAGCGTCTCCGCCGGCACCCTGCAATCCGCTCAGGCTGATACCCCTCCACCATGCTGCGCATGGTCCCCCTCCCCTTTCAGGGGAGGATCTTAGACGCTGTCGGGGCCGAGGTTCGGGTCTAGATCCCTTGGACGGATGAAGCGGAGGAGCTGGGCTCGTCCTTCGCTGACATCGGCCCAGCGTTCCACTGGAAGGCTTAGTTCGGCGAGGGTGCCGGTGGGGTATTTCACCTCAACTTCGCCGATGAGGGGGCTGGCGCCGCGCGCGGCGAGGGCCAGGACAAGCATCTCCAGCCCGGGATTATGGCCCACGAGGAGCAGGCTTTCCGCTCCATCGGGCGCGGCGCGCACCAGGTCGATCAGGGTCTCGGGGTCGGCGAGGTAGACGCGCTCGTCGAACTGCGGATTGAGCGCGCCGAACGCGGCTTCCACTTCGCCGAGCGTTTCGCGCACCCGAACGGCCGGTGAGGCGATGCAGTGATCGAAGCGGAGGCCCAGGCGCTTCATCTCCCGCCCCACCGTGCGCGCGGCGCGGCGGCCGCGGGGGTTCAATGGGCGGTCGAAATCGCGCTGCACACTGTCGTCCCAGTCGGACCGGGCGTGGCGCAGCAGGGTCAGCGTCTTCATTGCGCCTCTTGGCGATAACTCTCCGGCGCGAGGCCTTGCACCATCGGCGCGTCGATGGAAAGCCGCGCGCGCACCCGCTCGATCGCTTCGGCGAGGCTCACGCGGCGGATCGCGACCCCCGGAGGAAAGGCGGTGAGCAGGCGGCTGGGGGTGGCGGAGGAGAGAAGCACGAACGTGCCCTTGTCGCCGTCACGGCGGATCAGGCGGCCGAAGGCTTGAGCGAGGCGGGCGCGGACCACCCGGTCGTCATAGCCGCTGCCCCCGGCGGCGGCGCGGCGGGCGGCGTGGAGCACCGTGGGGCGCGGCCAGGGCACGCCTTCCATCACCACCAGGCGGAGCGAGTGGCCGGGAACGTCAACGCCGTCCCTAAGGGCGTCGGTGCCGATCAGGGAGGCGCGGGCGTCGTCGCGGAAGATGTCGACCAGGGTGCCGGTGTCGATCGGGTCGACATGCTGGGCGTAGAGCGGCAGTCCGGCACGGGCGAGGCGGTCGGCGATGCGGGCGTGGACCGCCTTCATCCGCTGGATGGCGGTGAAAAGTCCCAATGTTCCCCCTCCTGCGGCCTCGATCAGCCGGGCATAAGCGCCGGCCAAAGCCGGCACGTCGCCGCGCTTCAGATCGGTGACGATGAGGACTTCGGCGCTTGCCGCATAATCGAAGGGGCTCGCAGCCTCGAAGCGCGCGGCGCCGGGGGCGGAAAGGTGGCAGGCGCCGGTGCGCGCTTCGGCGGCGCCCCAATCTTCCGCGCCCCGCAAGGTGGCGGAGGTGACGACGACATTGTGCGCGGGCTTCAGCACCGCCTCGGCGAGCGGGCGGGTGGGGTCGAGCCAGCGGCGGTGCAGGCCGATGTCGTATTCGCGCCCATCGACCCGATCCACCGCGAGCCAGTCGACGAAATCTTGGTCGACCGGCCCGCCGAGCCGCGCGGCGAGCGCGATCCAGCCGGCAAGAGTCTGCGCCCGCCAGGAAAGGCCGCCGATCGCGCCTTCGATTCGCGCACGGGCCTGCGCGTCGAGCCAATCAGGAGCGTCTTCCAGTACCGCTTCGAGGCGTTTGCCGAGGGCGATAAGGGGACGAAGGAGCTGTTCGAGCGCTTGGGCGGCCGGCGCGGCGGCTTCGACGATGTCGGCGTCGAGTTCGGCCATCTCCGTCTCGATCCCATAGCCGGCGTCGCCCGAGGTGGTGCGCGCGTAAACCGTGCCGCGCACGGCGGCGAGGAGCTTCTCGACCGGGCCGAAAGGCTGCCCCTCGGCGATGCGCTGCAGCCAGCCGTCGGAAGGGAGAAGGCCGGCGGCCCGCACCGCAGCGTCGAGCGCGAGTGCGCCGCCTTCGTCATAGGAGGCGACGTCCATCAGACGTGCCGCCAAGCCCCGGCGGCGGCCGCGGGTCTTGCCTTCGGGGCCCATCAGCCAGCGGCGAAGCTCGATCGTTTCCTGCCCGGTAAGCGCGGTGGCGAAGGTCGAATCGGCGGCGTCGAACAGGTGGTGGCCTTCGTCGAACACGATGCGGGTCGGCGGATTGTCGCGGCCGCGCGCGGCGTTGACCATCACGAGGGCATGATTGGCGATGACGAGATCGGCGTCGGCGCTTGCCCGGGCGGAGCGCTCGATGAAGCATTTCCGGTAATGCGGGCAGCCGGCATAGACGCACTCGCCGCGCCGGTCGGCCAATGCAGTGGAGCCGGCGCGGCGGAACAGGGTGGACAGCCAGCCCGGCAAGTCGCCGCCGACCATGTCGCCGTCTTTGGAATAGGCCGCCCAGCGGGCGACGAGCTGGGCAAGGATCGCGGCGCGGCCGGCGAACCCGCCTTGCAGCGCGTCTTCGAGGTTGAGGAGGCAGAGGTAATTCTCACGGCCCTTGCGCACGACGATCCGCCGCTTGCGCTCCTCCGCGTCCGGGAAGAGGCGAAGCCCCTCGCGGTCGAGCTGGCGCTGGAGCGCTTTGGTGTAGGTGGAGACCCACACCGCCCCGTCCGCTTTCTCCGCCCAAACCGACGCAGGCGCGAGGTAGCCGAGCGTCTTGCCGATCCCGGTGCCGGCTTCGGCCAGCAGCATGTTGGGCTGCCCCTCGGCGCGGCGGGGGACGAAGGCGGCGGCGGCCGCGGCGGCGTAGAGGCGCTGGCCTTCGCGCACTTCCGCTTCGCTTCCAACAAGGTTGGCGAGCCGCTCGAGCGCTTCCTCCTCGGTCACTCGCGCGGGCGCCGGCTGCGGGCGGGCTGAGCTTTCCTCCCATTCCGGCAGGCGCGAGAACAGCCAGCGCTCGTCCTTCTCCGGGCGCTTGAGGTGCTTCGCCACCACCGGCGCCCACGTCCAGCGCAGCCGCCACAGTGCTTGCGCGGAGGCCCAGGCGCCTTCCCGCTCGGGCCAGTCGTTCTCCAGCGTGGAAAGCAGGTGGGCAGCGGCGTCGCGCAGGAAAGGCGCTGCGTCGGCGTCCGTTTCCGGGGCGGGCAGGCCGAGGGCGTGGGCGATGCCCTTCGGCGTCGGCACGGCGAAGCGGGCGGGGTGCACAAAAGCGAACAGCTCGAGGAGGTCGAGGCCTGACAGCTCGGGATAGCCGAGCCGCTGACCGATCAGCGGCGCGTTGAGCATGATGGCGGGCGTGTCGGCGGTGCAGGAGATCGCCTCGCCCCGGCCGAGCCCGCGCAGTTCCCCGTCCGGCGTGGCAAGCCAGATGCCGCCATGGGTGGCGTGAAGCGCGGGATAAGGAAGGTCGAACATCGGCCCAAGACCATAGCGCAAAAGAGAACGTAACGAAAACGAAAGTTGGGCGGGCAGCCGGCTTTCGCTAGTGCGGCACAGCGCCGATTTCGACGCCGGTTTTGTCGTGCAGCGCGAAACGATCGACGATGTCGGCGCTTGCCCGGTTGTAGCCGACCATCCCCACCGTGCAGCCGTCGCGGCGCAAGTGAGCGACGATCTTGTCGAGTGCGGCGACGGCCGAGATGTCCCAGAAATGCGCGGCGGTCATGTCGATGAGCACCTCGGCGCCCGGTTCTTCCGCCTGAAAGCTGCCGGTGAAGCGGTCCACCGAGGCGAAGAAGATCTGGCCGGAGACGCGGTAGACGATGCGGCCGTCCTCGCTCGCGCTGCGCTCAACCGCGAACATCCGCCGCACCTTGCCGGCGAAGAAGATGCCGGAGAGCAGAACCCCGGCAAGGACGCCCATCGAGAGGTCGTGGGTTGCGACGACCACGACCACGGTGGTCACCATCACCACCGACGATGGCCAGGGGTGACGGCGCAGGTTCGGGATCGAGTTCCAGCTGAAGGTGCCGATCGACACCATGATCATCACCGCCACCAAGGCCGGCATCGGAATCCGCCCTACGAACGGCCCGAGCACGGCGAGCAGGAAGAGGAGAACGGCGCCGGCCGTAAAGGTGGACAGGCGCCCGCGGCCGCCGGAGGTGATGTTGATCACCGATTGGCCGATCATCGCGCAGCCGCCCATGCCGCCAAGCGTCGCCGCGACGATGTTGGCGGTGCCCTGCCCCGCGCATTCGCGGCGCTTGTCGCTGGCCGTGTCGGTCATGTCGTCGACGATCTGAGCGGTGAGCAGGGACTCGAGCAGCCCGACGGCGGCCATTGCGAGCGAGAAGGGGAGAATGATGCGCAGCGTTTCCCAGGTCAGCGGCACCTGCGGGAGGGCGAAGGAGGGGAGGCCTTCGGGAAGCTCGCCCATGTCGCCCACCGTGTTCACCGGCGCGCCCGTGTATATTGCGACGGCAGTGAGCAACAGGATCGCGACCAGCGGCGACGGCACCGCCTTGGTCAGGCGGGGCAGGAGGTAGATCACCGCCAGCCCCGCCGCAATCATCGCATAAGCCTGCCAGGTGACGCCGAGCAATTGCGGCATCTGAGCAAGAAAGATGAGGATGGCGAGGGCGTTGACGAAGCCGGTGATCACCGAGCGCGAGACGAACTGCATCAGGAGGTCGAGCCGGGCGAGACCTGCGGCAATCTGGATGACGCCCATCAGGATGGTCGCCGCGAAGAGATATTCGACGCCATGGTCGCGCACCAAGGGGACGACCAGCACCGCAACCGCGGCGGTGGCGGCCGAGATCATGCCCGGCCGCCCGCCGGTGAAAGCGATCACGATGGCAATGGCGACGGAGGCGTAGAGGCCGACGCGCGGATCGACGCCGGCGATCAGCGAAAAGCCGATCGCTTCGGGAATAAGCGCAAGCGCGACCACGATTCCCCGGATTATCCCGGGGATAGGCGCCGGGCCGAGCCACCCGCGCGAAAAAGCGGGTCCGTCGAAGCGCCGCCTTTGCCCGATGCGCCCCTCCCCCGCAAGCGTGCGCCCTTTCCCCCAGAAGGTTTCGACAGGCGCGGGGGGAGGCGCTAAGGGCGCTGATATGTTCACCGGAATCATCACGGATGTAGGGCGGGTTCGCTCCGTCGAGCAGCGCGGCGACCTTCGCCTGACGATCGGCTGCGGCTACGACATGGCGGGGGTCGATTTCGGCGCGTCCATTTCCTGTTCGGGCGTGTGCCTGACCGTGGTCGACAAAGGCGCCGACTGGTTCGCCGTCGATGTCTCGGCCGAAACGCTGTCGCGAAGCGCGCCGGGGCTTTGGCAGGAGGGCGCGAAGCTGAACCTGGAGCGGGCGCTTCGCGTCGGCGACGAGCTTGGCGGCCATATCGTCACCGGCCATGTCGACGGCGTCGGCGAAGTGGAAAGCGCGGCGGAGGTCGGCGGCTCCATCCGGGTGGCGATCGTCGCCCCCGCTTCCGTGGAGCAATATATCGCCGCCAAGGGCTCGGTGGCGCTCGACGGCGTGTCGCTGACAGTGAACGAGGTGGAGGCGATTTCCGACGGGGTGCGCTTCGTGGTCAACATCATCCCGCATACGGCACAGGAGACCAGCTTCGCGGACATCGCCGCGGGGCGGAAGGTGAATATCGAGATCGACCTGCTTGCCCGCTATATCGGGCGGATGCTGGAGCTTCGGCGCTGATGGCGACTTCCCCACTGGCTCGCGGTTTCCTCTCCAGCCCGGAAGAGCTGATCGACGAGGCGCGCAACGGGCGCATGTTCATTCTGGTCGACGACGAGGACCGGGAGAATGAGGGCGATCTCGTCATCCCCGCCCAGATGGCGACGCCCGATGCGATCAACTTCATGGCCAAGCATGGGCGTGGGCTGATCTGTCTGGCGCTGACCAAGAAGCGGGTGGACCAGCTCGGCATCGGGCTGATGAGCCGGCAGAACGGAACGCGGCACGAAACCGCCTTCACCACCTCCATCGAAGCCCGCGACGGGGTCACCACCGGCATCTCGGCGGCGGACCGGGCGCGGACGATCTCCGTGGCGATCGATGCCGGCAAGGGCGCCGAGCATATCGTCACGCCGGGCCACGTCTTTCCATTGGTGGCGCGGGACGGCGGCGTGCTGATCCGCGCCGGCCATACCGAAGCGGCGGTCGATATTTCGCGGCTTGCGGGCCTCAATCCGTCGGGCGTGATCTGCGAGATCATGAAGGAAGACGGGACAATGGCGCGGATGGACGACCTCGTCGCCTTCGCCCAGCTCCACGGCCTCAAGATCGGCACGATCCGCGACCTTATCGCCTACCGGCTGAAGAAGGACCATCTGGTCGAGCAGACGGCGGAAGCGGAGATCGACAGCTGCTGGGGCGGCAAGTGGACGGCGAAGAGCTTCCTCAACAAGGCGCTGGGCACGGAGACGGTGGTGCTGGTGAAGGGCGCGGTCGACGTGACGAAGCCGGTGCTGGTTCGGATGCATCAATTGAGCATCTTCGAGGATGTGTTCGGTGAGAATTGCGCGCGCAGCGGGCTGCTTCGCGGCGCGATGAAGGCGATCGCGGCGGAAGGCTCCGGCGTGATCGTTGCGCTGACCCGGGCGGTGCCGATTTCCGCGATCCTGGACGTGAAGTCCGGCAAAGGCGGACCCGCCGACATGGAGCAGCTTCGCGATTATGGCGGCGGCGCGCAGATCCTGTCGGCTCTGGGCATTCAGGACATGATCCTGCTCACCAACACCCACCACACGCCGGTCGCGCTTGGCGGCTACGGCCTCACCATCGTCGGCGAGCGGCCGATCCCGCTGGAGGACTGACCATGGCGCACGTGCTGATCGTCGAAGCGCGCTTCTACGACCATTTGAACGACATGCTGCTCGACGGCGCCCGCACCGCCATCGAAGCGGCGGGGCACAGCCATGAAACGGTGACGGTGCCGGGGGCGCTGGAAGTGCCGGCGGCGATTGCGCTCGCCAGCGAAAGCGAGCGTTTCGACGCTTATGTCGCGCTGGGCGTGGTGATCCGGGGCGAGACCTACCATTTCGAGATCGTGGCGGGCGAAAGCGCGCGCGGGATCATGGCGCTGACGTTGGACGGGCTCGCGGTCGGCAACGGCATCCTGACGGTGGAGAACGAAGCGCAGGCGCTGGCCCGGGCGCGGCGCGACGAGAAGGACAAAGGCGGCGAAGCGGCCAAGGCGGCGCTTGCGATGCTGGCGCTGAAGGAGCGGTTTGCGTGAGGTGAAATCCTCCCCTGCAAGGGGAGGGGGACCGCGCGCAGCGCGGTGGAGGGGTATCAGCCTTTCCGACAGACGCTGCGCAAGCGACAACGCTGATACCCCTCCGTCAGGCTGCGCCTGCCACCTCCCCTTTCAGGGGAGGATCTTGTAGCTACTTCCTCAGCCAGTGGCGGTAGGTGAACCAGGCGAGCACCGCAGCGCCGATCAGGATGCAGAAGCCGACGACGCCCCAGAAGGCCCATGGCTCCTTGGCGAAGGGGATGCCTTCGACGTTCATCCCCAGCAGGCCGGTGACGAAGGTCAGCGGCAGGAAAATGAACGCCACCACCGAGATGAACAGGGCGCGGGTTTCCATCTGCTCCCCGCGCAGATCGGTGATCTGCTCGTGGAGCAAGGCGGCGCGTTCGCGGACCGCTTCAAGTTCCTCGGTCATCCGCGCGAATCGGTCGGCGGCTTCGCGGATGTGGAGGCGGTCTTCCTCGGCCAGCCACAGGAAATCGAGTTCGGAGAGCGTCACCAGCGCGTCGCGGTTGGGGGCAACGAAGCGGCGGTAGGCGATGGCGTCCGAACGGATTTTGGCGATGGCGCTGCGCAGCCGATAGATGGCGCGGGGATCGTCCAGTTCGGATTCGTAGTCGTCGAGCGTGTCGCCGAGCGCCGCCACTTCCGGATCGAGCTGCTTCGAGATGGCGCGGGCGAAGGCGGCAACGAGGTCGCCCGGATCGAGGATGCGCCCGGCTTCCATCTGGCTCGAAACTTCGGCGGTGGCCAACAAGGGCCGCCGGGTGACGCTGTTCACCTTGCCGCGGCGCACCCACATGCGCACCGATACCAGCCGGTCCGAATCGTCCAGAGCAACCGCCGCAGGGCCGCGCAGGTTGACGATGGCGCCTTCCTCCAGCCGGTCGCAGCGGGGGCGCGTTTCGGTAGCGACCAAAGCGTTGGCGGCGATGTCGGGAATGTCTTCGGTCTTAAGGAAGGCGAGCTCGTCGGCGCTTGCGTCGTCGAGGTGGAGCCAGACGAAGCCGGGGCCGGCATAGTTCGCCGCCTCCTTCGCACTGATCGGGCGGGCGGGGCCGTCGCCGACAAGAAGCGCGGAGCAGGTCACAGGCTCGCCAGATACTCGCGGATTGCGGGGCCGACATCCTCGCGCTGAAGCGCAAGGGCGAGGTTGGCCTTCACGAAGCCGATTTTGTCCCCGCAATCGTGCCGTTCGGCATCCACCGTGACTCCGTGGAAGGGCTGGCTCCCGATCAGCTTGGCCATTGCGTCGGTGAGCTGGATTTCGCCGCCCGCGCCGGTTTCCTTGGCATCCAGGATGCGCATCACTTCAGGCTGAAGAATGTAGCGGCCGACCACGCCCAAGGTGGACGGCGCTTCCTCCGGCTTCGGTTTTTCAACGAGGCCGCGCACTTCGGTGAGGCGGCCGTCCTGCGCGCCCGGATCGACGATGCCGTAGCTGGCGGTGCGTTCTTGCGGCACGTTTTCGACGCAGACGATGTTGCCGCCGACCTTGTTATAGGCCTCCACCATCTGAGCGAGGCAGCCGGGCTTGCCGAACATCAGGTCGTCGGGGAGGAGAACCGCGAACGGCTCGTCCCCGACGATGTCGCGGGCGCACCAGACGGCGTGGCCGAGGCCGAGGGGCTGCTGCTGGCGGACGGAGGTGATCGCGCCGGCCGGCATGCGGGTGGAATCGAGGACCGATAGGTCCTTGCCGCGGCCGCGCATGGTGGCCTCGAGCTCGAAGCCGATGTCGAAATGGTCCTCAAGCGCGGTCTTGCCGCGGCCGGTGACGAAGATGAACTGTTCGATCCCGGCTTCCAGCGCTTCCTCGACAGCATATTGGATCAGCGGCCGGTCGACGACGGTGAGCATTTCCTTGGGCATCGCCTTGGTGGCGGGAAGGAAACGGGTGCCGAGGCCGGCGACGGGGAACACCGCCTTTTTGAGCTTTTTCAAAGAGGGTCTCCGGGAAAGGTTTCGGTGGTGAACGCCGAGCGTGCGTGGGGGTTCAGCTCGGCGGAAGATCGAAGCGGTCGTCCTCGCGCTCCTCCGACCGGCGAAGCGTGTCTTCGGTGCGCGTCGGGCGGGCGATGGGCGGCGGGGTGAGCAGTTCGTCGGTGGTCGGCGCCCGCGCCGCAACCGCGGGCTTGGGCGGAAGCGAGTCGCCGGCGGCCGGGCGCAGCGGCTCCACCTTGCCGCAAGCGGCGGCGAGCAGGGCCAGAGCAAGGACGGTTTTTCTCATGGCCCTTGGCTGTAAAGGCGCGAGGCGGCGAAATCATCCCCCAAAAGCGCCGCTTGCCGGGTGGCGGCGGCACCCTTACCTCGCGCCCATGCGCACCCTGCTGCTTCCCCTTCTTCTGCTCCTGTCCGCCTGCGGCAGCGAAGCGCCGGCGCCGGCGCCCGAGCCCGAGCCTGCCGCGGCTGCCGGTACCGTCGACCGCTCCCGCGCGGGCACGGCGGCGCCCGACACCCCGTTCGAGAACCCGGACGGGGAAAGGGTCACGCTGGCCGAGTTCCGGGGCAAGCCGCTTTTGCTCAACCTGTGGGCCACCTGGTGCGCGCCGTGCGTCAAGGAATTGCCGACCCTGGACGCGCTCGCCGTCCGGGAGGGGGAAAAGCTGCAGGTGCTGACGGTGAGCCAGGATATGGAAGGCCGCGCAAAGGTCGAGGCGTTCCTTGTCAAGGCTAAGTACCGGACGCTGGAGGCATGGCTCGACCCGCAGATGGCGCTGATGAGCGATCTCGGCGTCAGCACGCTTCCAACCACCATCCTCTATGACGCGGATGGGCGGGAGGTTTGGCGTATTGCCGGCGACAAGGATTGGGCGGGCGCCGAAGCCGCCAAGCTGCTCGGGGAAACAGCCAAGCCCTAGCTCGCGCCCGGTTAGTTGATGATCGCGCGCTCGTCGGGCAGCATCTCAACGGTGATCAGCGCCGGTTTGCCGCCGCCGCCGCGCCGGGTTTCGAAGACGATGCGCAGGTCTCGGTCTTGGTACCAAGCCCCTGCCGTTCGGCAGGAAACGTCCGCTTCCTTGCGCCCGCAGCCGGCTTCGAGATGCGCGGTCGAGATCGCCTCCGGCTTCAGCGTCGCAAGCATGCGCAGGCACTCGGCCTCGGGCATGGCGCCGTTGTCGCCGGTGCAGTTCATCGGTGCCATCGTTCGCCCCTTGGCCGCCGCTTCAACGAGACCGGCGACATGGCCGACGGTGCCGGTGATGTCGAAGGCCGTTTCGGCAACGATGGTTGAAGCGCCCAGCGGGTCGATCGCCGCGCAAGCTTCCTCCAGCGCCGCCATCTCGTCCACGGAAGGTCCGCCTTCCCGCACCTTGGCAAGGTCCTGAACGATGTAATTGGTGAGGAGCTTCGGCGCGCGCGGCCGAAGTCCGGGTTCGAGCCGTTCAAGCGTCGGCGGCAGAGGTGCCAGTTCGACCTGTATCCAGTCCGTCTCGCACACACCGGCGCGGTAGGAGGCGCGCGGCTGGCTGAGGAAGCTCAAGTAGCGCAACGGGCGGCCGAACCGGTCTCCCCGCTTCGGAAGCTGGCCGCCGACCAGGTAAAGCCCATCGCCGAACGCGCCGAACACTTCACGCGCGACGGCCTTGGGAGTCAGGGCGGTCAGCCGCTCCCAAGTCAGCGGCGGCGGCTCGGCCGCGGCCGGTTCGGCGCCGAACAGCGTTAAGAGGAGGAGCGCCCGGCGCTTCAATCGCGGAGCAATTCGTTGATGCTGGTCTTGGAGCGGGTGCGCTCATCGACGCGCTTCACGATCACCGCGCAGGCAAGGCCGGGACCGCCATCCTTGCCGGGCAGGACGCCGGGCACCACCACCGAGTAAGCCGGCACCCGCCCGTAGAACACCTCGCCGGAAGCACGGTCCACGATCTTGGTGGAGGCGCCGAGGAACACGCCCATCGAGAGCACCGCCCCCTGTTCCACGACCACCCCTTCGGCAACTTCGGACCGCGCGCCGATGAAGCAATCGTCTTCGATAATCACCGGCCCGGCCTGAAGCGGTTCAAGCACGCCGCCGATGCCGGTTCCGCCGGAGATATGGACGTTGCGGCCGATCTGGGCGCAGCTGCCGACGGTCGCCCAGGTGTCCACCATCGTACCTTCACCAACGTAAGCGCCGATGTTGACGAAGCTCGGCATCAGCACCGCGTTCCTCCCAACAAAGGCGCCGCGCCGGACAATCGCGCCGGGGACGGCTCGAAAGCCGGCTTGGGTGAAGCGCTCCGCGTCCCACCCTAAGAATTTGGACGGCACCTTGTCCCACCAAGGCGCCCCGCCGGGGCCACCGGAAATCGCCTCCATCGGCGACAAACGGAAGGAGAGCAGCACCGCCTTCTTCAGCCACTGGTTCACCGTCCAGCCGCCCGGACCCTTTTCCGCCACCCGCGCTTCACCGCTGTCGAGGAGGGCGAGCGCGGCCTCCACGGCTTGCGCGGCATCGCGGTCCGCCGCGCCGATTCTGTCGCGGTTTTCCCAAGCGTCTTCGATGGTGTTGCGCAGCGTTTCGGTCATTTTTCGGGTCCTTGAACGATGTCGGTCAGCCACTCGGCGACGTCGGTGATTCGGTGGTCTATGAAGGCGGGATCATAGTCGCGCCCGGCCTGCTCGGAGCCGTTGTCGACCCACACGGTGGTCATGCCGAGAGCCTTGGCCGGCTCCAGGTTGCGGGCCATGTCTTCCACGAACAGCGCGCTCCTTGGCTCTATGGCGTGGAGGTCGCACATCGCCCGGTACGCATCCGGGTGCGGCTTGGGCACGTAGTTCATGGCATGGATGTCGTGCAGCCCATCGAACGCATTGGCGAGGCCGAGCTTGTCGAGCACCCGGCGCGCATAGGCTTCGTCGCCGTTGGTGAAGACGAACTTTCGCCCCGGCAAGCGGTCGAGCGCGTCCACCACCCGCGGATCGGCGGAGATGCGGGCAAGATCGATGTCGTGGACATAATCGAGGAACTCGCGCGGCTCGGTGCCGTGGCTGCGCATCAGACCGGCAAGGGTGGTGCCATGGTCGCGGAAATAGCCCTTCTGGATTCGGCGCGCTTCCACCGAATCGCAGCCGACGAGGTTGGAGATGAACTCCCCCATTCGGATGTCGATCAGCTCGAACAGGTTCGCCGACGCCGGGTAGAGGCTGTTGTCGAGATCAAAGATCCAGCAATCGACATGGCGGAAGTTCGGGTGCATCCCATGTCCCCTAGGGGAAAGCCGGGGCTTCATCAAAACGAAAGCTTTGTTGTGGCATAAGCCACTGATAAACCGGAAAATTCCGCTTGGAAGAGGTTGCCCATGGATCGCCGTCTGACCCGGAGCGTGCTTGTTCTCACCGTGTGCGCGGGCGCGCTTGTGCTTGGCGGCTGCGGCGGCGGAGGAGGCGGCACCGGGGCGCGTCCCGATCCGACGCTGGGCGCGCCGCCGCCCGCGCCGCCGCCGCCGCCGCCACCTCCTCCGCCCCCGCCGCCTCCCCCGCCGCCGGCACCGACAGGCATCAACTATAACGACGCGGAGTATCAGCGCTCCAACGGCGCCACCTCGTCCGGTGCGATCCATGCCTGGGACGCGGGCGGCACCGGCCGCGGCGTAAAGGTCGGCGTGATCGACAGCGGCATCAACCCGAACCTTCCGGAGTTCGCCGGCAGGATCGATCCGGCAAGCCGCGACATGGTGGCAAGCCGCGGCATCACCGACACCGAAGGCCATGGCACGGCGGTTTCGGCGGTGATCGCGGCCGGGCGCAACGGTACGCAATCGATGGGTGTTGCCTTCGACTCGACGATCATTTCGCTCAACACCAGCAACCCCAATGATTGCGACGCCGACGACGGTTGCAAGCATAGCGACAGCGATATCGCGCGCGCCATCGACGTGGCGGTCGCGAATGGCGCGCGGGTGATCAACATCTCGCTCGGCGGCGAAGGCATCGGCTCCGCGATGGTGGGCGCCGTCCGCCGTGCCTCGGCGGCCGGCGTGGTGATGGTGATGTCGGCCGGCAACGAATCGCTAGCCGAGCCGGCCGGCTTCGCGATCGGCGGCGCGTCCAACGGCAACGGCCTGGTGATCATTGCCGGCGCGATGGACGAGGCACGTGCGATGGCGGGCTATTCCAACAAAGCGGGCACCGGCGCATCGGCGAATTGGTACCTAACCGCGCTCGGCTCTCGGGTGCGGACGATCGATCAGACCGGCACCGGCTACCTATATTCCGGTACTTCCTTTTCGGCGCCGGTGATCAGCGGCGCGGCGGCTCTGCTTGCAAGCGCTTTTCCGAACCTGACCGGCGCGCAGATCGTCGATTTGCTGCTGAAAACGGCGGACGATGCAGGCGCGACCGGCACCGATGCATCTTATGGGCGCGGTATTCTCAACATCCAGCGAGCCTTCTCGCCGCAGGGCACGATCACCATGGCGGGCTCGGGCCTGCCGGTGCCTCCCGCCGGCGGCGGCACCGGTTCGGGCACAATGGGCGATGCACGTACCCCCGCCGGGCAAATGGCCGGAGCGATCATCCTCGACGGCTATTCGCGCGCATTCGTAATGGATTTCGCCACCCAGCTCGCCCATGCGCCGCAGGAGAGGCCGCTTGGTCAGTCGCTCGGCGGCGACCAGCGCACCTCCACCGTTTCGGCCGGCAAGATGGCCGTGTCGATCACCCTCGATCGCCAGCGCAGCAGCCAGCCCTGGGTCGGGATGGCGCAGATGGGCCTGAGCTACGAAGACACGCGTCAGGCGCGGGTGCTGTCCGGGCTGATGCTCAGCCAGCTGTCGCCCAAAACCGCGGTGGCGATGGGCATTTCGGAAAGCGGCAAAACGCTGCAGCAGCGGCTGACCGGCCAGTATCAGAACGCCTTCCTGGTCGCGCGCGACCCGATGGCGCGGGCGGGCTTCCACAGCGACGGCACGTCCAGCGTCGGCATCCGCCACAAGCTCGGGCCGGCGGGGCTTACCGTCACCGCCGAGCGCGGCGAAGTGTACCAGTCGCAGCTCGCCGCCGACGGGCGCGAACAGCCGCGCTACACGGTGGGTTCAGCGACGCTTGACCGCAAGATCGGCCCGGCGACGCTGACGCTTGGCGCGACCCGGCTGGACGAGCGGGAAACGGTGCTTGGCGGACGCTTGTCGGCGGGGCTGTTCGGCACCGGCGGTGCAACGAGCTGGTTCGCCGACGCAAGCGCAAGCTTCGACTTCGGCCGCGGCTGGGGCGCTTATGCGGCCTACCGGCGCGGCATCACCAGCATGGCCGGCGGCGGACTGGCGCAAAGCGGGCGGCTCGGCACCGAAGCCTGGGCGTTCGATGTTTCAAAGGCGGGCGCCTTCCGCCCGGGCGACCGGCTGGCGCTTCGGGTGATGCAGCCGCTGCGCGTCGCGTCGGGCGGTTATGCGCTGCAGCTTCCGGTCTCCTACGACTACGCAACGGGCGCGGTCGGCTATGATCAGCGCTTCTTCAACCTTGCGCCGACCGGCCGCGAGATCGACGTCGAGGCCGCGTACGGCGTGGCTTTGTGGGGCGGGCACATCAGCGCCAACGCCTTTGCGCGCCGCCAGCCGGGGCACGTGGAAGCAATGAACACCGATCTCGGCGCCGCCTTCCGGTTCGGCGTGGCGTTCTGACCTAGACGGTAAAGCTTTCGCCGCAGCCGCACATGCCCTTTGCATTGGGGTTGGCGAAGACGAACCCGGCGGTGAAATCGTCCTCCACCCAATCCATGGTGGAGCCGATCAGGTACAGGATCGAGGCTGCGTCGATGAAGAAGGGGCCGGCCGGCGTTTCGATGCGCTCGTCCATCGGGTTTGCTGCCGAGACGTAATCGACGCTGTAGGCGAGGCCCGAGCAGCCGCGGCGCGGGGTGGAGAGCTTGACGCCCACCGTCCCCTCCGGCGCACGCGCCATCAACGCCGCGACGCGCGCTTCGGCGGCGGGGGTCAGGATCAAGGCCGCTGGGCGCGGGCGGCGGGTTGCAGCAGTACTCATTCTAAGATCCTCGTTCGTCCCGAGCGCAGTCGAAGGGCGCTGGCTCAGACTCTTCAAGTGCGCCCCTCGACTTCGCTCGGGACGAACGGATTTCTGCGACCTGCACCTGCCTCAACCCAGGCACCTAAACTCGCTCAAAGTACCACTTTGAGCGAATTCACAGCATTCCCAATTCGAGCTTGGCCTCGTCCGTCATCTTCTGCGGGTCCCAGGGCGGATCCCAGACGAGTTCCACTTCGGCGTGACCGACGCCAGGGACGGAGCCGACGCGCAGCTCCACTTCGCCCGGCATCGACTCGGCGACCGGGCAGTTCGGCGTTGTCAGGGTCATCTTGACCATGGCGTGGTGCTCAGGCGTGATCTCGACGTCGTAGATGAGGCCGAGATCGTAGATGTTGACCGGGATTTCCGGGTCGTAAATTTCCTTCAGCGCGTCGATCACTGCCTCGTAGAGCTCGCCCCCGCTCATTTCTGGAGCAGGCTCGGCCGCAGGCGGTTTCGACAGGAAGCCTTCCAAATAGTCGCGCTTGCGCTCGAAAGTCTCGACCGCGTCGGACACGCGCGCCTTGGGCGGGGACGGCGCCTCGCTGACTTCCTCGATTTCGATGCGTCGTTCCTCGTTCACCCGAAGATCCTTGTTACCCGTTCGATGCCGCGCACCAGCGCTTCGATGTCGCGGCGGCCGTTATAGACGCCGAAGCTCGCCCGCGCGGTTGCATCGACGCCCAGGTGCCGCATCAGCGGCTGGGCGCAATGGTGGCCGGCGCGGATGGCGACCTTGCTCTCGTCCAATATGGTGCCGACGTCGTGGGGATGCACCCCCTCCAGCGCAAAGCTGACGATGCCGGCGCTGTCTTCCGGGCCAAACAAGCGGACGCTGTTGATGGTGGACAACGCCGCGCGCGCTTCGGTGACCAGCGCCGCCTCGTGGGCGGCGATTGCGTCGAGGCCGATGCGTTCGACGTAGCCGACGGCGGCCTCAAGCCCGAGCACGCCGACGATGTGCGGGGTGCCGGCTTCGAAGCGGGCAGGCGGGGGCGCGAAGGTGGTTTCCTCGAAGCTCACCTTGTCGATCATCGCGCCGCCGCCTTGCCAAGGCGGCATCGCGTCGAGAAGCTCGGTGCGGCCCCACAGGACTCCGATACCGGTCGGGCCATAGAGCTTGTGGCCGGAGAAGGTGTAGAAGTCGCAGCCAAGCTCCGCGACGTTCACCGCCATTCGCGGCACCGCCTGGCAGCCGTCGAGCAGCAGCAGCGCGCCGACCGAGTGCGCGAGCGCAGCGGCGCGGCGGGCGTCGAGCACCGAGCCGAGCACGTTGGAGACATGGGCGAGGGCGACGAGGCGGTGCTTCGGCGTCAGCATCGCGGCCATGGCGTCGAGATCGATGCGGCCGTCCTCGGTGAGCGGCGCGACGTCGATCTCGGCGCCGCGCGCCTTTGCGATGAGCTGCCAAGGCACGATGTTCGAGTGGTGCTCGAGCAGCGAGAGCATGATGCGGTCGCCGGGCTGGAGGTTTGCGCCGCCCCAGCTTTGCGCGACCAGATTGATGCCTTCGGTGGCGCCGCGCACGAAGATCACTTCGTTGGGCGACGGTGCACCGATGAAGCCGGCGATGCGGCGGCGGGCTGCCTCGAAGGCGAGCGTCATTTCGGAACTGCGCTGGTACACGCCGCGGTGGACGGTGGCGTAGGTGTCGGAATAGCCAAGCCCGATCGCGTCGATCACCGCCTGCGGCTTCTGCGCGGTGGCGGCGGTGTCGAGATAGGACCAACCGGCGGGGATGGCTGGAAAGTCGGCGACGTGGTCGAGGGGGGATATTGTCCCAACAACCTCGTTCGTACCGAGCGAAGTCGAGGTGCGCTGGCTCAGACTCATCAGGTGCGCCCCTCGACTTCGCTCGGAACGAACGAACCTTGAGCCAACCATTTCTCGGCATCCGCTTCGAAGGCTTCGCGTACGGCCTCTTCGCCGATCCGCGCCAGGGCGTCTTGCACGAAGGCGCTCGTCAAAAGCGCCTTCGCTTCCGCTTCCGGCACACCCCGGCTGGCGAGGTAGAAGAGGGCGTCGCGGTTGAGTTCGCCGACGGTGGCGCCGTGGGCGCACTTCACGTCGTCGGCGTAGATTTCAAGTTCGGGCTTGGCGTTCACCGTGGCGGTGCGGGCGAGGAGGAGGCCCTTCAAGGATTGCTCGCCGTCGGTTTTCTGGGCGCCCCGGGCGACTTCGACGCGGGCGGCGACGGAGCAGGTGGCGCGGCCGTCGGCGACCGAGCGCCAGACCTGGCGGCTGACTCCGTTCGGCTGTTCGTGGCGCAAGACGAGGTTGGCGTCGTGGCGCTGCTTGCCGCGGGCCAGCAACGCGCCGCCGGCTTCGGCGAAAGCGCTATCGCCGGTGAGGCGGATGTTGGCGTCCAGCCGCGTGTCGGCGGCGCCGGCGGCGAGGGTGGCGACGGTAAGGCTTGCGCCCTGGCCGACCTCCGCATCCTCGGTGAGGCTGACGAAGCCGCTGGACCTGATCCGCCGCGACAGCATCAGCCGGGCGGAGCGCGCCAGGCGCATTCGGGTGAAGCGGTTGGTCCAGCCTTCGCCGATAAAAGTTTCAACCACGGAGGCCTGCGCGTCTTCGCCGAGCAGGATTTCACCAGCGAGGTGGTCGGCGGCACCGGTGGCGGCGTGAACGATCTGGACGAGGCCGAGGGGGGCGTGGCCGGCGTCGAGGCGCAACGTCCAGCCTTCGCCGGCGTGACGGGCCAAAGCGTGATCGGATGCTTCCTGGTGCGCGCCGATTTCAATCGTGCCAAGGTTGCTTTCCTCCGTAACCAGCCTGCCGTCGACGAACAGCAGGCGCGGGCCGGGAATGGCGCAATCGAGCCAGAGGTTAGGCAAAGGTGAGGCCAAGGCGCCTGGTGCCCGGGCGGCGAAGTCAGGCAGCGACGACAGGTCGCTCCAGCGCCACGCCTCCTGCCGGTTCGAGGGCAAAGCGAGTGTCACGCCGCGATGCTCGCATAGCCGTCGCGTTCGAGCTCGTGGGCAAGCTCGGGACCGCCGGAGCGGACGATGCGGCCGCCGGCGAGGACGTGGACGAAGTGCGGCTCAACCAAGTCGAGCAGGCGCTGATAGTGGGTGATCAGAAGCACCGATTTGCCGGGCGCGCGCATGATGCGGTTGATGCCGTCGGCAACGACGCGGAGCGCGTCGATGTCGAGGCCGCTGTCGGTCTCGTCGAGCACGGCGAGCTTGGGCTGGATGATGCCCATCTGGACCATCTCGTTGCGCTTCTTCTCGCCGCCCGAAAAGCCGACGTTCACCGCCCGCTTCATCATGTCCATCGACACGCCGAGCGCGTCCCCCTGGGCACGCGCGAGCCGCAGGAAATCGCCCGCCGACATCTCCGCCTCGCCCCTCGCGCGGCGCTGGGCGTTCAATGCGGTGCGCAGGAACTGGACGTTGGACACGCCGGGGATTTCCACCGGATATTGGAAGCCGAGGAACAGGCCCGCGGCGGCGCGTTCGTCGGCGCTCATGTCGAGGAGATCGGCGCCCTCGAAGGTGACGGAGCCGCCGGTGACTTCGTAGCCATCGCGGCCGCCCAGCACGTAGCCGAGCGTCGACTTGCCGGCGCCGTTCGGCCCCATGATGGCGTGGATTTCGCCCGGGTTCACCGACAGCGAGAGGCCCTTAAGGATCGGCTTGTCGGCGACACCAGCCTGGAGGTTTTCAATTCTGAGCATCAACAAACCTTTATCGATGAGTGCCTGCGGCCATGGCGCGGCGCACGCGGTCGTAGCCGTCAAAGGCCTCGGCGATCGCCGCCGCGCGTTTGGCGGGATCGGCGAAGTTGGACGCTTTCGCCAAGCGAGACTCGGCATCCAGCTTCAGCTTCGTTTTGTCGGCGGAGCAGGCGGTAATCGCAGCTTCGGTTTCCATTTTGAAACTGGCTAAGTCGCGCACCTTGCCGGCGTCGAAATGCTTGTCCTGACAAAGCACGTAGCGGTTGTGCAGGTCGGCGATTGCGTTCGGCACCTCCACATCCAGCGGCCCGCGGGGTGCGACATCCTGACCAAGCAGCGCCAGAGCGAACATCCACTCGATCATCCGACGCTTCCTTCCAAGCTGATCCCCAGAAGCTTCTGCGCCTCGACGGCGAATTCCATCGGGAGCTGCTGAAGCACTTCCTTGGCGAAGCCGTTGACGATCAGGGCCACCGAATCCTCCTGATTGAGGCCGCGGCTCATGGCGTAGAAGAGTTGGTCTTCGCTGATCTTGGACGTGGTCGCCTCGTGCTCGATCTGGGCGGTGGGGTTCTTCACTTCGATGTACGGCACGGTGTGGGCGCCGCATTGGTTGCCGAGCAGCAGTGAATCGCACTGGGTGAAGTTGCGGACATTCTCCGCGCCCGGGAGGACGCGGACCAAGCCACGGTAGGTGTTGTCGCTGCGGCCGGCGCTGATGCCCTTCGAAACGATGGTCGAGCGGCTGCCCTTGCCGATGTGGATCATCTTGGTGCCGGTATCGGCCTGCTGGCGGTTGTTGGTCAGGGCCACCGAATAGAATTCGCCGACGCTGTCCTCGCCCTTCAGAATGCAGGACGGGTATTTCCAGGTGATGGCGGAGCCGGTCTCGACCTGGGTCCAGCTCACCTTCGAGCGGGCGCCGGCGCAGATCGCGCGCTTGGTGACGAAGTTGTAGATGCCGCCGAGGCCGTTGGCGTCGCCGGGATACCAGTTCTGCACCGTGGAATATTTGATCTCGGCGTCTTCCATCGCGACCAGCTCGACCACCGCGGCGTGGAGCTGGTTCTCGTCGCGCATCGGCGCGGTGCAGCCCTCAAGGTAGGAGACGTAGCTGCCCTTGTCGGCGACAATCAGCGTCCGCTCGAATTGGCCGGTGTTGGCGGCGTTGATGCGGAAGTAGGTGGAAAGCTCCATCGGACAGCGGACGCCTTCCGGAATGTAGACGAAGGTGCCGTCGGAGAAGACCGCCGCGTTGAGGCATGCGAAGTAATTGTCGCGCTGCGGAACCACCGAGCCGAGATATTTGCGGACGAGGTCCGGGAATTCGCGGACCGCTTCGGAGATCGAGCGGAAGATGACGCCGGCGCGCTCCAGTTCGGCGCGGAAGGTGGTGGCGACGGAGACGCTGTCGAACACCGCATCCACGGCGACCTTGCGCGCGCCCTCGACGCCGGCGAGCACCTTCTGCTCCTCGATCGGGATGCCGAGCTTTTCGTAGGTGCGGCGAATTTCCGGATCGAGCTCATCGAGCGACGCGATGGTCGGCTTCGCCTTCGGCTCGGCGTAATAATAAGCGTCCTGGAAATCGATCGGCGGAATGTCGAGCTTGGCCCAGCTCACTTCCTCCATCTCGAGCCAGGCCCGGTAGGCCTTGAGGCGCCATTCCAGCATCCACTCCGGCTCGTTCTTTTTTGCCGAAATGAAGCGGACGGTGTCTTCGTTCAGGCCCTTCGGCGCGAAGTCCTGCTCGATGTCGGAGGAAAAGCCCCACTCGTAAGTGGAGGCGCGGTCGACCGCGTCTTGAGCTTCCTGGTTGCGAACCAGGGGTTCGTTCGAATCCGTCACTTCGCACCGCCTTGGGCCAATACGGCCAAACTGAGATTTTGAAGGGCGCCGCGTACGGCGCCGTTGACCGCGAGGAGGTGCGGCTTGACCTGGCAATTGCCTTCCAGGGCGCAATCGCTGCGCGCATCGTCGGCGCAGGTGGTCATGGCGATCGGCCCTTCCACCGCTTCGACGATTTCCGCGAGGCTGATCGCCCCCGCTTCGCGCGACAGGCAGAAGCCGCCGCCCGAGCCGCGCGCCGAAGTCAAAAGCCCCGAGCCGGCGAGGCGGCCCATCAGCTTTTGCGCGGTGGGGAGCGGAACGCCGGTTTCCCCCGCAAGCAGCCCAGCCGTCAGCCGCGCGCCCGCCGGGTGGCGGGCCGCTGCCGCCATCATCACGACGGCGTAATCGGCGAGGGAGGAGAGACGCATTTTTAAATAGGACCAATTCGTTCCGATTGGCCATGTGGCGGGGGAGGGGCGTGGAATCAAGGGCAGACTGTGCCATAGGCGCCCCCCATGGCGCTCTATCCGCTTTTTCGCCCCTTGGCCTTTTCGCTCGATGCCGAGCGGGCGCACCGGTTAACGGTTGCGGCGTTGAAGACGCTGCCGGCGGGAAGAGGTGCGACGGCCGATCCGGCGCTCCAGGTGCGGGTGGCGGGGCTCGACTTCCCGAACCCTGTGGGGCTTGCGGCGGGGTTCGACAAGGATGCCGAAGTGTACCGGCAGATGCTGGGTTTCGGATTCGGCTTCGTTGAGGTGGGGACGCTGACGCCGCTCTCGCAGGCGGGCAATCCGAAGCCGCGGCTGTTCCGGCTGGTGGAGGATCGGGCCGTTATCAACCGGATGGGCTTCAACAATGGCGGGGTGGAAGCTGCGCGCAAGCGTCTGGCGGGGGAGCGCAGCGGCATTGTCGGCGTGAATGTCGGCGCCAACAAGGAAAGCGCCGACCGGATCGGCGATTATGCAAAGGGGGTGCGGGCGTTGGCGCCGCTTGCCAACTATCTGACGGTCAACATCTCCTCGCCGAACACGCCGGGTCTTCGCGCGCTTCAGGACCGGGGCGCGCTGGAGGAGCTGGTATCGGCGGTAACGGAGGCGGCAGAAGGGGCGGCGGCGCCGATCTTCCTCAAGGTCGCGCCGGATCTGGAGCGGGCCGATATCGACGACATCGCCGCGGTTGCGGTGGGGCGGCTGGATGGGCTGATCGTTTCCAACACCACTGTGTCGCGGCCGACGCTTCGCTCGCCGCAAGGGGGGGAAGCGGGCGGGCTTTCAGGGGCGCCGCTGAAGGCGCTGGCGCTGGCGCGGTTGCGGGATTTCCGGAGCGCGACGGGCGGGCAAATGCCTTTGATCGCCGCCGGCGGGATCGAGAACGGCGCCGACGCTTTCGCGCGGATTGTGGCGGGGGCGTCGCTGGTGCAACTTTATTCGGCGCTGGTTTACGAAGGGCCGGGGCTGGCGCGGCGGATCGCGAAAGAGCTCAAGGCGCTGCTCGAGCGGGAGGGGTTCTCCGGTGTCGCCGAAGCGATCGGCAGCGGCGCACGCGCCTAAAGCCTTGCCGCGGGCGCGGGGAAGGCTAGTGTCGCGGCGCATGTTGAAACGCTTTCTGCTTCCCGCCTTTCTGCTCCTCGCCTCGTGCGCAACCGCGCCGGCGCCGCAAGGGAGTGCCGCCGCCACACGCGCGCCCGGCATGGTGTCCGCCGCCGATCCCCGCGCGGCGCAGGCGGGGCGCGAGATTTTGGATGCAGGGGGCTCAGCGGCCGATGCGGCATTGGCGACCTTGCTGGCGCTGACCGTGGTGGAGCCGCAATCGTCCGGGATCGGCGGCGGCGGCTTCCTGGTCTACCACGACGAAGGCCGCGACAGACTTTCAACCTATGACGGGCGCGAGGAAGCCCCGGCGGCGGCGGGACCCCAATGGTTCTATGGGCCGGACGGCAAGCCCTTGAGCACCCGCGAAGCGGTGCCCGGCGGGAGAAGCGTCGGCGTTCCCGGCAACATCCGGATGATGGCGCTTGCGCATCGCAAGCACGGCAAGGTGGCGTGGGCCAAGCTGTTCGGGCCGGCGATTCGCCTTGCCCGGGAGGGTTTCGCGGTGACGCCGCGCCTTCACCGGTCGCTGACGGGCGTGAAGGACCTTGCAGCCTCCACCGCCTGGGGCCGCAGCACCTTCTACGGCGAGGACGGCCAGCCGAAGCCGGTCGGAACATTGGTGAAGAACCCGGAGCTTGCAGCCTTTTTGGAAGGCGTCGCGTCGCGCGGGCCGGAGTGGTTCTACACCGGCCCCAATGCCGTCGCTTTGGTGCGCACGGTGAACACGGCGCCGCGCAACCCGTCGAAGATGGTGAAGGGCGATCTTGCCGCCTACCAGGCGCAGGAGCGGGCGCCGGTGTGCGGCATGTATCGCCAGCACCGCATCTGCGGCATGGGCCCGCCTTCGTCCGGCGGCACCACCGTATTCGCGATCCTGAAGCAGATCGAGCGGTTCGACATGGCGGCGCTTGGGCCGAACAACCCGCAATCGTGGCACCTGCTCGCCGAATCGATGCGGCTCGCTTATGCCGACCGCGAGCGCTACCTCGCCGATCCGGACCACGTCCGGGTGCCTGTCGCTGGCCTCACGGACACCGGCTATCTGCGCCAGCGCGGCGAGCTGATCCAGACGGACCGGGCGATGGCCAAGGTCGAGGCGGGAACACCTCCGGGCGCGATGAACGTGATGAGCGGCGTCACGGCCGAGGTGCCGCAGACCTCGCATTTCGTGGCGGTGGACCGGGACGGCAATGTCGCCTCGCTCACCTCGACCATCGAAGGGCCGTTCGGCTCCGGGCTGACGGTGAACGGCTATTTCCTCAACAACGAGCTCACCGACTTTTCAATCGTGCCGGACGTGAACGGCATCCCCGTCGCCAACCGAGTCGAGCCGGGCAAGCGGCCGCGCAGCTCGATGGCGCCTACCATCGTCTACGGGCCGGACGGCGAGGTTCGGCTCGCCGTCGGCGCGGCGGGCGGCGCGACGATCATCGTCCAGGTCGCCAAGGCGATCGTCGCGGTGGTGGACTGGAAGATGAGCGCGCAGGAGGCGATCGCGCTTCCGGTGATCATGGGCATCGGCAACCAGGTACGGATCGAACGCGGCAGCGCTTTGGAAGCGATGGCGCCGGCCCTCCGCGCGCTTGGGCACAATATTTCAATCACGGAGCCGACCTTCAAGGCAAACGCCATCGAGCGGGTGGGCGGCCGCTGGCTTGGCGCTGCCGATCCGCGCAGCGAAGGCGCCGCGGTCAGCCAATAAGCCTCGAAAGAAGGCGTCCCGGGGAGGGAAAATGCGCAACCTCGACATCAAGCATCCCAATCTCGTCTCCATGTTCTTCACCCACGCGGCGGAGAAAGGCGACGCGCCGTTCCTGTGGGCGAAGAAAGAAGGCGCGTGGCGGTCGATCAGCTGGCGCGACGCCGCGGAGCAGGTCGCCTCGCTGGCCGCAGCCTTGCGCCGCATCGGCCTCAACAAGGGCGACATGGTGATGCTGGTGTCGGAGAACCGGCCCGAATGGTGCCTGTCCGACCTGGCGATCATGGCCGCCGGCTGCGTCACGGTGCCCGCCTATGTCACCAACACCGAGCGCGATCACCAGCACATCCTCGACGACAGCGGTGCGCGGGCGGTGATCGTCTCCACCGCCAAGCTCGCCAAGCCTTTACTTGCCGCGGCGGTGCGCTCCAACAGCTGCGAACATGTGATCGGCATCGAGCCGCTTCCCGGCGGGCAGACCTCCAATGTGACCTTCCACGACTGGCGCGGGCTGATTGCGGGGGAGCGAGCGGATGTCGCGGCAGTGGCGGCGGAAGCTGCGGCCATCGGACGCGGCGACCTAGCTTGCCTTATCTACACCTCCGGCACCGGCGGCGCGCCGCGCGGGGTGATGCAGCATCACGGCGCTATCCTCCACAATGTGGAAGGCTGCATCCACGTCATTTCCGAAGATTTCGGCGTGGACGAGGAGGTGTTTCTTTCCTTTCTGCCGGCAAGCCACGCTTACGAGCATAGCGGCGGGCAATATTTCCCGATCGGGATCGGTGCGCAAATCTACTATTCGGAAGGGCTCGAAAAGCTCGCGTCCAACATCGAGGAGGTGAAGCCGACCCTGATGGTGGTGGTGCCGCGATTGTTCGAGGTGCTTCGCCAGCGCATCCTCAAGAATGTCGAGAAACAAGGCAAGGTCGCGGCCTATATGCTGAAGCGGGCGCTGGAGATCGGCGCGCGCGATTACCATGGCACCAAGAACCTGTGGGACAAGCCGATGGACCTGATCCTCGACCGCCTGTTTCGGCCCAAGATCAGCGCCAAGTTCGGCGGGCGGGTGAAGGCGATGGTGTCCGGCGGGGCGCCCTTGAACCCGGATGTCGGCATCTTCTTCCACTCGCTCGGGCTCGTCGTGCTGCAAGGCTACGGGCAGACGGAGGCGGCGCCGGTGATCAGCTGCAATCGGCCCAAAGCGGGCATCAAGATGGACACGGTTGGGCCGCCCTTGCTCAACACCGAAGTGCGGATCGCCGAGGACGGCGAGATATTGGTGCGCGGCGAGCTGGTGATGAAGGGCTATTGGCGCAATCCGGCGCTCACCGCCAAGGCGATCCAGAACGGCTGGCTGCACACCGGGGACATCGGGCACCTGGACGAACGCGGCCGTCTGGTGATCACCGATCGCAAGAAGGACCTGATCGTCAACGACAAGGGCGACAATGTCTCGCCGCAAAAGGTGGAGGGCATGCTGACCCTCCAAGTCGAGATCCTGCAGGCGATGGTCACCGGCGACCGGCGGCCGCATCTGGTGGCGGTGATCGTGCCCGATCCGGAATGGACGGCGGAGTGGGCGAAGGCGAACGGCAAGACGCGCGACGCGGCGGCTTTGGCGGCCGATCCCGAATACCACCGGGCGCTAAGCGCGGCGGTGGACCGGGTGAATAAGGATTTGTCGGTGATCGAAAAGGTGCGCCGCTTCGTGCTGGCGGACGAGCCGTTCAGCACGGACAATGAGCAGCTGACGCCGTCCATCAAGATCCGGAGGCACGTGATCCGGGACGTCTACGGTCCCCGGCTGGACGCGCTCTACAAGAAGTAGGGGAGGCGGCGGCGCTCTATGCCTCCCTATCGTCAGATGGGGAGGGGGACCACCCGAAGGGTGGTGGAGGGGTAGCTGCCGTAGACCTTGGCGTTTCGCGCCCGAACCTCAAGCCTCACCGCCGGTCACCCCTCCACCACCTTCGGTGGTTCCCCTCCCCACGAGCTGCCGCTCGCAGGGAGGAATGGCGGGACTCGAGCCTAGTGATGTTCGGCAGCGTGGATTAGCTGCGGCGGCGTTCCAAGGGGGTAAAGTCTCCAAGGGCGCAGCTGCCGTAGTGAATGCCGGATTGCGCATCGACCACTGAGACGATGTCGCCGCTGCAAATCTGGCTGCTTGTGGTGCGCAGGATCAACGTACGGTCGTCGCGGAGCAGCGGGCAGCCATCGCGCGGGCGGTTGACCCAGATGCGGCTTCCCGAGCCGAACACCACGGCGCCTTCGCCGACCGAACGGTTGCCCCCGAGGTTGCGCAGGGGGACGCAGCTTCGCGTGTTGCCCGACTGGCGATAGTTGGAAAGTTCGGCTGCAAGGCGGACGTCGGTGTCGGCGCGCAACTCGGCTCGATCGTCCGTTGAAGCGGCGCATCCGGCGGCAAGGCCAAGCGCGGCGAGTGCGATGATGTGTTTCATAGGAACCTCCATGGCACATAAACGCCCAGAACGGGCGGATGGCGCAATCACCCGCGGAAATTGTCCTTGGCGTGTCGCAGTTCAGCAAACTGCTCCGTAGATGAAGCCCGAATGAACGGATTGGTCAAAAGCTCCAGCGCAATCGTGGTCGGCACGGTTGCTTCGCCGGCCTGTCGCGCCGCTTCCACTTCGGCAACGCGGCGGCGGACGTCCGGGTTCGCCGGATCGACGGCGAGCGCGAAGCGGGCGTTGGAGAGGGTATATTCGTGGGCGCAGTAGATGCGGGTTCCGCCCGGCAGCCTTGCGAGGCGCTGCAGATTGGCGTGCATCTGATCGGCACTGCCTTCGAACAAGCGGCCGCAGCCCATTGCGAAAAGCGTATCGCCGACAAACGCGGCGGAGCGGTCGGCTAGAAGGTAGGCAATGTGGCCGGCGGTGTGGGCAGGCACTTCCCACACATCCGCTTCCACGCCGCCGAGCCGTACCCGATCGCCTTCGCCGACCAGCCGGTCGGCCGTGGGGATGCGGGCGGCTTCGGCGGCCGGGGCGGTGACGGTGGCGCCGGTCGCCGCCTTGATGCCCAGGTTGCCGCCGGTGTGGTCCGGGTGCCAGTGGGTGTTCCAGATCTGGTTGATCGTCCAACCCCGCGCCGCGGCGGCGTCCAGTACCGGCTGCGCTTCCGCCGGGTCGACCACCGCCGTCTCGCCGGAAGCCTCGTCGTGGAGCAGCCAGATGTAGTTGTCGCTGAGCGCCGGGATGCGGACGATTTCTACCATGTGCCGGTGTTTTCCATCGACGCCCAAGGCTCCTGCGGCGGCAGGCTGTCGCCCGCCTGGAGGAGCTCGATGGAGATGTTGTCGGGGGTGCGGACGAACGCCATGTGGCCGTCGCGCGGCGGACGGTTGATCGTCACGCCGGCGTCCATCAACCGCTGGCAGCTCTCGTAGATATTGTCGACGCGATAGGCGAGGTGGCCGAAATTGCGGCCTTCGTTATAGCCCTTTTCGTCCCAATTGTGGGTGAGCTCCACCTGCGCGTCCTCGTCCCCGGGCGCGGCGAGAAAGATGAGGGTGAAGCGGCCGGCGGGGCTGTCCCTTCGTCGAAGCTCGCGAAGGCCGAGCAGCTCGAAAAAGCGGATGGTGGCCTCCGGATCGGAGACGCGGATCATGGTGTGGAGATATTTCATGCCGAACAAGTCCCTTGGCTAAGGGCGCTATATGGGGCGGCGCTGCGGCTGGTCCAGCACCCCTGGGCAGGAACTGGCGCTACTTGGGCTGGGCGGCGGCGGGCGCTTCTTCCGGGGCGCCGTTGGCGGCGAGGGCAGCGGCGGCGGCGCGGCCGGCGGGGCTTTCCGGATCGGCCTGGGCGGCGCGGGCGTAGAGCGCCTTGGCGGACGGCACGTCGCCGAGCATGCCGGTGATGTTGCCCGCTTCGAGCAGGATCGGGGCTTCGCGCGGGGCGAGTTCGACAGCCTTGGCAATTTCGGTTGCGGCGCGGGAGAGGTCCCCTTGGCGACGGGCGAGGGCGGCGGACAGGTACCAAGCCATCGGATCGACGGCGACAAGGGCGAGCGCCTTGTCGAGATCGGCGCGGGCGGCGGCGAGATCGCCAAGCGCAACGGCGGCACGGGCGCGGTCCAGATGCACTTCGCCGCGCAGCTCGGCCTGAAGCGCGGAGGTAGCGAGCGCGGCGTCGAACGCCTTCAGCGCCTGGGCGGGGTTGCCGCCGGCGAGCCAGGCGTTACCGGACTGCGCCCAAAAGTCCGCGCTTCGGCCGTCCTGCTTGGTTTCCGCTTCGCGCGCGGCTTGCTCAAAGGCGGTGGCGGCGGGCGCCCAGCGTTCGGCGGCGACGTAGGCGAGGCCAAGGCAGCCGCGCGCGTCCAGCCCGCCGCCGGACAGCCGCCACGCATCGGCTGCTGCGATCGCCTTTTCGGCGTCGGTGCGGATCGCGTCGGTGCAGGCGCGATATTGCGCGTCGGCGCTGTCGGCGGGCGCGGCCTGAGCGGCGGCGAGGAGGGCGAAAAGGATTGGTGTCACGAACGCTCCAGCAGCTGGCCGACGGTTGCGATGAGGAGCGCGATGTCTCCGGGGCGCGACAGCCGATGGTCTCCGCCTTTGACCAAAGTCGCCTGCACGTCGGGTGAACGGAGGCGGGTGAGAAGGTCGAGCGAGATCTGCGGCGGCACGTCGGCGTCCTCGGTGCCGTGAAGCAGGCGGACCGGGCAGTGAACGCCGATGTTGCCGCTGAGCAGGGTCAGCCCTTCGCCGCTTTGCCAAAAGGTGCGGGTGGTGACGTAAGGACCCTCGCCGCAGGGGGATGGCTCCTCAAGTCGGCCTTCTTGGAGGATCGTTTGTTTCTGTTCGTCGGTGAAGCCCCACCCGGTGAAGTCGGGCGCGGCGGCGATCCCGACGAGGCCGATCACCCGCTCCGGCCGGGCAAGAGCGGCAAGAAGCATCAGCCAGCCGCCCATCGAGGAGCCGACGAGAAGCACCGGGCCTTCGACGCTGTCGATCGAGGCAAGCGCATCGTCGAGCCAATCGGCGAGGCTTTGCTGTTCGAAGGCGCCTTCGCTGAGCCCGCAGCCGCCATAATCGAAGCGCAACATGGCCCGGCCTTGGCTTTCAGCCCAGGCATCGAGCGCGGTCGCTTTGCCGCCTTCCATGTCGGACATATAGCCGGGCAGAAAGACGATCGTCGGGCCTCGGCCGGCGCGGCGGCGGCAGGCGAGGCGCAGGCCGCGGGATTGGAGGATTTCGGTCATCGAGAGCGGCCTAGCGCGCCGCGCCGCCGCTCGCCAGCCGGCTAGTCGAACGGGTTGAAGCTGTTGTCCTTGCGCCGCGCCGGATCGTTGGCGCAGACGTTGCGCAGCGCCTGCCACTGGGCCGGCGTCAGCGCGGGCCGGTAGGCGCGGCGCGGATCGCGGCTCGCGGCAAAGGCTTTCTGCCGGGAGGCGGACATCGGGTGGGTCGAAATATAGGACAGGCCTTCGGCAATGCGGCCGAGCTTTTCCTCGCCCGCGGAGAGCCTTTTGAAGAACGCGGCGGTCGGCTGCGGATCGATTGCGGCGCCGCGCAGCTTGGCGATGGCGTCCGAGTCGGCCTCCTTTTCGGAGCCGCGCGAATAGCCGGCGGAAAGAAGGCCGTCGATGCTTCCGCCGGTATTGCCGCCAAAGGCGCTGATCACCAGGCCGAGGCCGAGGTCGCGGATCATCGCTTGAGTGACGTGGCGGCGCTCGACATGGGCAAGCTCGTGGGCAAGCACGCCCGCCACTTCTTCGGGGCCTTTGGCTTCGGTGAGCAGGTCTTCGAAGACGATGATCGTGCCGCCGGGCAAAGCGGCGGCGTTGACCATGTCGATCTTCACAACGCGGATGTTGAGCTTCGCGGCGTCCGGCGACAGCTTGAGGGCCATGGCATTGAGCGCCGCCTGGCCGCCCGCGCCGTTGCAATATTTGCCGCCAAGATCGCCGACCAGCGCGTCACCATATTGCTTTTCCCAGGCGTGCGGGATGTGCGGGGCGAGCCATTCGGGCGCCTTGGCACCGGCAAAGATCACCGCCGCCGACACGGCGAGGAAGCCGGCAACGGCGGGGCCGAGGCCGACGCGGTCGATGAACCCGCCGTAGCGCTTCCGGCGCGGCAGAACGGCGGCGAGCGTCGGCACGTCGGCGGAGGGGATGCCGAGCCGCCACCCCTGCATCTCCGGGCGGCCGTAGACTTCGTGGCCGGAGCGGCTCTCGACGTGGATCAGTTTCTCCGGCTGCAAGGCAAGCGTGTCGCCGTCGGCGAAACGGATCAGCAGGCTTTCGCCCGACTGCTCCGCCTCCACCGGGTGACGAAGCGCGGACTCGCCGTCATAAAGCCAGGCCTGCACCACTTGGCCTAGATCGCGCCGATGTCAAAGGCGTCGGCGAGGCCTTCGGCGTCGCTCGTCGCCGAAGTGCGGGACTGGGTAAGCCGGTCGAGATCGATCTCGCCCGCCGCCTCCATGTGGCGCACGAAGAACGCCCAATTGCGGTAGCTGACGAACACGAAGCCGAGGCCGAGCGTGAAGATCACCAGCGCGATGTTGCCGAGCACGAGCTTGAACCAGTCCAGCGTACGGGCGGTGAAATCGAAATGAAGGCCGCCGAACGAGGTCGCCTCCACCGCCTGCCGGTAGAAAGCGGCGTAATAAGACAGGCTGGCGAGCCCCATCAGCAGGTAGATAGCGAGGAAGCCGATCGCGAAGCCGGCGGCGCCGGCCGTTTCGTTGCCCGAACTGGCGGCGCCGAAGCCAATCACCATCATCAAAAACACACCACCAATGGGCGCCAGGTAGACAAGCAGCCATCGGCCGAACAGGCCGTCGGTGCCGGCACAGGCCTCGATTCGGTGGGGTCCGAAGCTCATCTCGTTCCAGCGGTCGTTCCACAGGCTGGTCATCGACCAGGGGACGAGAAAGCCGGCGGCGGCATAGCCGACGAAGTTCTTCCACATGAACTTGCCGCCATATCCCCAGCCGGGCTGAAAGCTGCCGCCGCGAATGCCGTGCCACCAGGTGCGGCTGAGGCGGTAGCGAAGGGCGCGGAACTGGCCCACGCCGACCAGGTAGAAGATGCCGCCGTAGATCAGCATCATCATCAGCAAGGCAGGCCCGGTCTCGCCCCGCATCATCATCGCCTGGACGCCGAACTGGAAACCGAGGAACAGCGGCAGCAGGACCAGCATCACGATCAGGAAGCCGATAAACATCTCCTTGCCGGTCCCGGTCCATTCGAGATGGTCGTCGATGAAGTGGGTGCGGCTCCAAAGGTAGCGCCGCTCCCGCGCTTTGGCCCAGAAGCGGTAGATGCCGAGGGTCACCACCGTCAGAAGAAGGTTGGTGGCGGCGATCGGCAGGAACTCCCGCCAGCTGCCGGTAAAGGTAAAGGCGCTCGCCGGCATGTCGTCGGCGCGCATTTCGCGCATATGGTTCATTGGTTTCGGCCCCCCGTAGGCCACGGAACGTGCAACGGCGGTGCGAGGCGCGCAAGCCCTTTCACCGCTTGGGCAGTGCCGCTACAGGCCTCTATGTCATGACAAAGCAATTCCAGATCCGCCTTCCCGATGGCTCCGTGCGCGAAGTGGCGGAAGGGACGACCCCTGCAGACGTCGCGGCGGCGATCGGCCCAGGCCTTGCCAAGGCGGCGCTTGCCGCCAAGGTGAATGGCGAGCTTCGCGACCTGAACCGCCCGCTGGAAGGCGACGCCGAGCTCGCTTTGGTGACCGCCCGGGACGAAGCCGACGCGCTGGAACTGGTGCGGCACGATTTCGCCCACGTGCTCGCGGAGGCGGTGCAGAACCTGTTCCCGGGGACGCAGATCACCTTCGGTCCTGCGACGGAGGACGGCTTTTATTACGATTTCGCGCCCAATCCGGAACGCGGCCCCTTCACCGATGAAGACCTGCCGGCGATTGAGGAAGAGATGCGACGGGTAATCGCCCGCGACGAGCCGCTGGTCCGCGAAGTGTGGAGCCGCGACCAGGTGCGGCAATTCTTCCTGGAGCAGGGCGAGACGTTCAAGGCCGAATGGGTGATGGAGCTGCCGGCCGAGGAGACGATCACCATGTACCGCTCCGGCGGCTGGCTGGATCTGTGCCGCGGACCGCACCTCGCCTCGACCGGCAAGCTCGATCCGCAGGCGTTTAAGCTGACGCGGGTGTCCGGCGCCTATTGGCGCGGCGACCAGAAGAACGCGATGCTGAGCCGCATCTACGGCACCGGCTGGCTCAACAAGAAGCAGCTGGCCGAGCATCTGACGCGGCTGGAGGAAGCGGCCAAGCGCGATCACCGCAAGATCGGCCAGGAGATGGACCTGTTCCACCTCCAGTCGGAAGCGCAGGGCTCGGTCTTCTGGCACGCCAACGGCTTCATCGTGTGGCGCGCGCTGGAGGCCTATATGCGCCGCCGGCTGGATGCGGCGGGCTATCGCGAGGTCAAGACCCCGCAGCTGATGGACGCCCGCCAGTGGGAGCAATCCGGCCACTGGGGCAAATATCGCGAGAATATGTTCGTGGTACCCGACGAGGTCCCGAACATTGAGGAAGAGGGTCCGGTCCTCTCCGGCGAGGGCGACCTGATGGCGCTGAAGCCGATGAACTGCCCGGCCCATGTCCTGATCTTCCGCCAGGGCATCAAGAGCTACCGCGACCTGCCGATCCGCATGGCGGAAATGGGCGTGTGCCACCGCAACGAGCCGCACGGCGCGCTGCACGGCATCCTCAGGGTGCGCCAGTTCACCCAGGACGATGCGCACATCTTCTGCCGCGAAGACCAGCTCATCGACGAGATCCGCGAATTCTGCGACCTGCTCGACAGCATCTACCGCGACCTCGGTTTCGCCGATTACGCGATCAAGCTGGCGCTGCGGCCGGAGAAGCGCTTCGGGTCCGACGAGATGTGGGACAAGGCCGAGCAGATTTTGCGCGAGGCCGTCCACGCCGCCGGCCGCGATACCGAAGATTATGGTTGGGAAGAGCTGCCGGGCGAGGGCGCCTTTTATGCGCCCAAGCTCGAGTTCCACCTGAAGGACGCGATCGGCCGCACCTGGCAGGTCGGCACGATTCAGGCGGACACGGTGCTGCCCGAGCGGCTCGACGCGACTTATGTCGGCGAGGACGGCCAGCGCCACCGCCCGGTGATGCTGCACCGCGCGATCCTCGGCACGTTCGAGCGCTTCATCGGCATCCTGATCGAGCATCATGCCGGCAAGTTCCCGGCCTGGCTCGCGCCGGTGCAGGCGGTGGTGGCGACGATCGTCTCGGACGCCGACGGCTATGCGGAGGAGGTGGCGGCGAAGCTGCGCGCCGCCGGCATCCGGGTGGAGACCGACCTTCGGAACGAAAAAATCAACTACAAGGTGCGCGAGCACTCGCTGAAGAAGGTCCCCAATCTCCTCGTCATCGGCAAGCGCGAAGCGGAAGAAGGCACTGTTGCGCTCCGCCCGCTCGGCACCGATGCGCGGCAGGAAGTGCTCGGCCTCGACGCGCTGGTGGCGCGGCTTGCAGCGGAAGCGACCCCACCGGATTTGCGCTGAATTCACTTCTCCCCTGGAAGGGGAAGTGGCAGGCGACGCCTGACGGAAGGGTATCAGCGTCTCCGGTCGCGCAATGTCCGGTGGAAAGGCTGATACCCCTCCACCGGCCTTCGGCCCGCCCCCTCCTCTTGCAGGGGAGGATCGAAGAAGCGTCCCGCCCGCCACAGCCCGGGGGAAAAGCAACCGACGGCGTACTCGTGCGTCTTTCATTTGGGCGCGCGAACGACTAATTGGCGCGCTTACAGGCTTTAATGGAGAAAATGTTATACGTCCGCCCATGATGAGGCGCCCGCAGGCGCCGCCGCTTAACGGTCCTCGCTTCAATGAATTCATCTCCGTGCCCAAGGTGCGCGTGATCGATGAGAATGGCGAGAATATCGGCGTGCTGCTGACCGGCGAAGCGATCGAACAGGCCGCAGCAGTCGGCCTCGACCTGGTGGAAGTCTCCCCCAGCGCCGATCCGCCCGTTTGCAAGTTCCTGGACGTCGGCAAGTTCAAATACGAGGCGCAGAAAAAGGCGAACCTCGCCCGCAAGTCGCAAAAGACGCAGGAGATCAAAGAGATCAAAATGCGTCCCAACATCGACGATCACGATTACGACACCAAGATGAAGAAGGTGCGCGATTTCATCGGCGACGGCGACAAGGTGAAGATCACCCTGCGCTTCCGTGGCCGCGAGCTTGCCCACGGCCAGCTCGGCATGATCCTCCTCCAGCGAGTGCAGGCGGATGTCGCCGAAACCGCGAAGGTGGAGCAGCACCCGCGCATGGAAGGCCGGCAGATGCTGATGGTTCTTGCGCCGAAGTAAGCGGCACGATCAACGAAAGTGTGCTTGCCGTAACGGCAACCGGGCGGGAGGCGATCCCCGCCCGGTTTCGTTTTGAAACGGTTATGTTGCGCTTTTGCATCAAATTGCGAAACCCGCAGAAAAGTGCGGTTTTCCGCTGGCGAAGCGCGAGAGAGATGCGCTAGCCTCCCTCCCAAAGACAAATAAGGGGAGGGTTTCATGTCCAGATCGTTTTGGCTGATGTCGGCCGGGCTCGTTGCGCTTACCGCCACGCCTGCCTTTGCGCAGAACGCCACGCAGCCCACGGGCGAAACCTCGCCGGTTGAAGAGGCGGGCGAAGTTGAAACCGGTCAGGACGTCGCGCCGACGGACCAGGTTTATGACGAAATCGTCGTCACCGCCCAGGGCCGCCGCCAGGTTCTGCAGGACGTGCCGATCGCCGTCACCGCCGTGTCCGCCGAGACGCTGCAGAATACCGGCGCAAGCGACATCCGTCAGCTCAACCAGGTTGCGCCGTCGCTGCTCGTCTCCTCCACCGGCTCGGAAGCCAACGGCTCCGCACGTATCCGCGGCATCGGAACCGTCGGCGACAATCCCGGCCTGGAAAGCTCGGTCGCGGTGTTCATCGACGGCGTCTACCGCTCGCGTTCGGGCATCGGCCTTAGCGAACTGGGCGAAATCGAGCGCGTCGAAGTTCTTCGCGGTCCGCAGGGCACCTTGTTCGGCCGCAACGCGTCGGCCGGCCTGCTCAACATCATCTCCAAAAAGCCGAACATGAACGAGCTCGAAGGCTTTGGCGAGCTTAGCTACGGCAATTACGATTTCATGCGCGCCAGCGGCGGCATCACCGGCCCGATCGGCGAAAACCTCGGCTTCCGCTTGGACGGCGTCTACGTGAAGCGCGACGGTTTCTACCGGACGGTGAACCCGACCGGCGGCACCGAGAGCCGGATCAACGATCGCGACCGCTTCTTTCTGCGCGGGCAGATCCTGTTCGAGCCGACGGACAATCTCGAAGTCCGCGTCATCGCCGATTACACCAAGCGCGACGAATCCTGCTGCGCCGCCGTGTATCTCGATCGCGAAACCAACCCGCGCATCGGCAACCTCAATGAGCCGGCGAACCCGATCCTGGTCGGCGGCGTCGTTAACCCCAACGGCAACAACATCATCAACGTGCTGCGCGATCTCGGCCAGCCGCTTGCCGCCTTCGACAATCCCTACGACCGCGAAGTCTATGTCAGCCCGGGCCGCAGCTTCCGCGGCGAAACCGAGGACAAGGGCATCTCGCTCAACGTCGATTACAAGCTCGGCGCGGCGACCCTGACCTCCATCACCGCGTATCGCGACTACAAGAGCGATCAGGGTTCGGACACCGATTACAGCCAGGTCGACCTGTTGTACCGGGCCGCCGATGGCAATTCGGCGCGTAACTTCAAGACGTTCAGCCAGGAACTGCGCCTGCAGGGCAGCGCGTTCAACGACAAGCTGGACTGGCTGGTCGGCGGCTATTTCGCCAGCGAAGACCTGACCGTCACCGACAATCTGCGCTTCGGCAATCAGTACGGCCGCTTCGCGACCTGCCGCATCGTGTCGGGCAGCGCGCTTGCAGCGCTTTACTCGCCGACCTCGGCCGGCTGTCTTGCTGCCCGTCCGGCGCTGTTCGGCGCCGCCTCGCCGCTGATCTTCGGTGCGTTCGACCGTCTCGACTCGGTCAACGATCGGGGCACCACGCTCGACACCTACAACCAGGACAGCCGCAACTACGCGTTCTTCACCCACAACATCTTCCACATCAGCGACGCCCTCTCGTTGACGGTGGGCCTGCGCTACACCAACGAGCGCAAGAAGTTCGACGCGACGTTCGGCAATGACAACGCGGCCTGCCCGGCGCAGCAGGCGGCGCTTCTGCCGTTGCTCGCCAACCCGGCGCTTGCGGCCACGGCGGCGGCGCTGATCGGCCTCACCTGCCAGGGCAACTCGACCGCGGAGCTGAACGGCGTCAGCATCAACAGCAAGCGCAGCGAGGATGAGTTCACCGGCACCGGCATCCTGTCGTACAAGGCGTCGAACGACTTCCTGGCTTATGCCTCCTACTCGCGCGGCTACAAGGCCGGCGGCTTCAACCTCGACCGTTCGGCGTTGAAGAACCCGGTGCTTCCGTTCGGCGGAGCCGCCGGGGCGCAGGCGCTTGCCGATAACCTGCAGTTCGATCCCGAAATCAACAACGCGTTCGAAATCGGCGGAAAGTACAGCAACGGCCCGGTGACGGTGAACGTGGCGCTGTTCCACCAGCGGTTCCAGAACTTCCAGCTCAACACCTTCAACGGCACCGTCTTCCTGGTGCAGACGGTGAACGGCTGCGGCTCTGATCTGAACGGCGGCGACCGCGACCAGAGCATCCTGCCCGGCGCGCCCAATTACGTGCCCCCGCCCGCCGCCAACCCAACCGCGAACCCCGCGGCGGCAACCGGCGCCTGCCCGTCGGGCGACGTCGGCTACGGCGTCAAGTCGACCGGCATTGAAATCGAAGCCTCGTTCCGTCCGCACCGCGACATCATGATCAATGCGGGCCTGACCTATGCCGACACCCGCTATCGCAACCAGCTGGTCGGCAACAGCTCCGGCGCGCCGCTCGATCCGGCGCTTCGCGTACTTCCGGGCAAGCACCTGTCCAACGCACCGGAAGCGGTGGCGACGGCCTCGTTCACCTGGACCCCGGACATCGGCAGCAGCGGGCTTACCGGCCTGTTCTACATCGATAGCCGCCTGACCAGCGACTATAACACCGGCTCCGATCTCTTCCCGCAAAAGGAACAGGACAGCTACGCCCTGTTCAACGCCCGCATCGGCATCCGCGGGCCGGGCGAGCGCTGGGCGCTGGAACTTTGGGGCCAGAACATCTTCAACCAGAAGTATACCCAGGTCGCGTTCAACTCGCCGTTCCAGGAAGGCGCACGCACCGCGGCCTTCACCGATCCGCAGTTCCCGGGCGGGCGGCAGATCTTCTCCGCCTACCTCGCCGAGCCGCGGACCTACGGCCTCACCGGCCGCTTCCGCTTCTAAGCGGCGGCACCGAGCAGGTAAGAAGGGGCCTCCGGGGAACCGGGGGCCCTTTTTTAGTACGCTGGGTGAGGTGCGGGGCGCTTAAGCGGCGGCGCGAGCAACCGCGGAAGCGCCTTCGCTGGCGGCGGCGAGCAGGCGGTTGTGCAGGGTTTTGAGCCTGGCAGGAGTAAGAACCTTCTCGCCGGCAAGATCGGTAAGGTAGAAAACGTCCACCGCGCGCTCGCCATAAGTGGCGATGTGGGCGGAATGGACCGCCACCCTGGCCTCGAACAGAGCGCGCGCAAGGCCACTGAGCAGAGCGGCGCGGTCCCGGGCGTTTATCTCCACCACCGTGTAGCGGCTCGAGGCATTGTTATCGATGAACACCGCTGGATGGATTGTGAAGGCTTCTGCGCGAACGAGCGGAAGCGCCTTGGCTTCCAGCTTCTCCGTCGCCGGCTCCTCGCCCGCCGCCGCGGCGGCGACTGCGTCGTGGAGCCGCTCGATCTGGTGCGGGTCGGCAAAGGCGCCGCCGGCACCGTCCTGAACAAGGAAGTTGTCGATTGCCATGCCGTCGTTGGTGGTGTGGATCCGCGCATCGATGATGTTGCCGCCAGCGAGGCTAATTGCTCCGGCAAGCCGCCAGAACAAACCGGGCTGATCCTTGGCATAAGCGCTGACCAGGGTGGCCGCCCGTTCTTCCTGAACCGATATCTCAACCGGCGGCGCGTCGGGGGTGCGGTCGGCCTGGTCCATCAGCCGGGCGTTGCGTTCGATCACCTCCGGCGCTTCGGCGAGCCAATAGCTTTCGGGCAAGCGCCAGGTGAAGCGGGCGAAACGGCTCTCGTCCCACCCGAGCCGCGCGGCCAGTGCTTCCTGCACGCCGGCGATGCGGTCGCCGCGACCTTTCTGCTTGTGGCCGAGGCGAAGCACTTCCTCCGCACTTTCGAACAGGTCGCGAAGCAGCTGGCGCTTCCAGCCGTTCCAGACGCCAGGACCGACGGCGCGGATGTCGACCACGGTAAGGAGGAGGAGCAGGCGGAGCCGCTCGAGACTCGCCACTTCGCGGACGAAATCGGCGATCGTTTGTGGATCGGAAAGGTCGCGCTTGAAGGCGGTGGCGGACATGAGCAGGTGGCGGCGGACCAGCCAGGCGACGGTGTCGGTCTCCGCCGGCGTGAGGCCCAAGCGCGGGCAGAGGCTGTGCGCGACCTCCGCGCCGAGCACGCTGTGATCGCCGCCGCGGCCCTTGGCGATGTCGTGCATCAGCACCGCGCAATAGAGCACCCGGCGCGACGCGATGTAGCCGAAGATGCGGGTAGAGAGCGGGTGGTCTTCCTTAAGGGCGCCCTGCTCGATCCGGGCCAGGAGGCCGATGGCCCGGATGGTGTGCTCGTCGACGGTGTAATGGTGGTACATGTCGAACTGCATCTTGGCGACGACGCGGCCGAATTCGGGAACGAAGCGGCCGAAGATCCCGGCCTCGTTCATCCAGCGAAGCACCGTTTCGGGATCGCGTGGAGATGTCAGCACTTCCAGGAACAAGGCATTGGCGTGCGGATCGGCGCGTAGCTCGGCGTCCACGAGCTTCGCGTCGCGCGCCGCGGCCCGCATGGTGAGGGGGTGGATCTCGAGTTCGTGGCGGTCGGCGAGCGCGAAGAGGAGAAGCAGGCGGATCGGCTCCTCCGCGAGGAAGTCCTCGCTCGGCAAGGCGAGGCGGCCGCGGTCGAGCACGAAGCCTTCCAGCTTGCGCGGGCGGCGGCGGATGGTTGGAAGGCCGAAGCGGTTGCCCTTGCCGGCGAACTTCTCGTCGAGGTGGGCGAGGAAGACTCCGGTCAGGTCGCCGACAGTTTTGGCGTGGAGGAAATAGTGGCGCATGAAGCGCTCCACCGGCGCGTTGCCGGCGCGGTCCGCATAGTTCATCCGCGCGGCGATTTCGCGCTGATAGTCGAAGGTCAGCCGCTCCTCGGCGCGGCCGGCGACGATGTGCAGGTGGCAGCGCACCGCCCACAGGAAGCGTTCGGCGCGGGCGAACTGGCGAAGCTCGGCGGGGGACAAGAGGCCGACATCGACCAGTTCGGCGACGCCGCGCACCCGGTAGACATATTTGCCGATCCAGAAGAGGGTGTGCAGATCGCGAAGCCCGCCTTTGCCTTCCTTGACGTTGGGTTCAACGACGTAGCGGCTGTCGCCCATCCGGCGGTGGCGGGCGTTGCGCTCGTCCAATTTCTCGACAACGAAGTCGCGGGCCTTGCCTTCGACCACCTCCTTGCGGAATCGCGCCTCCACTTCGTCGAACAAGGCTTCGTCGCCCCAAAGGTAGCGGGCTTCGAGAAGGGCGGTGCGGATCGTGTAGTCGGCGGCGGCTTCGGCGACGGTCTCCGCAACGGTGCGGCTGGAATGGCCGACTTTCAGGCCGAGGTCCCAGAGGAGGTAGAGGATAGCCTCGACGACCTGCCTGGTCGCCGCGCTTGCCTCGCCCGGCGTGACGAAGGCGATGTCGACATCCGAATGAAGCGCCATCTCCCCGCGCCCGTAGCCGCCAACCGCCATGAGGAGCAGCCGGTCGTCTTGGCCTAGCGGGTGCAGGCGAAGGGTGACGAAGTCCCAGGCGAGGCGCAGCAGCTGATCGGTGAGGTAGGCGTAAGCGGCGGCGGTTTCGCTGCCTTGCCACGGCCTCACTTCCAGCCGACGGCCAATCTCGGTCCGGCCGTCGATGAGGGCGGTCTTGAGCAAGTCCACTGCATCGTTGCGGAGGGCGAGTTCGTCTCCGCCGAGAGCGGCAATTCGGTCGGCAAGCGCGCGGCGGTCGATGATCGCGCGGCGTTGGGCAATCGCGGCGTAGCGCTCCCGCATCAGCCTTGATCCGCGGCGAGGCGCTTCAATTGGTAGACGAGTTCGAGGGCTTCGCGGGGGCTTAGGCTGTCGGCGTCGATCTCGGCCAATGCGGCGTGGAGAGGGTCGGGCTTAGCCTCTTCTTCCGCTTGCGCGGCGGCCGCGAAGAGGGGGAGGTCGTCGAGCCCTGCGGCGATCCCGCCGGTGGCGGCGCGGCCTTCCTCCAGCTTCGCTAGCACCGATTTGGCGCGGGCGAGGACGGGCGGCGGCAAGCCGGCGAGCTTGGCGACGGCGAGGCCGTAGCTCCGGTCGGCGGGCCCCTTCGCGAGTTCGTGGAGAAGGACGAGCTCGCTCTTCCACTCGCGGGCGCGGACATGATGGAGGGAGAGGGCGTCGAGCCGCTCCGCCAGACGGGTGAGCTCGTGATAGTGTGTGGCGAACAGGCAGCGGCAGCGGTTGCGGTCGTGCACCGCTTCCACCACCGCCCAGGCGATGGCAAGGCCGTCATAGGTGGAGGTGCCGCGGCCGACTTCGTCCAGGATAACGAAGCTGCGCTCGGTTGCCTGGGCGAGGATTGCGGCGGTTTCAACCATTTCGACCATGAAGGTGGAGCGGCCGCGGGCGAGGTTGTCGGAGGCGCCGACGCGGCTGAACAGGCGGTCGACCAGGCCGAGGGTGGCGTGGGTGGCGGGCACGAATGCCCCGGCCTGGGCGAGAACGGCGATCAGCGCGTTCTGGCGCAGAAACGTGGATTTGCCGCCCATGTTCGGGCCGGTGACCAGCCACAGGCGCGAATGGTCTGAAAGTTCGCAGTCGTTGGCAACGAAGCGGCCTCCGGAGGCGCGGACGGCGTCTTCCACCACCGGGTGGCGGCCGCCCTTCACTTCGAAGCAGTTGCGGTCGACGAACAGAGGCCGGGCCCAGCCGCCTTCGGCAGCGCGTTCGGCCAAGCCGGCGGCGACATCCAGGCGGGCGAGCGCGTCGGCGGCGGCGGCGATCGGTTCGGCGCGGGACAGAGCGGCGTCGATCAGCTCTTCCAGATGCGCGGCTTCGGCGGCGACGGCGTGGCTCTGGGCATTGCCGACGCGCAGCGCCTGTTCGTGAAGATCGGGCGCGTTGAAGCGAACCACGCCGGCCAGCGTCTGGCGGTGGGTGAAGCCGCTTTCCGCGTTCATCAGCTGGTCGGCGTGCTTGGCGGGGACCTCGATATGGTAGCCGAGCACACCGTTGTGGCGGATCTTGAGCGCGGCGATGCCGGTCTGCGTCCGGTAGCGCGCTTCAAGGCCTGCAATGGCTCGCCGCCCCTCGCCGCCGGTGGAGCGAAGATCGTCGAGCGCGGCGTCATAGCCTTCGGCGATGTAGCCGCCATTCGCAGCGTCGATCGGTGGAGAGGGCACAAGGGCACGGGCGAGAAGGTCGGTGAGTTCGCCGTGGCCGGTGAGATTAGGCAGGAGCTGGTCGAGCAGCGACGGACGATCAGCCAGCGCGGCGAGCCGCGCGTGGAGGCGGCGGGCTTCGTCCAGGCCGTCGCGAAGCTGGCCGAGATCGCGCGGGCACCCCCGCCCGGCGACTAGCCGTCCGAGAGCGCGGCCGATGTCGGGGAGGGCTTTCAATTGCCGGCGCAGCATATCGCGGGTGCCGGCGTCCCGCTCAAAGAAAGCGACGAGGTCTAGCCGCGCCTCGATCGCCAAGCGGTCGAGCAAGGGCGCGCCGATGTCGGCGGCGAGGAGGCGGGCGCCGGCGCCGGTGACGGTGCGGTCGACGGCGTGGAGCAGGCTTCCCGCCCGCCCGCCGGTGGCGGCGCAGGTGAGCTCCAGGCTTTCGCGGGTCGCGGCGTCGATCATCATGTGATCGCCGGCCGAGCGAAGCACCGGCGGGCGCAGGAACGGCACCGATTCGCGGGCAACTTCATCGAGGTAGGAGAGGAGCCCGCCGGCGGCGCAAAGCGCGGCGCGGTCGAAGCTCCCGAAGCCGTCCAGGGTGGCAACCTGGAAGCGCTCCTTCAGGCGGCGCTTGGCGGCGAGGCTGTCGAAGCCGCCGCGTGCCTCCTGGGTGATCACTTCGGCCGCCGAAAGCCGGGCAAGCTCCGCATCGAGATTGGCGGCGGGCACCGAGCCAAGCTCGAAACGGCCGGTGGAGATGTCGGCGGCCGCCAACCCGCAGCGCTCGCCCGAGCGTGAAACAGCAACCAGCCAATTGGCGGCGCGCGAATCGAGCAAGGCTTCCTCGGTCAGCGTGCCGGCGGTGACGACGCGGACGATGGCGCGGTTAACCACCGATTTCCCGCCGCGCTTCTTGGCTTCGGCGGGGCTTTCCGTCTGCTCGGCGATGGCGACGCGGTGGCCGCCCTTGATCAGCCGCGCGAGATAGGCCTCGGCGGCATGGACGGGCACGCCGCACATCGGAATCGGCGCGCCGTCATGCTCGCCGCGCGCGGTCAGCGCGATGTCGAGGCATTGGGCGGCGGCCTTGGCGTCGTCGAAGAACAGTTCGAAGAAGTCGCCCATCCGGTAGAACAACAGGCAATCGGGCGCTTCCGCCTTGATGGCAAGATATTGCGCCATCATCGGGGACGGACCCGTATCTGTCTTTGCCTTCGTGGCCATGAGCCGAGGGTAAAGGCTTGGGCGCGAAAGCGGAACGTCCAATTCGCCTTTGTCCCCAGCTAATCGCGGTGAACCCGACGTGGGGTTGCTCCGTTCAGCCGGTGCGGCCAAAGCGGTCCTAACTCGATTACCCTACGAAAAGGCCCGTTCATGAGCGAGAGCAACGTCACTTTCTCCGACCAGGAAGCGCTGGATTTCCACGCGCAGGGCCGCCCGGGTAAGATCGAGATCATTGCGTCGAAGCCGATGGCGACGCAGCGCGACCTCTCCTTGGCCTATTCGCCGGGCGTCGCGGTGCCGGTGCGGGCGATCGCCGAGGATCCGGGCAAGGCGTATGAATATACCGCCAAGGGCAATCTGGTCGCCGTCATCTCCAACGGCACGGCGATCCTCGGTCTCGGCAATCTCGGCGCGCTGGCGTCGAAGCCGGTGATGGAAGGCAAGGCGGTGCTGTTCAAGCGCTTCGCGGACGTCGACGCGATCGATCTCGAGGTCGCGACCGACGACTGCCAGCGCTTCATCGATTGCGTCGAATTGCTCGCGCCGAGCTTCGGCGGCATCAATCTCGAGGACATCGCCGCCCCCGACTGCTTCGTCATCGAGGCTGCTCTGAAGGAGCGGATGAATATCCCGGTGTTCCACGACGACCAGCACGGCACCGCGATTATCACTGCCGCGGGCCTGATCAACGCCTGCTACCTGACCGGCCGCAGCTTCGCCGATATCTAGGTCGTGGTGAACGGCGCCGGTGCGGCGGCGATCGCCTGCACGGAGCTCATCAAGTCAATGGGCGTGCGCGGCGACAATGTGCTGATGTGCGACCGCAAGGGCGTGATTCACAAGGGCCGCGACGATCTCGACCAGTGGAAGTCCGGGCAGGCGGTCGAAACCGACAAGCGAACGCTCGCCGACGCGATCGAAGGCGCGGATGTGTTCCTGGGGCTAAGCGCCGCCAATGTCGTCAGCCAGGACATGGTTCGAACGAGGGCTG
>DASWNT010000020.1:0-159587 GCA_036399095.1 Allosphingosinicella sp.
GAGGGGCAGCGCGCCGAGCGTCGTCAGCCAGGGGAAGTCGTCCACGTCAGAGCCTCACCAGCAACATGGCGCCGACGACGAGGGCGGCGCCCACGAGCATCGAGAGCGCGTAGGAACGGACGAACCCCGACTGCAGTCTCCGGAAGCGCCCGGACGAGCCACCGAGCAGAGCGGCCAGCCCGTTGACGGCCCCGTCGACCCCACGGTTGTCGAAGAAGACCAGCGACCTGGTGAGGTACTGCCCTGGCCGCATGAACACCGACTCGTTGACGGTGTCCTGGTAGAGGTCCCGGCGCGCTGCCCTGGTGGCGACCGACCCGACCGGCGCCCTCGCCTCGACCGGACGGCGGAGGTACATCAGCGCCGCGAGGGCGGCACCCACCAGCACGAGGGCCACCGTGAGCGTGGTCAGCAGCCAGATCGGCAGCACCGGCGACTCCTCGCCGTGCTCCCCGACGACCGGCTCGAGCCAGTGCTGGATCGCGCCCGTGGGCCCGAGCAGGAGACCCAGCAGCGCGGAACCGGCGGCGAGCACGACGAGCGGCACGGTCATCAGCTTCGGCGACTCGTGCGGGTGTACGTCGTCGTCCCAGCGCCGTCGGCCGTGGAACGTCATCACGAACAGCCGGGTCATGTAGAACGCGGTGATGCCGGCACCTACCAGGGCCGTGAGCCCGAACACCCACGGTCGCCATCCCTCACCGACGAACGCCGCCTCGATGATCTTGTCCTTGCTCCAGAAGCCGGACAGGCCGGGGAAGCCGATGATCGCCCCGAAGATCAGCGTGATGGCTCCGACGACGGCCACGGCGAGCTGTGCGTTCGGGGCGCCGTTGAAGATGGGCGCGGAGCGTACGACGAGGTAGACGCCGGCCGTCACCATCGTCGCGGCGTGGATCAGCGCAGAGACCGGCGTCGGCCCCTCCATCGCGTCCGGGAGCCAAGTGTGTAGGCCGAGCTGCGCCGATTTGCCCATCGCGCCGATGAACAAGAGGATGCAGATCAAAGTCATCGTGTCGAGACGCATGCCGAGGAAGCCGATCGACGAGCCCGCCATGCTGGGCGCCGCGGCGAGGATCTCGGGGATCGAGACGGTGCCGAACACCAGGAAGGTGGCGAAGATGCCGAGGCTGAAGCCGAAATCTCCGACGCGGTTGACCACAAAGGCCTTAAGCGCCGCCGCGTTGGCGGACGGCTTGTGGTACCAAAAGCCGATCAGGAGATAGGAAGCGAGGCCGACGCCTTCCCAGCCGAAGAACATCTGGACGAGGTTGTCGGCGGTCACCAGCATCAGCATCGCGAAGGTGAAAAGCGACAGGTAGGCGAAGAAGCGCGGCTGCGACGGATCTTCCGCCATGTAGCCCCACGAATAAAGGTGCACGAGCGCGGACACGGTGGTGATCACCACCAGCATGACGGCGGTCAGCGCGTCGACGCGCAGCGACCAGTCGACCGCGAGATCGCCCGAATGGATCCACGACAGCACCGGGTGAACGCCCGCCTCGGCGGTGCCGGCGATGAAGCCCAGGAAGATCGGCCAGGACAAGGCGCAGGACGCGAACAACACGCCGGTGGTGACCAGCTTGGCGGCGCTGTTGCCGATCAGCCTGTTGCCGAAGCCCGCAACGAGCGCCGCCAGCAGCGGCAGGAAGACGATGAGCTGGATCACGGCGGCCTCAGCCCTTCATCTGGTTGATGTCGTCGACCGCGATGGTGCCGCGGCCGCGGAAGTAGATGACCAGAATGGCAAGCCCGATCGCCGCCTCGCCCGCCGCAACCGTCAGCACGAACATCGCGAAGATCTGGCCGACCATGTCGCCCAGGAAGACGGAGAAGGCGACGAGGTTGATGTTCACCGCGAGCAGGATCAGCTCGATCGCCATCAAGATGACGATCACGTTCTTGCGGTTCAGGAAGATGCCGAACACCCCGAGCACGAACAGAACCGCGCCTACTGCAAGGTAATGGCCCAAGCCGATCACAGCTCAACTCCCTCACCTACGCCCGGCTGGCGGTTGATCACCGCGTCCTCCGGACGGCGGCGGATCTGGTTGGAAACGTTCTGCGGGCGAAGGCCGCTGCGGGTGCGGTGGGTGAGCACGATCGCGCCGATCATCGCCACCAGCAGCACCAAACCGGCCGCTTCGAAGATGTAGAGGTAGCGTGTGTAGAGCACCCGGCCGAGCGCTTCGATATTGGGCACGTCGCCCATCGCCGGCGCGGCCTTGGCGGCGCTGATCGTGCCGGCATTCCAGGCGGCGAGCGCGAAGGTGATCTCGGCGAGGAGCACGATGGCGAGGATGGTTGCGAACGGCCAATATTTGGCAACGCCGCCGCGCAGCTCGGCGAAATCTACGTCGAGCATCATCACCACGAACAGGAACAACACCGCAACCGCGCCGACGTAGACGATCACCAGCAGCATCGCGATGAACTCGGCCCCCAGGATGAGAAACAGACCCGCCGCATTGAAAAATGCGAGGATCAGCCACAGCACCGAATGGACCGGATTGCGCGACAGGATCGTCATCACGCCGCTGGCGATGACGATCGTGGCGAACAGGTAAAAGGCGAAGGCCTGGATCACGTGTCTGAAGGACCTTTAGGATTCGCGGGGCGGATTAGCGGTAGGGGGCATCGGCGGCAAGGTTCGCGGCAAGCGCGCGCTCCCACTTGTCGCCATTCTCGAGAAGCTTGGCCTTGTCGTAGATCAGCTCCTCCCGAGTCTCGACGGAGAATTCGAAGTTCGGGCCTTCAACGATGGCATCCACCGGACAAGCTTCCTGGCAGAGGCCGCAATAGATGCACTTCGTCATGTCGATGTCGTAGCGCGTGGTGCGGCGGCTGCCGTCCTCGCGCGGTTCGGACTCGATGGTGATGCACACAGCCGGGCAGACCGCTTCGCACAATTTGCAGGCGATGCAGCGCTCCTCGCCATTCGGGTAACGGCGCAACGCATGCTCGCCGCGGAAGCGAGGGGAGATCGGGTTCTTCTCGAACGGGTAGTTGATCGTCGCCTTCGGCTTGAAGAAGTATTTCAGCGTCAGCGCGTGCGCCTTCGCGAACTCCCACAGGGTGAAGGACTTGATCCAATGGGCGATCATGAGGCTGCTCCGGCCGCGGTGCCGCGGCCCTGTATGTTGCGCATGCCGCTTCGGCACGAAGGAATGTAGCTGTCCGCCTGCGCTTCCGTCCGGATGGACGCAAGCGTCGCCGTGTCCGTCGGGCACTGCGCCTTGGTGGCAAGCAGCCAGCCGGAGACAAGGAACACCCAGATCAGGGAGATCGGCAGGAAGATCTTCCACCCGAGCCGCATCAGCTGATCGTAGCGGAAGCGGGGCACGGTCGCCTTCACCCAGGAGAAGATGAAGAAGAAGATGAAGATCTTTGCGAAGAACCAGAAGATGCCCGGCACGTAGTACAAAGGTGCCCAGTCGATCGGCGGAAGCCAGCCGCCCCAGAAGAGCACGGCCGTCATGCCGCACATCAGGAGCACGTTGCCGTACTCACCGAGCCAGAAGAGCGCGAAGCTCATCGAGCTGTACTCGGTCTGGTAGCCGGCGACGAGCTCGCTTTCCGCCTCGGTCAAGTCGAAGGGAGCGCGGGCCGTTTCCGCCATGGCCGAGATCAGGAAGATGACCGACATCGGGAACAGCACCGGGTTGAAGCCGAAGCCGTTCAGAATCCAGACGTGGCTGCGCTGCGCATCGATGATGCCGCTAAGGTTGAACGTCCCCGCCCACAGAATGACGCCGATCAGCACGAAGCCGACGGACACTTCGTAGCTCACCATCTGCGCGGCCGCGCGAAGCGCCGAGTAGAAGGGGTATTTGGAGTTGGACGCCCAGCCGGCAATGATCACACCGTACACGCCGAGCGACGACACGGCGAGCAGGTAGAGCAGGCCGACGTTGATGTCGGCAAGCACCATGCCCTCGCCGAACGGCACCACCGCCCAGCCGATCAGCGCCACCGTGAAGGTGAGGATCGGCGCGATAATGAACAGGCCGCGATTTGCGCCCGAGGGGATGATGGTTTCCTTGAGGAACACCTTCAAACCGTCGGCGAAGCTTTGCAGCAGGCCGAAGGGACCGACCACGTTGGGCCCACGGCGAAGCGCCATCGCCGCCCAGATCTTGCGGTCGGCGTAAATGATCATCGCCACCGCAAGCATCAGCGGAAGCGCGATCATCAGGATGAGAATGGTCGTCGCGGTCAGCCAGCCGAGGCCGTAACCGAGATACCCTTGGAACCACTCAGTCATTGGGAAGCGCTCCCGTGCAGCATTCCAGCCTCGTTCGTCCCGAGCGAAGTCGAGGGGCGCTGGCAATGAGTCCTCATGTGCGCCCATCGACTACGCTCGGGACGAACGGTGTTTGTGAAAGCCGAGAACATCATTCCGCGGCCTCCTCGAAGACCTGGCCGTGCAGGATTTCGGCCGAGCAGCGCTGCATCGTCGGGGACGCGCGGGCAATTGGGTTGGTGAGGTAGAAATCCTCGATCGGGAGAGCGATCTCGCCCGACACCGCAGCCGCCGGCCCGGCAGGCGCGGCGACCGGCGGGAACACCGTCAGACCTGGCTCGCCGAGGTGCGGATGCGCCGTGGCAATCGCGGCGCGAAGCTGCGACAGATCGTCGAACGGAAGCGTCTTGCCGAGCACGTCGGACAGCGCGCGAAGGATCGTCCAATCCTCGCGCGCTTCGCCCGGCGGGTGGACGCCGAATTCGGAGAATTGCACCCGGCCTTCGAGGTTCACGTAGATGCCGTGCTTTTCCGTATAAGCAGCGGCCGGCAGGATCACGTCGGCGTGACGCACGCCGCGATCGCCATGGGTGCCGATATAGACGGTGAAGGTGTTCGCAAATGCTTCGGTGTCCGTTTCGTCCGCACCGAGCAGGAACAGAGCCTTCAAGGCCCCTGCCCGCGCCCGGATTGCATCGAGGCCGCCTTCGGTCGTGAAGCCGATGTCGAGCGCCCCCACACGCGAAGCAGCGGTGTGCAGCAGGTTGAAGCTTGCGCCCAATGCAGCGGCGGCGGCTCGGGACGCTTCGTAGGCACCGGGTACCTGGAGAGCGCCCATGCCGACGATCACCGCGGCATTCTCGATGGCGCCGAATGCGTCCCGTACCTCGTACGGCAGGTTGCCGAGAAGCGACAGGTCGCCGCCGAGATCGGTGACCGGGTAGGTGAGATCGACCTGCGGGCCGATGCGGAACACCTTGGCGCCGCGCTTCACCGCCTTGCGGATGCGGGTATTGACCAGGCTCGCTTCCCAGCGCGGGTTGGTGCCAACCAGCAGAATCGCCGGCGCTTCCTCAATGCCGCCGATGGTGGCGTTGAAGCGGTAGGCGGCGGGGCTCGACACGTCGAACAGCGCGCCGTCCTGACGGCATTCGTGCAGCGAAGAGCCGTAAGCGCCGAGCAGCGCCTTCATCGCGAACATCGACTCAAGGTCCTGCAGGTCACCGGCAATCGCCGCCACCTGATCCCCGCTTGCGCCTCCAAGCTGCGCCGCGATGACCTCGAAAGCCTCAGCCCAGCTCGCCGGCTGCAGCTTGCCCTCACGCCTGATCCAGGGCCGGTCGAGCCGCCGCCGCACAAGCCCATCGACCGCATGGCGGGTCTTGTCGTGCGCCCACTCCTCGTTGACGTCTTCGTTGAGACGCGGAAGCGCGCGCATCACTTCGCGGAAACGATGGTCGATGCGGATGTTGGTTCCGACCGCGTCCATGACGTCGATCGCCGGCACCTTGCGAAGCTCCCACGGCCGCGCCTCGAAGCTGTACGGCTTCGACACCAAGGCACCGACCGGGCAGAGATCCACGACGTTGCCGGACAGCTCGGACGTCACCGCGCCTTCGAGATAGGACGTGATCTGCATATTCTCGCCGCGTCCGACGGCGCCGATTTCCTCAACGCCCGCAACCTCCTCGGCGAAGCGGACGCAGCGCGTGCATTGGATGCAGCGGGTCATCACCGTCTTGACGACGGGGCCCATATATTTCTCGGTCACCGCCCGTTTGTTCTCGTGGAAGCGGCTGTGGCCGCGCCCGTAAGCGATCGATTGGTCCTGAAGGTCGCATTCGCCGCCCTGGTCGCAGATCGGGCAATCGAGCGGGTGGTTGATGAGGAGGAACTCCATCACCCCTTCGCGCGCCTTTTTAACCGCGGGGGTCATGGTGGAAATTTCCTGGCCGTCGGACGCTGGAAGTGCGCACGATGCCTGCGGCTTCGGCGGCCCCGGCTTCACTTCCACCAGGCACATGCGGCAATTGCCGGCGATCGACAGCCGCTCGTGGTAGCAGAAGCGCGGGATTTCCTTGCCCGCGGCTTCGCACGCCTGGAGCACGGTTGCGCCCTGCGGAACTTCGACCTCTTGGCCATCGACTTTGACTATGGGCATTATCCGGCCGTTCCGGTTGTTGCGGCCGCCGCGCGAGCCGCCGTTGCAAGACGATAATAGTTCACGGCAATAGTGCCCCGCAGGGTAACCTTGCCGAAGCTCAGGGTTTGTCCCTCCGGCAGGCAGGTTCCGAATGCCGGCACGAGAGCTTTGAAGCGAGTCGCTTCCTCAGCCGAATCGGGCTTGGTCAACAGCAGCGCCTGGGCAGCGGCCGGGTTCACCCGGGCGACACACTCCCCGTAGCGCGACAGGAAGCTGAACGCCTCGCTTTGATTGTAGCCGTCGATGGCAGCCTTGAAGTTCTTGCCGCTTCGCTTCTTGCCCTTCTCATCGATTTCGCTCGGCGGCCGCCCGGGATCGCGATGGTCAAGGCGCGGCAGATTCTCGAAATCGTTTTGTGTGAAGTCGGCAAGGTCTCTGCGGACCAGGGCATCGGCGATGGCGTACCGATACAAATCCCCGCTGAAACGTGCTTCCAGCGCCTCGAACGGGCTACGGGTGAGGCAGTCGCCATCGAATAATTTGGGATAGTCCCGCATCATGGCGGCATTGCCGACGTTGCGCTGGATAGCCTCGGACGCTTTCAACGGGTGCTGCTTCACCACGCAAGTCGCATAATTGTGAATAACGAGCCGCGTTTCCCTGGTGGAGAGTTCGTTTTGGTCGGCCGGCTCAGCCGCAGACATCGAGGCGACAAGCATCGCCGCTGCACCTGCAACCGCTCCACGCGTCACGACTCCGCCCAACCCACGTCGGGACGGGATACGTCGTGTCTGGGAATGAGGGATGGCGGCCAAGCGCATTCCTTAACGAACCTCCGCCGCTGCTTCAGGAGGAAGGCGCAGCAATGCCTCGGCGAGCAGGAAGCGAATCCAAGGCGCGTTCAACCGCACCTTGAAGTTGGGCATACAGGTCCGGAAACCTTCCCAAAGCGCGGCAACCGCCTGCACTTCCTCGCGGCTGCCGGGCTGCGTTTTGAGAAGCTGCGCCACTTCGCCCCGATGGCCGGACGTATAGCAGCGCGCCACGCCGTGAAGGTCGCGCACCTCGGCCGGCAACGGGCTCGTCAGCCGGTACGCCTCGGGCACGCCTTCGTTCTTGAGCAAACCCTCCGCAATGACGCCGCGGGCGAAGAGATTGGGCATAGCCATCTCCGTTCCACCGAACATGCATGTCGAATGCTCGCCATAGACATACTTTTTCAGCAGCTTGTCTTCGTCGGCGGAGTCGGGAGCCGTGGCGATCAGCGCCAGCGCCTGCTTTCTCTGGGTTCGCGCAAGGCATTCCCCAAAGCCCTGCAGCTCCACGTACGGACGCACGTTGGTCAACGGAGACGAGGTCGACATCCCCGACCGCCCTTGTGCGCTTGCCCCGGTTGCGCAGAACATTGCCGCAATGATTGCCCACCCAAAATTCTTCATTCCGCCGCCTCCAGCGTTGCGCTTTGTTTAGCGGCAATGCGCCGCTCCATTTCAGGCCGGAAGTGGCGGATCAGGCCCTGGATCGGCCAGGCCGCCGCGTCGCCAAGCGCGCAGATGGTGTGGCCTTCGACCTGCTTGGTGACGTCCCACAGCATGTCGATGTCGCTCACTTCGGCATTGCCCTCGGCGAGCCGCTCCATGACGCGCCACATCCAGCCCGTGCCTTCGCGGCACGGCGTGCACTGGCCGCAGCTTTCATGCTTGTAGAAGTAGGAGATGCGGCTGATCGCACGGACAACGTCGGTGGTCTTGTCCATCACAATCACGGCGGCGGTGCCGAGGCCGGAACCGAGATCCTTCAAGCCGTCGAAGTCCATCGGCGCGTCCATGATCTGCGCGGCGGGGACGAGCGGCACGGAGGAGCCGCCGGGGATCACCGCGAGCAAATTGTCCCAGCCGCCGCGGATGCCGCCCGCGTGGCGGTCGATCAACTCGCGGAACGGGATCGACATCGATTCCTCGACCACGCACGGCTTGTTGACGTGACCAGAGATCTGGAAAAGCTTGGTGCCTTCGTTCTTTTCGCGGCCGAAGCTCTTGAACCAGGCGGCGCCGCGGCGAAGGATGGTCGGCACCACCGCGATGGACTCAACATTGTTCACGGTGGTCGGGCAGCCATACAGGCCCGCCCCGGCCGGGAATGGCGGCTTGAGGCGCGGCATGCCTTTTTTGCCTTCGAGGCTTTCCAGCATGGCGGTTTCTTCACCGCATATGTAGGCGCCTGCGCCCCGGTGCACGAAGAGGTCGAAGTCGTAGCCGGAGCCGCAGGCATTCTTGCCGAGCAGGCCTGCGTCATACGCCTGCTGCACGGCGGCGAAGAGCGTCTCGGCCTCGCGGATGAACTCGCCGCGGATGTAGATGTAGCCCGCCCGCGCGCGCATGGCGAAGCCGGCGATCAGCGCGCCTTCAATGAGCTTGTGCGGATCATGGCGGATGATCTCGCGGTCCTTGCACGATCCGGGCTCGGATTCGTCGGCGTTGATCACCAGGAAGTTGGGTTTGCCGGGCGTCGGCGCCTTGGGCATGAAGCCCCACTTCATGCCGGTCGGAAAGCCCGCGCCGCCGCGGCCGCGAAGGCCCGACGCCTTCACTTCGTCGATGATCGCATCCTGGCCGATCGCCATCAGCGCCTTGGTATTGTCCCAATCGCCGCGCGCCTGCGCACCCTTCAGCCCCCAATCCTGGAAGCCGTAGAGGTTGGTGAAGATGCGGTCCTTGTCCTGAAGCATCAGGCACCTATTCCCAGATAATAAACCGCGACCAGCGCGATCACGGCAACCAGCACCACCGTCTTCACGATGCCCTTGAGCACCTTGAACGCGATGAACAAGGCGATCAGGCCGATTATGATTGGAAGAAGCTGTTCCATCAGGCCCACTCGCCCCTGTAATCGTGGTTCTCGTTCACCATAGCCTGGAGGCTGGTGACTCCGCCTTCCGGATCGCTGGTGCGGCGGTTGACGCCCTGCGGGCCAGGCTTCGGCGTTTCGCCACGCGCCAGCGCCTCCAGAAGCGCCGTTGTCGTCTCGAACGTCAGGTCTTCATAATTGTCGTCGTTGATCTGCACCATCGGCGCATTCGCGCAGGCGCCGAGGCACTCGACCTCGTTCAAGGTGAACAAGCCGTCCTCGCTGGTCTGGCCTTTGGAGAGGCCCTTGGCCTTGCAGGCGCGGAATACTTCGTCCGAACCGCGGAGCATGCACGGCGTCGTTCCACACACCTGGAGGTGGTAGCGGCCGACCGGGCGCAGGTTGAACATGGTGTAGAAGGTCGCGACCTCGTAAGCGCGGATGTACGGCATATCGAGATACTTGGCGACGTACTCGATCACCGGCACCGGCAACCACCCTTGCGTCTGCGTCTCAGCGCCGACCTGCCGTTGCGCCATGTCGAGCAGCGGAATGATCGCGCTGTGCTGCCGCCCCGGCGGGTAGCGGCCGATGATCACCTGCGCCTTGGCGACGTTCTCATCGGTAAACGCAAAGCCGCCCCAGCGGGCGCGAAGCTCGTCGATGTCAGGGAGAGAATTGGGAAGAATGTCAGCCATTAGCGGTCGATCTCGCCGAAAACGATGTCCAGGCTGCCGAGGATCGCCGTCACGTCGGCGAGCATGTGGCCGCGCGTCATGAAGTCCATCGCCTGGAGGTGGGAGAAGCCGGTCGGGCGGATCTTGACCCGGTACGGCTTGTTGGTGCCGTCGGCGACCAGGTAAACGCCGAACTCGCCCTTGGGGCTCTCCGTCGCCACGTAGACTTCGCCGGCGGGGACGTGGAAGCCCTCGGTGTAAAGCTTGAAGTGGTGGATCAAGGCTTCCATCGACTGCTTCATCTCGCCGCGCTTGGGCGGCACGACCTTGCGGTCCAATGAGGCGATCGGCCCTTCCGGCATGTCGCGCAGGCACTGCTTGATGATGCGAACGGACTGGCGGACTTCCTCGACGCGCACCATCATCCGGTCGTAGCAATCGCCGCGGGTGCCGGTCGGCACGTCGAAGTCCATCAGGTGATAGACGTCGTAAGGCTGCGACTTTCGAATGTCCCAGGGGATGCCCGCCGCGCGGATCATCGGCCCTGAGAAGCCCCAGGCAAGCGCGTCTTCCTTGCTGACGATCGAGATATCGACGTTGCGCTGCTTGAAGATGCGGTTGTCGGCAACCAGGCTGATCGCGTCCTCGAAGATCGGCATCAGCCCGGTGTCGAGCCAATTGCCGATGTCTTCGAGCAGCCCCGCCGGCACGTCCTGATGGACGCCGCCCGGGCGGAAGTAGTTTGCGTGCATCCGCGCGCCGGACACCCGCTCGTAGAAGTTCATGATGTCTTCCCTGGGCTCGAACAGCCACAGGTTCGGAGTCATCGCGCCCACGTCCATGACGTGGCTGCCGATGTTGAGGAGGTGGTTCGAGATGCGGGTCAGCTCCGCCCAGAACACCCGCAGATATTGGGCGCGAAGCGGCACTTCGAGGCCGAGCAGCTTCTCGATGGCGAGAACGTAGCTGTGCTCCATGCACATCGGCGACACATAATCGAGCCGGTCGAAATAGGGGATCGACTGAATGTAGGTCTTGTACTCGCAGAACTTCTCGGTGCCGCGGTGGAGCAGGCCGACGTGCGGATCGACTCGTTCGACGATCTCGCCGTCCAATTCCAGCACCAGACGAAGCACGCCGTGCGCGGCCGGGTGCTGCGGGCCGAAGTTGATCGTATAGTTAGCGATCTCGCTCTCGGTCGCGCCGGAACGGGCAACCTGCTGCTCGTGGCTTTGTGCGGGCGAAGCGATGGTCATTTCTTTTCCGTCTCCGCTGCGGTGAGCGGCGTCGGCGCGCCGGGGGCGACGGGGCCCTTTTCGTCGCCGGGGAGGATATATTGCGCGCCTTCCCATGGGCTGAGGAAGTCGAAAGCGCGGAAATCCTGCGGAAGCTGCACCGGCTCGTACACCACGCGCTTCTGTTCTTCGGAGTAACGCAGCTCGACGTAGCCGGAGAGCGGGAAGTCCTTGCGGAACGGGTGGCCGCGGAAGCCGTAATCGGTGAGGATGCGGCGAAGGTCGTCATTGCCGTCGAAGATCACGCCGTACAGGTCGAACACCTCGCGCTCGAGCCAGCCGGCCACCGGGAAGATGGAGGTGACCGAAGGCACCGGCGTGTCCTCGTCCGCCGAGACCCGGACGCGGATGCGGTGGTTCTTGGTCACCGACAGGAGGTGGTAGACCACCTCGAACCGCTCCGGCCGCTGCGGATAATCGACCCCGGCAATCTCCATCAGCTGCTGATAGTCGAAGCTGTCGCGAAGCGTGCGGCACACCTCCCTTATGCTTTCGCCCGCCACGGTGAAGCTGTCCTCGCCGACAGCGTGCGCGCCGTCGATCCAGGCATCCCCGATCGCGGCTTTCACCTCATCGAGAATGCCCGGCCGCGCCGGGATGCGGGGAGCGGAGTTGTTCGCCATCTTCCTGATCCTCAGCGCTCGATCGTGCCGATGCGGCGGATCTTCCGCTGCAGCTGCATGACGCCGTAGATCAGGGCCTCGGCGGTCGGAGGGCATCCCGGGACGTAGATGTCGACTGGCACGATCCGGTCGCAGCCGCGCACCACCGAATAGCTATAATGGTAATAACCGCCGCCATTTGCGCAGCTTCCCATCGAAATGACGTAACGCGGCTCCGACATCTGGTCGTAAACCCGGCGAAGCGCAGGGGCCATCTTGTTGCAGAGCGTTCCGGCGACGATCATCACGTCCGACTGGCGTGGGGACGCGCGCGGCGCGACGCCGAAGCGCTCCAGGTCGTAACGCGGCATGTTGGCGTGGATCATCTCCACGGCGCAGCAGGCGAGGCCGAAAGTCATCCACCACAGCGAGCCCGTCCGCGCCCACTGGAACAGATCCTCGGTGGACGTGACCAGGAACCCCTTGTCCGACACTTCAGACTGGATCTGGTTGAAAAATTCCGGATCCGGCTCCTGCAGGTCCGAAGGGCGCGCATTTTCGTGGTGCGGATCGAGGATCACTCCCATTCCAGCGCTCCCTTTTTCCAGGCGTAGGCGAAGCCGAGGGTGAGCTCGACCAGGAAGACCATCATCGCCGCCCAGCCGGCAATGCCGATATGGCCAAGGCTCACCGCCCAGGGAAACAGAAACGCGGCTTCGAGATCGAAGATAATGAAGAGGATCGCGACGAGGTAGAAACGCACGTCGAACTGCGAGCGCGTATCCTCGAAGGCGGGGAAGCCGCATTCATATTCGGCCAACTTGTCCGGATACGGGTTCGAAGCGCCGGTGAGCTTGGAGACAAGCATCGGCAGCACCACGAACGACAGCGACAGCGCCAGGGCAACGCCGAGAAACAGTAGGATTGGCAGGTAATCGGCGGCGGTGGACGCCATCGAGACTCTCCAGGAGGGCTAAGTTGAGGCGGCTTCTAAGGCAGGGACACGACCACCGCAACAGTTCAGCGGAGGGTAGAGGAAGGAAGCAACGAATGGAGCCACGACGTTGATAATCAACAGCGAATTTCCGCCGTGTGCCCCTCCCGTCATTCCCGCGAAAGCGGGAATCCCGCTTCTTCTTCACCTAGGTTGCACAAAGAAGCGGGACCCCCGCTTCCGCGGGGGTGACGAAAGGAAGGTTGTGGCTTGGTGCCTCAGCCCCGGAGCGCGCCGCCGACGAGCTTGTGGAGCTTGGAATGGAGCTGGTCGTTGGCGGCAAGCACCTGGCCCTTGGCGAGCCCGGCTTCGCTGCCCTTGAAGTCGCTGACGAAGCCGCCCGCTTCGCGGACCAGCAGCACGCCGGCGGCCAGATCCCAATATTGCAGATCTTCTTCCCAGAAACCGTCGAAGCGCCCTGCCGCGACCCAGGCGAGATCGAGCGCGGCCGAGCCGAAGCGGCGGATGCCGGCCACGTTGGGCGCCACGGCCTCAAGGATGCGCTGGAACCGCTCAAGATTGCCGTGCCCGAAGAACGGCACGCCCGTCGCGATCAAGGCTTCATCGAGGTTGCGCCGCGCGGAGACGCGAAGCCGCCGCTCGTTGAGCCAGGTTCCCCTGCCCTTTTCCGCCCAGAAGCTTTCGTCGGTCAGCGGCTGATAGACAAGCGCCTGGGTGATTTCCGGCCGTCCGCCGGCGCCGCGCGGATCCTCCACCGCTATGGAGATCGCGAAGTGCGGAATGCCGTGGAGGAAATTGGAGGTGCCGTCGATCGGATCGACGATGAAGCGCGGCTTACCCGGATCGCCTTCCACTTCGCCGCCTTCTTCCAGCACCAGCCCCCAATCCGGCCGCGCCCGGCGGAGTTCCTCGACAATCGTCTGCTCGGCCTGCTTGTCGGCCATGGAGACGAAATCGGCGGGCCCCTTGCGGCTGACCTGAAGCTGCTCAACCTCGTTGAAGTCGCGCCGAATGCGCGGCGCCGCCTTGCGCGCCGCCTTCTGCATGACCGTGATCAGGCCGGAATGGGAAACCATCAGATGCTGCCTTTGCGTTCAATTACCAGAATGCGCGCTTCCCCTTCGGGGCGGGCGACATGCTCCTCGCCGTCCTTAGCGACGAATATGGCGCCCGGTTCCAGCCGCACCGCCTTTTCCGGCTCGCCTGTGAGCCGGTAGTGCATGTTCACCACCCCATCCAGAACAACGAACACTTCCGTGTCGTCGTTGCGGTGCCACTGATAGGCCTGGTCGGTCCAGTGGAGCCGGACGGTGGCGCCGTCGATCTCCGCCAAGTCCCGCGCGCCCCAGGCACGCTCGGCGCGGAAGGTGGCGGTGTCGGTGAGGATGGTGGGCATAAAGCCTCCAAAGCCCCTCTCCCGCAGGCGGGAGAGGGAGGGGCCCGCCGCCGAAGGCGGTGGGAGGGTGAGGGTGTGTCGGGTGGGGCCTCAAGACACCCTCACCCCAACCCTCTCCCGCGAGCGGGAGAGGGAGTTAAGTTCAATCCGCGCGGCGGATGTAGGTTTGTTCGTAGACGTCGACGACGATCCTGGTGCCCGCGCCGATGTGCGGCGGGACCATGACGCGGACTCCGTTGTCGAGGATCGCGGGCTTGTAGGAGGAAGACGCCGTCTGCCCCTTTACCACCGCATCGGCCTCGACGATCATGGCTTCGATCTGGTCTGGAAGCTGGACGGAGATCGGCCGCTCTTCCCAGAGCTCCATCACCACGTCCATGCCGTCCTGAAGAAAGGCCGCGGCGTCGCCGAGAATGCCTGCGTCGAGTGTGATCTGCTCGTAATTGTCCTTGTCCATGAAGGTCAGCGCATCGCCGTCCTTGAACAGGAACTGGAAGTCCTTGGTATCGAGCCGGACCCGCTCAACCGTTTCCGCCGAACGGAAGCGAACGTTGTTCTTGCGGCCGTCGATGAGATTCTTCATCTCGACCTGCATATAGGCGCCCCCCTTGCCCGGCTGGGTGTGCTGGATTTTGACGGCGCGCCAAATGCCGCCTTCATATTCGATGATGTTGCCGGGACGGATGTCCACGCCGCTGATCTTCATGTTCAGTCTCTCTGGAGAGTATGGAAAAGAGCCGGGCCGGGCCTTAGCGGGCAGCCGTTTTTTCCGCAAGCAGGGGGTAGGGATTGACCGGGCTGCCTTCGTGCCAATCCTCGTCCGGCGCCATGCGGTTGACCGCGAAATGGAGGTGCGGACCGGCGGGGCTTGCATTGCCGGTGGAGCCGACGGTGCCGATCGGATCGCCCTGCTTCACCGCCTGCCCTTCCTTCAGCCCGGGCGCGTACGCGTCCAGGTGCGCGTAATAAAAGATCCAGTTCCGGTCGGGCGAGCGCACATAGGCCGAAATGCCGCCGCCGCCCTGGCTGAAATAGAGCTTCTCGACCACGCCCGGCGCGGAGGCGACCACCGGGGTGCCGTGCGGGGCCATGATGTCGATCGCGTTGTGCACCCGGGCGCCGCCGGCGCGGGATTGGGTGTAGGTGTCGGCCAAGGCCTCGGGCTTGATGCCGGCGACCGGAATGGCAAGGCCGGAGGGGCCGATCTCCAGTTGCGCCTTGGTAGGCGCGGGCTGGGTCTGCGCCTGGCGCGGCTCCGGAACGGGGCCGCGGTTGAAGGCGATCAGCCAGAAGGCGCTGGTCAGCGCCGAGCTGATCACCGCAGTGACGATCACGATCGTCCAGACACCGAACTTGCGCATCGGCCCTCCTAACATGGGTCAAACACCTGGCGCGAAACTTATTTCCGCGCCGTTCCGTTTCTTCAGCCATGACCGGAAGGATCAGGATCGGCTGCTCGGGATGGATTTACCGCCACTGGCGCGAACTCTTTTATCCCAAGGGAACGCCGCAGCGCCTTTGGTACGGCGTCTATGCCGACACGTTCGAGACGGTGGAGCTCAACACCAGCTTCTACCACCTGCCGAAGCCCGAGACCTTTACCAAGTGGCGCGACCAGGCGCCCGACGGCTTCCGCTATGCGGTCAAGGCACCGCGCTTCATCACCCACATGAAGAAGCTAAAGGAGTGCGCGGAGCCGGTCGACGAATTCCTCACCCGCGCCCGCAACCTCGGGCCAACGATCGGCCCGATCCTCTACCAGCTGCCGCCCAAGTGGGGCTGCAACACCGCCCGGCTCGAGGAATTCATCGCCCTCCTTCCGCTCGATCTCACCCACGTGTTCGAATTCCGCGAAAAGAGCTGGATCACGGAAGATGTGCTGGCGCTGCTCGACGCGCGGGGCGTTTCTTTCTGCGTGCACGACATGCCCGGCTCGCAGACGCCGCGCTGGGCCTCGGGGCCGATCGCCTATGTTCGTTTCCACGGCGGGGAGGGTAAATATTGGGGGCGCTATTCCGACGAAGGCCTGCTCGGCTGGACCGACTGGATCGCGGAGCAGGCCCGCGCCGGCCGCGACGTCTGGTGTTATTTCAACAACGACATCGACGCCCACGCCATTCACGACGCGCAGACGCTGAAGTCGATGATCGGCCAGGCGCTGCGCTGACGCCGCTCCTTCAGAGGCCGCCCTCGGACATGATGCCGGCTTGCTTGGCGTTGATGTCGACGAACGCCTCCTCCATCGCCACCAGGCCGGTGTAGATCTGCGACATGCCCCGCTCGAGGAGTTGCGGGCCGGTGATCGACCCGTTCGCCTGCATCAAAGCGGCAAGACGGTCGCCCAGCGCAAACATCTCCTCCTCCGCGGCGGTGACCCGCGTCACCCGCTCCAGCAGCCTTTTGTCGGCATCGTTCTTTGCCTCGGCCGAGGCGGCGCGAAGTTCGCTGAGTTCCCCGGCGAGGTTCTTGCGGCCTGCTGCACTCAGCGCGCGGGTGGCCTCCGCGATTTCAACGAAGCGAGGTCCGATCGTCGCCGCAGTCTTGTTCGCGCCGGCCGTTCCGCCTGCCTTGGCGGCGACGGAGCCGCGTCCAACCAGCTCCATTGCCCGGTAAAGCTCAACCGCAATGCCGATCGACTGGTGGGTGGATTGGTTGCGCGGCACCGTCGCCTGACGGTTGCGCAGAATCAGCCGCTGCTGCTCCATCATCGAGAAAGCGCCGGTCAGGATTTCAGGCAGAACGCGGCCCATTTCCGCGCGGTCGCCTTTGCCCATTGCGGCGATAAACGTTTCGTAGCTGGTGAGCAGGGTCAGAAAGCGGCCATTTTGCGCGCGCGCATCCTTCAGCGTCTGCTCCGGCGAGAACGGCAGCGGCCCCTTCACCGGAAAGGCCGACAGAGCGGCAAGCATCGCGTTCGACTGTTCGACACCGGCGCGCGCCTCGGCGATGAGCTGGCGGATTGCGGGCGCCGCCGCGCTTGCCTTGGCCGGTGTGAGGCCGGGCGCGGCAAGTGCCTGCATTTGCGCGCTGAGCGGCCCGAAACCTTCGGCGGCCATGTTCATGGCGGTGTTCGCCTGCTCGAGCCACGCGCCCCCGGCGGCTAACTCCTGTTCGGCGGCATTGGGGGCGGCTTGCGCCACAGCGGCGGCGGGCGCGGCCATGCACAAGGCGGCGAACGCGAAAGCGTGACAAATGCGCATTGAACTAACCCCCTGAAATTCGAGGGCTAATGTTTAAGCGGCGGTGCCGGTTTCGAGCAAGCTGGAAAAACGCGCCACCGCTGCCGCGGGCCCTTTCGGGTCGTTCCACACGGCGCCGCAGACCGCGAGGAAATCGGCGCCTGCCTGGATCAGCGGCGCCGCGTTGTCCGGCGTGATCCCGCCGATGGCGACACTCGGTATCTCGAACAGGGTCGCCCACCAGGCGAGGACGGACGGGTCCGGCCGGTGCTCGGTGTCCTTGGTGGCCGTGGGATAGAAGGCGCCGAAGGCGACGTAATCGACGCCCGCTTCGCCTGCTTCCATGGCCAAGTGGCGGCTGTCGTGGCAGGTCACGCCGATCTGGGCGGATGGGCCGAGCAGAGCCCGGGCTTCGCGCGGATCGCCGTCGCCTTGGCCCAGGTGAACGCCGTCGGCGCCGAGACGCTTCGCTAAGCCCATGTCGTCGTTGACGATGAAGGCGACATCGTGCGCGCGGCAAATGTCGAGCAGCGGCTCGGCAAGCCGGGCGGCTTCATGCTGGTCGACGCCCTTCACCCGGAACTGGAAGGCCGCCACCGGTCCCGCGGCTAGGGCTTCCTCCAGCCGCGCGGGGAAGTCGCCGCCGACGTCGAGCGGCGAGATCAGATAAAGCTGGCAAGCCGGGCGGCGGCCGGGCTCGAACATGTCGGCGAAGGTGGGATCGAGTTCGTCTTCCATGGTGTCAGCCGTTCGCACCGATGCGCGTGCCGCTCAAGCAGCAAAACAGATCGGGCTTGCGGCCTCTCCCCCAGCGTTCGGCGATTTCGCCGAAGCCGGCACCTTCCATCAGCGCGCGCACGTCCGCCACTTCGAACAGGCGAAAGCCGTGAACGTGCCCCCCATATTTGCGAAGCTCGGCCGCCGGTTCGAAGCCGATCACCAGCCGCCCGCCGGGGCGCACCACCCGCGCAATTTCGGCGAACGCAGCCTGCGGGTCCGGCCAGAAATAGAGGCTGTTGAGGCTCGCCGCTGCGTCGAACGTGCCATCGCCAAACGGCAACGCCTCTGCGCCGGTGAGATGCACATCGAGCCCACGCGCGCGCCGCACCATCGCCTCCGACACGTCGACGCCCGAAACCTCCGCCCCTGCGGCGCGGGCGGAGCGAAGGAGCCCGCCGCCGCCGAAGCCGATTTCCAGGAAGCACTCGCCTGGCGCCAGCGCCAGCGCGTCGAGCGCAAGCGCTTTCATCCGCCGGCTGATCCGGTCCAGCCACGGGCCGATCAGGAGCTTCCCGATCGGCCCGGACGGCCGGGCGAACTGGCCGGCGAGCCAGCGCCGGAGGATCAGGCGGCTTTCTGCGTCGACGCGCGGTGAATGTCGTTGATCGCCCCGCCGAGTGCGCCGTCGAATTCGTCCGCGCTCATGCCGTGGCGCAGGTCCTCGAGCAGCGCCCGGCTGAAGCTGGCGATCATGCCCTTGTTCTTCGCCAATTCGGCGCAGGCCTCCGGACGGCTGAAGCCGCCGGACAAGGCGACCACACGCAGCACCTTCGGGTGCGAAATGAGCGGATCGAACAAACCGGCCTGTGCCGGGATGCTGAGCTTCAGCATCACCTGCTTGCCCTCGCCGAGGCTGTCGAGCGCCTTGGTGAGTTCCTCAAGAAGGATGCGGTCCGCCTCGGCGCGTTCCGCACTCTTGATGTTCACTTCCGGCTCAATGATCGGCATCAGCCCGGCGGCGAGCACCTGCTCGGCGACTTCGAACTGCTGGCGGACGATCGCGGCGATACCTTCGCGGTTGGCGAGGTTGATCACCGAACGCTCCTTGGTGCCGAACACGCCCAGACCTTTGGCGCGGCCGAGAAGCCCGTCCAGCTCCGGCATCGGCTTCATCAGCTGAACGCCATTCGCCTCGTCCTCCAGGCCCTTGTCGATCTTGATGAACGGCACGACGCCGCGCTCCTTGAGCACGTCCGGAACCGGGCGACCGTCGATGTCACCGTCCATGGTCCGCTCGAACAGGATCGCGCCGATCACCTTGTCGCCGCTGAAGGAGCGCGAGGTGATGATCCGTGAGCGCATCTGGTGAATGAGGCCGAACATCTCTTCGTCGTTCGACCAGCTGCTTTCCTCGACCCCATAGCCCTTGAGCGCCTTGGGGGTGGAGCCGCCGCTTTGATCAAGCGCGGCGATAAAGCCCTGGCCGGTCGCAACCTTGGCCAGCATCTCGGACTCGTTCATGGATTGATCCTCTTACCTGTTGATTTAATTAAGCTTTAAGCGCTTCGACGCCCGGCAGGTCCTTGCCTTCCATCCATTCCAGGAAGGCGCCGCCGGCGGTCGAAACAAAGGTGAACTGCGCCGCCGCGCCGGCGTGGTTAAGCGCCGCGACGGTGTCGCCGCCGCCTGCCACCGAGACGAGCCCGCCGCTCTGGGTGAGCGCCGCCGCGATCTGGGCAAGCTGCACCGTTGCGGCATCGAAGGGCGGCGTTTCGAAGGCGCCGAGCGGGCCATTCCACACCAGGGTGCGGCAGTTCTTGATCGCATCGGCGAGCGCCTCGACGGCGGCCGGGCCGACGTCCAGGATCATCTCGTCCGCGGCAACTTCGTGGACGTTGCACGTGCGCATGCTCGGCGGGTTAGCCGCGAACTCCTTGGCCACCACTACGTCGTAAGGCAGGTGCACGGTGCAGTTCGCCCGGTCCGCCGCGTCGAGGATCTCGTTGGCGGTGCCGGTCAGGTCATGCTCGCACAGCGACTTGCCGACATCCACGCCGCGCGCGGCCAGGAAGGTGTTGGCCATTCCGCCGCCGATGATCAGGTGATCGACCTTGGTGACGAGGTGTCGAAGCACCTCGAGCTTGGACGACACCTTGGCGCCGCCGACCACCGCCGCGACCGGCCGCTCCGGCTCGCCGAGCGCCTTTTGCAAGGCAACCAGCTCCGCCTCCATGGCGCGGCCGGCATAAGCCGGAAGCCGGTGCGCCAATCCTTCGGTGGAGGCATGGGCGCGGTGGGCGGCGGAGAAAGCGTCGTTGACGAAGATGTCGCCATAGCTTGCGAAGCGGTCGACCACCGCCGGATCGTTCTTCTCCTCGCCGCCGAAGAAGCGGGTGTTTTCAAGGATCGCTACGTCGCCCGGCCGGAGCATGGCGACATTCTCCGCCGCCACTTCCCAATCAACGAACCGCACTTCGCGGCCCAGCACGCCTTCATAAGCGCGTGTCACTCGCGACAAGGAGAAATCGGGCCCTGGGAACTTGGGGCGCCCGAAGTGCGAAAGGAGCAGAACGATCGCGCCCTTGTCGGCAAGCTCCGTCACCGTCGGAAGCGTGGCGCGCATCCGCGTGTCGTCCGTGACGGCGCCGTCTTCCATCGGCACGTTGAGATCAACACGGACGAGCACCCGCTTGCCGGTGATGTCGCCGAGATCGTCGAGGGTTTTGAAGCTGGTCACGAAATTCTGCTTTCATCTGTAACGTCACCCCAGCGAAGGCTGGGGTCCATGCTGCCTCGGGACACGTGCTGAGTCAGTATGGATGCCAGCCTTCGCTGGCATGACGCCTTTGGGGGTTCCTCAGATCAACCGCGCCATTGCGCTGGCGGTGTCCACCATGCGGTTGGAGAAGCCCCATTCATTGTCGTACCAGGACAGGACCCGCACCAGGCGGCCTTCCAGAACGGCGGTTTCGAGGCTGTCCACCGTCGAGCTTGCCGGATTGTGATTGTAGTCGATCGAAACCAGCGGCTCGTCGCTGTAGGCGAGAATGCCCTTGAGCGGCCCGTTCTCGGACGCGGCGCGGAGAGCGCCGTTCACTTCTTCCAGGCTCGTTTCGCGGCCCGGGGTGAAGGTCAGGTCGACGATCGACACATTAGGGGTCGGCACGCGGATCGCGGAGCCGTCGAGCTTGCCTTTCAGCTCCGGCATTACTTCGCCCACGGCGCGGGCGGCGCCGGTGGTGGTGGGGATCATCGACATGGCGGCGGCGCGGGCGCGGCGCATGTCCGGGTGGATCTGATCGAGGATCTTTTGATCGTTGGTGTAGCTGTGCACGGTGGTCATCAGGCCGCGCTCGATGCCGATCGTGTCGTTCAGCACCTTGGCGACCGGCGCCAGGCAGTTGGTGGTGCACGACGCGTTGGAAACGATGGTGTGGCCGGCCTCCAGCTTCTCGTGGTTGACGCCGTAGACCACCGTCAGGTCGACGCCCTTGGCGGGGGCGGAGATCAGCACCTTCTTGGCGCCGGCGGTGAGGTGCGCGCCGGCCTTGTCGCGGTCGGTGAAGAAGCCGGTGCATTCCAGCGCGATGTCGACGCCTGCATCGCCGTGGGGGAGCTTGCCCGGGTCGCGCTCGGCGGTGACGCGGATGCGCTTGCCGTCGATGATCAGGTCGTTGCCCTCGGCATGAACTTCGCCCGGATAGGCGCCGTGCACCGAGTCGCGCTTGAACAGCAGGGCGTTCGACTTGGCGTCGGCCAAATCGTTGATCGCCACCAGCTCAAGGCCGCTGTTCGGGTTTTCCAGGATTGCGCGCGCCACCAGGCGGCCGATGCGCCCGAAACCGTTGATTGCAACTCTCGTCGCCATGATGTTGACTCCTTAAGGATAAAGCGCCGCGAGGATCCGCGGCACGATCGCTTCGGCGGAAAAACCGAAGCGGCGGAAAAGGTCTTCGGCGGGCGCGGACGCGCCGAACCGGTCGAGGCCGATGGCGAGGCCATTCGAGCCGACATAACGCTCCCAGCCAAGCGTTGTCCCCGCCTCGATCGACACGCGCAGGGTGTCGGCGGGAAGGAGATCGGCGCGGTAGGCGGCGTCCTGCTCGTCGAACAGCGACCAGCACGGCATGGAGACGACGTCGGCGCCGATCCCCTGCCCTTCCAGCGCGTCGGCGGCGGCGAGGGCGAGTTCCACTTCGGAGCCGGTGCCGATCAGCACCACCCGCCGTGCGGCGGTGGCGGCGCGGAGGCGATAAGCGCCGCGGGCGGAGAGGATTTCGCTCCGCTCCAGCCGCACCTGCGGGAGGTTCTGGCGACTGAGCGCGAGTAGCGACGGTCCGTCGGTGCGTTCCAGCGCAAGCATCCAGGCTTCGGCGGTTTCCACCACGTCGGCGGGGCGGAAGACAGCAAGGTTGGGGATGAGGCGGAGGCTGGTGAGGTGCTCCACCGGCTGGTGGGTCGGCCCATCCTCGCCGAGCCCGATCGAATCGTGGGTCATCACGTAGACGACGCGGATCTGCTGAAGCGCAGCCAGGCGGATGGCCGGGCGGGCGTAATCGGAGAATACCAGGAAGGTGCCGCCGTAGGGGATGACGCCGCCGTGAAGCGCCATGCCGTTCATCGCCGCCGACATGCCGAATTCGCGAATGCCGTGATAAATGTAGCGGCCGGAATAATCGTCGCGGGTGAGCGGCTTCTGGTTTTTCGTCTTGGTGTTGTTCGAACCGGTGAGGTCGGCGGAGCCGCCGACCGTGTCGGCGAGCGCAGTGTTGATCGCTTCCAGCGCAAGCTCGGACGCCTTGCGGGTGGCGAGCTTCTGCGGGTTGGCGGCAAGGCTGTCGAACCAGCCGCCGATGCCGAAGCCCTCGGGGAGGCGGCCTTCCATGCGGCGGAGGAACTCGTCGCCCTCGCCGGATGCGGCAAGCCGCTCGCGCCAGGCGGCATGGTCGCCTTCGCTGCGCCGGCCGGTTTCGCGCCAGGCGGCCATGATCTCTTCGGGAATGTCGAACGGTTCGCTGTCCCAGACCAGCTGCTTGCGCGCCGCGGCCACTTCCTCGTCGCCCAAAGCGGCACCGTGCGTGGCGGAGGTGCCCTGCTTGTTGGGCGCGCCCCAACCGATAATCGTCCGGCAGGCGATCAGCGAAGGCCGCGGATCGGCGAGCGCTTCGCCGATCGCGCGGCGAATGTCGGCTGCATCGTGGCCGTCGCACCGCGCCACGTGCCAGCCGTAAGCGGCGTAGCGGGCGGGAATGTCTTCGGAGGTGGAAAGATCGGTCGCGCCGTCGATGGTGATCCGATTGTCGTCCCAGAAGACGTTCAGGTGGCCGAGGCCGAGGTGGCCGGCCAGCCCGGCCGCCTCGTGGTTGATGCCCTCCATCAGGCAGCCGTCGCCGGCGATCACCCAAGTGCGGTGATCGACCAGATCGTCGCCGAAAGTCGCATTGAGGTGCCGCTCGGCGACGGCCATGCCGACCGCCATCGCAAAGCCCTGGCCGAGCGGGCCGGTGGTTGCTTCCACGCCGGGAAGCATGAAGTTTTCGGGGTGGCCGGCGCAGGGCGAGTTCATCTGCCGAAAATTGGCGATATCCTCCATGGTCGGCTTCTCATAACCGCTGAGGTGGAGCAGCGCGTAGATCAGCATCGATCCGTGGCCGGCGGACAGCACGAACCGATCACGGTCGTGCCAGGAGGGGTCCTTCGGGTCGTGCTTCAGATATTCGGTGAATAGGATCGTGGCGACGTCGGCCATGCCCATCGGCATGCCTGGATGGCCCGAATTGGCAGCCTGAACGGCATCCATCGCAAGGGCGCGGATCGCATTGGCGAGCAATCTCGGTTCGGCGGCCATGCAGGCTCCCTGATCGGAGTGCCCCTTTGGGGGCGGCGGGAAGGACTCCGGGTGAAACGGACCCCGCTCGCCCGCTCCTTTAAGGACGGAGGCGCTTGCGTCAACACCGGCCCCTGCCCCGCGCGTCCCGATTTCCTTCCCCCGCCGATCATGATAACGCCCCTGGCCATGGGGCAAGAAAGAATAAGCGACGCGCTGAGCCGGATCGAAAAGGCACTCGCCCGCGTCGAAGGCGCCGCGGAGCGCGCGCCGGCACCGTCTGCGGCCAGCGACGACAGCGCGCTTCGGGAGGCGCACGAGACGCTGCGCGGCAAGGTGGAAGGCGCAATCGCCCAGATTGACGCGCTTCTTCAGTCGGAAGGTGCGCGCTGATGGCCAGCGTCGAAATCGAGATTGCCGGCCGCCGCTACACAATCGCCTGCCGCGACGGCGAGGAGCCGCATCTGCGCGATGTGGGAGCCATCATCGACCGCAAGGCGCAGGACGCCGCGGCGGCTTTGGGAAGCCTCAGCGAGAACCGGCAGCTTTTGTTCGCCTCATTGCTGCTTGCCGACGAACTGAAGGAAAAGCGCGATGCGGAGACCGCCGCCGCGACGCCGGCAGCGCCGTCCGAGCCCGATCCCGCCATCGCGGACGCGCTGGAGCGGATTGCCGAGCGGGTCGAAAGCCTTGCCGACAGGCTTGAGAGCGGCGCTCCCAATCCCTAGATAGGGACGTGACGGGTACTGCCCGGTACGAGCTCTTGAACATCCCTGAGGCGATAATGACATCCTCGGGGGCTGTCCCTGCCCGGACCCTGGTCCGGATCACATGGTCCCCACCTGACGTTCAGGCGTCAGAGGATATTCCGGCAAACGGCCATGGCGGTCCCGTCACCCACTTCCCCCAAGAGCGCGATCCGCGCCGCCGCGCTTGCCGAGCGCAAGGCTTTCGCGCGCTCGCTGTCCCCGGAGCTTCGGGGGGAGCTGGAAGCGCAACTCGCCCGGATCGTGCTTCCCCACCTTATCGCCGCACGGATCGTTGCGGCTTACCATCCGCTCAAGGATGAAGTGAGCCCCTACCCCATCCTCGGCGCCCTAGGCCCCGGCCAACGCGCCGCCCTGCCCTGGTTCCTGCACCGCGATTCGACCATGATCTTCCGGGAAGCGCCGGCCGTGGAGCCGAGCCCCTGGGGCGTGCTCCAGCCGTCGGGAGACGCGGAAGCGCTTGCGCCGGACACAGTGCTGGTGCCGCTGGTCGCCGCGGACCGGCATGGCAGCCGCATCGGCCACGGCAAGGGCCATTACGACCGCGCCCTCTCCCATCTGCGGGAGAGCGGCCGCGTCTTTACGGTCGGCCTTGCCTGGGAGCATCAGATCGTCGACGAGCGCCTTGAGCCAGATCCGTGGGATGTGCCCCTGGATGCTATCGCAACGCCCGCGGAATGGATCATATGCAAATAAACGAACCCAAGCCGAGCTGGCGCAAGCCGTTCGGCGCTTTCCTGATCCTGCTGCTGATCGCGGTATGGGCGGTGCTGGTGGCGACGGTCGCCGATCTGATGGCGGGCCTGCCCTGGCCGGTGTTCGCGGTCTATTTCGCGGTGGCGGGGATCGTATGGATCCTGCCGCTCAAGCCGCTGCTGCGCTGGATCGAGACGGGCAGCTTCCGCAAGGCGTAAAGCCGCGGACGCGCGGCTCCCCGGGCGCGGCAACGCGGCTACCGCAAGGGGTGTATTTGCGCTTCTATTCCAAGGGAATGGCGCGAGTGACGGGGCTCGAACCCGCGACCTCCGGCGTGACAGGCCGGCGCTCTAACCAACTGAGCTACACCCGCGTTGGAGCGGCGAACTAGGGGACGCTCCGCACCCTGTCAAGCGACCCTCAGGCCTTTGTTTGCGAAACCCGCTGATCCTCGCTCGCTTCCTCATGATGGTGACCGGTCAGCGTTCCTTCCTCGAACAGAAAGCCGGCAATGTCAGGCTTGCCCGCGGCGTCGAGCACCGTTTTGGCGATGATCAGGAGCGGCACGGCGAGAAGCGCGCCGGTGGTGCCCCACACCCAGGCCCAGAAGCTCAAGGCGACCAGGATCAGCAGCGGGTTGATGGTCAGGCGGCGCCCGACCAGCATCGGAGTTACCGCATTGGCTTCCACCACGTGGATGGCGGCAAAGCTCAAGGCGGGCACAAACGCCATCCAGGGGTCGGCAAAGTGGATCAAACCGCCGAACGCGAGCAGCAACACCGACGCGATCGGCCCAAGATAAGGGATATAATTCAGCACCGCGACGATGCCGCCCCACATCAAGGGCGTCGGCATTCCGATGAAGTAGAGGATCAGCGCCACCACCAGCCCCATGGCGACGTTCACCATGGTGATGGTGCCGAGGTAGGTGGAGGTCGCGTCAACCATCTGTTGGATTGCGCGCGCAGTGGTCATCGCGCCGTCGAAGCTTTGCCGGGTGGTGATGGTGCGCTTCCTCATCCGGGTCCAGCCGGAGAGGAAGAAGAAGATCACCAAGATGGCGAAGAACATCTGAATCACGGCGAACGGCGCGGAGGTGGCGATGATGTCCAGGGCCGAATTCGGAGTCTCCAGCGCCACCGTGCGCGGCGCGTCGGCGGCGGGGCCGAACTCCTCCGCAATGTTGTTGATGAACTTTTCAAGGTCCGAATAGACTTCAAGCAGCGGCGCCAGCGTTCCCTTGATGCGGCCGATATTCTCGGGGATCATCCGCACCCAGTCTGTCGCCGGGAGCACGATGGAGGCGATTGCGACGTTCGCCGCCGTGATGAACAGCAGCACGCAGATCAAGGCCGCCAGGGCTGACGGAATGCGCCGCCGTTCAAGCCATTCCAGGACCGGCACAAGCGCGATGGCGATCACCAAAGCGGCGGTAACCGGCAGAAAGAACTCCGCCCCCGCCCGAAGCGCGAACGGCAAGGCGATAGCGAAGCCGGCACCGGCGATCAGGGTCAGCGCGGCAAGCAGCCGGTCCCGCCGGTAGGCGATCTCTTCCGGCTCGACATGCGGGTGATCGGCTTCGCTACCCGGCGGATTTTCGGTGCCCCCAGCCCTGATCATGCATCGTCCCTCGCATACTCGCTCGCTAAGTCCCTTAATCCGAATGGCAAACGCGGCGTTAACTAAATTTTATCAATCCGGGGCGCAAACCGGCCTCCACAGCCAGCGCTCGTGGGGAGCCTAATGACGTATATCCAGTGCCAGAGAAGGACGACGGCTGCGCTCGCCACGGCGGTATCCGCCATCGCGGTCGCATCCCTGTCGTCTTCACCCGCCGCCGCAGCCGGAACACCGGCCGGCACCAACATCCAGAACGTCGCCACGGCGACCTATGAGCCTGTTCCCGGCGGACCGGCTACCAGCGTGGAGTCGAACACCGTCACCTTGAAGGTCGACGAGCTGCTCGACGTCGCGGTCGCCTGGGCCGATCCGGCCGACGTGGCCTCGGCCCCCGCTGCCAGCGGTCAGGTGCTGCGCTTCAACGTCACCAACGCCGGCAACGGTTCGGAAAGCTTCACGCTCGGCACGATCGCCAATGGCGGCGGCGACGATTTCGATCCTGCCGTCACCTCGATCGTGCTCGATAGCAATGGCAACGGCGCCTACGACGCCGGCATCGACACGGTCTACGCCGCCGGCTCCAACGATCCCGAACTTGCCGCCGACCAGTCGCTCACTGTGTTCGTTCTCTCCTCCATCCCGGCGGCCGCGCTCGACGCGCAGCGCGGCAAGGTGGAGCTGACGGCGACGGCGAAAACAGGCTCCGGCGCACCCGGCACCAGCTTCGCCGGCCTCGGCCAGGGCGGGGGCGACGCGGTCGTAGGCGCGACGGGCGCGGCGGCTCAGGACGACGGCTGGTACAAGGTCGGCAAGGCCGCGATCGGCTTCACCAAAAGCGCAAGCGTTCTCGACCCCTGGGGCGGCGCGACCAGCGCACCCGGCGCGGTCGTCACCTACACGCTGACCGCAACGGTGACCGGCAGCGGCAGCCTCGGCAACGTCCGCATCAATGATCCCATCCCGGCCGGCACCAGCTACGCCGCCGGATCCCTCACCCTGGACGGCAGCTCCTTGAGCGACGCCGCCGATGCCGACGCGGGCGCCTTCAACGGCACCGGCATCTCCGTCGGCCTTGGCACCCTCGCAAGCGGCGCGAGCCGTTCCGTCACTTTCAAAGTCAAGATCGACTGAAGGACCACCTTATGAAAATCATCCTCTTCATGCTCGCGCTGATCGCCCCCGCAGCCGCAATGGCCGCGGACGACGTCGCCCTGTCGAGCCAGGTTCTTGTCGAAAAGATCGTCAAGGACGCCAAGGGCGAAGCCAAAACCGTTCGGCAGAAGCCGGACGTGGTGACGCCGGGCGACAGCCTCGTCTTTCTGCTCAGCTACAAGAACCAGGGCGCCGAACCGGCGACCGGTTTCACCGTGACCAATCCCGTTCCCCAAGCCGTCGCTTTTGCCTCGGCCGACGGCGCGGGAGCGGAAGTGTCGGTTGATGGCGGCAAGACGTGGGGACAGCTTGCCGCCCTCAAGATCGCGTCGGCGGACGGCACCAGCCGCGCCGCCGTCGCAGCCGACGTGACGCATGTCCGCTGGAGCTTTGCTCAGCCGATCGCCGCCGGAAAGAGCGGCGACCTGAGCTTCCGCGGAACTGTGAAGTAGCGACCAAACCCGCTCAAGCGCGCCGGCGGGGGGGATCAACGGCGCACACCAAAAAACAAGAATCGGACCAGAGACATGACCAGAACCATGCGATTGCTCGCATCCGCCAGTTCGCTGGCGGCTGCGGCGTTCGCGGCAAGCCCGGCTTTTGCCGAGGGAACCGCCGCGGGCACCACCATCACCAACAATGTGTCGCTCAGCTACAAGGTGGGCGGCGTTGATCAGAATGCAGTCACCGCAAGCAACAGCTTCACGGTGGACCGCAAGGTCAATTTGACGGTTGCGGAAGTTGGCAATACTACGACCAGCGTTTCGCCCGGCCAGCTGTCGGCGGTAACCGCGTTCGACGTCACCAACAGCTCCAACGCGCCGCTCGACTTCGCGCTCGCGGCGTCGCAGCTCAGCGGCGGCACGGCCAAGCACGGCGGCACCGACAACTTCAGCGTTTCCGACGTGAAGATCTACCGCGACACCAACAACAATGGCAGCTTCGATGCGGGCACCGACCTGGAAGCGACCTTTGTCGACCAGGTGACCGCAGACGAGACCCGCCGAGTGTTCGTTGTCGCCAACGTGCCGCTCGGCCGTTCCACCGGCGATGTCGCCGGCGTTCGGCTGACCGCCACCGCCGCCGAAGCGAATGCCGCAGGCTCGCTCGGCGCAACGGTGACCCAGACGACCGGCGCCAACACGTCGGGCGTGGACACTGTTTTCGCCGACGGCGGCACCAGCGGCGGCAACACCCAATATGACGGCATCCACTTCGACGAGGACGATTACACGATCCTGGCAGCGTCGCTGATTGCGACCAAGTCCAGCCGCGTGATCAGCGATCCCGTGAACGGATCCACCAACCCGAAGATGATCCCGGGCGCGGTGGTCGAATATTGCATCGCGGTGGCCAACGCCGCGGGCAGCGCGACGGCAAGCAACGTCAACGTCAGCGACACGCTGCCCGCCGAGACGGCTTACCAGTCGGCGTTCGGCATCAAGCTGAACGGCACCGTCACCGGCTCCGTCTGCAACACGGACGGCACCAGCGGCGGCAGCTATGCCAACGGCGTGGTTGCGGGAACGCTTGCGGATGTTGCCGCGGGCGTGACCAGAACGCTCGTCTTCCGCGTCACCGTCAACTAAAAAGGTGCGAGGGGCGGCGGGCACTCGAGCCTGGCTGCCCCTCCCCCCTGCTTCACTCATGGCGCGCACCCTCAGCCGGATCGGAGCGATCGCAATCGCTCTTGCCTCGGCGCTGCCTGGAACGGCGGCGCACGGACAGAGGACGGCTGACCATAACCATGCTCCCCGCGTCGTCTCCAACACGGCGAGCATCGAGTGGGAAGTCGGCGCCGCCCGCTTCAGCCAAAGCTCGAACCGGATCGACCTCCTTGTCACTTCCGCTTCGGCGCCGACCCGGCTCTCCACTTTTCGGTTGAGCGACAGCGGCGAAGCCGTCTCCTTCGATGGCGCGCATTGCGATCTGCAGCAGACCGCCTCCACCGCGTCGGTGACTCCGCCGAAGCCTGCTTCGAAAAATCCTCCGTCGGGTGTCGTCTCGCCTACTTCCGAATTGCAATCGGGACAGCCGCTCATCCTGCAGGTCGAACGTGCCTCGGCCAATATCGACCGCTTCGCCCGTGACAATCTGATCGTCGATGTTGCCACCGCGGAGGGCGACCTTGAGACGATCACCCTCGTTGAAACGGACCTTTCCACCGGCCGCTTCTTTGGCGTGATCGAAACGGTCGAAGCGCCGCCGCAAACACCGAACGACTGCCGCCTCGGCGTCCGTTCCGGCGACATGCTGACCTTCGAAATCTTCGACATCGGCGGCACGGCGCCCGTCGCGGCGGCCCGCCTGCGCATTACCGGAGCCGCCCACGCCGCCGGCGCGCTGGTGCTTTCCAAGGAAGCCGGAACCCGCGACGCCGCCCCCGGCGATCCGATCCAGTACCGTATCCTGGCCCGCAATGCCGATGCGCTGCTGCCCTCCGCTCCCGCTACGCTGACCGACACGTTCCCCACCGGAGTGCGCCTGCGCGCCGGCAGCATCCGCTTGAACGGCGTCGCGGTTTCCCCTGCGACAGCTCCTGCGGGACGTGGCTTCAGCCTGGTTATCCCGTCGCTGCCCGCCGGCGGCACCGCCTCCATCAGCTACACGCTGGAGGTGCGCGGGGACGCGCGCGAAGGCGAAGCGCTGAACCGCGCGGAAGCCGTCGACGACCGCGGCGTCCGCAGCAACATCGCCGACGCGTCGGTCCGCATTCGCCGGGAGACGATCGGCAGCCGTATGACAATCGTCGGCCGGGTGGTCGACGGCGGCTGCGACGTCGATCCCGCCAAGGCGCCGGGCATCGCCGGCGTCCGCATCATGCTGGAAGACGGCAGCTATTCCGTCACCGACGCCGACGGCCGCTACCATTTCGAAGGTGTGCTGCCGGGCACCCACGTCGTCCAGCTCGACGACGGGAGCCTTCCGCTCGACCGGGCCGCAGCCGATTGCGCGCGCAACACCCGCTCGGCCGGCCGCGCCTTTTCGCGCTTCGTGGAAGGCAGCGGCGGCATGCTGAAGCGCGTAGACTTCCGCGCGGTTACGGTTGCGACGCGCGCCGGAGTGAAGGCGAAGGGCGCGGCTCGGCCCGCGCCACTCACCGATGCAGCCGCCGCCGGTGCGGAGCGCGACTGGTTTGCCGGTCAGACTCCCGGCGTGGAGTGGATCTTCCCGCAAGCCGAACACAACCCGCGCGCGCCGATCGTACGCGTCGCGGTCAAGCATCTGCCCGGCCAGAAGGTGAAGCTCTTCTCCGCCGGCAAGCCTGTCGATGCGATCGCCTACGAAGGCGAGCGGATTAACGCGGCGAATACGGTCGCCGTGAGCCTGTGGCGCGGCGTTCCGCTCGAGGGTTCCTCGACCCACCTCTCCGCCGAAGTGCGCAACGCCGACGGCAGCCTTGCCCAGTCGCTGACCCGCATCGTCCGCTACGGTGCCAATCCGATCCAGGCGCAGCTGCTGCGCGACCGCTCGGTGCTGGTCGCCGACGGCGTCACCCGCCCGGTGCTCGCCGTGCGCTTCACCGACCGCGAGGGCCGGCCGGTGCGCCACGGCCTGATCGGCGACTTCGAAGTTCCCGCGCCTTATTACCCTGCCGTTGAAGCAGACGCCCAGCAGGCGCGCCAGCTCGCCGGCCTGGAGCGCGCCCGCCCATTTTGGAAGGTGGAGGGCGAAGACGGCGTCGCTTATATCGCGCTGGAGCCCACCACCGCGTCCGGCAGCGTCAGCCTGCGCTTCGACTTTCGCGACGGCGAGGCAAGCCGCGAGCAGCGCGTCGAAGCCTGGCTCGATCCGGGCGACCGCCCTTGGACCATTGTCGGCCTTGCCCAGGCGACGGTGGGGTACGCCAAACTGTCCGATCACCTTGAAGCCACCGATGGGGACGAAGTGTTCACCGAAGGCCGTCTTGCCCTCTACGCCAAGGGCCGGGTGCGCGGGAAATGGCTGATGACGCTGGCCTATGACAGCGAAAAGAAGGCCGACGAAACCCGCTTCGGCGGCACGATCGATCCCGAAGCCTATTACACGGTTTATGCCGACCGTTCGGAGCAGCGCTTCGACGCCGCTTCGGTGCGCAAGCTCTACCTGAAGCTCGAGCGGCCGCAATTCTATGCCTTGTTCGGCGACTATGACACCGGCATCGATGAGCCGGAGCTCGCCCGCTATGTCCGCGCCTTCAACGGCGTGAAGGCGGAATATCGCTCCGACCGCGTTTCCGCGACCGCCTTTGCCGCCGACACGCCCAACCGCCACCGCCGCGACGAGATTCAGGGCAACGGCCTTTCCGGCCCTTATGCGCTGGGCGCACGCGACATCCTGCCGAACAGCGAGCGGATCACCATCGAAGCGCGCGACCGCCTCCGCTCCGAGCGGATCGTCGAGCAGCGCCTGCTTACCCGCCATGTTGATTACGACATCGATTACCGGGCTGGGACCTTGCGCTTCAAGGAACCGATCCTGAGCCGCACCTCGGCTCTCGACCCGCAGTTCATTGTCGCCGATTATGAAGTGGACGGTATCGCGAGCCGCTCCCTCAACGCCGGCGGCCGCGTGGCGCTGCGCAGCGCCGACGGCAAGCTGCAGGCTGCCGCCACCGCGATCCGCGACAGCGATGGGCAGCGCGCTTCCAGCCTGGCAGGCGCCGATGTCCGCTACCGCCCCTCCGCTTCCACCGAAGTGCGCGCGGAAGTCGCCGTCAGCGACACGAACTCCAAGGGTGCTGCGTCGGGCGCAACGGACGGCACCGCAACCGCCTGGCTGGTGGAAGCCGAGCATCACGGCTCGGCCGTCGACCTCCTCGCTTACGCCCGCCAGCGCGATGCGGGCTTCGGCGTCGGTCAGCTCAACGGCTCCGAGAACGGAACCCGCAAGGTCGGCGTGGACGCTCGCGCCCGCTTCGGCACCGCCTGGTCGCTGACCGGCAGTGCCTGGCACGAAGACTATCTCCTGGGCGACGCCCGTCGGATCGCCGGCCGAGCGCTTCTCGAATATCGCGGCAAGGATTTCTCCGGCCGCGCGGGCCTCACCTATGCCGACGACCGGCTCGCCGACGGCCGCACCGCCCGCTCGACCTTGCTCCAGCTCGGCGCCTCCAAGCGATTCTTCAACAACCGCCTGGAGTTCGACGGCCAAACCGAGCTGCCGCTCGGCGGAAGCAACGACAGCATCGACTTCCCGGCCCGCCACCGCCTCGCCGCCCGCTTCGCCGTCACCAAGGACGTGCAATTGGTCGGCACCTACGAGATCGCCGACGGTGAAAAGATCGATGCCCGCACCGCCCGCATCGGCTTCGACCTCGCGCCCTGGGCCGGCGCGCGCATCGCCGTGAGCGGCAACCTTCAAGATGTCGAAGAATATGGCCCGCGCAGCTTCGCCGCCTTCGGCCTTTCGCAGTCGCTGGTGCTCGACGCGCATTGGTCGGTGGATTTTTCGGTAGACGCCAACAAGACGCTAGGCGGCATCGATCCGGCGGATGTGGTGAACCCGCTGCATCCGGTTGCCAGCGGCGGCATCGTGACCGAGGACTTCACCGCCGTCACCGCCGGCGCCACCTACCGCAGCGGCCCTTGGAGCATCACCGGCCGCGCCGAATATCGCGCCGGGGAGCAGGACGACCGCTACGGCTTCACCGCCGCCGCGCTTCGCCAGATCGGCGAGGGCAGCGCCGCCGGCGGCTCGTTCAACTGGTTCACCGCCAAAGCCGCAAACGGTGCAGAGACCCGCACCACCAACCTGCAGCTCAGCTGGGCGCACCGCCCGGCGAACAGCCGCTGGTCGATCCTTGAAAAGCTGGAAGTGCGCGAAGACCGCGTGTCCGGCGCCGTCGCCGGCCAGCCCGGGCCGATCGGCCAGCCGCTTGCCGTCACCGGAAACGCGCGCTCGCGCCGCATGGTTAACGCTCTTTCAATCAATCATTCGCCAAATGGCGGCATGGGGGAATGGCTGGATCGTTCGGAGTTTTCGCTCTTCTGGGGCTCGCGCTTCGTCGCGGACCGGCTGGGCGAGGACGACATCAAGGGCTGGAGCAACGTGGTCGGCGCCGACCTGCGCTTCGACCTTTCGGACACGCTGGACGTGGGCGTCGCCGCCACCGTCCGCCACGGCCTCGATGCCCGCGCGATCGCTTACTCCGGTGGCCCCAGCATCGGCTTCAGTCCTGTCGAGAACGGTTGGCTGACCGTCGGCTACAACGTTACCGGCTTCGAAGACCGCGACTTCGAGGAAGCGCGCTACACCCGCGCCGGCCCGTACGTGTCCATGCGCTTCAAGTTCGACCAGCTGTCGCTGCAGAGCCTCGGGCTGGGCCGCCGGTGATGCGAGCGGTTCTTTATGCCTTTGTGGCGCTGTTCGCCCTGATCGGCGCATCGCAAGCGCAGGCGCAGCTCAGCTTCCAGCTCAGCACCGGCGACGCGTCCGGCAATCAGTCGATGCCGCTCGACAGCAACAATTGCGCCAACGAAGGGCCGCGGGCGATGTATGTCGGCGGCGTGTTGAAGAATAACGGCCTCGTCGCCGTCACCAATATTAACGCGACGATGTCCGGCCTCGGCGGCAACTTCTACCTCGCCGGGGGCCAGCCGGCGACCCAATCGCTCGGCACGCTCGGCGCCGGGCAGAGCACCGGCCTTTATTGGTTCGTCGGCTATGGATGCAGCTACAATGCGTCGCTTCAGCCGACGATCACCGTCACCTCCAGCGGCGCAACCTTGAGCCCGTCGGTGACCCTCACCGCCCGAAGCGCAATCAGCGCGAATGCGGGCGGGCAGGTTACCGGCGCGACGCTGGGACCCGGCGCCGTGGTGGGCCAGACCATTTCCTTCGATGCGACCTATTCTTTCGGCGGCGCTTCGACGGGCGACGAGTATTTCCTGCAACCGGCGGGCGGCCAAATCTTCAACGCCGCCTGCTTCCGCTTGGTAGGCTCCGAAATCGTTTCAAGCGGAGTGACGGCCGTTCCCACTGCCAACTCCGACAACCGCCTGTATTTCACCGCCGGCACCCGCCAGTCGGGCAGCGGCTTCCAGGCGCGGGTGCGCTATTTCTTCGAATATCAGTGCGCCGGCGCCTCCACCGTCGCCCGCCCTTATGCGGTGCAGACCTCAGGCAGCTCAAACATCAAATATACCGGCAATTTCGACGGCGGCGACGCGCTGGTGATCAACTTCCCGACCGCAACCAACCCGTTCACCATCGCCAAAAGCAGCGACACGACCAGCGCCCTTGCGGGCCTGCCGCAGGTGGTGCGCTACACCGTCACGGTCACGAACCCGTCCGCCTTCGCCAGCCGCATCTCGCAGATCACCGACACTCTCCCCGCCGGCGCCACTTTCGCCGGGCTTGACCTGCTGAGCAACGTCACTGCGGTCAACTCAAGCAGCGTGCCGAGCCTCGGCGCGTCGGGAACGCTGAACTTCGTGGGAAAGCAGGACCAATCCTACCTCATCCCGGCGGGTGGGAACGTGAAGCTCATCTACCTCGTCACAATGCCCGCGGCAGTCGGCAGCTATACCAACACCGCCCAGGCGCGCTTCGGAAGCGCCACCACGCCCGTTGTCTCCGCGACCTTCAGCGTCGTCGCGCCCGCGCCGCTCACCGTGGTGAAATCGAGCCAGGCCAATCACGATCCGATCAACGGCAGCAGCAACCCAAAGCTGATCCCTGGGGGCCGCGCCGCCTACACGATCAGCGTGTCCAATCCGAACAACTTCACGGTGACGGCCAACAGCATCGTAATCACCGATCCCACCCCCGCCGGCCTCCACCTGCGGGTGGCGGACATCAACGGCTCGGGAAGCGGTCCGGTTCTGTTCGAGAACGGCTCGCCCTCGTCGGGGCTGACCTACGCCTATGCGGGACCCGCCAGCACCACCGACGACGTCGAATTCTCGAACAACAATGGCGCAAGCTGGACCTATCAGCCGGTTGCCAACGGGAGCGGCACGGATCCGGCCGTCACAGCTGTGCGCATCCGGCCCAAGGGCACGATGGCGGCAAACTCAAGCTTCAGCCTGCGTCTGCTCTACCAGATCAATTAAAAACGGATGGTACCCTCGGCCGGAGTCGAACCGGCACGCCTTTCGGCATTCGATTTTGAGTCGAGCGCGTCTACCAATTCCGCCACGAGGGCACTGCCGGGGCTGCTAGCCGCCCGAGGCCCCTCCCCGCAAGCCCCAACCGCGCGGGTGCGCTCCATGCCTGTCGGCGAAAGGCCTAGTTCCTCGGCGCGTGGCGGCGGTAGCTGAGCGCTTCGGCAACATGCACCCGCCCGACCCCGTCGCTTTCCGCCAGATCGGCAATTGTCCGTGCAACCCGAAGCACCCGGTGAAATCCTCGCGCCGAGAGCCGCATTGCCTCAGCCGCCTGGGCAAGCAGCCGCCGCCCCGGCTCGTCCGGCGTGGCCACCGAATCGAGCAGCTCGCCATCTGCTTCCGCGTTGGTGCGCACCCCATGCCCGGCATAACGCTGCGTCTGCACGTCCCGCGCTGCCCGCACCCGCGCACCGACCTCAGGCGAGCCTTCGGCCGGTGGCGGCAGGACAAGATCGGCGGCGGCAACCGCCTGCACGTCGACGTGAAGATCGATGCGGTCCAGCAAAGGCCCGGACACCCGCGCCTGGTAATCGGCGGCGCAGCGCGGCGCTCGCGAACAGGCAAGCGCCGGATCGCCCAGGTGCCCGCAGCGGCACGGGTTCATCGCCGCGACCAGCTGCACCCGTGCCGGGAAAGTGACATGGGCGTTGGCGCGGGCAACGCTCACCGTTCCTGTCTCCAGGGGCTGACGCAGAGAATCGAGGGCGCCGCGCTGGAACTCAGGGAGTTCATCCAGGAAGAGGACGCCAAGGTGTGCGAGGCTTACCTCCCCGGGCCTCACCTTGAGGCCGCCGCCAACCAGGGCGACCATCGAAGCGCTATGGTGCGGCGCGCGGTAGGGCCGGGTGCGGATCAGCCGGCCGCCGCTCAAAGTTCCGGCGACGCTTGCCACCATCGACACTTCCAGCGCCTCCGTCGGCGTAAGGTCGGGGAGGATGCCCGGCAGGCAAGCGGCGAGCAGCGACTTGCCCGCCCCGGGCGGTCCGGTCATCAACAGATTGTGCCCGCCCGCGGCGGCGATCTCGAGCGCCCGCTTTGCGGTTTCCTGCCCCTTCACTTGCCCGAGATCGGGAACGCTTCCGGCGGCCTCCGCCTCTCCCGGCGGCGGCGGGTTAAGAATCGCGGTGCCGCGAAAGTGGTTCAGAAGCGCGATGAGGTCGGGAGTTGCAATCACCTCGACGTCGCCTGCCCAGGCCGCTTCCGAGCCCTGCACCGAGGGGCAGATCAGGCCGAGGCTGCGCGCCGAGGCGTGCATCGCGGCGAGCAGCACGCCTGGGGATGCGGTGAGGCGGCCGTCGAGACCAAGCTCGCCAACCGCGAGATAACCGGCCAGGGTCTCCCTATCGATCGCGCCCATTGCGGCCAATAAACCAAGCGCGATCGGCAGGTCGTAATGCGATCCTTCCTTGGGCAGATCGGCCGGCGACAGGTTCACCGTGATCCGTTTCGGAGGAAGCGAAAGGCCGATCGCTGCCAAGGCCGCATGCACCCGCTCCCGGCTTTCCGCCACCGCTTTGTCCGGCAGACCAACGATCAGGAACTTCGGCAAACCGCTGGAGATCTGGACCTGAACCTCGACGGCGCGGGCTTCAAGGCCGAGGAAGGCCACCGTCGCGACATGTGCAACCATAAGCTGAAAACGACCCCCTCGCTTTCCTCCATTTCGGAAGAAAAGGCTTAGTCGCGCCGGTCCGCTTTTTCTGTCGCCGCTGCGCGATTTCCTGAGCAGCGTCTTGCGCGTCTAACACAGTGTCACCAGATGAAGGTCGTGGACGGAGCGGGTTCAGATCGGCACCAACGCCTTGGGCGGCTCCGGCAGACCCTCGCCGCCGCGACGCGCCAGGGCGATTGACTTTGCAGAAGGCTTTCCTTATCCGCGCCTCCAACGGCGGCTGCCCCGGTTCGGGCGGCCCTTTTAGTTTCAGATCTGAGGTAATGAGCGATGAAGCGCACCTTCCAGCCGAGCAATCTCGTGCGCAGCCGGCGTCACGGCTTCCGGGCCCGCAAGGCAACGGTCGGCGGACGCAAGATTCTGGCCGCCCGGCGTGCCCGCGGCCGCAAGAAGCTTTCGGCCTAAGCTCCGGCAACGGCTTCACCGCCGTTCCCCAAATCATCACCCTTAGCCGCCGCGCGGACTTCCTCGCGGCAAACGGGGGTAAGCGCGCGCCCATGCCGGGTTTCGTGCTGCTGGTACGTGCCCGCGACGATGGCGATCCGGCGATGCGCGTCGGCTATACCGTTACCAAGAAGATCGGCGGCGCGGTTGTCCGCAACCGCATCAAGCGGCGCTTTCGGGCGCTTGCCCGGGAAATCCTTCCGCTCTCCGGCTTCCAAGGCGCCGATCACGTCCTGATCGGGCGTGCAGGCGGCGTTGAGCGGGACTTCGCTCTTCTGCGAAGCGAGCTTCAGCGCGCCCTTGCGAAACTGCGCAAATGATCGCGAAGCTCCTTATCCTGATCGCGCGGGCGTGGCAGCTTGGGCCGTCGGCCGTTCTTCCGCCGAGTTGCCGGTTTCAACCGAGTTGCTCGGCCTATGCAATTAAGGCGCTTCAGCGCTATGGAGCGCTGCGCGGCAGCTGGCTTGCCGCCAAACGCCTTTCACGATGCCACCCCTGGGGGGGCTCTGGCCATGATCCGGTACCATAGGGGAATGAGTTGAACGAGAATCGCAACATGATCCTCGCGGTCGTCCTGTCGGCGATCGTGTTGTTCGGCTGGGGCTTCCTTGCCGAGCGCTGGTTCCCCACCGCCAATGCGCCGTCAACCAAAACGGTGGACGGCAAGCAGGTGCCGCTTCCCAAGCCGCAGGCGGATCCCACCGCCGACAGCCCCGCCGCTTTGCGCGACCGCAAGACGGTGCTTGCCGAAGCGCCGCGCGTAGCGATCTCCACGCCGCGTCTCCAGGGCTCGATCAACCTCAAGGGTGCGCGGATCGACGATCTCGTTCTTACAACCCACCGGGAGGGCATGGCCGCCGATTCGCCGCCGATCCGGCTTCTTTCCCCGGGCGGTGCACGCGACGCGTATTTCGCGAGCTTCGGGTGGAGCGGTGACGGTGTCGCCGTCCCCGACGCCAACACGGTTTGGCAGGCAAGCGGCAACCGCCTGGCCCCCGGCGCTCCGGTGCGCTTGAGCTGGGACAATGGCCAAGGCCAGCTGTTCCAGATCACCCTCTCTATCGACGACGGCTATATGTTCAGCGTCGATCAGCGGATCGAGAACCGCAGCGCCGGCGCCGTCGCAGCCCGCCCCTACGGCATCGTCAGCCGCGCCGGCGCGTCGCCTGATCCCGACAGCTGGACCAGCCACGTCGGACCGGTCGGCGTATTCAACGGCGCCGCAACCTATGATTGGGATTACAGCTCGTTCGAAAACGACACCCGCCAAAGCTTCGGCACGAACGGCGGCTGGCTCGGCTTCAGCGACAAATATTGGCTGACCGCCTTGATCCCCGATCAGGGGAGCCAGGTTGACGCCGGCCTTCGCAAGACCGCGACCGGAAGCTTCCAGGCCGACTTCATCTCTGCCCCCGCCATCGTCAATTCGGGCCGGGCGCTTACCCACCGGTCGCACTTCTTTGCCGGCGCAAAGGAGATCCAGCTTCTCGACCGTTATTCGGCAGAGCTAGGCACGCCGCTCGAGCGCGCGATCGACTGGGGCTGGTTCCGCTGGTTCATGCAGCCGATCTTCTCGCTGTTGAACTGGCTCTACGCGGCGATCGGCAATTTCGGCGTGGCGATCATCTGCCTGACGCTGATCGTTCGCGGCCTGATGTTCCCCATCGCGCAGAAGCAGTTCCGCTCCATGGCGGGAATGCGGGTGCTTCAGCCCAAGATGAAGGTGCTCCAGGAGCGCTACAAGGACGACAAGCCGCGCCTCCAGCAGGAGATGCTCAAGCTGTATCAGGAGGAGAAGGTCAATCCGATCGCCGGCTGCCTGCCGATCCTGATCCAAATCCCGATCTTTTATGCGCTCTACAAGGTGCTGATGCTGGCCGTGGAAATGCGCCACAAGCCGTTCGCTTTGTGGATCAAGGACCTTTCGGCGCCCGATCCGCTGACGCCGGTGAACTTGTTCGGCTTTCTCGACTTCACGCCGCCGTCGTTCTTGGCGCTCGGCATCCTGCCGATCCTCTTGGGCATCACTATGTGGCTGCAGTTCAAGCTCAACCCCGCCCCGACCGATCCGGTGCAGAAGCAGGTGTTCGGCATCATGCCGTGGGTGCTGATGTTCGTGATGGCCCCGTTCGCGGCTGGGCTTCAGCTTTACTGGGTGGTCAGCAACATCCTGACCATCCTGCAGCAAAAGTGGCTCTATTCGCGCCACCCGGGCATGCAGGCGCAGGCGGAGGCGGAAGCCAAGTGAGCGACGCCGACGCGCCCGATCTGGAGGAGATTGCCCGCAAGCTGTTCTCCGGGCCGATCACGTTCCTGAAGTCGGCACCGGGGCTGCAATTCCTGCCGGACCCGACGGTGGAGGAGGTTGCTTTCGCCGGGCGTTCCAACGTCGGCAAATCTTCCCTACTCAATAAGCTGACGAACCGCACCGGCCTGGCGCGGACGTCGAACACGCCGGGGCGGACGCAGGAGCTCAACTTCTTCGAGGTCGGCGATCCGGTGCGCTTCCGCCTGATCGACATGCCCGGCTACGGCTTTGCCAAGGCGCCCAAGGACGTGGTCAAGAAATGGCGCTTCCTGGTGAACGACTATCTTCGCGGTCGGCAAGTGCTGAAGCGGGCGTTGGTGCTGATCGACAGCCGCCACGGCATCAAGGACATCGACCTCGAGATTATGAAGATGCTCGATGATGCGGCGGTCAGCTATCACCTCGTCCTTACCAAGGCGGACAAGGTCAAGGCGAGCGAGCTTGCCGAAGTAGTGGACCGCACCGCCGCCGAGGCCCGCAAGCACCCGGCGGCGCACCCGGAAATCATCGAAACCTCGGCCGAAGGCGGCCTGGGCATCGACCGCTTACGGCGCGCAGTTTTGGAGGCGGTCTCCTGAGGGGAGCGCCTTCGGCCGCTCGCGGCTGAACATCGGCAGGAAGACCTGCACCAGCGGGCCGACCGCGAGCGCGTAGATCAACGTTCCGGCCCCGAGCGTGCCGCCGAGCAGCCAGCCGACTGCCACCACCGTCAGCTCGATCCCGGTGCGCACCGTTCGAACCGGCCAGCCGGTGCGGCGCACCAGCCCGGTCATCAGCCCGTCGCGCGGACCCGGTCCCATGCCCGCCCCGATATAAGCGCCGGTGGCGACGGCGTTCAGCACGATGCCTGCGATCAGGAAGGCGATTTGGAGGGCAAGCCCCTGCGCGGCCGGGAGGACGGCAAGCGCCGCATTGGCGCTGATCCCGACAAAGACCAGATTAGCGAGCGTGCCGAAGCCCGGCCGCTGGCGAAGCGGGATCCAGAGCAGCATCACGAACACGCCGACCGCGATGATCACGCTGCCCATGCTCCACCCGCTGCGCGCGGCAAGGCCCTGGTGGAACACGTCCCACGGGTTGAGGCCAAGCCCCGCCCGAAGCATCAAGGCGGTGGAAAAGCCGTAAAGGGCAAGGCCGAAGAAGAGCTGGATGAGGCGGCGTGTCATGCGTCGCAGATGGGCCTCGCCGTCGCCCGGCGCCACCCTGCAATCTTTGCAAACCGGTTGTGCGCGGGCTCAGTAGCCCATCAGCGCAAGCACTTCGCGGCGGCTGCGCTCGTCCTTGCGGAAGGCGCCCATCATCCGGCTGGTGGTCATCATCACGCCCGGCGTGTTGACTCCGCGCGCGCTCATGCAGGCATGGCTCGCCTCGATGACCACCGCGACGCCCTGCGGTTTCAGATGCTCCCAGACGCAGTCGGCGACCTGCGCGGTCAGCCGCTCCTGCACCTGCAGCCGCCGCGCGAAGCCGTGGAGGACGCGAGCCAGCTTGGAGATGCCGACCACCCGCTCGTTCGGCAGGTAGGCGATCGCCGCCTTGCCGATGATCGGCGCCATGTGGTGCTCGCAGTGGGACTGGAATGGAATGTCCTTCAGAAGCACGATCTCGTCATAGCCGCCCACTTCCTCGAACGTGCGGCTGAGGTGGTGGGACGGGTCCTCGTCGTAGCCTTTGGCATATTCCTTCCAGGCGCGGGCGACGCGGGCAGGCGTGTCGAGAAGCCCTTCACGCTCCGGATCGTCGCCGGCCCAGCGGATCAGCGTGCGCACCGCCTCCTGAACCTCGTCGGGAACCGCTACCTTGGCGGAGGGGCGCACGGGATAGCCGGCTTCGGGTGGGGCGTCGGGCATCCTGGTCCTTTGGCAAAACAGAAGGCGGTGGTGACCCCGACAGGATTCGAACCTGTGGCCCTCAGATTAGGAATCTGATGCTCTATCCTGCTGAGCTACGGGGCCGCTCCGCCAGAGGCTTGGGACTAAGCCGCATGGGGCTCCCGGTCAATTCTCCTGGTCCGGCTCGATCACCGGGAAGGGCAAGGGTGCGATGGCGACGCCGTCTTCCACCAGGCTTTGCGCTTCGGCGGGCGTGGCGCGGCCGTGGATGGGGCGGGCTGGCGCTTCGCCAAGATGGATGGCGCGGGCTTCGTCGGCGAAGCGGGCCCCGACGGCATCGGAGCCTTCGAGCAGCTTCTTCTGCACCGCCGCGGCGGCGGCGAGCATGGCTTTTACCTCGGCGGGGGCGGCGGAGAAGAGATCGGATGTTGGCAAAGGTGCCGCGGGGCGTGTGTTGGCCTTGGCCGGGACGGCGGGGGCCATGGGGGCTTTGGTGACCTCGCAGCAGTTGCAGAGGGGGCAGGTTACCAGGCCGCGCTCCTGCTGGGAGTCGTAGTCGCTCGACGAAGCGAACCAGCCTTCGAAAACATGGCCTTGGGAGGCGCATTTGAGATCGAATATGATTATTGGACGCGCTCGACCGGGGGGATCGGGCGGCGGTGGCGGATGGCGGGGAGACGCGAGCGGACGGTGTCGATTTCGGCCAAATCCAGATCGGCGAAGGCGACACCTTCCGTTTCGCCCATGTCGAGCAGGACGTCGCCCCAGGGGCCGACGACGAGGCTGTGGCCGAAGGTTTTGCGGCCGTCTTCGTGGAGCCCGCCTTGCGCGGCCGCGACGACGAAGACGCCGGCTTCGATTGCCCGGGCGCGCATCAACACGTGCCAGTGGGCGCGGCCGGTGGGGACGGTGAAGGCGGCGGGGATGGAGAGGATCTGGGCGCCCGCGTCGGTGAGTGCGTGGAACAGGGTGGAGAAGCGCAGGTCGTAGCAGATCGCCAGCCCAAGCGCTCCGGCCGGCGTGTCGGCGACCACGGCGCGGGTGCCGGGGCGGTAGGACGCGCTCTCGCGCCAGCTTTCGCCGGTGGGGAGATCGACGTCGAACAGGTGGATCTTGTCGTAGCGTGCGCGGATGTTGCCGCCCGCGTCGATCAGCAGGCCGCGATTGGCGAGCAGATCGCCCTCCTCCCGGACGGCAAGGCTGCCGAGATGGACCCAGATCCCCACGCGGGCTGCGGCTTCGCGGACGGCCGCGAGGACGGAATCGTCCTCCTCGCGCCGGTAGTGGGCGGAGGCGCGGGCGCGGTTCTTGTCGAGGAGGCCGCTCATCTCCGGCGTGAACAGCATCGCCGCGCCGCCCGCAGCGGCTTCCTCCACGGCGGCAACAAGGGCCCGTGCGTTGGCGGCCGGATCGATGCCGGTGCGGGCCTGGAAGAGGGCAATGCGGGTCATAAGCGGGAGGTGCGGCGCGGGCCCCTCCCCTGTCAATGCTTCACACCCAAAGGAACAGTTTGGCGCGCCCGCGGATTGAATCGGCAGCGAATCGATTTGGGAGTGACACGGACATGGCGGCACGCGCCTATTGGAAGGGGCAGATCAGGCTGGCGCTTGTCTCGATCCCCGTCGAAATCTTCTCGGCCACCAAGAGCGGCGCCACCATCGCCTTCAACCAGATCCACGAGCCGACCGGCAAACGGATCAAATATGAAAAGGTGGTGCCGGGCGTCGGGCCGGTCGATCCGGACGAGATCGTCAAAGGCTATCAATATGAGAAGGGCTCCTACGTCCTCCTGGACGACGAGGAGCTGGAGGCGGTGAAGCTGGAATCAAAGAAGACGCTCGAGCTCACCCAATTCGTCGATTACGACGATGTCGACGTTCTCTACTTCGAAAAGCCTTATTTCGTCGTTCCGGCGGACGACCTGGCCGAAGAAGCCTTCATCGTGCTTCGCGAGGCGCTTCGGCGGACGCGCAAGATGGGTATCGGCCAGCTTGCACTGCGCGGGCGGGAGTATCTAGTCAGCGTCAAGCCGTGCGGGCGCGGCATCGTGCTGGAGACGCTTCGCTATGCCGACGAGGTCAACAAGGCGCGCGATTATTTCCGCGACATCGGCGAGGGCAAGCCGGACGAGGAACTGCTCGACCTTGCCGAGACGCTGATCGAGCGGAAAACGGCCGCGTTCGACGCGTCAAAATTCCACGACCGCTATATCGAGGCGCTGCACGAGCTGATCGAGCAGAAGCGCAAGGGCAAGACGATCAGCACGGACGATGACGAGGCGCCGGCCAAGGGGACGAATGTGATCGACCTGATGGCGGCATTGAAGCGGTCGATCGAGAAGCCCGGGGCTGGGGGGAAGCAGACCGGCGGGGCGGCGAAGGCATCGGGCGGGGCGGCGAAGAAGCCTGCCGCGGCAAAGGCGCCTGCTTCTGCGAAAAAGGCCCCTGCGAAAAAAGCCGCACCGGCCAAAGCGGCTCCGGCGCGGAAACGGGCGTGAGCTGCCTCCCCATGGCACATGGGGAGGGGGACCAGACGAAGTCTGGTGGAGGGGTAGCTGCCGTGAGGCTTGCGGGTCGCGCGAGTGCCTCTGATTCCGGGACTGGTCACCCCTCCACCACCCTTCGGGTGGTCCCCCTCCCCACCCGCTTCGCGGCTGGGGAGGCAAAGAAAGGGTTTTCCTCCCCGGGACGGGGAGGGGGACCAGACGAAGTCTGGTGGAGGGGGGGTGGTGGGGGGCTCGGAACCCCCTCCACCGCACTTCGTGCGGTCCCCCTCCCCGTTCCGGGGAGGATCTAAGCCGTGGCCAAGGCGCCGAACCCGCTCGAGACTTACAACCGCAAACGGGATTTTGCGAAGACCGCGGAGCCGGCGGGCGAGGCGGTTGACGCTCGCTCCGAATTCCCGCTCCTGTTCATGGTGCAGAAGCACGATGCGACGCGGTTGCACTTCGATCTTCGGCTTGAGCTGGATGGGGTGTTGAAGAGCTGGGCGGTGCCGAATGGGCCGAGCCTTAATCCGTCGGACAAGCGTCTGGCGGTGCGTACCGAGGATCATCCGATGGGGTATGCGACCTTCGAGGGCACGATCCCCAAGGGCGAATATGGCGGCGGGACGGTGATGCTGTGGGATTGGGGGCGGTGGTGGCCGCATCCGGGGAAGGACCCGAGGAAGACGCTTGCCGAGGGGCATCTGCACTTCAGCGTCGACGGGCACCGGATGCAGGGCGATTGGATCATGCTGCGCATGAAGCCGCGGCCGGGGGAGCGGTCCAAGGCCGAGAACTGGATCCTGAAGAAGGTGACGGACGAGTTCGCCGGCGGGTCGATGGCGCTGACCGAGACGTATCTGACCAGCATCAAGACCGGGCGGACGATGGGGGAGATTGCGGCGGCGAAGAGGGCGAAGGAGCTGAAGGGGTGGAAGACGGATCCGTACTCTAAGCATCCTCCCCGGCACGGGGAGGGGGACCAGCCGCAGGCTGGTGGAGGGGGGTCCGGAGGAAAGGTGCGGGGCTCTGAACCCCCTCGACCCTCCCCGTCCCGGGGAGGAAAGAGCAGCGCTGCGCGGGGCTCCGAACCCCCTCCACCGCGCGGTGCGCGGTCCCCCTCCCCGTCCCGGGGAGGATTGAAGCCTCCCCCCTTCCGCGAGCCGCAGAAGGCTACGTTGGCGGATGTGGTGCCGTCGGGGTCCGGGTGGATCCATGAGATGAAATATGATGGCTATCGCTGCCTGCTGAGCATCGGCGGCGGCGAGGCGAAGATTTTTACCCGCTCCGGGCTCGACTGGTCGGACAAGTTTCCGGAGATCGTGGCGGCGGCGCGGGAGATCGAGGCGGGTAGCGCTCTGCTCGATGGCGAGATCGTGGCGCTGGACGACAAGGGTTCATCGAGCTTTTCGGCGTTGCAGCAGGCGATTTCGGAAGGGGGGCGCGGGCTGACCCTGTTCCTGTTCGACGCGCTGGAGGTGGATGGGGAGGACCTCACCAAGCTCCCCAATATCGAGCGCAAGGCGCGGCTTGCGACCTTGCTTGGCGAAGGGCAGCCGCCGGTCATCCTTTATGCCGAGCATATCGTCGGACGCGGCGATGAATTGTTGCAGGCGATGTGTGAGGCGAAACAGGAAGGGATCATCTCCAAGAAAGCCGACTCGCTGTATCGGGGCGCGCGGACGAAATGCTGGCTGAAGATCAAATGCACGCAGCGGCAGGAGTTCATCATCGTCGGCTGGACGCCCAGCGACAAGAAAGGGCGCGGTTTCCGGTCGCTTCTGCTTGGCGTGCAGGAGGAGGGAGGGCTGAAATATGTCGGCAAGGTCGGCACCGGCTTCTCGATGGACGTGATGTTCGATCTTCTCGGGCGGATGGAGAAGATCGAGACGGACAAGGCGCCCACCGCCGTTCCCCGCGCCGACGCGCGCGGTGCCCATTGGGTGAAGCCGCAGATGGTCTGCGAAGTCGCCTTTGCCGAGTTCACGTCGGAAGGGATCATCCGCCACGGCAGCTTCCTTGGCCTTCGCGCCGACAAGAAGGCCAAGGACGTGGTGCGCGAGCTTCCCCAAGCGATCGCGCCTGCCGCGACGGACTCGATCAAGATCAGCAATCCGGAGCGGGTGCTGTGGCCGGAAGCGAACGTCACCAAGGGCGAGCTTGTCGATTATTACCGCGCCGTGGGACCGCTGATGACGATGTGGGCGGCGCAGCGGCCGCTGTCGCTGGTGCGCTGCCCGCAGGGACGGTCGAAGAAATGCTTTTTCCAGAAGCACAATACGGCGACCTTCGGCGAGCAGGTCCGCCAGGTGGAGATCGAGGAGAAGAAAGGCGAAGTCGTCGACTATGTCTATGTCGAGGATACGGCCGGGCTGATCGCCTGCGTGCAGATGGGGACGATCGAGTTTCACGGCTGGGGATCGCCGGTCGCCGACATCGAAAAGCCGGATCGTTTGATCTTCGACATCGATCCCGACGAAGGCCTTGCCTTCGACGAAGTGCGGAAAGCCGCGCGCGATCTTCACCGCTATCTTGCCGACATGGGGCTTCAAAGCTTTCCGCTGACCACCGGCGGCAAGGGGCTGCACGTGGTGGTGCCGCTGACCCCCGAGGCCGAGTGGCCGGAGGTGAAGGACTTCGCCCAGCGCTTCTGCGTCGCGCTTGCCACCGCCGAGCCGGAGCGGTTCACCGCCAACCTGGCCAAGGCCAAGCGCAAGGGGCGGATGTTTCTGGATTACCTGCGCAACCAGCGCGGGGCGACCGCGATCCTGCCGTTTTCGGCGCGCGCCCGTGACGGCGCGCCGGTGTCGGCGCCGGTGAGCTGGGACGAACTGGAAGATTTGGAAAGCGGCGCGCGTTACAGCGTGCGCGACGCGGCCGAACTTCTCGAACGCGCCTCCTCCCGCGCACTCCAGGGCTGGGGCGAGGCAAGCCAGGTGCTACCCGATCTATGACGACGAAAACCGACATCAACAAAGCCGACAAGGACGCGCTGGACGCGGTGGAGGGGCTGAAGGGCCATGGCCACGAAATCGTCCGCTACCGGGAGGAACGCGGCGGCTTCACATCGCTTCGCGAGCTTGACGAAGTGCCGGGGCTGACCGGCAAGGTGGACGAGGCGACGCTGGAGCGGCTGACCGTCTGACGCGGCACCTCCTGTGTATTGGTGAAATAATACACTTTTCCCCTTGCGCTGGCACGCCCCCCTGCCCCATTTACAGGCCGGTAATTGGGAGGGACTTTTCGATGGCCACCACCGCGACGGAGACCAAGCTGAAGCTGGAAGCGCCCGAAGCGCTGCAGACGGTTGCCCCGGCGGAAGCGGCCGGGCTCGTGCCGATCGAGGCGGAGGTGAAATCGAAGCTGGAGACGGTGGTCGACAAGTTCGTCACCGACCTGGTTGCCGCCGACACCAACAGCCCGGAGTTCGGCAAGCGCGTCGACGAATTGACCAACATGGGGCGCAAGGAAATCGCCGCCGCCGCGGGGCATTCCAATCGCTTCCTCGACCGGCCGGTGCGGGCGATGGATAAGGATACCGGCATCGGCAACGACCTGTCCGAGCTTCGCCGGACGGTAGAGGCATTGGACCCGGGCCGGCGCAACCCCACGGGAACGAAAAAGCTGTTTGGAATCATTCCCTTCGGCAACAAGCTTAAGAATTATTTTCAAAGCTACCAATCGGCGCAGACCCATATCGCCCAGATCCTGCGCAGCCTCGGCAACGGCAAGGAAGAGCTGTTGATGGACAATGCCGCCATCGCGACCGAGCGGGCGGCGATGTGGAAATCGATGGGGCAATTGGAGCAGATGATCCACATCTCCAAGGAGCTCGACCGCAAGCTCGAGGAGAAAGCCAACGAGCTCGACGCGACCGACCCGGCCAAGGCCAAGGCGATCCGCGAGACGGCGCTCTTCTACACGCGGCAGCGGACGACGGACCTGCTCACCCAGATGGCGGTGACGGTGCAGGGCTATCTGGCGCTGGACCTCGTCAAGAAGAACAATGTCGAGCTGATCAAGGGCGTCGACCGGGCGTCCACCACCACCGTGTCGGCATTGCGGACCGCGGTGACGGTGGCGGAAGCGATGGCCAACCAGAAATTGGTGCTGGATCAGATCACGTCGCTGAACACCACCACCGCGAACATTATCGATTCCACCGGCAACCTGCTGAAGAGCCAGACGGCGGAGATCCATCGGCAGGCGGCGTCGTCGACGATTCCGCTGGAAACGCTGCAGCGGGCGTTCCAGAATATCTACGACACGATGGACCAGATCGACACGTTCAAGGTCGAGGCCTTGGCGAACATGAAGCAGACGGTGGACACGCTTTCGGGCGAAGTCGAGAAGAGCCGGGGCTATATCGCGCGGGCCGAGGGGACGGAGCAGAACCGGTTGGCCGGGACGAGCGCGGCGACGTCCTTGCTTGCGCCGGTTAACGGGTAAATGGCGCGGCGGCCGCGAAGCCCCGACGACGCAATCGCGCGGTTCGACCAGGTCGCCGCGCGATTGGACGGCTCGCCGAACGCGCAGGCTGCGCGGCGGCGGCATTATGGGCGCGTGGCGGGTTCGCTGGGGAAAAGGCTCGGCGGGATGGGGCTTGCGCTTGGCGCGCTGATCGTTGCGACCTTGTTGTTCAGCCAGTTGGTGGCGCCGATCGGGCTGATGGGGCTGTTCCTGGTGGTGCTGCTGACGCTTGGCGTTGTGGCGTTTTTCTCGCTTGCCGGCGGCGGTGAGCCGAAGCGGGTGGAGCTGAGCGACGAGGTGCCGACCAAGCGGGTGGTGCAGCAGCTGGAGAGCCTGCTGGTGCACCGGCGGACGGCGCTTCCGGCGCCGGCGGCGCGGCGGGTGGATGCGATCAGCGGCACCTTGCCGCTGCTGGAAAGCCGGCTGAGCGAGATCGATCCGCTCGATCCGCTTGCGCAGGACGCGCGGCGGCTGATGGGCAAGCACCTGCCCGACCTCCTCGAGCGCTACGAGCGGGTGCCGGCGGGGCACCGCGCGGAGCGGGACGGCGAAGGGCTGACGGTGGACGAGCGGCTGGTGGCGAGTCTGGACGCGGCGCATACGGCCTTGGGCGAGATCGGGGCGAAGCTTGCCCAGACCGACCGGCAGGCGTTCGAGACGCAGGGTCGGTTTATCGAAAGCCGCTACAAGGATCCGGGCGGATTGGGCGGGCAATGAGCGCGTTCTCGATCGGCGGGGCTTTGCGCGGCGCGGAAGACTTCCTTCGCAAGCATTTGAAATCGAAGCCGGTGCGCGAGGCGGAGAAGAGGCGCCAGGAGCGGCGGCAGCGCGAGGCGGCGCGCACGTTCAAGCGGGCGGCGGCGCTTGGCGGGGTGTCCGGCGCGGGGGCTTTTGCTTATGCGGTGACGCTTGCGCCGTTCGCCAGCGCCTTGGTTGCGGCGGGGGCGGTTGCGGTGGCGGGGGCGGCGCTGACCGGGCTTTGGCCGAAGGGCGCCGGGCCCAAGCAGTTTTCGCGGGAGGAGCTTCAGGCCTTGCCGTGCCAGGCGGAGGAATGGCTGCTCGACCAGCGGCTGATGCTGCCGCAGGCGGCGCACCCGGCGTATGAGGCGATCCTCGACACGCTGGGCGATCTGCCGCGGCACCTCGCGAAGATCGAGCCGGGTTCGACGACCGCGTGGGAGGCGCGGCGGCTGATCGGCGAGCATCTGCCGAGCCTGGTTGCGACCTGGTGCGGGCTGCCGGCAGCGGTGCGGGAGCGGGACGAGGAGGTGCAGGTGCTGGTCAGCGGCATGAGCACCATCGCGGTGGAGCTTGCCCGGGTGGCGGAGGAAGCGAGCCGCGAGGAGCGGTTCGAGTTCGAGACGCGGCAGCGTTATCTGGACAGCCGATATCGGGATGGGCTGCCGCGGGTTTAGGCCCCTCGACTTCCCTCACCCTCCCATTGCTGCGCAATGGGCCCCTCCCTCTCCCCTGGAGGGAGAGGGGTTGTTTACGCGGGGGCTCGTCCGCATTGAGCGGTGATGCTCAAGCGCCTGCTTCCTGATCGCTTCATTCTTTGGCTGCTGCTCGCGGTGGCGCTGGGGACGCGGGTGCCGGTTTCGGGGCAGGCCGCCGTCGTCGTCGATGCGCTGACGCTGGTAGCCATCTTCGCGCTTTTCTTCCTGCACGGCGTGCGGTTGCCGCGGGAGGCTTTGCTTTCGGGGGTGACGGATTGGCGGCTGCATCTGGCGATCCTTGCGATCACGTTCGTGCTGTTTCCGCTGGTGGGGGTGGGGCTTTCGGTGCTGCTGCCGGGGCTGTTGTCGCCGATGCTTTGGACGGGGCTGATCTTTCTGTGCGCGCTGCCTTCCACCGTGCAGTCTTCGATCGCCTACACGTCGATGGCGGGCGGGAATGTCGCGGGGGCGGTTGCGGCGGCGGCGTTTTCGAATTTGCTCGGCGTGTTCCTGACGCCCTTGGTGATTTCGCTGATCCTGGGGGCGCAGGGGGCGGAGATCGGGGCGGCGGGGATCGGGAAGATCGCGGCGCTTTTGTTTCTGCCTTTCCTGCTCGGGCACGCGCTCCGGCCGTGGCTGCTGCCCTTGGTGAAGAACAGGCCGCGGCTGACGACCTTTGTGGACAAGGGGACGATCCTGCTCGCGGTGTACGGCGCCTTTTCGGCGGCGGCGGCGGAAGGGCTGTGGCGGCGCTTGCCGCCGGCGGAGCTTGCGGCGCTGGCGGGGCTGTGCCTGCTGCTGCTGGCGCTGATCCTCCTCGCGGCATGGGCGATCGGGCGGTTCGGCGGTTATAGCCAAGAAAATCGCGCCGCGATCCTGTTCTGCGGATCGGTGAAGTCGCTGGCGAGCGGAGCGCCGATGGCGCGGATCCTGTTCCCGGGCGCGACGGCGGGGTTCGTGATCCTGCCGGTGATGCTGTTCCACACGATGCAGCTCGTCGTCTGCGCGTGGATCGCGGGACGCCTGGGTCAGAAGCTCCCGGACAACCGAAGCGCGTAACCGCCGCCCGCCGCGGCGAAGCCGGCGGCGGTGAGCGCGGCGGCGACGGCGGGCTGGGAGGGGCGGACGGCCAGTTCGGCCTGGTAGCGCCCGTCGGCGCCGATGCGGAGCAGCAGCCGCTCGCTGCCCGCCTGGCTGACCAGCGGGAGGAGAAGCAGGCCGCCTTCGCAGCGCGCGGTGCCGGAAAGCTGGGGAAGCGGGATGCCTCCGAAGTCGCCGCCAAGGGTGGCCCGCACCCGCCCTTCCGCCTGAGCGCAGCGTTCGCCCTCGAAGCGGACGGAGACGTCGTCGGTGTCGAGGCTTGCAAGCGGAAGCACGCCGAGCGCGCCCGCCATGGCGATTTGAGCGGTGACATCGTCGACGCCGACGCTGTGGCGGGTGGAGGTGAAGGCGCCCTTCAGCCGCCGGCCGCCGAGGCCTTCGACGTTCATCCGAGCGGTGCCCACGAGAAGCGGCCAGGTGTCGAGGCTTGTGCCGAGATCGCCCAAGCCGATCTTGCCGAACTGCGCTTCCTCGACCGTGCCGAGCCAGATGCTGCCGCTTGCTTCCCGCGCCGCGAAGCCGCGCTCGCCGAGGCCGAACCAGTCTAGGCCGAGGCGGAGCGGAAGCAGGGCAACCAGCGCGAAGAGGAAGGCGCAGAGAAAGAAGAGGCCACGGCCGAGCGGGAGGCGGAAGCGGGTGGTCACTGGCCCCTCCCCCGGAAGCTGGCCTGAACCGCGAGGGTGCGGTCGGCATTGGCGGTGGCGCTGAGGGTGGAGACGATCAGGCCCTTTTGCTCAAGCGAGGAGATCCAGCCGAAAAAGGCCTGCGGCCGGGCGGCTTCGATGCCGATCGAGACAGCGCCGCCCGGCTCCGCGCGGAGGCGCGAAAGCTGGAAACCGGCCTGCCCGGCCGATTGCGAGACAATGGTCTCCACCGGCTGGGTAAGCGCCGCGCCGCCGGACCTGCGCAGGGTACCGAGCGCTTCGGCCTGCGCCCGCGCTTCGGCACGTTCGAGCACCGCCGCATCATGCCGTTCGCGGGCTTCGGCAAGCGCGTCGTTCAAGGGGCGGACGATGAGCAGCCAGAGGAAGACGAGGAGCAGCAAAGCGAGCATGAAGAGGAGGAGCCGCTGCTCGCGCACGCTTCGGCCGCCGTACCAAATGGTGATGGTTCGGATCATCGCGGCCTCACGATCACGTCTTGCACCTGGCGCGCGCCTTCGCTGCGCGGCGGCATGGGCGCTGCGGCGAAGCCGCTGCCTTCGATACGGCGCGCGAAGTCGGCGAGGCTCGCCGGGCTGTCGGCGCGGGCGGTGACGCGCAGGCTTCCGTCCGGCGCGAAGCTCAAGGCGGAAAGCTCCACGTTGGGCGCGGCTTTGACGGCGGCGAACACCGCGCCGGAGATGGCGCCGAAGCCTACCCCGCCGCCGCGCAATTCGGCCAGGCGCCGTCCGAGATCGTCCGCGCCGGCGGCGCCGGGGCTTCGGCTGAGCGCGGTGGCAGCGATTCGGCGGGTCTCCTCCTCCACCCGGTCGGCGGCGAGGGTGTAAAGCATGATCTGAACGATCTGCAGGATCAGGGTGACGAGGGCCAGCGCCGCGCCGAGCATGGCGAGCCGGCGGAGGCGGGCGCCCTGCAAGCGAAAGCCGCGGCGGCGGGCGAACGGCCCCTGGCGAAGGTTGACCAAAGGATGCTCGAGCGCGGCAGGCAGGCCTGCCTCGAAACCTGCGAGGTCGAGGGCGAAAACGGGTGCGTCGCCGACGACGAGTTCGGCCAGATCCGGCTCAAGCGCGAAGGCTGCTTCCGGGCCGCGCCACAAGGCGACTCCACCCCGGTCGAAGCGGATGTAACCCTCCTCCGCGACGGGCAGCAGGGCGGTGTCGGGAATGATGATATCAGGCTCGATGCCGACCGCGCGCGCGGTCTCAAGCCACCGCTCCATCGCCGCGACCGGCGCAAGGGCGACGGGGCGAAGCACGCCCTCCCCGCTTTCGCGGCCGACGGCGACGTGCATCTCGGAGAGGGACTGGGCGCTGAACTCGGCGGCGAGCAAACGCGCCGCCGCTTGCGCCTGGGCGGGGGCAAGGCCGGCAGGAAGCTCCAGCCAGTGGAGACCGACTTCCTCGCCCGGCACCATCAGGACGGTGCGCCCGGTGCCTAGCGGAAGCTCCGCAATCCCCTCACCCCGCGCCGCGATGGCATCGCCGCGCAGCAGCAGCCAGGAGCCCGCGCCTCCGCCGGGCGGGAGGAAGAGGAGCAGCATTTCCGTCACTCGTCCCTCCCCCAACGCCGAACCACCACCCGCGCCGGGCTGTAGCGCGCGTCCACCAAGGCTGTCTCGACCAGTTCGGCGCCCCCCAGCTCGATCGTGAGATCGAGCGTGAACCAGCGGCTGTTTAGCTGAAGCTGGTTCGACGGGTCGAGCGGAAGTTCGTTGGGGCCGGTGGCGCGGTTGAAATCGGCCATGTCGCTCCAGCCCGCCGCCGGGCGGCGTGCGATGATCGCACTGGCGGCGTTGAGATCGGTGCGCGCCGGGGCGAACATGGCGAGCAGGGGCGCGTCCTTCGGAAGAAGCGTGTTGACGTTGATCGGCGACAAATCGGTCATCGGCAGCGCGCAGACGAAGGGACGGACCCGGCGGTAGAGGTCGGGCGTCACTCCGGCGACGGCGCGAAGTTCGCTGGCTTCGGCGAAGAGGGTGTTGGCCGGGCGGTAGGGGACGGCGAAGCCGGCATAAGCCGCGTCTTCGGCGCCGCCGGGCGACGGATCGCCGTCGCTGTCCGCCCAATCGGCGGCGGCGGCCGCGACCCCGCGCGCTTCGCGTTCAGGAACGCCGAGGACGAGCATCAAATTGGCGAATTGCTCCATGCCCTGCGGGCGCTGCTTCAAGGCGGCGGGCGCTTCGCCCTGAACGAGGCTGTTCAAGTTGAAGCAATTGCCGCCGTCGCGGATGGTGCCGACGGCGAGGCCTTCGCCGGGGAGCGGAATGGTCCGCTCGGCGCCGTTCCAGTCGCCGGCAAGGGTAGTGACGTCGCGATTGGCGGCGACGAGATCGTCGGCGCGCATGGCGAGCAGGGTCTCGACTCCGACGGCAAAAGCGCGCGCCTGCTCGATGCCTGTGTGGTTGATCGCAAGGGCGGTGGAGAGACGGAGGCGTTCAAAGGCTCCGGCGGCGATGGCGCCCATGATGGCCACGAGGAGGAGCACGGCGAGGAGGGCCGCGCCGCGCTCGCGGGGCGGAGGGATGAAGCCCCTCACCAGCCGCGTCCGGTGAGGAACAGTTGGCGGGTGACGCCGCTGCGCTCCGTCTCTGCAACGAGTTCGACGGCGAGCGGGAGTTCGTCGGGCTTTTCAGGGTCCCAGCGGTCGCGCCAGTCGCCGGTGGCGCTTCGGTAGCGGAAGGCGATGCTTCGGACGCCGTCGAGCATCGTGACGGCGGCGCGGGGCGGTGCGCCGTCGACCATCGGCCAGGAGAGGCGCTCGAGCTTGCCGGCGGCCACCCGGTATTCGACCCGCTGCAAAGAGGGCCGGGCGGCGGCGTCGACATTCTCCCAGCCGCGGCGGACGAAGCCGATCGTGGCGCCGCCGCCGGTGAAGGCTGGCAGCGGCGCCCCGGCTTCGTCGCGGTGCATGCGGGCGGCGGCCTGGCCGAGATCGGCGGCGAGCAAAGTGCTTGCGCGGCGGAGCTGGGAGAGGTCGGCCAAGCGGGTTTCGGCCGCTTCCTGCGAGCGGACGGAGAAGGAGAGCAGCGTGACGCCGGCGGCGGAGAGCATGCCGAAGATGGTGAGGGAGACGAGGAGTTCGACGAGGGTGAAGCCGGTCTCGAAACCCCCTCCACCATGCTGCGCATGGTCCCCCTCCCCGTTCCGGGGAGGATTTGGTGCGCCTCCCCTCACCTGTTCGCCCTCCGGAAGACCGTGAGGCGGGCGGCTTCGCGGCCGGTGTCGTTCAGCACCGCGATGTGGATCATCTGGATTCGGGGTTCGGGCGAGGCGCCGGTGTTGCGGATCCAGCGCCAGCGGCGGTTGCCGTTTACCGTGGTTCCCTGGGCCAGGCCCAGCGCGGGGGCGACGGGGTCGGTTATGGTTTCCACCGCGAGGTTGCGGGCGACGATCTGCGCCATTGCCTGATCCTGGAGGAGCGCGGTGTTCTTTACCGTGGCGCCCTCCAGCCGGAGCAATGCAAGCGCGGCGAGGCTGAAGATGGCGAGGGCCACCAGCATTTCGATGAGTGTGAAGCCTGTTTCGGACTTAGGGGCGGACACGGACTTCGCCCCCTTCCGCGATGGAGACTCCGACTTGCTCGCCGCCGCGCTGGAGGGTGACTTCGAGAGGCTCGGCGAGGCCGGTGCTGTCGAAAACGATCCGGTCGGACGCGGCGGCGACGCCGGTGCCGTCTATCCAGCTCGCTTGGGCGAAGGGGCGGTCGGTGAGCGGCTGCCATTCGCCTTTGGCTCGGCGCTCGAAGCCGTAGCCGGTGGGGGTGAGGCGGAGAGCCACGGCGCGGTTGTCCATAATGGCGAGTTCCTGCGCAGCCTGGACCCGCGCGGCGAATGTCTCCGCCTCCGCCACCAGCCCGCCGCGCGGATCGGGGATGGCAAGCACCACGGCAGCCGACATCAGGCCGAGGATCGTCAGCACGACCATCAGCTCGACGAGCGTGAAGCCTGCGTTTTGCCTCCCCGGCACGGGGAGGGGGACCAGCCGAAGGCTGGTGGAGGGGGCCCGCCGATGTGCCGCATCCACCGCTGGGACCCCACCACCGCTCTTCGAGCGGTCCCCCTCCCCGTTCCGGGGAGGATAATCAGCTCTGCCAGCTGCCGATGTCGGCATCCTCGCCCTCGCCGCCTTCGCGCCCGTCGGCGCCGAGGCTCATGATGTCGAAGGCCCGCCCGTCGCGGCCGGGGGCGGTGTACTGGTACGGGTTGCCCCAGGGGTCTTGCGGCAGGCGCTTTACATAGCCTTCCGAGACCACCGCCTGCAGCCCCTCACCGGCCGCGGGATAGGTGAGCTTGTTGAGGCGGTACATTTCCACCCCCTGCTCAAGCGTCGCAATGTCGGCGCGCGCCTTGGTGAGGGCGGCCTTGTCGGTGGCGGGCATGACGTTGATCACCACCACGGTGGCGAGCAGGCCGATGATGACGATCACCACCATCAGTTCGACAAGCGTGAAGCCGCTTTCGGCGGAACGCCTCGGGGGGGTGAACCCGCCTTCTTGCCTCCCCATCGCCCGCCGATGGGGAGGGGGACCACCCGCAGGGTGGTGGAGGGGTATTTCCGTGGAGTCAGCGCCAGTTACCCCTCCACCATGCGATGCATGGTCCCCCTCCCCATCTGCGATGGGGAGGCAAAATTCGGTCTTCATCCTAATCCTCCGGCGAGTGTGTCGAGCTGCAGGATCGGCAGCAGGATCGAGAGTACGATGACGGCGACGACCGCGCCCATGACGACGATGATCGCGGGTTCGAGCAGCGCCAATGCAGTGGTGGTGAAGCTGTCGAATTCGCGCTCCAGGTAATCGGCGGCGCGTTCCAGCATGATGTCGAGCTTGCCGGACGCCTCGCCCGAGGCGGCGAGATAGACGAGCAAGGGCGGGAACACGCCGGCGCGGCGCAGGGCTCCGGAGAGGCTGCCCCCCGTGCGGACGGTTTCGGCAATTTCAGCGCTGGCGATGCGAAGCGCGCGGTTGTGGACCGTCTGCGTGGTGAGCTTGAGGCCTTCCAGGAGCGGCAGGCGGGAGGCGACCATGGTGGAGAGCGTGCGGGCCATACGCGCTGCGTGGAGGTCGCGGATCAGGCGGCCGAAGAGGGGCAAGCGGAGAAGCGTGCGATCTGCCTTGAGCCGGAGCGTTTCGTCGCGAAGGGCTCGGGCGGCGATCAGGATCGTCGCGGCGAGGCCGAGGGCGAGCGCCCACCACCAGGCGGCGAGGACGTTCGACAGCGCGATTACGGCGCGGGTGAGGAAGGGGAGTTGCTGGCCGATGTCGTCGAACTGCTCCACCACGCGCGGGACGACGAAGATCATCAGCGCGAAGACGACGAACATCGCGACGATGGCGAGGATGACCGGATAGGCGATGGCGGACAGGACCTTGGCGCGGACCTGGCCCTGGCGCTCGAGGAGGAAGGCGAGCCGCTCCAGGATCTGCGGCAGGCTGCCCGAGCTTTCGCCGGCGGAGACCATGCCGCGGTACAAAGCGGGGAAGCTGGCGGGCTCGCGGCCCATGGCGTCGGAGAGGCGGCGGCCTTCGAGGACGCCGGCGTGGACGTTAAGCAGGGTGGTGCGGACCTGCGGCTTTTCCGTCTGGCGGGCGATGGTGCGCAGCGATTCCTCGAGCGGGGAGACGGTGACGAGGGTGGCGAGCTGGCGGGTGAAGACGGTGAGCTGTTTGGGAGAGAGCTTGCGGCGGACGAAGAGCTGGCGGGAGAGCAAGGGCTGTCCGGCGCTCGCCGCGGCCGCCGGGCCGGAGCCGCTCCCTTCCTCCACTTTGACGACGAACAAGCGGCGCTGGCCGAGCTTGGCCTTGGCCGCTTCGGCGCTCTCGGCGCGCACGGAGCCGCGCCGCTCGCGGCCGGCGGTGTCGAGGGCGAGATAGTCGAAATCAGCCATCGGGCACGTCCACCACGTCCGGCTCGCTTTCACGGCGGGAGACGCGGATCGCTTCCTCAGCGGTGGTGAGCCCTTGCGCGACCAAAGCGCGGGCGGAGGCGGAGAGGTTGGCGGCGGTGCGGAAGGCATAAGCGGCGATTGCCGCTTCGTCGCCGCCGGCGTTGATCAGGCGGCGGATCGTGTCGTCGATACGAACGGCTTCGAACACGCCGATGCGGCCCTTGTAGCCGGTGTTGGCGCATTCAGGGCAGCCGCGCGCCTCGTAGACGGTGGTGGTGACGGGGAGGCCGAGCAGGGGCGCGAGCGATTGATCGGGCTCCACGGGCACGCGGCAGGCCGGGCAGAGGCGGCGGACGAGGCGCTGGGCGATTACGGCGCGAAGGGTGGAGGCGAGCAGGAACGGCTCCACCTTCATGTCGCGCATCCGGGTAATGGCGCCGACCGCGTCGTTGGTGTGCACGGTGGAGAGGACGAGATGGCCGGTGAGCGAGGCCTGGACGGCAATCTCGGCGGTCTCGCGGTCGCGGATTTCACCGACCATGACGACGTCCGGGTCCTGGCGGAGGATGGCGCGGAGGCCCGCGGCGAAGCTTAAGCCCACCTTTGGGTTGACCTGGGTCTGGCCGACGCCGTCGACGGCATATTCGACCGGGTCCTCGACGGTGAGGATGTTGCGGCTGCCGTCGTTCAAGATGCGAAGGCCCGCGTACAGCGAGGTGGTTTTGCCCGAGCCCGTCGGGCCGGTGACGAGGACGATGCCGTTCGGTTCGGTGAGGGCGGCGCGGAACAGGCGGTGGATTTCCTCGGGCATGCCGAGGGAATCGAGGCCGATGCCGGCATTTTCCTTGTCGAGGATGCGCAGCACCACCCGCTCCCCTGCCCTGCTCGGCAGGGTCGAGACGCGGACGTCGAGCAATTTGCCGCCGAGGGTGAGGCCGATGCGGCCGTCCTGCGGCACGCGGCGCTCGGCGATGTCGAGGCGGGCCATGACCTTGATGCGGCTGACAACGACGGGCGCGACGTGCGGCGGCATGCGCAGAGTCTCGCGAAGTACGCCGTCGATGCGCATGCGGATCACGAGGCCGGTTTCATAGGGCTCGATGTGGATGTCGGAGACGCCGCGGCGGGCGGCTTCGGCGATGATGCCGTTGATCAGGCGGATGGCCGGCGCATCGTCCTCGCTGTCGAGCAGGTCTTCGGCGGTGGGAAGGTCGGTGGCGAGGCTGGCAAGATCGTCGCCGAACCCGAGCGAACCGGCCGCGTCGGCGGCAGCCTGGCCGTCCATGGCGTAGGCTTCGGAAAGGAGGCGCTCGAAGGCGGCGGTCGGCGTGGGTTCGACCTTGAGCGCCCGGCCGAGGAAACGGCGGACTTCGATCAGCGCCTTCGGGTCGGCGCCTTCGCGCAAGGCAACGATCGCGGCGCCGTCCGCCTCGCCCAAGGTGGCGACGCCGAAGCGCTTGGCGAACGGATAGGGAATGCGCGCGGGCGGTGCGGGTGCGGCGTCATGCTCGACCACCCGCTCAGTGACGATCAGCGTGTCGCCGGGCTCGAGCTCGACGTCGTCAACGAAGTCGGCGCCGCGGCGAATCACCTGTTCTTCCGCTTCTTGGGCGGCGGCGGCGGGGTGCCGACGGGGACGATGCCGGCGGGCGTCACCACCATCTGCCCGGGCTGCAGCGTCGGATCGTAGAGCGCCGGATCATGCGGCGCCGGCGTCGGCGGCGCGGCGAAAGGCGGCACGGCACCCATATATTCGCGCACCAGCTCGTCGATGCCGGGCTCTTCGTCGGGCTGCTGCTGATATTGCCGTTCGCGGATATAGCCGTAGCGCCGCGCCGTCATCGCCCGCGCGTCGGCGGTGGAGCGGAGCACGGTCGGGCGGATGAAGACCATGAGGTTCGTCTTGTCCTTGGCGCGGCTCTTGGACTTGAACAGGTTGCCGACCAGCGGCAGGTCGCTGAGGAACGGGATCGCCTCGATGGTGCGGCGGTCATTTTCGTCGAGCAAACCGCCGATCCCGACGATTTCGCCGTCGTCCACCGTGATCGTGGTCTCGATCTCGCGCTTGTTGAGGATGAGATCGGCGGAGTTGCGCGCCACCGGACCAGCAATCGAGCTCACCTCCTGACGCAAGGCAAGCTTGATCGCGCCGCCGGCGTTGATCTGCGGCTTCACCTGGAGGGAAATGCCGACATTCTGGCGCTGCACCGTGCGGAAGGCGTTGTCGAAATTGTCGGACAACGCTTCGCCGGTGGTGACGGGGATTTCCTGGCCGACGAGGATGCGCGCTTCCTGGTTGTCGAGCGTCATCACCGACGGGGTGGAGAGGATGTTCGACTTGGTGTCGCTCTTCACCGCGTTGATGATCGCGCCGAAAATCTCGTTGCCGCTCTTGAAGGCGAAGCCGGCAAGGCCGCCGGTGGCGCCGAGCACCGAGCTGACCGCCGCTTCCTGCAATGCATCGGCGACGCCGGAGCTTTGGTTGGTGGTCACTACCTGGCCGTTGACGGTGGTGGTGGTCTGGCGGAGCCGCTCCGCCGCGACCGCGCCGGCCACCGTCAGGATGTTCGGACTGGCGTTGGAGTAATTGGTGACGGCGAACGGGATGTTGGAGCCTTCCAGCCCCGCCATCAGCAGTTGCACGCCGAGCCGCTTGGCGGCGGTGTCGCTGATCTCGACGATGATGGCTTCCACCAGCACCTGCTCGCGCCGCTGGTCGAGCTGGCGGATCACCTCGCCCAAACTGCGCTGCACGTCCTTGGGCGCGGCGATGACGATGGCGTTGGCGCCTTCGAAGCGGGTAACGACGGCGCCGCGCGGGCCGAACACGCCGGTTCCGCTCGCGCCGCCGGAGCCCCCGCCGGCGGGCGCGGGCTCGGTGGTGTTGATCGGCTGGCGGGACGGGCTTGCCGCGCGGTTGGCGCCGGAGCTCGTCTCGGTGCGCTGGCTGAGGCCCTGATTGGCCGGCGCGGGCGTGACGGGCTGGCCGAGCAATTGCTGGATCACCGGCAGGATCTGCGCGGCGTCGGCATGCTCCAGGAACACGACCCGGATTTCAGTGCCGTTCGCGGCCCGCGCGTCGAGTTCCTCGGCAAGCTGGCCGAGCCGCGCAACGATGGCAGCATCGCCGCGGATGGCGATGGAGTTGGAGCTGTCGACCGGAACCACGCTTGCGCCCCGGGTCTGCCCTTCCATGAGCTGTGCCAAGGATGTGGCGATTTCGCGGGCGCCGGCATTTTGCAGGGTGACGATGCGGGTGGTGGTGGTGTCCCGGTCAATCGAAGCGAGCACCGCACGGACACGCGACACGTTGTCGGCGAAATCGGCGACGATGACGCTGTTGGCGGTGGCGGTGATCGATCCGTCGCGGCTGACCAGCGGGCGGAGCGATTCCAGCGCCGCTGGGCCTTCGATGCTGCGCAGGCGGAAGATCTCGGTGACGAAATTATTGGGGCTTCCGCGGCGTTCGGGCGCCCGGCTTGCGACCGAAGCGGCGCCGGCGGTCGGCTGGATGCGGAAGGCGCCGCCGGAGATCGGCACGGCGACGAGACCGTTGGCGCGCAGGGTGGAGAGGAACAGCTCGAAATATTCCGACCGCGACAAGGGCCGCTGGGTGACGACCGACACTTTGCCCTGCACGGCGGGATCGACGACGAAAGTGCGGCCCGTCACCCGCGCCGCATCTTCGATAAAGGCGCGCACGTCCGCATCGCGGAAGTTCACGGTATATTGCGCCATCGCGGGAGCGAGCGGCACCGCCGAGGCAAGCGCCATGGCCATCAGGAAACGCTTCACTGGCTGTTCCTCAGCTGAATTCGAGTGACCCGGCCGCCGCGCTCGACCTGAACGGAGGCGCCGCGCACGCCGACAAGTTGGTCGCGTAAGGCGGCGAGTTGGTCTGGCGAGGTGATGCGCTGGCCGTTGACGGCGATCAGAACGTCGCCGGGCTGGAGACCCGCGGCGCGGAAGGCATCGCCCGCGCCCTGCGGCGAAAGGGTGACGCCGGTAAGCTTGCCGCCGTTGAGGCGCGGCTGGAAGTTGATCTGGCTGCTGAGCGGCTGCGCCTGGGGCACGCGGACTGTGGGCACCGGCGTGGGCGGCGGCGCTTGGGGCGGCGGAGGGCCGGACTCAGTGCGCGGCGCGGGTGCGGGCGCGGTGCCGGCGCTTGGAACGGCTTGCGACTGGTCCATGAAGAGCTGCTCGGCGGCGCCGCCGCGCGAGATGGTGACGTTGTCGAAGGCCACCGCCGACAGGGTTACGCCCGGCATGATCTCGTCGCCGACGGCGAAGCTGCGCTGGGTGCCGTCGGGGAGCGCGATGATGGCCGAGCCGCGGCCCGAGGCTTCATCCTGGCGGACGCCGAAGAGCTTGAGGCTAAGCGAGGTGACCACCACGGGACCGGTGCCGCCGGCGAGGCGAAAGAAGGGATCGAAGCTGCCGAGCAAGGCGGTGCCGGGCTGCGCCGTCTGCACCTGCGCCGGGCGCCAGTCGCCGACCGGGCCGAGCGGGGTTGCGAACGCCCAGACCAGACGTGCGCATTGCAGCGCGAGCAGGGTCAGCAACCCGAGCTCCGCCAGCGTGTAGACATTCGTCCGGGGGACCCGCCGCAGCAAAAGCTGCGTGCGCGGGTCCAATGCCAGGCGCATCCGCCACTCCCCCACTTACCAGCCCCACCCACTGCCGAGACTGCATTTCACCATTGTTACAAAGCCTTGACGCGCCTTGCCCCGGAGAGTCGCGCCGGACGAAAACACACACGTTTTTCGCCGTTTGCGCAAGTGTTTAGCGCGCGAGCACCAGCCAGAGCGGCCAGGCCGCAAGCGCCATCAAGGTGCCGAGCGGGAGGCGATCAGTCGCCTTCACCGCTCTGCCGCGCAGTTGCATCGCCGCGACGGCAGCGAGGCCGATCAGGCCGGCGCCGAGCAGAACGAAGGGCAGGCTCGCCCAGCCGAGCCAGGCACCGATCGCGGCAAGCATCTTGGGATCGCCGCCGCCAAGCCCTTCACGGCCCCTTGCGAGGCGGTAAAGGATTCGGATCAGCTCGAGCGCGAGGTAACCGGCGGCGGCGCCGAACAGGCGCTCCTCCAGCCCCGGGCCGACGCCGATCCAGGCGACGGCGAGGCCTGCCGGGATCAGCGGAAGGGTGAGGCGGTCGGGGAGCCAGTGATGCTCGACGTCCAAGGCGGCGAGCAGGAACAGCCACCAGCCGAACAAGGCGGTGAATGCGGCGGCGGGAAGCGGGTGGGCAAGCAAGGCGGTGAGGCCGACCAACGCCGCGCCTGCTTCCACGGCAAGGAGGCGCTTGTCGATGGGTGCGCCGCAGGTGCGGCATTTGCCGCGCACGGCGAACCAAGAAACGATGGGGATGAGTTCGAGCGCGCGTAGGGTCCGGCCGCACCCGTCGCAGTGGGAGCGGCCGCGAAGCACGGAGCGGCCCTGCGGCCAGCGCACCAGGATAGCGGCAAGGAAGCTGCCGATCACCGCACCGAGCACGAAGCCGAGCGCCGTCGCTCCGCCCGCGGCGAAGGGGTCGTGCATCAGCCGCCCGCGGCGGCGAGTGTGCGCTGCGCCTGAACGAAGTGCGGGCGGTCGATCATCTTGCCGTCCAGCGACAAAGCGCCGGCGCCGGGATTGGCTTGGAAGGCGGAGACTACGGCGCGGGCGTCGGCGATTTCGGCCTCCGACGGCGTGAAAGCGTCGTTGATCACCGCCACTTGCGCCGGGTGGATGGCCATCATGCCGGTAAAGCCGTCGCGCCGGGCGCGGCCGGCATAAGCGGCGAGACCTTCAAGATCGCGCAAGGCCGGGTAGACGGTCTCGATCGGCGCGACGCCGGCGGCCGCCGCACCGAACAGGCAGAGCGATCGGGCAAGCTGGTAAGGCGGCGTGAAGCTTCCGTCCTCCTCACGCGACGTGGCGGCGCCGATGGCGGCGGGCAGGTCCTCGGCGCCCCAGGTCAGGCCCGCGAGGCGCTTGGCGCCTCCATAGGTGCCGAGCTGGAACATCGCGGCGGGTGTTTCGGTGGCGATAGCGAGGATCTGCGCCGTGGCGTTGCCGCGCTCGGTGAGGCGGCGGGCGAGTTCGTTCACCGAGGCGCCGCCTTCCGCCTTGGGGAGAACGATGCCGTTGGGGTGGGCGGAGAGGACAGCGCCGAGGTCCTTGTCATGTTCGGGCGAATCGAGCGGGTTCACGCGGACCCAGAGGTTCGCTTCCGGGTGGGCATCGAGGAAGGTGGCGACGTGGCGGCGTGCCTCGGCCTTGGCGGGGGGTGCGACGGCGTCCTCGAGGTCGAGGATCAGCGCATCGGCGCCGAGGCCGAGCGCCTTTTCCATGCGGTCAGGCCGGTCGCCGGGAACGAAGAGGAGCGAGCGGAGGCGCATCTTAAAAGCCCCTCCCCTTCAGGGGAGGGGTTGGGGAGAGGAATGTCGGAAGGTGCGCGGTCTCGGACGCTGGGGCAGCGACGAGCCCCTCCCCAAACCCCTCCCCTGAAGGGGCGGGGCTTACATGTGCGTGAACCCTCACCGCGAGCGCCGCATCAGGGCGGTGCGTTCACAGACGCAGACCAGTTCGTCGCGCTCGTTGAGCATGGAATGCTCGAAGGTGACGATGCCGGCGTCCGGGCGGGAGCGGCTGTCCTTGAGGCCGATCACTTCGGTTTCGGCGCGAAGCGTGTCGCCGATGAAGACGGGCTTGGGCATTCGCACCTTGTCGTAGCCCAAGTTGGCGATCAGCGTGCCGAGCGTGGTGTCGCCGACGGAGAGGCCGACCATCAGCGCGAAGGTGAAAGTGCCGTTGACGACGATGCGCCCGAACTCGGTGGCGGCGGCATATTCGGCGTCGATGTGCAGCGGCTGCGGATTGTGGGTGAGCGCGGAGATGAGGAGGTTGTCCGTCTCCGTCACCGTGCGGTGCGGCTGATGCGCGATGCGGTCGCCAAGCGTCCATTCGTCGAAGAAGCGGCCGGGCATCTAGTATCCTCCCCGCTCGCGGGGAGGGGGACCGCCCGGAGGGCGGTGGAGGGGGGGCTGTGGGGGGCACGAAACCCCCTCCACCAGGCTGCGCCTGGTCCCCCTCCCCGTCCCGGGGAGGAATTGTTTAAGCACCCTCATTCCTTCTCCACCTTTACCAGCATCGTGCCCTCGGTGACCTGCGCGCCCTCGGCGACGGCGAGCTCCGCAACCAAGCCGTCGAACGGGGCGAGCATCGAATGCTCCATCTTCATCGCCTCCAGGGTGACGAGCTTCTGGCCTTTGGCGACCCGCTGGCCTTGCGTCACGTCGACGGAGATCACCCGGCCGGGCATTGGCGAGAGCAGGCTGCCGTCGCCCGCCGCGCCCCCTGCCCCGCCGCCGGCGGCGCCCGGCAGCGTGAAAGCAAAGGCCTGGCCAGCGGAGAAGACCAGCACCGTCTCTCCTTCGGCGGTGGCGACGCCCTCCAGCGGCGGATCGCCGCTTGCTTCGACCAGCCGGGTCTCGCCGCCGTGGGCGATCGCGACGCGCAGGTCCTCCGCGCCGTTGAGGCGGAAGCCCTGCAAGGCCGCCCAAGGATCGGCCTCGCCGCCATTGCCGAAGTCGGACGCGAGAAGCGCGGTGGCGGCGAGGTTCCAGACGGCTTCGGGCGGCGCGGTGTCCGGCACCAGCCGCTCGATGCGCGCCGGGATGAAGGAGGTGTCGACGTCGCCGCCGCGGAAATCCTCGTCCGCCGCGGCAAGGGCGAGGAAGCCGGCGTTGGTGCGCACCGGCCAGACTTCGACGTGGTGCAAAGCATCGGTAAGCCGCTCCGCCGCTTCGTCGCGGGTGGCGCCGCGGGCGATGACCTTGGCGATCATCGGGTCGTAATAAGGGCTGATCCGGTCGCCTTCCTCGACGCCGGTGTCGATGCGGACGCCGCGGGGGAGAACGAAATGGTCGAGGCGGCCGGTGGAGGGGAGGAATTCGTGCGCCGGGTCTTCCGCGTAAAGGCGCGCTTCCATCGCCCAGCCGCGGATGGCGAGCTCGTCCTGGCGGAGCGGGAGCGGCTCGCCCGAGGCGACGCGGAGCTGCCATTCGACCAGGTCTTGGCCGGTAATCTCCTCCGTCACGGGATGCTCGACCTGCAGGCGCGTGTTCATTTCCATGAACCAGACGCGGTCGGGGCGCAGGCCTTCCGACGCGTCGGCGATGAACTCGATGGTGCCGGCGCCGACATAGTCCACCGCCTGCGCGGCCTTGACGGCGGCGTTGCAGACGGCGGCGCGGGTAGCCTCGTCCATGCCGGGCGCGGGGGCTTCCTCGATCACCTTTTGGTGGCGGCGCTGAAGCGAGCAGTCGCGTTCGAACAGGTGGACAACCTGGCCGTGCGTGTCGCCGAACACCTGCACTTCGATGTGGCGCGGGCGAAGGATGTATTTCTCGATCAGCACCCGGTCGTCGCCGAACGCGGCGGCCGCTTCGCGCTTGCACGAGGCGAGCATGTCGGCGAATTCGGCGGAATCGTTGACCCGCCGCATCCCCTTGCCGCCGCCGCCGGCCACGGCCTTGATCAGCACCGGATAGCCGATCGCGTCCGCTTCGGCGTGGAGCCGCGCCGGGTCCTGGTCCTCGCCGAGATAGCCGGGGGTGACCGGCACGCCCGCCTTTATCATCAGCGCCTTGGCCGCGTCTTTGAGGCCCATGGCGCGGATGGAGGCGGCTTTCGGGCCGACCCAGATCAGCCCCGCGGCTTCGACGGCTTCGGCGAAGGCGGCGTTCTCGGAGAGGAAGCCGTAGCCGGGGTGGATCGCCTCGGCGCCGGTAGCGTGGGCGGCGGCGATGATCTTCTCGCCGACCAGGTAGCTTTCCCGCGCGGCGGACGCGCCGAGGTGCACCGCCTCATCCGCCTCGCGAACGTGGAGGGCGTGGCGATCCGCATCGGAGTAGACGGCGACAGTGCGCACGCCGAGCCGCCGCGCCGTGCGGATGATCCGGCAGGCGATCTCGCCCCGGTTCGCGATGAGGAGGGAGCGGATCATGCTTCATTCTCTCCGGCACGGGGAGGCAAAGGTGCAGTAGCTCCCATCACATCCGGAACAGCCCGAATTGCGCGCGGTCGGGGATTGGGGCGTTTAGGCAGGTGCTGAAGGCGAGGCCCAGAACGTCGCGGGTTTGGGCGGGGTCGATTATGCCGTCGTCCCAGAGGCGGGCGGAGGCGTAATACGGATTGCCTTCGTCTTCGTAGCGTTGGCGGATCGGGGCTTTGAAGGCTTCGGCTTCTTCGGGCGTCCAGGTTTCGGCGTCCTTGTGAACCGTGGCCAGCACCGATGCGGCCTGTTCGCCGCCCATTACGCTGATCCGGCTGTTCGGCCAGGTGAACAGGAAGCGCGGCCCGTACGCCCGCCCGTTCATGCCGTAATTGCCGGCACCGAAGCTTCCGCCGATCAGCACCGTGACCTTGGGCACCTGCGCGGTGGCGACCGCAGTCACCAATTTGGCGCCGTCCTTGGCAATGCCGCCAGCCTCGTATTTGCCGCCGACCATGAAGCCGGAAATGTTCTGCAGGAACAGGAGCGGCGTTTTGCGCTGGCAGGCGAGTTCGATGAAATGCGCGCCCTTCAGCGCACTCTCCGAAAACAGGATGCCATTGTTGGCGAGGATCGCGACCGGCATGCCCCAGATGCGCGCGAAGCCGCAGACCAAAGTGGTGCCGTAGAGCGCCTTGAATTCGTGGAATTCGGAACCGTCGACGATGCGGCCGATCACTTCGTGCACGTCATAAGGCGTGCGCACGTCGTCGGGGATGATGCCGTAGAGCTCTTCCGGATCGAGCTTGGGCGCGACCGGTTCGGCGATGTCGAGATCGTGCGCCTTTGTGGTGTTGAGACGTGCGACGATGCTGCGCACGATGGCGAGTGCGTGTTCGTCGTTTTCGGCCAAGTGATCGACCACGCCCGAGCGCCGCGCGTGGAGATCACCGCCGCCGAGGTCCTCCGCGGAAATCACTTCGCCGGTCGCCGCCTTCACCAGAGGCGGGCCGCCGAGGAAGATCGTGCCCTGGTTGCGGACGATGACGCTCTCGTCGCTCATCGCGGGCACGTAGGCCCCGCCGGCGGTGCAGCTGCCCATCACGCAGGCGATCTGGGCGATGCCTTCCGCCGACATCTGCGCCTGGTTGAAGAAGATCCGGCCGAAATGCTCCTTGTCCGGAAACACCTCCGCCTGGTGCGGCAGGTTGGCGCCGCCCGAATCCACCAGGTAGATGCAGGGCAGCCGGTTCTCGCGGGCGATTTCCTGCGCGCGAAGGTGCTTCTTCACGGTGAGCGGGAAGTAGGCGCCGCCCTTCACCGTCGGATCGTTGGCAACGATCATGCACTCGCGCCCCGAGACGCGGCCGATACCGGCGATCATGCCAGCGCCGGGCGCCTCGTCGCCATACATGCCGTTGGCGGCGAGCTGGCCGACTTCCAGAAAGGGCGCGCCGGGATCGAGCAGGCGCGCGACGCGGTCGCGAGGAAGGAGCTTGCCGCGGGCGACATGGCGCTCGCGGTGCTTTTCCGGGCCGCCCAGGGCGGCCTGCGTAGCGCGGGCGCGGAGCTCCTCCGCGAGGGCGCGGTTGTGGGCGGCGTTTTTGCGGAAGGCTTCGGAGCCTTCGTCGACCTTGGAGGCGATGCGGGTCATGCTTTTTCCTCCCCGGTACGGGGAGGGGGACCGGCCGAAGGCTGGTGGAGGGGGTCCTGAGACCCACAGCGCGGGTGGAGTGGGTTAAGAATCACGCCGTGCGGGTGGAGGGCCCCCTCCACCAGGCTTCGCCTGGTCCCCCTCCCCGTTCCGGGGAGGATAAGATCGCCGCCAGCACTCACGCGCCCCGCTCCGCTTCCTTGGCTTCGAACTGCTCCACGGCTTTTTCGACCGCCTTCATCTTGCGGCGGTTTTTGGAGCTTAGGAGATATTGCCAGACGCCGATCAGGTTGACGCCGAACAGGATGGCGTTCTGCCAGGTGAGGCCGGCGCCTTCGTCCTGCGATTGGGCGAAGACGATCCAGGCGATGTTCATGGTGCAGAACAAGACGAAGCCGTAGCCGGTAACCTTGCGGCCCTGATCGCTGGCCAGCATCAGCGCCGCGATCACGCCGCTGATCGTGGCATACCATTCGACCAGGTCGATGGTGCTCACTGGCCGGCGCCGATCAGTTCGCGGCCGATCAGCATGCGGCGGATTTCGTTGGTGCCGGCGCCGATGTCGAGCAGCTTGGCATCGCGCAGATAACGCTCCACCGGCCAGTCCTTGGTATAGCCCGCGCCGCCAAGCGCCTGGATGGCTTCGAGGCTGACCTTTACCGCGCTTTCGGAGGCAAGCAGGATCGCGCCGGCCGCGTCGAAGCGGGTGGTCTTGCCGGCATCGCAGTTCCTGGCGACGGTGTAGACGTAGGCGCGTGCCGAATTCAGCGCGACATACATGTCGGCGACCTTGGCCTGCATCAGCTGGAAGCTGCCGATCGGCTGGCCGAACTGCTTGCGGTCCCGGATGTAGGGCAGCACCACGTCAAGGCACGCCTGCATGATGCCGAGCTGGATGCCGGCAAGCACCGTGCGCTCATAATCGAGGCCGCTCATCAGCACACCGACGCCGCCGTTTACCGGGCCCATCACGTTCCAATCGGGCACGAAGCAATCGTTGAACACCAGCTCCCCGGTGGGCGAGCCGCGCATGCCCATCTTGTCGAGCTTCTGCCCCAGGCTGAAGCCGTCCATCCCCTTTTCGACCAGGAAGGTGGTGATGCCGCGGCTCCCCTCCCCCGTCTTGGCGTAAACGACCAGGACATCGGCATGGTGGGCGTTGGTGATCCAGAATTTGGTGCCGTTCAGCCGGTAGCCGCCGTCGACCTTTTCCGCCTTGAGCTTCATCGACACGACGTCCGAGCCCGCGCCCGCTTCGGACATTGCGAGGCTGCCGACATATTCGCCGGAGATGAGCTTGGGGAGGTACTTCGCCTTTTGCTCGGCATTCGCCCAGCGGCGGATCTGGTTCACGCAGAGGTTCGAATGGGCGCCGTAGGAAAGGCCCACGGAAGCGGACGCACGCGCAACTTCTTCCTGCGCCACGACATGCTCGAGATAGCCGAGGCCCAAGCCGCCATCTTCTTCCGAAACCGTGATGCCGTGGAGGCCGAGCTCACCCATTTCGGGCCACAGCTCCTGCGGGAACCAGTCGTCCGCGTCGATGCGCGCGGCAAGCGGCGCGATACGGTCGGCGGCGAAGCGTTGGGTGGTGTCGCGGATGGTGTCGGCCATTTCGCCAAGGGCGAAGTCGAGCCCGATATCGGCCATGCAAAAACTCTCCTCTTGGCCTGCGCCCTAGCAGAGGGGGAAAGACTTGGACAAGGCGGGGCGGATGGCTATCTGCGATGCCATACCCCCACCTCGTTCGTCCCGAGCGAAGTCGAGGGGCGCCGCTCGGACTCACTGCCAGCGCCCCTCGACTACGCTCGGAACGAACGAAGCTTTGGAGCTTCTCTGATATGGCCACCACCGCAGCCGATCCGATCGTTATCCTTTCCTACGCCCGGACGCCGATGGGCGGCTTCCAGGGCCAGCTCGCCCCGGTTCCCGCCACCGAGCTCGGCGCCACCGCCGTTCGCGCGGCGATGGAGCGGGCGGGCGTCACCGGCGAGCAGGTGGACAAGATCTTCATGGGCTGCGTGCTTCCCGCCGGCCTCGGCCAGGCCCCTGCCCGCCAGGCGGCGCTTGGGGCGGGTCTCCCGCGCTCGGTGGAAGCGACCACGATCAACAAGGTCTGCGGATCGGGCATGCAGGCGGCGATGTTCGCGCATGACATGATCGCGGCGGGCTCGGCCGACCTGATCGTGGCGGGCGGCATGGAGTCGATGTCGAACTCGCCCTATCTGATGACCAAGCACCGCGCCGGCGCGCGCATCGGCCACGACACGGTCTACGACCACATGATGCTCGACGGGCTGGAAGACGCCTATGACAAAGGCCGGGCGATGGGCACCTTTGCCGAGGATTCGGCGCGGGAATATCAGTTCACCCGCGAGGCGCAGGACGAATATGCGATCGAGTCGCTGCGCCGCGCGACGCAAGCGATCAATTCGGGCGCGTTCGACCGGGAGACGACGCCGGTCACGGTGAAGACCCGCAAGGGGGAGGAAGTGGTTTCCTGCGACGAACAGCCGGGCAAGGCGAATCCGGCGCGCATTCCCGGGCTGAAGCCGGCCTTTGCCAAGGATGGGACCATCACGGCCGCCAACGCTTCGTCGATCTCGGACGGCGCGGCCGCGCTCGTCATCACCCGGCAGAGCGTTGCCGACCGATTGGGCGTGAAGCCGGTGGCTCGGATCATGGCGCATGCCGCCCATGCCCAGGCGCCGAACCTGTTCACCACCGCGCCTGTTCCGGCCGTCCACAAGGCGCTGGAGAAAGCCGGCTGGAGCGTCGGCGACGTCGATCTTTGGGAAGTGAACGAAGCCTTCGCCTGCGTTGCGATGATCGCGATGCGCGACCTCGGAATTCCGCACGACAAGCTCAACGTCCACGGCGGCGCGACGGCGCTCGGCCATCCGATCGGCGCTTCGGGCGCGCGTATCCTTGCCACGCTGATCAGCGCGCTGGAGACGCACGGCCAGCGGCGCGGGCTTGCCACGCTCTGCATCGGCGGCGGGGAAGCGACGGCGATGGCGGTGGAGCTGGTCTGACGCCAAGCCTCCCGGCGGCGGGGCGATAGGGGCTGGAACTCCGCGCCGCCGCACGGTAAAGCGCTGAACCGGCTTAGGGGAAGCCGGCTTAACCGTGGACTGACAAGCAAAACGCGGCTTTCGTGGGGAAAGCGGCGAATCAAAGTGCATGGGGGCACCGATGAAACAGGCCGACGCCACGGACAAGACGCGCCGTAACCTCCTGCTCGCGCTTGGCGTGGGGAGCATCGGCGCCGCGGCGGCCGCCGCGCCGCTGCTGAAGCTCAACCTTGCCAAAAAATCGGGCAAGAAGAATCTGAGCTGGTGGGTGCGGACTTTCTCCTCGCTGGAGCATGGCGGCGTGTCCGAATGGCAGAACGTGGTCGGCCAGACCTTTTCCATTGAAGGCGAACACGGCCCGGTGCGCGCCACCTTGTCCGGCGTGAAGCTTTTGAGTTCCAAGGGCGCCCGCCCGGCTTCGGTCGGACGCAAGCAGGCTTTCGCCCTTCAGTTCCAAACGGCGGTTGGCCAGGCGCCGGCGGGCGACCGCACCTACCGCGTCACCCATTCGGCCTTTCCGCCACTCGACATGTTCCTCGACGCGCCGACGGCGATGGCCCGAGGCATGAAGCTAACCGCCGTCTTCAACTAAGCGCCAGCACCCTCAGCATTCGGCGCTTTTATAGCCTTTGGGCACATTGAGGCGGGCGCTGTGTTCGTGAAAGGGATCGGCGGCGATGCGGTGGCGCTTGCCATAGGCTTTGGCGAGGGCCGCGGCGAGCGACGGATCGTAGCGCTTCAGATCCGCCGCTGAAAGCACATCCCCGTCATTCAGCCGAGCGAGCATGTTGGTGTTGAACCAATATTGCGTCCCTTCCGCCCAATATTCAGTAAGGGTGACCGCGGCATAATCGCCCTTCCAGCGCCCGGCCTCCAGCGCCGCCGCGTAGGCCGCCTCGACCTGCTGGTAGAGCCGGGGGTCCGTAGCCTGGATCGCATCCAGCACCGTGTGCGAGAATTCGTGAACCAGGATGTTCTCGCCGAAATAGCGGCTCCCGGGCAAAGCGAGCAGATTCTCCGCGCCCACGGTGGTGAAGCGGCCGCCGGTGCCGCGCGAGCGCGCGTTCCAATAGTCGCGGTCGCTTTGCGCCTCGATGCGTTCGAAATATTTGAGTTCGCATTGCGTGAGCCGCCGGTCGTCGCGCTTCGGCTTGGTCCAGTGGCGGTGTTCGGGCAGATCGGTAATCGCCTCCCCTTCTCCGATCACGCCGACCCGCACCCCTTGCCGGATCATCTCCGCGCGGAGGTCGGGGCGGCGGGAGAGCATGGCCAGGACGATCTCGCGGGCGCGCAGGAGCGCGGCATCCGGTACTCGCGCGGATCCGATCACCGGAATGCCCCCCGCATCGACATGTTTGGCGTAGAACGGATCGGTGCCCGCAGGTGGTGCGCGCGAGGCGGCGCGCGGAGCGGTTGCTGCCGGTGCGCAGGCGGCAAAGGCCAGGCAAAAGGCAAAGCGAAGGGGGAAGCGCAGGCTCATCAGGGGCGAAGCTGCCCAAGCGGGGCTTAACCTGCAATGGCCGGCTTGCGCGTAATCGACACTTCAGCGAGCATCGCTCGATGCAGCGCCGAAGTCTCATTGTCCGAAGCCTATGGGCTGCCTGCCTGCTGATCGGCGGGGCGAACCACCTGCGCATCCTGATCCAGCACGGCTTGTTCTGGGACTATGGCGGCGCCGCGTGGCCTAGTGCGGTGTATTGGACCAGCCTCACGCTGATCGATCCTCTCGTCGCCGCCGCCCTGTTCGTCCGGCCGCGCGCCGGGATCGTGGCGACCGTGGCGCTCATCGCCACCAATGTCGCGCACAACGTTGGGCTTACCGCCTATCACGCTCCGGATGGCGAGTTCCTGCAGCGTGCTGCGAACCCGTTCCTGCTCGCCCAGATGGGCTTTCTGCTGTTCGTCTTGGCCACTGCGCGAATCGCGTGGCGGGGCTCAGGACGCCCCTGAGCCTACCAGCCCCAGAGTGCGAAGGAGATGCGCTGGCCCTTTGTCACTTCCAGCACTTCGTGCGGGTAGAGAAAGCAGCTCGGGAACATGCAGATGTCGCCGGCGCCGAGCGCGAACTTCGTCTCGCCGTTGAAGAAAGCGAGTTCGCCGCCTTCGTAATCGGCGTTCATGTTCCCTACGAACGAAAGCACCGGAATGCCCTTATTCTCGCCGTCGAAGATGGCGTGGATATGGTCGTGGTGCTTACGCATCACCTGCCCCGGCCCGTAGCGGTTGAAGCGTACGTTGCTGAAATAATTGACGATCTTCTCGGTCCGGGCGCTGCCCTTATAGGCGCATTTCTCGACATAAAGCTGGGTCGCGCGGACGATCGACGGGTAGAGCAATTGCATGACATCGTTGCTTGCGAACAAGGCGTCGGGCTCGGCATTCGCCTCCGAATAGGTTTTGCCCGACGCATTGTCGTACCAGATGTTCGGCTGCCACTGCCCGGCGGCAAGGGTGGCGAGCACGCGGGTGCAGATCTCCTGCGGGATCGCGCCGCGCTCGACATGGATGTAGTCGACGACTTTTTCGAACATGCTCGCGTCTCGTTGGCCGGGAAGTTGGTGACCCGAACCTCTTACCGCCGCCCCCTTTCCTGCGCTAGGCTCGCGAGGGCGCGCCCAGCGCTTACGCCGCAGCCTTCATCGGCTGGATGACCTGCGCGGCGAAGCGGTCCATTTCTTCCGCCTGCGGGCTCATCTGGAGGAGGAGGAGGTCGAGGCCTGCGTGCTCATATTCCGCGATCCGCTCCTGAAGCTGTTCGGGCGTGCCGACGAAGTTCGGGCGAAGTCCGCGGTTGGAGACCGAATATTCCTGAAGTTTCAGTTCCCGCTCCAGCTCCGTCCCGGACAGCCATTGCTCGAAATTGTCGAAGCCCTTGGGCGGTTCGGGCGGGAGCTGGGTGATCCGCTCCAGCTCGCGCTTGGCTTCCGCCTCGCTGTCGCGGACGATGGCGTAGGCCGCCATTCCGAACTGCATCCGGCCACCGCCGGCACGCTTCCGGCGCTGTGACATGTCGGCGATCTTCGGCGCGATCGCTTCCACCGGGTCGCCGTGCATGACGTAGGCGTCGCACTGGGTGGCGATCATCGTCTTGGCCGATTCGCTTTCGCCGCCGGCATAGATGACCGGGCGGGGCTTGGAGACGGGCTTGGGCTCGCAGATCGCGTCCTTGAGCGTGTAGCGCTCGCCCTCGAAGGAGAAGCGCTTCTCCGTCCACAGGCCGCTGACCACCTTCAGCCATTCGGAGGTGCGGCCGTAGCGGTCGTCATGCTGGTCGAAGGGCAGACCATATTGAGTCGCTTCGTCCGCCCACCAGGAGGAGACGACGTTGAGCGCGAGCCGGCCGCCTGAAATGTTGTCGATGTTCGCCGCCTGCTTGGCGAAGAGCGCCGGCTGGTGGAAGTTCGGCCGGACGGCGACCATCAGCTCGATGCTCCGGGTCACCGCGGCCAGAGCGGCGGCGGTGGACCAGGCGTCGAGCGCCGGTTCTTCGACGCCCTTGATGTCGTTCAAGTTCAGCTCGGCGATCAGCGACAGGTCCCAGCCGGTTTCCTCCGAACGCTGGGTAAGCCGGCGGACATAGTCCCAGCTCGCCTCCATACCTTCATCGGGGATGTTGCGCAGCCAGCCGCCGAAGACGGGCATCCAATAGCCGAAACGCATGAGGCTTATGTCCTTGCCTGGATTGCGGCTTCGAGCGCGTCGATCAGCCGTTCGTGAGGGTCCCAGCCGAGCACGTCCAGCGGCTTGGCGACGAAGTTGGAGAGGGCGTTGATGTCGTAGAAGCGGGCCGCTCCGTTGCGGTCGTCGATTACCACTTCCACGCCGCCGACGTCCAAGCCGGCGGCTTGCGCGATCCTTTCGGCGGCTTCGATGAGTTCGGCGGGCGGGGTGACGGCGGCCATTCGGATGGGCCCGCGGGTGACGGCGCAGGCGTCGGCCGGGCAAAGATCGAAATTGTCGCCGCCGCTTTCCACTTCGATGGCGTAGAGGAAGCGGCCACCGAGCGTTTCGATGCGGAGGATCGAGCCGCCGCGCGGCGGCACGTAATCCTGGGCGAGGAGGACGTTATCGACGCTTTCCGGCACGGTCCGGTCGGCGATCGACTGGGCCAATTCCTCGCGCGAGGAATAGCGCACGATGCCGGCGCCGGAGCCGCCGAGATTGGCTTTCACGAGCAGCGGATAGGCCATGGTGTCGGCGGCGGCCAGGAGGTCGGCGCGGCGGTGAACGACCCGGGTGTTCGGCACCTGGTAGCCGAGCCCGGCGATCAGCGAGAGCTGGCGCGCCTTGGACGTGTCGACCGCAAGCACTTCCGCGCCGTTCAGCACGGTCGCGCCGCGCGCCGCCCAATGGGCGAGCAGGCTTTGCGCGTAGAAGATGCCGTGTTCGCTTTCGCGCAGAAAGCCGGACATTGCGACCCGGCTTAGGATCACCGGCGCCGGCGGACCGCTGCCCATTGGGTCGAAGCTGTGGTCGCCGAGCTGGACCTTGGTGAAGGAAATGCCGCGGCGGGCGAGCGCATCGAACAATGGCTCAAACCATTGGGGATGCTCGTAGAGGATTGCGAGGTCGGTCATGAAGGCGCGCATGTGTGGGCGCGGCCTCCGGATTTCAAAGGGAAAGCGGTCAAGGCCCCCGCGCGGTAACCGAAAATCAACCATCGCCGCCCGATAGACGGGGCGCAGCCAGCGAGGCTGTCCGTGCCGAAAGGGCTGGCGAACGATGAAACTGAAGGCGCGCGCGGTGGAAAAGCCCTGGGGGCGCTACGCCTTGCCGGCGGCGTTCGGCTCGCGCCGGCACAAGGCGCCGGTTGGGGAAATCTGGTTCGAGCCGCCGAACGGGCGCGCCCTTCCCCTCCTCGTCAAATATCTGTTCACCGGTGAAAAGCTTTCGGTGCAGGTCCATCCGGACGACGAACATGCGCAGGCGCGGGGCCATGGCAACGGCAAGAGCGAATGCTGGTACATCGTCGATGCCGAGCCCGGCGCGGTCGTGGGCCTCGGCTTCCGCGAAGCGCTCGATGCGGAAACGCTGCGCGCCGCGGCGCTCGACGGGTCCATCGAGCATCTGCTCGACTGGAAGCCGGCGAAGGCAGGCGATTTCTTTCACGTACCGCCCGGCACGGTGCACGCCATCGGCGCCGGCATTTCGCTGATCGAAGTGCAGCAGCATAGCGATGTGACTTACAGGCTTTACGATTACGGGCGCGACCGGGAGCTTCACCTGGAAGACGCCCTCGCGGTGGCGAGCCCCCTGCCCTACCCGGAGGATCAGGCGGCGCGGGTGCAGCGCGGACGTTGCCGCACGCTTGTCGCCTGCCCCCATTTCCAGCTCGAATATATCGGCCATGGCGGCCCGGTGGAGCGTATCCGCGACCGCGAACGCTGGGTGCTGCCCCTGCGCGGCACCGTGTCGTTCGACGGCATGACGGGCAAACCGGGCGATTGCCTGCTTGTGCCGGCCGGTGCTGCTTTGGAGGTCTCCGACGGCGGAGCGATCCTGATGGCCGCAAGCGCCGACCGCGCCGTTCTGCGGGCCGCCGCTTAAACCTCTAGCGCGTCCGCGGCCGGCGCATCGATCCCGCCATCCGCATCGCCGTCCGGAACCCTGCGGCAGCGGCGTGGAACGGCAAGGTGAGCGGCTGGGTCTGCGCCTGAAGAAGCAGGCTGGTGCGGCGCACGTTTACCGATTGGCTTCCGTCCACCCGCCCGTCCGATCGCGGCTCGTAAAGGTTGTCGCGCGCGGCCGGATCGCCGGGGTCGCCCGGCTTTTGCTGCGCGGAGACCCCCATTCGCTCCATGGCGAGATCGGTGAGGCGCGGCGCGAAGCGGCCCATCAGCGAAATCAGCAAGCCGCCGCCGCCGACATATAGGTGCCGGCGCGGCGTTTCGCAGGCGAACAGGATCGCCTTGGCCACCAGCCGCGGATCGTAAAGCGGCGGCGGCAGGCGCGGCGGCGCGTTCATGTAGTTGCGGGCATGCTCCGGATAGGGCGTGTCGATCGAGCCCGGCTTGATGAGGGTGACTGAGATCGGGACCCCATCGCGCTCCAGTTCCATGCGCAGCGCGTCGGTCGCCGCCTGCACCGCGTGCTTGGAGGCGGAATAAGGGCCCTGGAGGATCATCGAGCGGTCGGAAAGGACGGACCCGATGTTGACGATCGCGCCGCCGCCGCGGGTGCGGAGGTGCCGGGCTGCAACCCGGGAGCCCATCAGCAGGCCGAAATAATTAACGTCGAAGATGCGGCGATGGTCCTCCATCGTCACTTCCTCGACCGAGCCGTAGGTGGCGGCGGCGGCGTCGTTCACCCAGCTGTCGAAACCACCGAATTTCTCCACCGCCGCCGCGGCAATGCGTTCGATGTCCTCTTCGTTGGCAACATCGGCGGTGCAAATCGCAACCCGGCCGCCCCGGCTGCGCAGATTCGCGGCGATCCGCTCAAGCGCTTCCTCGTTGCGGGCGGCGAGAACCACCGCCGCGCCGCGCCGAACCGCTTCCTGCGCCGCGGCAAGGCCGTTGCCGCTGGTGGCGCCGGTGATCACCACCACCTGGCGCGACAGCGGCTTCAGGTTCAGGCGCATGACTAGACCGCCGGGCCGCCGGCGCTTGCGCCGCTTATCCCCTCCACCTTGTCGCCGACCTCCTCGTCATAGCGCTCGAACGCGGCCGTGGTCGGCGTCTGCCCCTGCTGGGACTGTTCACCCTCCGAGGCTTCCTCGCGCTCGTGCTGCTGCTGTTTCGCCTGGGCCTCCGCCGCGCGGAACGGGTCTTTTTCGCCTGCCATGATGCAATGCTCCTCCTGCCCGAAAGAACGGGCCGCGGAGCACGGCAGTTCCTACATGCTTTGTACCGGGATCAGTCCAGCGTCAGAAGGTAACGCTGGCGGAGGGCGTCGAGCGGCTGGAGGGAGCCCTCCCATTCCATGTGCCAGAAGGTCCAGCCGTTGCAGGAAGGCGCGCCCTGCACGCCCGCGCCGATCTTGTGGATGGAGCCCTGCTCCCCGTCCCGCTCCACCGAGCCGTCGGCGCAGACCGTCGCCTGCCAGCGGCCTTTGGCGTCGGTGATGAGGGTGCCGGGCGCGATCCAGCCGGTTTCGACGAGGCTGCCGAACGGCACCTTGGGCGCGGTGCGTTTGGACGCCATCGTCTTCATCGCGCTTTCGTCGAGTTCGAGGGTGGAAGCGATCCGCTCGCGCGCCACTTTCACGTAACGTTTCTCGCGCTCGATGCCGATCCAGTTGCGGCCGAGCCGCCGGGCAACCGCGCCGGTGGTGCCGGTGCCGAAGAACGGGTCGAGCACCACGTCGCCCTTGTTGGTGCAGGCAAGCAGCACCCGGTAGAGCAGGGCTTCCGGCTTTTGGGTCGGGTGCGCCTTGGCGCCGGTGTCGCCCTTCACCCGCTCGCCGCCCGAGCAGATCGGAAGCAACCAGTCGGAGCGCATCTGAAGCTCGTCGTTCAGCGCCTTCATGGCGCGGTAGTTGAAGGTGTAGCGGCTGTCTTCCGAGCGGCTCGCCCAAATCAGGGTCTCGTGCGCGTTGGTGAAGCGGGTGCCGCGGAAGTTGGGCATCGGGTTCGACTTGCGCCAAACGATGTCGTTCAGGATCCAATAGCCGGCGTCCTGGAGCGCGGCGCCGACGCGGAAGATATTGTGGTAGCTTCCGATCACCCAAAGCGTGCCGTTGGGCTTCAGGATCCGGCGCGCTTCGGCGAGCCAGGCGCGGGTGAATTGGTCGTAGGCGGCGAAGGTGTCGAACTTGTCCCAATCGTCGTCCACCGCGTCGACGCGGCCGCCTTCCGGGCGGAACAGGTCGCCGCCGAGCTGGAGATTGTAGGGGGGATCGGCGAAGATCATGTCGACGCTGGCCGTTGGCAGCTTCGCCATGGCGGCGACGCAATCCTCTTCGAGAATTTGGTTGAGCGGCAGGTCGGCCGCCGGCGCTTCAACCTTGGCCCGCCCCGCTTTGGCACCAACACGCGTCAACACTGTCATTCGAATACCGCCCCCCGGTTCAACAGGCGTCAGAGTGAGTCAGCCGGACTCCCCGGTCAAGAACAAGCGCTTAGCGGAGAGGCTTGAGAAAGCGGTTAACATGCCGCGAACGAAACGAGTCCCCGCTAGGGCTAGCGGTTCCGGCGGCTCTTGAGACTCAATATGAAGTGGTGTTGCCGGGAGGACTCACAGGTCGATCAACTGCTGAACCGGCACGGGGAGCTCGCCGCGCGCTTCCAGGCAGGCGCGGACGGGGGCGAAGCTTCGGCGGTGGAGCGGCGTCGGGCCGAGCGCGTTCAAGGCGCGGCAGTGTTCGGGCGTGGGGTAGCCCTTGTTGGTCTCCCAGCCGTAGCCGGGATGCTCGCGGGCATGATCCGCCATGATCCGGTCGCGGGTGACCTTGGCGACGATGGAGGCCGCGGCGATCGAGCGGCATTTGGCGTCCCCGGCGACGATGGCAAGCGACGGGCGCTGCCATTTGGGGCAGCGGTTGCCGTCGACCAGGATCATCTCCGGATCGAAGCCGAGCGCCTCGACGGCGCGGGTCATCGCCAGCATGCGGGCCCAATAGATGTTGATCGTGTCGATCTCTTCAACGGAGGCGATGCCGACGCCGACGCGCGCGACTTTGTAGAGCCGGGCGCAGATCGCCTCGCGCACCGGCGCGGCCAGAGCCTTTGAATCGTCGATGCCGCGCGGGAATTTCTCCCGGTCCAGCACCACCGCGGCAGCCACTACTGGGCCTGCAAGCGGCGCGCAGCCGGCTTCGTCGACACCGGCGAGCGGGGTCGGGTGGATCTTCTCGAGCTTGAAGCAGGGACGCGCCATAGGGGCGTGAGATTAGAAGGGCTTAGCGGTGCGCGCTAGGTGGTGTGGGAGAAAAGATGTGGACGATTCCCCTCTCCGTCATGCCAGCGGAGGCTGGCATCCATGGTGAGTCCGCATAGGATCGGTGCGGGTGGAGACTCCGCGTGGGCCCCAGCCTTCGCTGGGGCGACGGAGCGGGTTAGCAGAAGTTGCTGACGTTCTGCTGACCAAGGGGACCGTGGCCTTTGCCGAGGCCGGGTGCTTCTTCGATGGCGCGGCGGGTGAAGCGGACGGCTTGGTTAAAGGCGGACTCCATCGGAAGCCCTGCGCCCAGGCCGGTGGCGAGGGCGCTGGCGAGGGTGCAGCCGGTGCCGTGGGTGCTGGTGGTTTCGAGCCGGTCGCCCTCCAGGCGCGCGATCTCCTCGCCGGAGGGGACGATCAGGCGGTCGACTACGCGGTTTCCCTCCATATGCCCGCCTTTGGCAAGGAGGTGGCAGCCGTGGGCGAGCACCGCCTGCTGCCCGCCCAGCGCTTCGAGCTCGGGGATGTTGGGGGTGACCACTGCGGCGATGCGCATCAGCCTTGCGAAGGCTGCAATCGTTGCTTCGTCAGCAAGGACCGAGCCGCTGGTGGCGATCATCACCGGATCGAAGACGATGGGAACAGCGAGCTGCTCCAGCCGGTCGGCCACCGCGTGAACGGTTTGAGACGAGCCGATCATGCCGATCTTCACCGCATCGACTCCGATATCGCAGATGCACGCGTCCATCTGCTCCACCACGAATTCGGCTGGAACAGGCATGACGCCGGTGACGCCGAGCGTGTTCTGGGCGGTAAGCGCGGTGATCGCGGTCATGGCGTGGCCGCCGAGCATGGTGACGGTCTTGATGTCCGCCTGGATGCCTGCGCCGCCACCGGAGTCCGACCCGGCGATGATGAGGATTCGGGGAGGCAGGCTCACGCCGCTTTCACCGCCTCGCAGATTGAGTCGACCACCTCTTCCACCAGCGCCTCGTCTTCGCCTTCGGCCATGACGCGGATCAGCGGTTCGGTGCCGGATTTGCGGATAACCAGGCGGCCGGTGCCTTCCAGCCGCGCTTCGGCGTCGGCGATCGCGGCCTTGACGCTGTCCGCCTCCAACGGCGCGCCGCCGGTGAAGCGGACGTTTCTAAGGAGCTGAGGAAGCGGCTCAAAGGCGTGGAGCACTTCGCTCGCCGGGCGGCCTTCCTCGACCAGGCAGGCGAGGATCTGGAGCGCGGCCACGAGACCGTCGCCGGTCGTGGCGTAGTCGGAAAGAATGATGTGGCCGGATTGCTCGCCGCCGACGTTGAAGCCGCCTTCGCGCATCGCTTCCAGCACGTAACGGTCCCCCACCTTGGTTCGGACCAGATCGAGGCCGTTTGATTCGAGAAAGCGCTCGAGGCCGAGGTTGGACATCACCGTTGCCACAACGCCATTGCCTTCCAGGAGGCCGCGGCGGGCCCAGGAGATGCCGATCACCGCCATCAACTGGTCGCCGTCCACAATCTGGCCTTTCTCGTCGACCACGATCAGCCGGTCCGCGTCGCCATCGAGCGCGATGCCGACATCGGCGCCTTCCTCCACCACCCGCGCCTGAAGCGCGGCGGGCGCGGTGGAGCCGCAGCCGTCGTTGATGTTGGTGCCGTTGGGCGTGACGCCGATGGCGATCACTTCCGCGCCAAGTTCCCAAAGCGCGGCGGGCGCGGTTTGGTAGGCGGCGCCGTTCGCGCAATCGATCACCACCTTGAGCCCGTCCAGGCGAAGTTCTTCGGGAAAGGTCGATTTGGCGAAGTGGATGTAGCGGCCGCGAGCGTCCTCGATCTTGCGGGCGCGGCCGATCTGCGGCGCGTCGACCAGCAGCGGCTTCTGTTCCAGCAATTCCTCGATCGCCGTTTCGTCCGCGTCCGAAAGTTTATAGCCGTCGGGTCCGAACAGCTTGATCCCGTTGTCGTGATAGGGGTTGTGGCTTGCCGAGATCATCACGCCCAAATCGGCGCGCATCGACTTGGTGAGCAAGGCCACGGCTGGCGTGGGCACCGGCCCGACCATGACCACATCCATGCCGACGCTGGTGAAGCCGGAGATCAAAGCGGTCTCCATCATGTAACCGGACAAGCGCGTGTCCTTGCCGATCACGACGCGGTGGCGGTGGTCGCCGCGCAGGAAGTGGGCGCCCGCCGCCTGGCCGACGCGCTGCGCCATTTCGGCGGTCATCGGGTTCTGGTTGGTGCGGCCGCGGATCCCGTCCGTGCCGAAGAACTTACGCGCCATCTGATCGTCCTACTCTGGTGTTCCAGCGCCTTTAGCGGCGGAGTGCCGGGGTGGCGAGTGGGGCGCGATGAACCTTTCGCCGTCCCCCGCATTCCCCTCTCCTTCCACCGCGCTGCGGGCGCCGCTAAGGATAGCCAATGAACCAGCCGACCCGCATCCTCGCCGCCCTTGCCCTTGGCCTCCTGTTTGGCATCCTTACCGCTGGCGCGGGCTGGGTGGAGGGCGCGATTGCGTTCCTGGAACCGGTCGGCGGCCTGTGGCTCGACGCGCTGCGCATGACCATCGTGCCCCTCGTCGTGTCTTTGCTGATCACCGGCATCGCCGCGTCGGCGGAAGCGGCGCGGGCGAGCAAGCTTGCGGCGCGGGCGATCGTGCTTTTCTTCGCAATCCTATGGACCTCGGCGATCCTGTCGGCGCTGCTCACCCCCTTTCTGCTCCAGCTTTGGCCGATGCCGGGCGAATCGGCGGCGGCGTTGCGCAGCGCCTTGGTCGGCGCCGGCGAGAAAGTTGGCGAGATCCCCACGGCAGCGCAGTTTATCCGCTCCTTTATTCCGTCCAATCCGATTTCAGCGGCGGCCAACGATCAGATCCTGCCGCTTATCTTCTTCACCGCCGTATTCGCCTTCGCACTGACCCGCCTGCCCGAGCAGCAGCGGACGACCCTCACCGGCTTCTTTCGCGCGGTGGCCGATACGATGCTGGTGATCATCAACTGGGTGCTGTGGCTCGCGCCGATCGGTGTCTTCGCGCTCGCCTACGTGGTCGGCGCCCGCGCCGGCACCTCGGCTTTGGGCGCGCTGCTCCATTACGTCATCATCGTCGCCTCGGTAGGCGCGGTGGTCTGGTTCCTGGCCTGGCCGGTAGCGATGATCGGCGGGCGCGTCGGCTTCATGCAGTACACGCGCGCCGTGGGTCCGGCGCACGCGGTGGCGATCAGCACGCAATCGTCGCTCGCCTCGCTGCCGGCAATGCTACGCGGCACGGAGAAGCTCGGCGTCCCCGTCGCCGCCTCGGGCGTGGTGCTGCCGCTGGCCGTGGCCGTGTTCCGCGCCACCGGGCCGGCGATGAACCTGGCGGTCGCCATCTACGTCGCCCACTGGTTCGGGATCGCGCTCACCCCATGGCAACTCGCTGCCGGCGTCGCGCTGGCCGCGACCACGACGATCGGCGCGGTCAGCCTGCCCGGCTCGATCAGCTTCATCAGCTCCATCGCGCCCATCTGTCTTGCAATGGGCGTCCCGATCGAGCCGCTGGTGGTGCTGCTTGCGGTGGAGACCCTGCCCGACATCGTGCGCACCACCGGCAACGTCTCCATGGACGTGGCCGCAACCACCGCCGTCGCCCGCCGTTCGGGCTTCGATGAGACCGCACAGCATAGCGAAGCCGACCGGCTGCTGGAGGAAGGCGCCTGATGGAACGCGGACCAACCGTTCAGCCGCCGCAGCCCGGCAGCCTCAACACGGCGCTGGAGCGCAATATCGCCGCGCTGGAGCGGCGCCGGCGCGAGGAAGCGGCGCAGGCGACGTTCCAGGACCGGCTTGCCCAAGCCATCGCCCGCTTCACCGGATCGATGGCGTTCGTCTACGTCCACCTGGCGCTGTACGGCTTCTGGATCGCGGCCAACCTTCAATTCGTGCCGGGGGTGCCGGCTTGGGACGAGACCTTCGTGGTGCTGGCAATGATCGCGTCGGTGGAGTCGATCTTTCTCTCCACCTTCATCCTGATCACGCAGAACCGGATGGCGGCGGCGGCGGATGTGCGGGCCGATCTCGACCTGCAGATCAGCCTTTTAACCGAGCATGAGCTGACCAAGGTGGTGGCCATGGTGGACGCGATTGCCGCGCACCTCGGCATCGAGCACGAGGCGGGCGGAGTGGAAGAGTTGAAGCGCGACGTTGCGCCCGAGGCGGTGCTCGACGCGATCAGCTCAACCGAGGAGGCGCCGAAGGGCGGCCTCGGCGAAGAGGCGAAGGACTAGCTTCCGAACAGGAAGCCGACCGGCGACACGCTCGGCTGGTGGAAGGTGACGACGGCGAGCCACAGCGCGGTGCCTCCACCGGTCGCGATCCAGCCAGGGGCGGCATTGCGCCAAAGGACACGGCCGGTGAGGAGCCCGGCAAAGGGTACGAAGCTCGTCCGCCTCTCCCAGTCCTGCCAGGCGCGGCCGAGCACCGCCCGCTTCTTGCGGTCCTGCCCCACTGAGCCGGCCAGGGCGAGGATCAGGATTCCGAGCGCGACGATGAGGTTGCGCGGCGACAGCCAGAGCGAGAGGTGGATCAGGGCCCACAAAGCGAAGGCCCAGTTCATCGGATGGCGCGTGATGGCGAAGACGCCGGTGGCGGGACGGGCGGCCTGTTTAGCCCCGCGCGGGTGCGGGAAAGCCGGGTTCTTGACGAACGATCCCACCAGCAGGACGGACGCGAACAGCATGATCGCGGAGGACGCGATCCACCACCAGTGCGGCGCGATCCAGAAGGGCACCGACACGTCGATGGAGATGTAGGCGAGGATCATCCAACCGAACGTCAGCATCGCGACGATTGAGTAGAGGCCGGTGAAACCCGCCTCTCCGACATTCTGTACCAGCCGCGTGCGCAGCGGGTGCGACAAAGCGAGGTGTGTTCCAACAAAGGCCGCGGTCGCCAGCGCGAGGCCGGCGTGTTCGATCACCTGTCGTACGCTTTTGGCAAGTCGCCCTCTCCGGCGGTGCGGTAGCGGTCGCGAAGCTTGGTCTGGCGGGTCTCGAGGGGCTGCTGGACGCCGTCGATCATGACCAGCACCGGCGACGAGCCGTTTTCCAGCGGATCGCCGTCCCACACCACGACGTCGCCGCGGCGGCCGGGACGGAGCGAGCCGATCTCTCCGCCCATTCCGAACGCGTCGGCGGGGCCGGACGTGATGGTGGCAAGCGCCTCGCCCCAGCTCAGGCCCGAGGCGCCGGGCACCCGGCCGAGCGCGACCAGATTCCCGGCATATTGCGTGGACCAGCGAAGCTGATGGCCTTCCTCATTGTTGATCTGGCCGAGGCTGACGCGAACGCCGGCATTCTTGAGCCGGGCGACGTTGGATTGCGTCGCGGCGAGCTGCTCGAAGGTGGAGGGCAGATCGTTCAGTGCGTTGGCGATTACCGGCACGTTGGCGGCGCGGATGCGGTCGGCAACCGTCCAGCCTTCGGTTGCGCCGACGAGGACGAGGCGCAGGTTCGGGAATTCGCGCTTCAGGTTCAGCACCTGGAGGATGTCGCTTGCCCGCTCCACGTGGACGAGGAGGAGCTGGCGGCCCTGCAGCACCGGCACAAGCGCCGCGGCGTCGAAGCGGGTGAGGAGCACGTCGTCGCCGCGCTGAACATTGGCGCCCATCATCCGGTCGCCGGGCACTTCCTCCAACGGAAAATCGCGCTGGTCGTTGGCGCGCGGCTCGCGCTGGCCTCCCGAGCCGCCGGAAACGCCGGAATAGCGGCCGACATCGCGCGCTTCGCGAAGGGCGTTGCGGAACAGGACGTACATGGAGGCGCGACTTCCGCCCGCTTCGCTTGCGCCGTCCTCGCCCATTTCAACAAACTGGAAGGCGCGGGCGCGGGTGATCGGCTCCATGTCGTTGCCGAGATCGATTATCGCGCCCTGCCCGCCGAAGATGCTCTTGCCGGTGCCCGGCGCAACCGCGGCGCGGGTGACGCCGGCGCTGCGGCTGACCGCAATCGCCGAGGTCCGCGGATTGATCGCCGGGGCAACGTCGATCGCGGCGCTGAACGGAGAGTTGTTGGCGGAAATGTCGTTGGTGGCGTCCACCGCGCTGACTTCGACGAGGCCGACTCGAGAGAATCCGCTGACGATGCCGGGGGTGACCCAGCGCCCGGTGGCGTCCACCCGTTGCGCATTCGCCGGCACGGCGACGTTGGCACCCGCCGCGACGACGCGGCCGTCGCGGATCACGACGGTACCGTTCTGGATCGGCTCGGAGCCGTCGCCAAGCGCAACCGTGCCGCCGGTGATGGCGATGGTCTGCGCGGCTACCGGGGCGGCAGTCGCGGCGCCCATCGCTAGAGCCATCAAAACCATCGTTCGTCCCGAGCGTAGTCGAGGGGCGCCCTTGATGAGTTCGTGCCAGACGCCCCTCGACTTCGCTCGGGACGAACGGATTTCCTGGTTCAGGACAGGCATCACTTCACATCCCCTTCGCCCGGCTGGCCGAGCTCGAAATCGGTTACGCCGCGCCGGTTCGGGTCGTTGGCGTCGTAGAGGAGCGCGCCGTCCACCCAGACGCGGTCGGGGCGGGTGTAGACGCTCAAGGGGTTGCCGTTCCACAGCACCACGTCGGCCATCTTGCCCTCGCGAAGGCTTCCGGTCTTGTCGAACACGCCGATTGCTTTCGCGGCGTTGGAGCTCAGCCAGGTCCAGGCGATTTCGTCCGGGATCTGCATCCCCATCCTGCGGCCGTGGGCGAGCGCCTTTGCCGCTTCCTGGTTCAGGCGCTGGATGCCGTTGGGATCGTCCGAGTGGACGATCGCGCAGGCACCGGCATTGTGAACGAGCGGAATATTCTCGTTGATCCCGTCATAGGCTTCCATCTTGAAGCCATACCAATCGGCCCACAGCGCGCCGCAGACGCCGTTTTCCTTGAGAAGATCGGCGATTTTGTAGGCTTCGACGGCGTGGTGGAAGGTGGAAACCTTGTAGCCGAATTCCTTGGCGATATCGAGGATATTGGCCATTTCGTCGGCGCGGTAGCAGTGGTTCTGGACGGTGATTTCGCCGGCCAAAACGCCGCGCAGTGTCTCCATGGCGAGGTCGCGGGCCGGCATCTCGCCGCCGTCGCTCTCATATTTGTCCCACTTGCGCTTATATTCCTGCGCGCGGGCCCAGGTCTGGCGCATCACCGCCACGTTGGCCATGCGGCTCGCCGGCATCTGGTTGCGGCCGCCATAGACGCGCTTCGGATTCTCGCCGCACGCCATTTTGAGGCTGTAGGGCGCGCCCGGGAACTTCATCTGCTGCATGGTGCGGCCGGGGACGTTCTTGAGCGTCGTGCCGCGGCCGCCGAACAGGTTGGCCGAGCCGGGGAGGACGTGAAGCGAGGTCACGCCGCCATTCGCCATTGCGCGGGTGAAGCCCGGGTCCTGCGGCCAGATGCTGTGCTCCGCCCACACTTCCGGGCGAACCGGGCCGGTCACTTCATTGCCGTCCTGATGGGCCTCCACCGACGGCGAGGGATAGTCGCCCAAGTGGCTGTGGACATCGATGATGCCGGGCGTCACCCACTTGCCGGTGCCGTCAACGCGGGTCGCCCCTTCGGGGATCGCCGTATCCGCGCCGCCCACCGCGCGGATCACGCCGTCGGCGAGCACCACCGTGCCGTTCTCGATCCGGCGGCCTTCGCCGTCGAACACGGTTGCGCCGGTGATCGCCGTCACCGTGCCGGGATAGGCCCGGTAGGTGGAAGGGAATGGATCGCGCGAATAAGTTGCGGGCTTCGACTTCGGCGCCGCGTTCGAGGCCGTTTCCGGCCGGTCGTTCTGGGCGCAGGCGGTCAGGAGAGCGGCGGACAGCACGCTCGTCAGCAGTTGCAATCGCATCGGGCGGTTATTCCCCTTCGGTGGGCTTAATTTCGCTTAGATCTGCTTGTCGTCCGGCTTGGTCTCGCGCTGCGGGAACATGCCGGCGTCCTGTCCGCGGTCGCCGCCGATTTCCTTGTAACCGGCAAGCTCCTTGTCCTCGGCGTCGCGGAGCGTGTCGAGGTGCATCAGCTTCTTCACCAGAGGCGAGATAATGAACACGGCAACGCCGACGCCCACCGAGATCCAGCCGATCGTGGAGTAAACCTCGAGCACCTGCGACTTGGCCGCGCCCTCGCCCGTGCCATGCTCCGAGCCGGTGGCCGCCGCGATCAGGCCGGCGGCGAAGTTGCCGGTGGCCGACGCGAAGAACCAGGTGCCCATGATCAGGGACGCCATGTGCGCCGGCGCGAGCCGGTTCATGGCGCTGAGGCCGACGGGCGACAGGCAAAGCTCGCCGGTGGTGTGGAGGAGGTAGATGAGGAAGATGAACAACACCGGGGTCGGCACATCGACGCCGACGGCGTTTGCGCCTGCGACGAGGACCAGGAACCCGGCGCCGAGCTGAACCAGCGCCAGGCCGAACTTGGCCGGCGCGGAAGGCTCGAGCCCCTTGCGGCCAAGGAAGGTCCACAGCGCGGCGAAGACAGGGCCGAGGAGGATGATGTAGCCGGGGTTGATCGCCTGGAGAACGGAAGCCGGAACAGGCGCGTCGACATAACGGTCGGCGAACAGGTTGAGCGAGGAGCCGGCTTGTTCGAACAACGCCCAGAACAGAATGGAGCCGAGAATCAGGAACATCGCGGCGAAGATGCGGTCACGGTCCTCCGCCGGAAGCTTCACCACGGCGGTGAACAGTACGTAAGCGACCAGGATCGCGCCGGCGAGGCCGAGGAGCGAGCCGACCAGCTCCTGATACTGGATCAGCGCCCAGACGACGCCCACGCCGGCGACGCCCATGGCGTAGAGGAGATATTCGAAGCGGATGCCTGCCACCGGGCGGGCAAGCCGCGCCGCGTCGGGCGCTTCGCCCTTGCCGAGGAGGTAGGGCTTGCCGATCACGAACACGATCAGGCCGAGCAGCATGCCGACGCCCGCCGCGCCGAAGCCATAGCCCCAGCCGTAGGTTTCGCCGAGATAGCCGGCGATCAGGGTGCCGATGAAAGCGCCGAGGTTAATGCCGACGTAGAAGATGGTGTAAGCGCCGTCGCGGCGGACGTCGGTGCGCGGGTAGAGCTGGCCCACGATCACCGAAATGTTCGCCTTCAAGAAGCCCGAGCCGACGATGATGAAGGCCAAGGCAAGCCAGAAGATGTTCAGCGCGGGATCGTTCTCATGCCCGCTGCCATTGCCTTCGAATGCCATGAAGCAGTGGCCGATGGTGAGCAGAACGGCGCCGAACAGCACCGCCTTTCGCTGCCCGAGGTATCGGTCGGCAAGATAGCCGCCGATGACGGGCGTGATGTACACAAGGGCGGTGTAGGCGCCGTAGATGATCGACGCGTCGCCGTCCGAATAGAGCCAATGCTTGGTAAGGTAGAGGATCAGCAGCGCCCGCATGCCGTAATAGGAGAAGCGCTCCCACATTTCGGCGAAAAAGAGCACGAACAGGCCACGCGGGTGGCCCAGGAACGTCTTGGTATCGTAGCTGGTCTCGGGAGCACTGGTTGCCACTGGCTCAACTCCATACATAAGCTGGCGCCTCTACCGGGCACCTGGAAAGAGCGGCACAGTAGCGGCGAAAATGCTGTTGTGAAGCCGATTGTTGCGGGTCGGCAAGGCTGCTAGCGCCGCAAACCGATGTTCAACGACCTTTCCTCGCCGCTTTCCCTGCTTCGCACCCGGCGATCGGCGCGACCCCGCGACCTGATTGCGCCCGGTCCCGACGCCGCCCAGCTTCGGGATATCCTGGGGATCGCGGCGCGTACTCCGGACCATGGCAAGCTCGCGCCCTGGCGCTTTCTGCACATTCGCCACGAGGATCGCGGGGCGCTCGCCGCGGCGCTGGAGCAGGCTTACCGCGCCGAGCGGCCGGAGGCCGGGCGGCTGGAGATCGAGGCGGCGCACCGCTTCGCGCACCAGGCGCCTGAGCTGGTGGTGGTGTTCTCCTCGCCGAAGGAAAGCGTCAAGGTGCCGGCCTGGGAGCAGGAATTGTCCTGCGGCGCCGCCTGCATGAACCTGTTGCTGGCGACCCACGCGGTGGGGTTCGCGGGCGGATGGGTGACCGGCTGGGCGACTTTCTCGCAGCCCGTTCACCAGGCGCTCGGCGCACGGCCCGGCGAACGGATTGCCGGTTTCTTCTTTCTCGGCACGCTCGGTGCCGAGCAGGAGGAGCGCCCCCGTCCGGCGCTGGACGACGTGGTAAGCGTCTGGACCCCGGCCCGAAGCGGCAGCGCCGCTTGACCCCTTAGCCGTATTAGTACACTATGGCAGCGATGAGTGAAGAACGCCCAGTCTATCTCCGCCTCCGCGACACGATCGCGGCGATGATTCTTGAAGGCAAAGTGCGGGAGGGCGACCCCCTCCCCTCCGTGCGCAGCCTTGCCGCCGAGCATGGTGCCAACCCGCTCACCGTCGCCAAGGCCTATCAGATGTTCCAGGACGAAGGCCTGGTGGTGGTACGCCGCGGAGTCGGCATGTTTGTTGCGGAAGGCGCGGCGGCACGGCTGCTCAGCACCGAGCGCAAGGATTTCCTCGACCAGCGCTGGCCTGCCATTGTGGCGCAGATCCGCCGCCTCGGCCTCGATCCCGAAGAGCTGCTCGAGCGCGCCCTCGCCTGACGCAGGAGCTTAGGTCGTGTTCAGGCGCTCCCGGCACCCGAACAGGCGCGCACCCGTTCCCCTGGAATGCTATGGTGCGGACATGACCCTCCCAAAACCCCTGCTCCTCGCCCTTGCCCTTGCCGCCTGCAGCTCCGGCGAAGTGCAGTCGGAAGCCGCGCCGGCCCCCGCGTCCGGGCGCCAGGAAGTGGCGGTGTTCGCCGGCGGCTGCTTCTGGTGCACCGAAGCCGATTTCGAGAAAGTGCCCGGAGTCCTCTCTGCCCGCTCCGGCTATACCGGCGGCAAGACGGCCAAGCCGACATACGAACAGGTCTCGGCCGGCGGCACCGGCCATTATGAAGCGGTTCGGATCGTCTTCGATCCGGCGCGGGTAAGCTATGCCGCCCTGGTGCGGCATTATTTCCGGACGGTGGACCCGTTGGACGCGGGCGGCCAGTTTTGCGACCGCGGCGACAGCTACCGCACCGCCATCTTTGCGGTGGGTAGCAAGCAGCGCGCGCAAGCAATTGCCGCGAAAGCGGAAGCGGAGCGCGTGCTCCGGCAGAAGGTGGCGACGCCCGTGCTCGCCGCCGGCCAATTCTGGTACGCGGAAGGCTATCACCAGGACTATTACAAGGTGAACCCGATCCGCTACCGCTACTACCGAAGCCGCTGCGGCCGCGATGCCCGGCTGGGGGAAGTCTGGGGCCCCAAAAAGTAAGGCTCGTGGCGGACCGAACGGATCCAATCCGCCAAGCCGTGCCGCCGGTTATCGGCCCAGGTTAAGGTTGCGGCCTGCCTCCCAAAGGGCGGACGCGGCTTGCCGCATCCGCCCTTGGCTTCATGTCACTGCTTCGTCAGCGGCGTGGTGTTGGTGAAGGTGCCGTTGAAGTTCTGCGCGGCGTTGAACGGCGGGTTCTGATCGAGGCGGTTGCCGCCGTAGGTCAGAAGCTGCGAAGGCGCCTCGGCGCTGATCCCGACGCGGTTGCCGGTGATCGTCGTCGTGTCCACCCGCGCAACAGCGGTTCCCGTTGTGACGATGCCGACGACACCGTTGTTGGCGACTACCGAATTGGTGATCATCGCGACGTTGGTGCGGCTACCGCCCAGTACCGCGACGCCCCGGCCGTTGCCGGTGACATCGCTGTCCTCGAGCACCAGGGAAATGGCCCCGTTCGTGCTGTCGGTGCGGATGCCGTCGTTCGCATTGTTGCGGACCCGGACGTTCTTCAGGAACACGCGGGCCGTGCCGTTAACGGCAGGGTTGATCTCGATGCCGCCGCCGGTGGTCGCCGTGCCGTTATCAGCGATGGTGGTATTGCTGATGTAAAGCTTCGCCGCCGCACCCGGCGTGAACTTGACGCCGAAGCTGTTGTCGAGGTCGAAGCGGCGGATCAGCGAGTCCTCAAGGTGAAGCGCGCTGCCGGCGATGAAGCGCACGCCGCTGCTCGGCGGGTTGACGCCGTGGAAATCGAGGCCGCGCAGGTACACGACGGCTGTGTTGGGCGTCGGCGTCATGCTGTCGTTGACGGTAATGCCATTGCCCCCCGCAAAAACCCCGGCCCCGGTAAAGTGGCAGTCGATGGTCAAGGACTTGTTGATGTTCACCGGGCCGTAGCCGCCTGGATCGAGGCAGTTGATGACGCCGCCCGACGCCGTTTTGGAGATGGCGCCGGCAAAGGTTTTGCACGGAGCCGTCCGGCTGCAGGGATTGACGTCATCGCCAGTGCCCGAAACCCAGGTGCGGGTCGCCTGCGCGGCAGCGGGCGCCGAATAGCCCGCAACTGCCGCGGCGAATGCAAACGCGCCCAGAATAAACTTTTTCGAAATCTTCAACATAGCAGCCCCCGCTTCATCGGGGCTGAGCGCCCCATGTTGCAGAACTACATGGATTTTTCCGTATTGGCAGCACAAAATCGACGGAATCGACGGTCTCCAGACATGTCCAGTCGGCATCAAGCCGTTGCGGCGGCTCAGCTCGTCCCCCTCGGACCGTTCGCGACTACGGTGGCAAGGGAGAGCCGGGTCAGCGTGGAAGCCTCTCCTCCAGGGTACGCAGCCGCTGCTCCAGCGCCTGGTTCGCCGCCCGCAATTGCGCCACTTCGCCTTGCAGCTTCATGAGCTCCGACACGTCTTGCTGGATGTCCGCGGTGCGCACCTCCAGGGCCTGGACGGCGGCGAGGCTGACGCTGGCGAGATCCTGAACGCCGATTGACGCACTGCCCACCCCAAGGCCGAAGCTTGCGTGGAAATCCTCCGCCATGGGCCCGAGGTGGCGAACATTCGCGCCCTCGCTAATATAGTTCCACGATGTGATCGGCAGCGCACGGACTTTGGCGAGCAGCTCATCGCCGCTCACCGGCGCGAAATTCGCCTTGGTGGCGCGGCTGGAGGTGCAATTGAACACGCCCGAACCAGCGGGCAGATTGCAGCCGGTAGTGCCGCCCAGATTGGTGCGGAAGCGGAAGCCGCCGGTGGCGCGGGCGGCGAACTCGTTGTTGGCCGTGTTGCGGAAGGTGTCAGCCGATTGCTGGGCCGAACCGTCCGACCAAATAAACGTGCCGCCGAAGCCGTTGTTGCTCGCGTACTTGCCCATCGCGGTGGTGTGGTCCTGGTCCGCCGTGACGTTGTAGCCGATGGCGATCGCCGCCAGGCCCCGGACGTTGAAATTGTCCGGATCGCACTTGCCGTTAATGAGCGGGCCGCCCGAGCGGGCCTTGTTACCGAACGCCACGCCGTACGTGTCGCAGACGTGGTTGCCGGCGCCTGCGGAAAAGCCGGCGGCGCCCTTTACCTGGTTGCCGCTTCCGAACACGATCGACGAGGTGCTCTCCGCCGAGTTGGTGTCGCCAAAGGCCAGCGCGTAAAGGCCGATCGCAGTTGAATTGGACCCGCCGGCCCAGGAGAAGAAGCCGACGGAGGCGTCATCCCATTCGTTGTCGGCGTAGCCGGAGCGGAAGGCGCCCTTGTAGCTGTCCCACGAGGTCCGGTACCCCTTACCCTGCATTGGCGAGACGCCGATGCCGAGATTGCCGGTGGCAACGAAGCTGCCGTTCTGGAACACCTTGAACCAGGCTGGGGTGTGGCCGCCCGGGCCCGAACAGCAGGTCGATCCGCCGCGCAGGTTGATCATCGGCGCGGTGCCGTTGGCGTCGCCGACGGAGAGCTGCTCGGCACCGGGCACGAACTTGATGAAGTTTGCGTCGGTGTAAGCCTTGTTCACCGCGTCGCCCGCGTTGACCGGATTGCCGAGGTTGACGATGCGGTTGCTGTTCATCGACAAGGTGCCGGAAGAGCCGGTCAGCGTCGTCCCGTCGGGGAAGATGATGCCGTTGCCGGCGCCGTCGATTTTGATGTTGCCGGCGACTTCGAGCCGCTGGGTCGGGTTGGTGACCCCGCCGATGCCGATGTTGCCGGTGGCATTGATGCGGAAACGTTCGGTGATGGTGCCGCCCGTCGGCGCCGTGCGCAGAACGATGGCGCTCGAATTGTTCGCGCCGGAATCGATAAAGGCCTGGCCCGGCCGGGTAGCGTGGCCGCTCCCGAAGAACTGGATGCTTGCGCCCTCGCCCGCCTGGGTCAGGGTCGGCGCGGCAATGATCCGGATGCCGCTGCTATAGTCCGAGAGCTTGATGTCCGATCGCGGGGGCGTTCCCGCCGGCGTCAACAAGATGTTGCCGGTGATCGCGTTGTCCTGAGCATGAGCCGGAGCCGCGAGCGGCAGCAACGCACAGCTTCCCAGCAACGCCTTCAGCGCGAACTTCTTCATAACGGCAGACCCCCAGCAGCAAATGGTGTTTCAGCCGCCGCGGTGTCCAAGATGAACTGCAACGCAGCGGCCGGAAACGTGCGGAAGTATCTGCCTGCGCTTCGTGTCCGTCAAATGCCGGACAGGGGCAATAAGTGTTTCAATTGTTTCAGCGAGAGCCTGTATCCGCGGTGCGACAGGCTCGGCTTGCGCGGCGGTGGCTTACTGGCAGAGCTGCTGCGCGCGGGCTGCAAGCGCCTTGCGCCCGTCGCGCGAGGCGAGGCCGGCCGCTTCGCCGCATCGTCCGGCCGCGAGAAGGCTGCTCATCACCCGAATAAGGCTGCCGTCGAGGGCAGCATCGTCGCCGCCTTGGGCTGCCGTCGCCGACAGAGCAGCTTGATAGTCGCGCTCCTTGCCCGCCCGAGCAGGCTGCTGCGCCGGCTCCGCCGCCTTTGCGGTTGCCGGTGCGATCGCCTTGCGCTTCAAAGGCGGCGCGATGTCGTCGGGAGCGGCGTGCGCCGCTGTCGCTAAGGCTGTCGCGAAGAGAGCGGTGAAGAGCTTCGTCATCGCCGGGATTTTAAGCCGGAGGCAGCATTTTGCAACACCGCGCCCGCCGGTAAGCACCTTGCAAAGCCGGACCATCGGGGCGAGAGGCATGGTCGGCACGTTCGCCATCGGCGTGCCCGGCGGCCTCAAAAGGCCAGTGGGAGCGACCGGTGAAGATCGTCATATACGGCCAAGGGAAGAGCGGTACGTCCGCCTTGTTCTACAAGGTGAAAAACTCTCTTCCGCCGAGCACGATAGCATTGTTCGAGCCGACATCCTTCGGCATGCGCGAACAGCTCAAGCCTCGGCTTCGTGCCTTGGCGCGCGGCGCCATATTCCCGGATATCCTCGCCAAGGTTCTGCCCTGCGACCGCAAAGCCGTTCGTTTGCAGGATTTCGATTCGTTCGACCGGCAGGTGTTGATCATCCGCGATCCGCGCGACCGGATGGTGAGCGGGCTGTTGTACCGAAGCTACCACGCCGCATTCGACCAAACGGGCGAGAATGCGCGCGCCTTTCTGGACCTGCTCAGGCGCAAGGAAGGGGACCCGCTTTCCGTGTCGCTGCTGGAACTTGTGGACGCGGTGGAAGCGCTTCAGCACGGCCCAACCGGCCCTGCATCATGGCTCCCGCACTACCAGGACCAGTCGGTGGCGCGGCCCATGGCGTTCCACCGGGAGCGGCCGCACCTCCACCTTTTCCGTTACGAGGACATGGTGGACGGCCGCTTCGAGGCACTGGAGGCGGCACTCCGCCTCCCGCTCAAAGGCTCTGCAACGGTGCCGCAGAATTTGCAGCGGGTGGTTCGGTCGAAAGGCTACGGTGCCTGGCGTCACTGGTTCACGCCCGAAGACGTAACCGTTATGCGGCCTATTCTGCAGCCCTACCTCGATTCTTATTATCCGGGAGCAGGCTGGGACCTTTCCCCTTCGCCTAAGCTGGAAGCCGCTTTCGGATCGGAGTATGTGCGGCGGGTAATGAACGAACGGCGCGTGCAGCAAAAGCTGCCGCTGCTCGACGAGGATCGGTAGCGCGGCTAGGCCAAGGCCTCAGCCTCACATCCTGCTCGCCGCCCTCCGCATCTGGTGAAGCGCCGTTTCCAGCAGCGCGCGTTGAGCATTGTTGTCCGGATCGAAGAGATTAAGCGGCCGGCGCTCCTCGCCGATCACCTCTCTCCAGCCTTTATTCCAAACCGCCAGCGCGAATGCTTCCGTGCTGCTGTCGGCGGCGCTTAACAGTGCTTCATGCTCCGCATCGATGCCCCAGAACGGTTCTTCGGCCAAAGCCCGAGCGATCGCCATCAATGGCCTGCGCAGCCGGTGCCGCTGCTTGACGCTCAAGCCGCGATGTTCGGCCCCCATTTGCCGAAGCGCCTCAAGCCCCACCGGCCCGAAGCTGCCGTTATGACGGGGCTCCTCCACCTGGCTTAAATCTAACCCTAATGTTTCGGCGAAATCGGCAACAATGCTGCGGCGGGCGATGCTTGAATAAGGGCGCACCACCAGTTCCACGTCGTCCCGTTCCGCAAGCGCCAGGATATGGTGGTAATCATAAGCGGGCGCCTCATTATGCACCTTCAAAAACTCCGCGAATTTAGCCCCCGCAAGCTCCAGGCGGCTGGTGAGGCCGGAATAGGACGCGTTGGCCAGGCCGAAGGGGGAGCGGAGGTAAAGGAGCAATCGTACGCGCCCGGCACCGGCGTCCCGCAGCGCATCGATCAACTGATCACCCCGGCCCTGGACCATCGCCTTCTTGGCCGTTTCCGACGAGATCAGCACCGTGCGGGGCGCCGCTTGCGTCAATTCCGCGCGAAGCAGACGGGGGCTTACCCGGCCGAGCGGCTGGCCGGTCAGCGCGTAGATCAAGCGGTGGTGCGCTCCGTCGCTGCCCTGGCCGGCGCGCAGCACGTAAATGCCCTGCCGCGCAAAGAGCCTGCGATCTTTTTTGAACACCGCCTGGAGCGTTGTTGTCCCGGTCTTATGCTCTCCCGCATGGAGGATGACGAGCGGCGGTTCGAGCCGGCGCCGCCCGAGGCCCGCCGCAGCGCGAACAAATATGGGGGCATAGCCGCCAAGGGCCCGCGCCCGCGCCAAGACCTTCCCCAAAAAAGGTCTTACGGAAGCCAGCCTGCCGGCCTTAAGCATCAGGCCGGAGCCGTTTCGGGGGTTGGAATGTCATGAGTACTCCATCTAGCGCCGCGTGGGGGCCCGGATCAACCGCGCGGTGGCCGAAGGACCGGCTCGAACATCTCGGCCGCTGCCCCGTCTGCGCCAGCAACGAGCGCGGTGAAGGCTACCGGGGGGTCCAAGACGGCGTCTTCGGCACGCCGGGAACGTGGGATTATTGGCGCTGTACCTGCGGCCTGCTCTACCTCGACCCACGGCCTGCCGCGCACACGGTGTCCGAGCTTTACCGCCATTACTACACGCATGAAAGTGCCGGACCGCCGCTGCGCTGGCGGGAGCGGGGCTTTCGAGGCGCGGTTCGGCGCGGCTACTTAAATGCGCGCTATGGCTATCGCTTCCCGAAAGCCTCCTTGCTGGGTCGCCTCACCTGGCGGTTCCGGCAGGACGCGGTGCGAAATCTCGATTACATGATCCGCCACCTCCCCGCTCCGCGCGAGGGCCGGTGCAAGGTCCTCGACATCGGCTGCGGCAATGGCGACTTCGTTGCAGTAGCGCGGGACCTGGGTTTCCAGGCGGCGGGTCTCGATCCCGATTCGAGAGCGGTGGAGTTGGCACGGGGCTCGGGGCTCGACATCCGCCACGGCATCGTGCCGGGAAGCGGCCTCCCTGCCAAGTCCTTCGACTTCCTGTTCATGAGCCACGTCCTGGAGCATCTCCCCGATCCGATGGCGGCGCTGCGGGAATGCTTCGCTTTGCTGGCGCCGGGAGGGCGACTGTGGCTGTCTCTGCCGAACCTCCAAGCGCTGGGCCTGGAACGCTTCGGCCGCCACTGGCGCGGGCTGGAGCCGCCGCGCCATTTCGCCTTGTTCGATGCCGCGCGCCTGACGGAGTTGCTGGAGGATACGGGCTTCGAGCGGGTGGAGCTTCTGCCGCCTGAAGACGCGGCGCCGGTCTACTTCCGGCAGAGCCAGGCGATTGCCTGCGGCCTCGACCCTTATGGTGAAGAAGCTTTGCCGCAGGAAGAAGACGCCAGGCAGGCTGCCGCCGACGCCGTCCGCCGCGCCCGCGCCGACCCATTGGTTGCGGAGGCGCTGACGATGGTGGCGTGGCGGCCGAGCTGAAGGCTCAGTCCCGAAGCACCACCTCAGACACTTGCCGGCGGCCGCCGCGGCGGGTGAGCTGCACGTAGACGTCCACAGTTTGGCTGACATAGTGGCGGACATCGTCGCGGCTGAGCTGCGTGCCGCCTTGGAGGACGAGGAGGACGATTTGCTCCACCGCCCGCTCCGGCGAGTCGGCGTGAACGGTGGTCATCGAGCCGGGGTGGCCGGTATTGACCGCGCGCAGGAAGGAATAAGCCTCCCGCCCGCGAAGCTCGCCCAGGATGATGCGGTCCGGCCGCATGCGCAGCGACGCACCGACGAGATCGTCCGTATCGACCTGCGCCTCGCCGAGTCCGCTCCGCGCCGCCACCAACCCGACATGGTTCTCGTTCACGACGTGAAGCTCGGGCGTATCCTCGATCAGGATCAGCCGCTCCTCGGGCGGTACTTCGCGCAGGAGGGCGTTGAGGAACGTCGTCTTGCCGGTCGACGTGCCGCCGGAGACGAGGATGTTCTTGCGCGCCTTGACTGCCGCAGCGAGCGTGCCGGCAATGTCGCCCGCCTTGAGCAACGCGGCAAGCGTGCGGTCCGCCTCCAGGCGCTCGAAGCCTTCGCGCGCCTTCGTTTCGCCGAACGCGCCGGTGGATACATAGTCGGCGAGGGAAAGCTCCGGCGAGACATGCTTGCGGATCGCCAGCGCCAGCGGCCCCCGCGTCGCGGGCGGCGCGACGATTTGTATCCGCGCGCCGCCGGGCAGGCTGCCGGACAGCAAAGGGTGTTCGCGGCTGATGCCTTGGTGCGACAAAGCGGCGATCTGCCGCGCGAGTCGCTCAAGCGTGGCTTCGTCCAAGGTTGGCGCCTCGTGCCGCTCGATGCCGCCGCCAGTGGTTTCCACCCAGATTTCGTGCGGCCGGTTGACGTAGATGTCGGTGACGTCCGGCCGGGCTAGCATCCCCGTCAGCGGCGCTAGGTAGGAGCGGAAATAGACGCCGGTCTGCTCAACCGCTTCGGCCGCCGCTGCGCTCAAGGTTTGCGCTCCGCGGGCGTGAAATCGAGATCCCGGGCGACGAACACGCCGATGCTGGTGCCGGCGCGGACGGTAAGGCTCGGCGCGATGCGGCGCGTGTCGATCGGCGAAGGCGTGTTCTGCGTGGAGCCCGGCAGAGCGACAATGACGTCGCCCGCCGCCGCCCGGCTCGCGACGTTGACGCCGATCTGGAGTACCGACTGAAGGATTGCACCGGCGAAGCGCTCGAAGAAGTGGCTGTTATAATCGCCGCGCACCCCGCCGCGGCCAAGAGTGTCCGCGGTAGGGGAGGACAATGCGATGGTTGCGCCGTCCGGGCGGATCAGCCGGGTCCAGTTGATCAGCGCGCGCTTCTGCCCCGGTTGGATGTCCGAGCGATATTCGCCGATCAGCCGGCTGCCGCGCGGGATCAGCACCCGGGTGCCGTCGAAGCCGCGCACGTCGCGCGACACCATCGCGCGGGCAAAGCCCGGCCGCCGCGAATCGAAGGCGGTCTCAAGCACCGCCGGAATGAGCGTGCCCTGGATCACGGTGGTAGAGCGGTTGGAGAACGTGCTGGAGCGCACCCGCGCGGCCCCCTGCCCGCCGCCAAACGCTTCGCCGATCTGCGGCCCCTCCCCGCCTTGTCCTCGCTGCGGCGCGGGAGACGCGCTGGTGGTGTCGACAACGATGCTCGGGTTGTTGGATACCCGTTGAGGAGGCGGCGGCGGAGCGTAGGGCACCGGCTGGGGCTGCGGATAATATTGAACGATTGGCTGCGGCCGCGGCGCCGGGGCGTAGCGTTGCGGCGGCGCGGCTGCGGCTGGCCGTGCCGCGACCATGCGTACCGGCGCGGAGGGAAGGTAGACGGGCGCGGCCTGCTCGGTGGGCGGGATGTACAAAGGCGGCGGCGCGCTGCTCAGCGGCTCCGCACGGGCGGTGCTCACCACGGGCTCCGCCTGCGAACGGCGGCGGGAATCAAGAACCACAAACAAAATAATCGCGACGATCAGGAAGCCGAGCGCGATCAGCGCGGGCGGAAGGCCTGTGCGCGGCAGGGCGACGGTTGGCCGCACCGTCGACTCGGCTTCGGCCGAAGGCGGCGTCACCTCCGCCATGCGGGGGTCGAAAGGAGGCGGACGGCCGGCCACTATCTGCGCTTCCGAACGCGGGTGGCGGAGGCAACCTGGCGGTCGATCCGGAACACCAATTTGGGCGCGATGCTGTCGATCACGAACACATCGTCCTCACGCATCATGCCGTTGACCAGCACTTCCTCGCCGCCCTCATTAACTGAATACACCGCCGGAAGCGTCGCCTCGCGCGGCCAGCGGATATAGGTGTGGGTGCCGTCGTCGCTCATTTCGCTCGGCCGAAGGGCCTTTGCGCCGCGCAAGCGGTAGAGATTGTCGCCCGCCGCCGTCGCCTCCTCTTCCTGCCCCGCCGCCGCCGCGGGGTAGCGAAAGCGTACCGTGTAGGCCATGTCGCCCGCGCCGTAGAGCGGCGACAAGGCGAAGGTGTAGAGACGCAGATCGGTGATCACCGTCATGTTGGTCGACACGCCGGCGACGATCGCCTTCACGAACAGGTGGTTACCGGTGCGGTTGGCGGTCACCTGCCAGGCGCCGGAGTCGCCCACCGCGACGTTCTGGACCTGCTCGTCGGGCGCGAGTTCGACAGTGATCTGGTAACCGGGAGCGCCTTCCAGCTGGACCACCTGATCGGGTGAATATTCGACGAACTGGATGTGGGGATCGCCCGGGCCCGGCACCGGCCGCACCTGCGCGTGCGCCGGCGCGGCCAGCATAGCGGCGGCGGCGAGAGCGAGAGCCAAGCGCCTCAAAGCTCGGGCTCCGGCACGCTCGGCTGGCGCCGTCGTTCCTCGGCGGCGCGCACCGCGGCCTCCGCCGCTGCGCCCAAGTCGGCCGGTGCGGTCGGCGTGGCGCGGATCGCGGTGCCGGGAACGATCGCCACCGGCCGGCCTGCGACGGCCGCAGCCGGCGCGGGGGTGGCCACCGGTTCGGGCGGCGGCGGGGTTTCGGCATCGCGCCGGTAGCGAACCACCTGGAAGCCGAGCGGATTCACGAACCGGTCCTCCAGCTTCATCGGCTCGCCGGAGAAGCGGTAGCGGATCACCGCCACCCAGGATTGCGGCCGCTGCACCTGCCCGCCGGCGTCCTGGCGCACCGTGTCGAAGCGCACCATCGCAACGTTGCGCGCGACCGGCGAGACGCTCTTCACCCGCGTCTCGATGATCGTCGAGCGCGGCAAAGCGGCGAGCGGGCTTTGGGGGTTGGAGGCCTGCATGCCGTTGATGTAATCGGAGCGCGCTTTCTCGGCCGACCAAGCGGCGACCTTGTTGTAGCTCGGCCGAACCGAATCGACGTCGAAGCTTTCGCGGGCAATCACATATTGCACCAGCAGCGACTGGGTCAGCGCCGCGTCGGCGGACACGGTGGCGGTATCGAGCGGCTTCAGCGCCTGGACGTAGCCGGTCGTCCGATCCACCATCAACGTATAAGGCTCAACCGTTTTGAGCGGGGTCAGCAGCATCAGGGCCGCCGCTTCCATGACGGCGATCGCGGCGGCGCCGCCCGCCACCCGCCAGGCGACCCGGCGCGACTTGGCAAGCGCCTCCAGCCGGTCGCTGTTCCAGGTCGCGGCCTCCTTGTAATATTTGTCGAGCGCCTCGCGGCTTTGTTCGTTCATGAGCGGCGATCCCGGCGGCCGGCACTGGCCGACACCCGGCCGCGGGTGCGGCGCCGGAAGCTCTGGCCAAGCGGAGAAGGTTGAAGAATATTGGTGACCGACGCGGCGGCGGTGCCGGCCGGCGTTGCGCGGCGGTTTGTGCCCCCTGCCGAGGCGGCGGCAGCGGTGGCTGCTGCAGAGCCGCGCTCGGCACCGGGGCTGGCGAGCCTGGCTTCGCGCCGCTGGGTAGCTACAACCGCGTCGGCGATCGCAGCCGCCCGCGAGCGTTGCTCTCCCGGCTGGGCTGCAGGCGCGCGCTCACCGGCCGCGGCGCTGCCTTCGCCCGCCTGCCGCGATGCACCGGCGAGCGCCGTTGCGGCTTGGTAGATCGGCGCGAAGCGGAAGGCGGAGGCGATCTTCGCGGAGGCGTAAAGGAGCGCGAGCACGATCAGAGCGAAGGAAACGGTGACCACCAGCAGCTCAACCGGCATGCCCGGCATCCATTCGCCGGCGCCGCGGCGGGCAAGAAGGTCGTAAAGCCAGGGCTCCAGCAAGGCGAGTTCGGCGCCGAGCGCGATCGCCGCCCCAAGCGTGCCGAGCGCCGCGCCGGCCACCACCCGCACCCAGCCTTCGAAGACCGAGCGGGTGTTGTCGAACAACAGGAACAGGACAAACAGCGGTCCCGCGGCCAAAGCGAGGGCGACGATCAGCCGCAGCGCGCCAAGCCCGGCTATCGCTCCGACCAGGAACAGCATCCGCGCCGACGCGATCGCAAAGGTGTTAAAGCCGGGATAAGGCTGCGGCGGGACGCCGGCCGCAACCGCCGCCTGCCCTTCCACGGCGGCCGGCGGCACGCCTTCCCCCAGCACCGCAAGGGCAACGAAAGCGCGGTCGCTGCCGTCCAGACGGGATACCAGCCCGCCGCCCGCGCCGGGCAGGCGGCTCGGCCCGGCGATTTGCGCGGCAAGTTCGCCCGGGCCGAGCACGGCGACATCGTAAACCAAGGCGCGATAGGCGGGCCAACTCGTCGCCAGCGCCAGAACAGCGCCCAGCTTCACGAAAGCAATGACGGAGGTGCGCAGGTCGAGCCCGCGGCCGAGCAGCAGCCGGTAGCCGAACAAGGCGACGAACAAGGTGAGAAAGCCGCCAAGCACCAGCGACAGCGTCGATCCGGGCGCGGAGAGCGCCTGATAGCCGCCGGTGCCGAGGATGTGCCCCTGGCAATCCAGGAAAGCGAGGATCGACGGCAGAAAGCCGCTGTCTGCCGGAAGCGCCGCGCAAGCCTCCATCACGCCACCTCCAGCAAGCGCGGGATCCAGGCCGCCGGATCGTCCCCGGTTTGGGCGCGGATTTCGTCAAGCAGCCGTACCGTCCGTTCGCGGCCCGACAAAATGGTCAGCACGTCCTGCTCGCCGCTCAAGTTCAGGCGCGCGACGACGCTGTCCGTGCCGTGCTTGATCAAGAAGCAGTGGGCGTTGTCCGGAAGCGTCCGGATCAGCTCGAACTCGTGGCTGGAAAGACCGAAGCCGTCGACATAGTCTTCCGCCCGCGCTTTGGGATTGGCCATGAAAATTTGCGTAGCGGCCTGCTCGACGATGGCGCTTGCGATCCGGCTTTCCAGCGCGTCCTGGGCGCTTTGGGTGGCGAAGCCGACGATGCCGTTGCGCTTGCGGATGGTTTTTTCCCAATCCTTGATCCGGCGAACGAAGACGTCGTCGTCGAGCGCCTTCCAGCCTTCGTCGACGACGATGATCGACGCGGTTCCGTCCAGCCGCTCCTCCACCCGGTGGAAGAGGTACATCATGGCGGGCGTGCGCAGGGCCGGCTCGTCGAGGATCAACGTCATGTCGAAGCCGACTGCTTCGGCGGACAAATCGGTCAGGTCACGCGGGTTGTCGAACAACCACGCATGTTCGCCTTCGCCCCACCACGGCCGGAGCCGCGACCACAGGTCGGATGCCGAAGGGCGGTGGCCGCCGCGGAACAGTTCAACCAGGTGGCGCAAACGGCGATGCTCCGCCGGCTGCTCGAAATTGGCATCGATCGCGTCCTTGACCCGGGCGATCTCCTCGATGTCGGCGCCGCCGGCGAGCAGCGCCACCCAGTCGATCAGGAACTGCCGGTTGGCCGCTGTGTCGGGAAGCTGGAGCGGGTTGAGGCCCGATGGCGTGCCGGGGCGGAGCAAATCGTAGCGTCCGCCGATGGCGCGGATGAACAGCTCGGCGCCGCGATCCTTGTCGAAGAAGATGATCCGCGGCCGGAACTTGCGAGCCTGTGCGAGAAGGAAGTTCAACACCACCGTTTTCCCGGAGCCGGACGGGCCGATCACCGTGAAGTTGCCGAGATCGCCGCGGTGGAAGTTGAAATAATAAGGGCCGGCCGCGGTGGTCTCGAGCAAGGTCACCGCCTCGCCCCAGTGATTGCCCTCGGCGCGGCCAATCGGGAAATTATGGCCGCTCGCCAGCCCTGCGAAATTGCCGGTGGAGATCAGCCCGCGCCGCGCGATGTAGCGGAAATTGCCGGGGAACTGCGCCCAAAAGGCGGGCTCCAGCGCGATCTCCTCACGCACCGAGATGATGCCCAAGTCGGCAAGCGCCGCCTGCACTTCCGAAAGGCCTTCATCCACCGCGGCCGGCGTGTCGGCGCGAAGCGCGACGGTCATGTGGTGCTCGCCGAAGGCGGCGCGGCCGGCGGCGACGTCGTCCTTGGCATTGGCGAGGTCGCCGCGCAGGCTGACGGCTTCGTCCTCGGCCGAGCGCATCCGGCGCAGCGCCAGGTTCATCCGGCCAAGCGCCGCCTGCCGTTCAACGAAGCCGAAGGATTGGGAGAGAGTGAGCTCGAACGGCAGACGAAGCAGCTCGTCGAACATTCCCGCCACCGTTTGGCCCGGGTAATCCTTGATCGAAACCATGCCGAAAAAGCTGCGTGGCGAAGCGCCGGCGGCGCCCAGCTCGGCGGTGTTCTGGCCGAAACTCACCCGCCGGTAGGGGAGGTAATCGCCAAGGTCCTGAAGCGGCAGCAGCACGGGGCGCACTTCGCCGTTGTAGAGGCCGGAGAGAAACTCCAGCGGCTCCGAACAGGGGCCGTGGGGCGTATCGTAGACGCCGAGCAGGCGCGGCTCGTAGCTGCCGAGCGCCGCCATCAGCGCGTCGCGCGCCTGGCTGAGCTGATGCTGTTCATAAACCGCGTTGGCGTGGCGCGTATCGCCGCCGCCGCGCCCGAGCAGTTCGCGCAAGCGGTCGAGCCGCCCTACCCGACCCTGCAGCGGACGGCGCACCAGGGTGAGGAAAAGATCGTTGACGTACAAGCGCTTGCCGTCGAGCCGCCGCCTCCAGGCTTCGTCCAGGTGGCGGGAGAAAGCGTCCGGATGTTCTTCCGACAGGCCGACATCCACCTGCCGCCGCACGATGTGGTGGTACAAAGCGTAGCGGGACGATCCGATGGCCTGCAGCATCGCATCGCGAAGGCTCTTGCGGTAATTGAGTTCTTCGGTGTCGGCGGTTTCGAACAGGAGGCCGCGCAGCTGGATGACCTGCATCAACAGCCCGTCGCGCGTCTCGATCGTGTGATCGTCGACGTGGCGGGCATAAGGCAGGTGCTTGCCCGCGGGCGCTTCCTTTGCCGATGCTCGCGGATCGCGGGTCAGGGGCGGTAGGAGTTGCATCCCCAAACCTTGTAGTTACGCACGCGCGGGCAGCGCGACACGCGGGTCAGCCAAAGGTCGAAGAAGCGGGGTTCGCGCACGCACAGCAGCACGCCGAACAGGTGGATCGCACCCGCCGCGGCCAAAGCCCAGAAAGAGCGAAAGATCAGAAACAGTTCGGTAGCGATCACCAGATTGGCAACGAAATAGGAATAAGTGACGCCCGCGAACATCTGCGGGCGCGTCAAAGCCTGAAACACCCGGTCATGCTCGAGACCGCTCACTTCTCAGCCGCCGAGGCTGGACGTAGACTGGATGCCTGCAACGATGCTTGCCGCGCCGAACAAGATGAAGCAGCCAAGAATCACGGTTGCGCCGTAGCGCCAGTTGATCCGTCCGGTCAGCATCATGAAGCCGACGGAGGCAATCGCGATCACCGCCACAACCGTGGCTACGGTGCCAAGCAATGTCCCCTGGAGCCAGCGAACCGCCGAAACGATCGCGCCCGAACCTTCAGGATCGGCAGCGGAAAAACTATCCTGGGCAAGCAAAGCCGACGACCAAAGCGAAGCGCCCACGGCGGCAGAAGCGGCGAAGCCGCGGCGAAGAGATTTTTTCACGAACATTCCCCAGCCCGAATCGCGGGCTCCCGGGCGCAATAATGAACGTCGCTCAATCACTTGCCAAGAGGCGAAGCCGCTTTGCCGCCTCGGGCTGCGCTCGGCCTTGCGGCGCCCCGCGTGGGCGCTCCGGCACTTTACGTGAGGGGATCGGCAGTGCACCAGCGGCCCGAGACATGAACACCGACCATTCAACAGGCGAAAACGGCGGCTCCCGAGGAGTAGCGAGTGGACATCACGGGGCAGAAAGCCTCTCGGTGGAGGTCGCGCTGGCCACCTACGAAAGCGCACGCTTCCTTGAGCCGCTGCTTGATTCACTCTTTGCGCAAAGCGATCAGAACTTCACCCTGCTGGTGGCCGATGACGGGTCCGTGGACGGGACGCCCGACATCTTGGATCGCTACGCGCTCCGCTATCCAGGCAGAATCCGCCTCATCGCCAGTGAGCGACAGCCAGGCGGCCCGCAAGGGAATTTCGGCCGGCTGATCGCCTACGCGTCCGCCGATTATCTGTTCCTGTGCGACCATGACGATGTCTGGCTGCCCAACAAGATCACGCGCAGCCTGGAGCGAATGGCCGAGTTGGAAAACGTCCGCGGCAAGGAAAGGCCCCTGCTGATCCATACGGATCTGACGGTGGTGGACGAAAATCTGGAGGTGCTGGGACCTTCCTTCTTTCGGTACTCTAACATCGATCCTTCGCGAAACGACTTCACCTCGCTGCTGACCGCAAATGTCGCCACTGGCTGCACCATTTTGATGAACCGTGCGCTCTACAAGAAAGCGTCCCCGATCCCGCCCGAGGCGATGATGCACGACCACTGGCTGGCGCTGGTCGCCGCGACGTCCGGCACCATTTCCTGCATCGAAGAGCCTACCGTTTTGTATCGGCAGCATGCCGGCAACGTCATCGGCGCGCAAAGCGGCGGAACCGCCTCCTTGCTTCAGCGCGTGCGCGAAACCCTGTTCAGCGATGCGCGGCAGCGGGTGATGCGCCGCTACTCGCTGCAGGCCGCTGCCTTGGTGGCGCGCTATGGCAACGAAATGAGCGGCGAGGCACGCCGCGTCGCCGAAACCCTAAGCGAGATCTGGTCGGTCAGCCGTTGGCGCCGCTTCGCAAGACTTCGGCGCAACGGCCTCGGCCTGTCCGGTTTTACTCGGAACGCGGCCTTGATGATTGTCGTGTCGCGCGGCATTGCCGATGACCGGGACAGTCGGCAGCCCCAGCCGTAGCGGCGGTCAAGTTCGCGTCAGCGGCCCCCACCAGTTGTCATTGTCGATGTACCAGGCGGCGGTGCGGGCAAGTTCTTCCGTGAACCGTCGCGCCGGCCGGTAGCCGAGTTCCGCGCCGATCTTGCCGAAGTCTATGGCGTAGCGACGGTCGTGGCCCGGCCGATCGGCAACGAAGCGCTTTAAGGTGGCCGAGCCGATGCCGCGGGCGGCGGGTGCGTTGGGGAAGCGCGCGGCAAGCTCCGGCTGCGCGGCAAAGGCCGCGTCTACCTCCTCACAGATCAGATCGGTCAGCGCGTGGTTCGCAAGCTCGGCACCACCGCCAATATTGTATGTCTCGCCGATCCGTCCGCGTTGCAGAACCAGTTCGATCGCGCGGCAATGATCGTCCACGTGCAGCCAATCGCGCACGTTCATGCCGTCGCCGTAGATGGGCAGCGGCTCGCCGGTCAGCGCGTTGATCAGAAACAAGGGGATGAGCTTCTCCGGATATTGGAACGGCCCATAATTGTTGGAACAATTGGTGACGCTGGTCTGGAGCCCGTAGGTGTGCCGGTAGGCGCGGACCAGATGATCGCTTGCCGCCTTCGAAGCCGAGTAAGGCGAATTGGGCGCGTAGGGGCTCTGCTCGGTAAAGGGAGCGTCGTCGGGCCCGAGGCTGCCGAACACCTCATCGGTGGAAATATGGTGGAAGCGGTGCGGGCGGCCTCCCCCCTCGTCCAGCCACTTCGTCTTGGCGGCCTCCAATAGGCTAAGCGTGCCGCGTACGTTCACCTCGACGAAGATGCCAGGGTTGGTGATCGACCGATCGACATGAGTCTCGGCGGCGAAATGGACCAGCGTGTCGATGCCGCCACCGAGAAGCTCGCAGACGAGCCTAGTGTCGCGAATGTCCCCTTCCACGAAGCGCGCCTGTTTGGGGGCCACCAGGCTTGCGCGGGTTCCGGCGTAGGTCAGCGCGTCCAGCACGGTGATGCGGTCGTTCGGATGCCGCTCCGCCCAATATCGAACGAAGTTAGTGCCGATGAACCCGGCGCCACCGGTTACCAGGAGATCAGCCACGCGCGCTAATCTCCTTCAGCGTGTGCTGAAGCGTCTCGCGCCAATGCGGCGCCGGTTGACCGAGAAGTTTCCAAGCGTCGCCTGCGTCAAGCACCGCATAAATCGGGCGACGCGCTGGCGTCGGGTAATCGGCGGTCACGATCGGCACGATCTCGGTGGTTCCGGGGAGAAGCCCCAGCGCCGCCGCTTCTTCCTGAATAGCCACGGCAAAGCCATACCAGGTGGTTGTCCCGGAGTCGCGGTAATGCAGGGTTCCAGCCGTGCCGGCGGCGGCCAAGGTCCAGAGCGCGCGCGCGAGCGCGCGGGCGCTGGTCGGTGTTCCCGCTTGGTCGCGGACGACGCAGAGCCTGCTCTTCTCGCGCATCAGACGGAGCATGCTTGTGACGAAGTTCGCTCCCTGGTCCGAATGAAGCCATTGCGTGCGGACGATCAGCGCGTCGGGAGCGGCGCGGAGAACCGCTGCTTCGCCGGCAAGCTTGGTGCGGCCGTAGACGTTGATCGGGTTCGGCGGATCGTCCGGCCGGTAGGGGTGCTCGGCCGCGCCATCGAAGACATAATCGGTCGAGATATGAACGGTGCGCGCGCCTGCCGCACGGGCCTCCGCGGCAAGCAGCCCAGCCGCGTCCGCGTTGAGTGCCTGCGCCGCGTCGGGCTCGGCCTCCGCACGTTCCACGCCGGTGAATGCCGCCGCGTTGAACACGATCCGAGGCTTGGCCAAAGCAAGTGCACGCTCAATTTCTTCGGCCGATCGGATGTCGCATTGGCCGCGATCGAAGGCGAACACCTCCGCTCCAGCCGGCGCCGTTGCGGCCAGGGCGCGGCCGACCTGCCCCCCCGCGCCGAAGATAGCGGCCTTCAAGAGTAGGTGTCCGCATCGCGCAATAGAGGCGCCGTCCGGTCCCGCTCCGACATCAGCGGCGCCTCTATTCCCTCGAGCGGCCACGCAATTCCGATATTTGGGTCGGACCAGAGCACCGTCCGCTCCTCTTCCCGCGCGTAGGGGGCGGTGCACTTGTAGAGGCACTCGCTTCCGGCCTCGAGGCTCAGAAAACCGTGCGCGAAGCCGGGCGGGATCCACATCTGGCGTTTGTTGGCGGCCGACAGCTCGGCGCCCGTCCACTTGCCGAAGCTGGCGGACGAACGGCGCAGGTCGACGGCGACGTCGAAGACTCTTCCGGCGGCCACCCGCACCAACTTCCCCTGAGGCACGCCGAGTTGGTAATGAAGACCGCGGAGCACGCCGGCCCCGGAGCAGCTGTGATTGTCTTGCACGAAACGATCCGGAATGCCCGCGGACCGGTAGGTGGCCGCGTTCCAGCTTTCCATGAACCAGCCGCGTTCATCGGCGAACGGCATTGGCTCGATCAGGAGAACTCCATCGAGCCCGGTTTCCTGTACGTTCAACGCCGCCGCTCCCCATCGAGCAGGGACAGCAGATATTCGCCGTAGCCGCTCTTGCGGAGCGGCGTGGCGATGGCGACGAGTTCCTTTTCGGAGATATAGCCCATTCGCCAAGCGACCTCTTCTGGGCAGCAGATTTTGAGGCCCTGGCGCTGCTCGATGATCCTGGTGAACACCGCGGCGTCGAGCAGGCTTTCGTGTGTGCCGGTATCGAGCCAGGTATAGCCCGACCCCATCAATTCCACGGTAAGCTCGCCGGCCTCCAGATATTTACGGTTGATGTCGGTAATCTCCAGCTCGCCCCGTGCGGACGGGGTGATCTCCCGCGCATAATCGACCGCTCTTTCATCGTAGAAATACAGCCCAGTCACCGCATAGCTGGACTGCGGCGCCTCCGGCTTCTCCGCCAGGCTTTGCGCCGAACCGTCCGGCCCAAAGGCAACCACGCCGTACCGCTCCGGATCGGCGACATGGTAGCCGAAGATCGTCGCGCCGGCGGTTCGGCCATTGGCGCGGCGCACCATGGCTGCAAGATCGTGGCCGTAGAACAGGTTGTCGCCGAGGATCAGCGCGCTTGGCGAACCGCAGAGGAAATCGGAGCCGATCAGAAGCGCTTGTGCGATCCCTGCAGGCTCCGGTTGCCGGGCATAAGCGAATTGCACGCCCCATTTCGACCCGTCGCCGAGCAATGCTTCGAATGCCCTCGCGTCCCGGGGCGTGGTGATGATCAGAATCTCGCGGATACCGGCCATCAGCAGCACCGACAGCGGATAATAGATCATCGGCTTGTCGTAGACCGGCATCAGCTGCTTGCTGACGACGCTGGTGATCGGATGAAGCCGCAGGCCGGTGCCGCCGGCAAGAACAATGCCCTTGCGCACGGGCCGGCCTGAGGGTTCCGCCTCGGTGAGTTCGATGTCCGCCATTCATTTCACCAAACACGTTATGCGCAAGTGAGGCAATATGCGCTTCGTCCCGGCAGGGACGTGGTTTATCGGGTTGTGGAAGCCCGCCTACACCGCAACCCAGTAGAACCGAGAATTACGATCTTCGCATATCCACGTTCCCAAGGCGGCAGGGCCTCCCGTTGACCCAGCAATCCGCACGCGCCGAGCCGCCGCGCCGCGGGCCGCGGGCCCGCTACTTTCTGCCTCCGCTTCGTCCGCGAGGGAGCGAGTTGGGCACTTTGATGAGCTTCGCGATCGCCAAGGGAACCATTTATTTCCTGCCGCTGGCGCTGGCGGCAATGGCTTCGGCGCGGGTTTATGCCGGGGTGGAGCTTGCCTACGCGGTGACTCTGTTGGTGGGAACGGCGACGATCAGCGCGCCGCTGCACGGTCTGAGTCATGGTTTTCTTGTCCGCAAGGAGCGCGAGGTAGCAGGGCTTAGCGCTTTGCTTGTTCTGGGGATGGCAGTGTTTGCCGTGATGGCGACAGCGATCGGCTGGTTCGCCGGCGCATCCGAAGAACTGCTCCTCATCCTGGCTGTCTCAGGCGTAGCCGGGGGGCAGATCGTGATGTCCTTTGTGCTCCGCATCCATGCCAAGGGCGCGCTTCTCGCCTGGGTGGACGGCAGCGTTTTGCTGATTGGCGCATCGCTGGTCGCGCTGGTCAACCTGATGGACGGCGGAACGTCCATCAATGCGGTGGTTGCCGGCTACGCCATTGTCGCGCTTGCCGCAGGAATCGTGAGCGGAAGGATATTGCTACGCTGCGACGTCCGGGCAATGGCCAAGCGCCTGATCGCCTACAGCCGGGCGGGGCTGCCCATGGCGGGCTTTGCGCTGTTCAGCACCTGGATGGTTGTGAACGGGCGGGTGATCATTGGCGCCAAATCTGGGGCCGATCTCGCCGCGTTCGGCGTCGCCTTTCGGATCGCGGGGCTGACGCTTGCCGTGTCCCAATTGGGCGTGACCGCCTTTTGGAACGCCATCTACACCTCCAAGACCCGAATTGCCGACGGCTTGATCGCCCGATTCATCGTGGCTTCCGCATTGCTTGCGGCCCTGATTGCCTCCTGTTCAGGGTTGGTCCTGGAAGCCATGCGCTTCGGCGCCCTCACCGCGGGCTCCGCCAGCCTGACCCGCAGCCTTGTTCCGATCCTGTGCCTCCAGATGCTGTTTATCGCGACCCACACGCTGTTGCAGGCCCGCATCAACCGTTCCGGCGTTTCCTCCACGACGCTTATTCCCTTGGCGAGCCTCACAGTGGCCGGGCTGATCGGCATCGTCGTGGCGAGCCGCCTCGGCGCGTCGACCGTGACGCTTGCCTGGCTGATCGCGGCCTATACGGGCTGTTTTGTTGCCGTCAGCCTGTTGGTTCTGGCGCGCCGCGGGCTTCCGCACGTTCGAACCGCGACGACACTCGCCGTTTCCGCTTGCGGATTGGCGCTGCTGGCGGTTCTGAAGGGCTAAGGCCGCTTGTTGGAACTTTGGCGCGTGGGCGTCTGCTGCGCGCGGGTGTCCTCGCACTGCCTGCTGCTTCTTGCGTGGCGGTAAGGCGCCCCGCTGAACAGGAGATCGGGGGTGGAGAGGTAGGTCCGGTAAGGCGACCAGCAGGTCCGGTACGGTGTCTTCAACAGCCAGCCCATCATCAAAACGATATACATGCCGCCGAGCGCCGCTGCGCCAAGCGTGCGCAGGGTGCCCCGCGGTAAGGCGAGAAGGGCGCGCGGCAACACCATCATTTGCAGAAGCACCATGTAGAAACCGAGCCGGTCGGCGACCGTCGGGCTGGCAAGCGCAAGCGGAAGCAGCACAACCCCCAGCGCGGCGAGATAGCCGCTAAGCGTTCGAAACGGCGCGTCGAGTTCAGCCGTTCGCCGCAGCCAGAGGTAGGCAATAAGCGCCACGAAAGTCGGCGCCATCCGGAACAGGGTGCCGGCGGCAGGCGGCGCCCGGTAGATGCTCAGAACCCATTCCAACGGCAGAAAGAGGGTAACGGCCACCACCACCAACGCGGCCCCGCAAACCGTCGCGGCCCCCAACCGCCAACTGATCGGCCGCTTCCGGAACACAAAACCGGCAAGCGGCCACATGATCAAGGCCGACCAATGAAACAACGGCGCCAAGGCAAGTGCAACGAGCCCATGCTTGGCCCGGTCTCCCTGAAACGCGGCGACCGCAATCATCGCCAGTCCGAGGGCCGCGGACTGCCGCGTGAAACCCAACGACACGACCAGGATCAAGACCGGCAAGGAGATCAACAAGGCCCAGCCGGGCGACGCCTGGCGCAGGCTGAGCATGACCAGGCCCATAGTGAACAAGATCGCGCAGACCAGATTCACCACCGCGATGCCCCAGCCGAGCGAGGCGGCAAGCTCGTTGATCGCCATGAAGCCGGGATCGCTAAGCGCCAGGCTAACGGCAAAGCTGTTCGTCTCCGCGCGCGACAGCAAGCTGACATAGTCCGTCCAATCGCCGCCCACTTCGCGCCGCAGCCCGATAAAGATCACGAGAACGGCCCAGATCAGCCCCGCTGCCACCGGCTCGCGGAGGCGCGAAGGGGGCAGCACCACCCGGCCCCACCAAAGGAGCGGAACCGCCAGAACGCAGATGTAGAAGAGCAAGAGGCGCGCCTTTCGTTGCTACAACCGAACGAAAGGCGGCGCGTCGCCACCGGACTTCACCAATCGAAGGCCGCGGGCCCTGACCGGGAACTCATAGGTCCAGGACGATCCGGGAAGCACCGTCCATCGGGCCCACACCAGTGTCTCAAGCAGCTCATATTGCCCACCCGGTAGGGGCGACACGGTTCGGCGCGATGCGTAAACGTGCGCGGGGTAGGCAATTGCTCGCATCGGACGATTCCGGCCGAGTTCGCGCCAGACTTGGCGCACTATCTCAACTTCCGCGACGCGATGGGCTTGGGCAACCGCGTTGTGCCAGCGGGCATATTGAATGCCGCCGAGGAGCGCCAACAACAGCAAGGGCGCAAACCACAGCAACCGCCGCCTGCTTTTCCGTCCATCCGATTGATGCACGTCGCTCAAGGCGCCGCCTTTCTTCTCTCTTGAAGGAAGGTGATCGCTTTCGAGGCCACTCCGGCTTTGTCCACAACGGTGGTTGGAGAAAGCTTGCCTGTGCATACGCGATCAATGAGTCCGGCTATGGACGAGCCCGCGGGCGCTATTTTGGTTTCCTGCGGCCCCGCTCGGCTGATGGCAGAACCGTTCAAGAACATGGTGGACCGCAAACTGCGGTGCGACTTGGCCGAGCAACTGGCTTCCAAAACCTCCAGCAGCTCGTCAACACCCGGAATGCCCTGCGAGCGTGTGTCGGACAAGAATCGCACGGTGTCGCCGTCCCTGACGATCGAGTCGCGATCAACGAAGCTGACCACGGAATTCGTTTCCGACACGGATGCGGAGGCCAAGCGCCAATCTTCCGCCGCGGCGGGAGAAGCGGCCAGCACGGCAACCATGGTAAAGAAGAGTTTCTTCATGCGCTTCCCCCGAACGTAAGTCAGCCGGCTGCCTTGCGATGCAAGCATGGCGTCCAGCGCCAATCCGGAGAATAGGCGGTTCAATCGAGCCGGCATAGCCCGATCGAACCGCTTCTGTGCCGCGGGGTCCTTGGGGTGCTAATCTCGTCGCCAAGCGCCTCCGCTCGCCTTCGAGAAGTCCATCCCGGGCGCGGCGCGAGACACTCGCGTCGCGCTGTTCTCTCCCCTGAAATCTTTCGGGCACTCACGATGGCGCTTGATTTCCACCTTCCCGCGGCTGATCCTCCACGCCGGGGGTAATCCTCGCCGCGCACGGGTAAACACCGCCTTGCTCCGCTTGACTGTGTTTGGAAGCGACAACCGAGCCCCCGGGCCCGATAAGCCTCTGCCCGTACTACTTGGCATTGAAGGCATCTGCTGATCCGGTGGTGCAAGGGAGACGATGCGTCTGTGGACGTCTTTGACTTAGATGCGGATTTGCTCCGCCGGTACGAATCCTTCGCACGCTCCTTCACCAACATCCGGGCCGGTGACCTCAAGCGGCAAATCGACGACATCTACGATGGTGGAACGTTTTGGCCTGAGCCGTTGATTGGGCTCAATCCGCGCTACACAGCCGGCGCTGCCGTGTCGCAGCTTGTCGCGGACGGCGTTGCGGATCCGGCGCTGGAGCAGATCTTCGCGCTGGGCGAGCCCCGCACTGGCATCATGTTCCACCGGCACCAGGAACAATCCTTTCACAAGGCACAGGCGGGCAAGAACTACATCGTCACGACCGGAACGGGATCGGGCAAGTCGTTGTGCTTCTTTGTGCCGATCATTGACCGGGTGCTGAAGGCGAGGCGGAGCAACGAAGCGCGCCGAACCCGGGCGATAATCATTTATCCAATGAATGCCCTCGCTAATTCGCAGACCGAGGAACTGGACAAGTTCATCCGCGACAGCGGCCTCGCCGACTCGTTGAAGCCGACCTTTGCGCGCTACACCGGGCAGGAGGGCGACGCCGATCGTCGCAAGGTCGCCGACGATCCGCCGGACATCATTCTCACCAATTTCATGATGCTCGAACTGCTGATGACTCGCCAGGACGACGTCGACCGGCATGTTATCGCGAACATGGCGGGCCTTGAGTTTCTCGTACTCGACGAACTCCACACCTATCGAGGGCGACAGGGCGCGGACGTGGCAATGCTGGTTCGGCGGGTGCGGGAGAGGATGGGTTCGCCGGCGATGCAGTGCATCGGCACCTCCGCTACGATGGCCTCCGGAGAGGCGGATGCCGGCCGCCGCGCGGTAGCCGAAGTTGGCACAAAGCTGTTCGGCAGCCCGGTTTCCCCCAACGACGTGATTACCGAAAGCTTGGAGCGCTCCACCCGCTGGGCAGCGAGCGAGGCGGTCTTTGTGGCGGCGCTCAAGGCATCGGTGGCGGCGCCGCAGGCGATTGCGGCGGATTGGCAATCGGACGCGCTGGCGGTTTGGATCGAGCTTAACATGGGGCTCGACGCCGGCGAGACGCTGACGCGCCGCCTGCCCCGCACGCTCACCGACGCCGCCGCCGCGCTTGCCGACTGCACTGGTCTTAACCCGGCGGACTGTGCCGCGGCGTTGCGCGGGCGCTTGGTAAAGATGAGCGGGAGCCTCGATCCGCACGGTAACGCCTTTATGGCGTTTAAACTGCACCGGTTCCTTGGAGGTGCCGGCCATGCTCACGCCACTCTGGAGGTGACCGGCACGCGCAGCGTCCAATTGACCGCGGAGAAGTTCAATCGGAACAAACCGGACGCGCGGCTCTACCCGCTCTTCTTCTGCCGGCAATGCGGACAAGAGGTGCACAGCGTTTCGCTGGAACGCTCCGGACAGATCATCGCCCGGTCGATCGACGTGACCCCGCGGGACGATCCCGATTATGATGGCGCGCTTCATGGCTTTCTTGTTCCGGACAGCGACGGCACCCTTCCTTTCACCGGCGATATCGACGACTATCCCGACGATTGGCTGGAAACGGTTGCGTCCGGCCGGCGACTGAAGGCCAGTCACCGCGGCAAGCACGAGGGCCGCCGCTTCGTGCTGCACAGAAGCGGTGTGGAAGCCGAAGAAGGCGTGGCGGCCTGGTTCTTCCCGGGCAAGTTCCGCTTCTGCCCGCAGTGCCGCTACCAGCCGGCAAGCCAGGCGCGCGACATCAACAAGCTGGCGAGCCTTTCGGCCGAGGGGCGAAGCTCGGCTACCACCCTGATCACCGCCGCCGCGCTGGACTGGATGGAGCGCGGCGGCACGCCTGAGAACCGCTACCGCCGCAAGCTTCTCGGCTTTACCGACAACCGCCAGGACGCGGCGCTGCAGTCCGGCCATTTCAACGACTTCGTGTTCGTAACCTTGCTGCGCGGCGCGATGCTGCGCGCGGTCCGGCAGGCGGGCGCGGAAGGGCTCAGCCACGAGCAGTTCGGCGACGCCCTGCGCCGGGCGCTCGGCTTCGACCCGGCACATCGGGAACGCCGGATCGAATGGATGCTCAACCCGGAAGCCAAGGGTTTTGCGGCTTTCGACGACGCCCAGCGTGCGCTGAACCAGGTTCTCGCCCACCGGCTGTGGAACGACCTACGGCGCGGCTGGCGCTATACCAACCCGAATCTCGATCAGCTTGCGCTGATTGCCGTGCGCTATCCCGGCGCGGAAATGCTGGCGGAGGATGATTCCGAATGCGCGCGCCACCCGCTGCTCGCAGCCGCGCGGCCGGCCGTGCGTGCGGCGCTGTTCGTGACCTTGTTCGACACCATGCGGCAGGGCCTTGCGATCAACGTCGACGCGCTTGATCCGGTGGGGCTTGAAAAGATCGCGGAACGTTCGCGTGACTTCATCAAGGCGCCCTGGTCGATCGGGCGGGAAGAGGAGGAGCGCGATCTTGCGCGTCACGGTACTTTGGTTGTCGGCAGCCCCAAAGGCCAGGGCGAAGCGTCGCTGATCAAGGCCTCAGGGCGAAGCGCCCTCGCCAAAGCATTGGTGAAGGCCTTGGGCACGGACGTTCCGCTCAAGGACCGCGAGCCGCTGATCGAGGCACTGCTGGCGGCCGCCGAAGCCCATCAGATCGTGCGGCGGGTCGGCGAGGGTGGATGGCGGTTGGCGCCAAGCGCCGTCAGGCTCCACGCCGGCGATGCCAATGCCGCGCCCGGGCAGGAAAACAGTTTTTTCGCCACGCTATACTCGGACGTTGCGGAGCGCCTTGGCCAAAGCGGGCGGCTGCCCTTCGCCTTTGAGGCGCGCGAGCATACCGCCCAAGTGGACAGCAAAGTCCGCGAGTGGCGCGAGAACCGCTTCCGCTTCGGCGAGCAGGACCAGGAGCGGATCGCCCGAGCGGCACCCGAGATGAGCGGGCGAAGCGAGCGAACCGACTTCCTGCCGTTGCTCTTCTGCTCGCCGACGATGGAACTTGGCGTCGATATTTCGCAACTTAATCTGGTGTTCCTGCGCAATGCGCCGCCGACTCCCGCCAACTATGCCCAGCGGGCCGGTCGCGCCGGCCGCAGCGGCCAGGCGGCCTTGGTGGTTACCTATTGCGCCGCCCAAAGTCCGCACGACCAATATTATTTCCAGCGCCGCGAAGCATTGGTGGCCGGGATCATCAAGGCCCCGTCGATCGATTTGGTGAACACCGATCTTTTAACCAGCCATGTTCATGCCGAGTGGCTTGCGGCCGCGCGGGAAGCGCTTGGAAAGTCGATCCCCGAAAACCTGCAGATGGAGCAAAAAGACCACCCGGTCGCCGAACGGCTGAGGCAGGCATTCCAGCGCGCAACCGCCGATTCCAGCGCTCGGAGCCGTGCGGTGCGCGTGATTGCCTCCGCTGTGCCAACGCACAGTGCCGGGGAAATCGCCGACGCGTCCGAGTTCGTGGCGGCGCGCTGGCAACAGGCCGCCCAGACCTTTGATGCGGCCTTTGAGCGATGGCGGACCCTGTACGCCACTGCCGTGGACGAACGGCAGGCCGCCAACGCCATCGCGCAGCGTACCGGCCTGTCGGCGAATGATCGAGCCGAAGCGCGCAGCCGCTACCTGGCCGCCGACCGCCAGGTGCAGCTCCTGGAAACCGGCACCAGCTCTACCGGCTCCGATTTCTACACCTATCGCTACCTTGCGACCGAAGGTTTTCTCCCCGGCTACAACTTCCCGCGGCTGCCGCTTTATGCCTTTATCGACCAGAACAAGGGGTCAACCGTGCTGCAGCGGCCCCGCTTTCTGGCAATTGCCGAGTTCGGGCCCAACGCGCTGGTTTACCACGAGGGCAAAGCCTATCGCTGCCACCGCGCCAAGCTGCCTGCGGGGGCGCGCAGCGAAGACAATCTGCTGGCAACCCGCACGTTCACCTGCTGCGCGCGCTGCGGCGCGGCGCACGAGGAAGCCACGCAGGAACAATGCCTGGTTTGCGGCGACGGCCTGACCAGCGAAGGCCGGATCGGCGACCTCTTTCGGGTCGAAAACGTAGATGCCCAGCCGGGCGCCCGCATCACCGCCAACGACGAAGACCGCCAGCGCCGCGGCTTCGAAATCCGCACCGTGTTCCGTTGGTCGGGCTCCGGCGAACGGACGCTGGCGCTTGAGGCGGACGGAACGCCGCTTATGACGGCGCGCTACGGCCCGCAAACGAGGCTGTCGCGCATCAATCTCGGTCTTCGCCGTCGCGCCAACAAGTCGGGGATCGGCTTCCTCATCGACACGGTGACCGGGCGCTGGCTGAAGAACGAGGCCAAGGGTGACGACCAAGGCGCGGATCCCAAGGGTGCGCGCCCGCAGACCATTGTGCCGATGGTGGAGGACACCAAAAATGCCCTGTTGGTGCAGTTCGATCCGGACTTGCCGCTGAACGAGGGGCAGATGGCCACCCTTCAGCATGCGCTTACCCGCGCAATTGAGGCGGAACATGTGTTGGAGGCGGGTGAGTTGCTGAGCGAACCGCTGCCCACCCGCGACACCCGCAATGCGATCTTGATGTACGAGGCGTCGGAAGGAGGCGCCGGCGTTCTGAAGCGGCTGATGGAGCACCCCCACCGTTGGCAGCGACTAGCCGATGTCGCGCTTGAGCTGATGCACTTCCGCCGACACCACGGCGCGCTCGTGGACGATCCACACTCCGCGCCCTGCGTTGCCGGCTGCTACCGCTGCATCCTGTCCTACTACAACCAGCCCGACCACGAGCTGATGAACCGACAGGATACCGGCGTGCGTGCGGTGCTTGACCGGCTGAGCCGCTGCGGCGCGCGCACGGCGGCGGGCACGGTGGGGGGCGATCCGTGGCTCGCTGCCCTGCAAAGCTGGGGCTTCCCTGTCCCGGTTCGTGAAACCATCGAGGGCATGTCTTACCCCTTGTGCTGGCCCAGCCTGATGGTGACGGCGGTCGCCGGCGCGCCGCCCGCGGGCCTGGTTGAACGCTGCCGGGACCTTGGCCGCACCCTTGTTGAGCTTCCAGCCGTGCCGGAAGATGCGCCGCCGCGCGCGCTTGCCGACGCTCTTGGAGTACCCTTATGAACCCCGCACAATTGCAGACCGGCGATCTCGTCAGCGCGCGGGGACGCGAATGGATCGTGCTCGGCAAGGCAGAGGAGGACCTTGTTCGCGTGCGGCCGCTTTCCGGATCGGAAGAGGACGCCATCACCATCGCGCCGGCGCTTGAGGCGGTGCCGCTGGCGAGCGCCGCTTTCCAACCGCCGTCGCCAAACCAGCTCGACACGCAGGACGCCGCGCGCTTGCTGGCCGATGCCTTGCGGCTGTCGCTGCGCCGCGGCGCCGGCCCCTTTCGAAGCGCCGCCCACCTTGGGGTGGAGCCGCGCGCATACCAGCTGGTGCCGCTGCTGATGGCGCTGCGGCTGCCGGTGAAGCGCCTGCTGATCGCGGACGATGTCGGCATCGGCAAAACCATCGAGGCGGGTATGATCCTGCGCGAACTGCTGGACCGGGGGGAGGTGGATCGGTTCACCGTTCTGTGCCCGCCGCACCTGGTGGAGCAATGGATCGATGAACTTTCCACCAAGTTCGACATCGAGGCCGTTGCCGTCACCTCGTCACGCGCCCGCGCCCTGGAACGCGGCCTGGCGCTGTCGGAAAGCATCTTTACCGCTTATCCGTTCACGGTGGTCAGCCTGGATTACATCAAGGCGGAAGGACGGCGCGACGAGTTCGCGCGTGCCTGCCCCGGCATGGTTGTGGTGGACGAGGCGCACACCTGCGTCGGCGGCAGGGAGACTGGAACGCAGCAACGATTCGCGCTTCTCCAGCGGCTCGCCGAAGACGGGACGCGCCACCTGCTGCTGCTCACCGCGACCCCACATAGCGGCGACCGGCACGCATATGCGCGGCTGCTGGGACTGCTTCATCCGGATCTGGCGGTGCCGACGGCAAGCGAAGCCTGGCGCCGCCGTCTTGCCCGCCACTTCGTGCAGCGGCGGCGCGCCGACATCCAGGGCCAGTGGGGGGAGAGCCGCGCCTTTGCAAAGCCGCTTTCGGCCGATGCCCCTTATGTTTTGGCCGGCGATCACCTGACCTTTCAGGAAGACGTGCTTGATTATTGCTTGGGCGTTGCCACCCGCGCCGACGGAGAAAGGGGCCGGCGGCTCGCCTTTTGGGGCACGCTGGCGCTGATGCGTTGCGTCGGCTCGTCTCCCGCGGCAGCGGCCAGCGCCCTGCGCAACCGGCTGGGTGGCATGGAACTCGAGGACGGGCTTGGCTCCGCCTTGTTCGACGTAGAGGACGGCAGCCTCACCGAAACCGACGTGGAGCCCGCGACGGCCGTGGCGGGGGAGGAGCGGGCGGCGCTTGACCGCTTGATCGCGCAAGCCGCCGCGCTGGCGGACAAAGCGGGCGAGGATCCCAAGCTTCGCGAGCTCGTCCGCCAGCTCAAGGCGCTAATCGCCAAGGGTGCGCGGCCGGTGATCTTTTGCCGCTTCATTTCCACCGCGGAGGCGCTCGGCGCTGCGCTGGGGCAGCAGTTCAAGAAGCACGACGTGCAGGTAGTCACCGGCCGTTTGACGCCGGAGGCACGGCGCGGCCGTGTGGAGGCAATGGCGGACAACCCGGCGCGCATCCTGGTGGCGACCGATTGCCTTTCGGAAGGCATAAACCTGCAAACACTTTTCGACGCGGTGGTGCATTACGACCTTAACTGGAACCCGACGCGGCACCAGCAGCGCGAAGGGCGCGTGGACCGGTTCGGCCAGCAATCGCCTAACGTCTGGTCGGTGATGATGTTCGGCGCCAATTCCGTGATCGACGGCGCTGTGATCGAGGTGATCACGGAAAAAGCCCGGCGGATCGCCCGGGAAACGGGCGTGGCCGTGCCGGTGCCGGAAGAGTCGGCAAGCGTCACCAGCGCGTTGATGCAGGCGATGCTGCTCCGTTCCAACCGGCCGCGGGCGCAGGGCATCTTCGAATTTGGCGACGTGGAGGCGCAGCTCGCCACCGAATGGCGCGACGCCGAGGAGAATGCGAAAAAGAGTCGCGCCATCTACGCCCAGGGCGCGCTTCGTCCCGAAGAGGTCATGCCGGAATGGGAAGCGGTGCGGCATATGCTGGGGAGCGCAGCGGAGGTGGAACGCTTCACCCGCCGCGCGGCGGCCCGGCTCAACGCTCGGCTGGACCCGGCCGGCGATCACTGGCGGGTGGATTTTGGCCGGCTTCCGCCCCAGCTCGGCGAGCGCCTTGGCGCCCGCGGTCTTAAAGGCACCCGGCAGATAACCTTCGCAGACGCGCCGCAGCCGGACGTGGCGCATGTCGGCCGCGTTCACCCGCTCGTTGCCTTGCTCGCCGAAACCATGACGGAAGGCGCGCTCGACCCACGCGGCGTGAGCGGCGAGGCGCCGCTCGGCCGCGCCGGCGCGTGGCGGACGCGAGCGGTGAGCCGCCTCACCACGGTGCTACTGATGCGCCTTCGTTTCACCCTGGTGACCAGCGGCCGCAAGACGCTGCTCGCCGAGGAGGCAACCGCGCTTGCCTTTGCCGGCGACGGCCAGGTTGCGTCCGGCGCCGAGGCACTTGCGTTGATCGAGCCGGAAGCGGCCGGCAACCTCGAGCCGCCGGTGATCGCCCGTCAGGTGGAGCAGGCGCTGGACCGCGTCGCCGGTTACGGGAGTGCCATTGCCGCCTTCGCGGGGGAACGGGCGGCACAGCTCGGCCGCGACCATGACCGGGTGAAAACCGCAACTCGCGGCGAGGGCGCCACCACCGAAGTGTCTCCCGTGCTGCCGGCCGACATCATCGGCCTGTATGTGCTGGTGCCGGAGGCCAACTGATGGCCCGGCACCTGAAGCGCGCGGTGGAGCTGGGACTCGAAGCGATCACCATCGAAGGCGGCCTGATCGCGCCTGAACAGGTCGCCGCAATTGCTGCCACCGAACGCACCGCGCGCACGGCGGCCGAATATGGCGTGCCCAAAGGTCTCGGCATAGGCGACGAGATCGCCCGCTACTTCCGTATCGGCCAGGCGATTTGGCGGGAATATGACCGGAACGATGCGCCAACGGTGACGCAAACCGCCGCCTTCGTCCGAGAACTCTTGGCAGGCGCCTTCGGCTTCGACGACCTTCAAGGCCCACGGGACCACCAGCTCGGCACGCGGCGCTACCGCATTGCGTGGGAAGGCCAGAGTGGGCGTGTGCCGATCGTCGTCGCGGCGCCCGCCCACGATGACAGGGGCCGGGACATCGGCTTCTCCAAGGCGCTGCCCGAATTCGGGGATGGTGAAGGCGGCCGGCCGCGCCGCTCGCCGGCGGTGCTGCTGCAGGACTGGCTTAACGCCAATCCCGATATTCTGTGGGGGCTGGTATTCGCCGGCGACCGGGTGCGGCTGGTGCGCGACAATGCCAGCCTTACCCGCGCCGCCTGGATCGAGGCTGATCTCGGCGCGATCTTCCGGGACGAGATGTTCGCCGACTTCACCGCCTGGTGGCTGCTCACCCATGCCAGCCGCTTCGGCGCCGCCGGCACGCCCGCCAGCGCCGCGCCGCTTGAGCGGGCGCGCGAGGCGGGGCTGAAGCAAGGCACAGCGGCTCGCGAGCGGCTCCGCGAAGGTGTTGAAACCGCGCTGCGCGAGCTTGGCCAGGGGCTGGTCGAGGCAAATCCCGCCCTTCGCCATCAGCTCACCGCCGATCCTGCCGCAACCGCATCCTTGTTCGAAGAACTGCTGCGCACCGCATACCGCCTGATTTTTCTGGCCGTTGCCGAGGATCGCGACCTGCTCCACCCGCGCGGCACAGGGCAAAGAGCGCGGGATCTTTACGCCGGCAGTTATTCCTTCGCCTTTTGGCGCGAACGCTCCGCCCGGCGCTCCGCCTACGATGCCCATCACGACGCTTGGGAAGGGATGAAGGTTACCCTCGCCAGCCTTGAATCCGGCCAGCCGCTGCTTGGCCTGCCGGCGCTTGGCGGCCTCTTCGCGCGCGGCGACACGCTGATGCTGAATGCGGCGAGCATCCCCAACCGCAATTTTCTGGCGGCGGTCTACAGTCTCGGCTTCATCACCGTGGAAAGCCAGCGCACCCGGATCAACTGGCGCGACATGAAAACGGAGGAGCTGGGCAGCGTCTACGAAAGCCTCCTTGAAATCCGTCCATTTTTGGCACCCGACGGCCGCTTCACCCTGGAGTCGGGCGCAAAGGGCAATGCCCGAAAAACCAGCGGCAGCTATTACACGCCCGACAGCCTGGTGGAGACGCTGCTCGATACCGCGCTCGATCCAGTGCTCGACAAAGCAGAGGCGAACGGTGGCGCCGATGCAATTCTCGACCTCAAGGTGATCGATCCGGCCTGCGGCTCCGGCCACTTCCTGCTCGGCGCCGCCCGGCGCATGGCGGAGCGGGTCGCCACCTTGCGCGATCCCGACGCGCCGGACCGGCAGGCGGCGCTGCGCGATGTGGTCAGCCGCTGCATCCATGGGGTTGATCGCAACCCGATGGCGGTTGAGCTCGCCAAGGTGGCGCTGTGGATCGAAAGCGTATCGCCCGGCCAGCCGCTGGGCTTTCTCGACGCAAATATCCGCTGCGGCGACGCGCTGCTCGGAGTCTTTTCCCTCGACGCGCTGGAAGGGGGCATTCCGGACGAAGCCTACAAGCCGCTGACGGGAGACAACAAGGCTGCGGCGAAATATTACCTGCAGCAGAACAAGGCCGCCAAGCGGGGGCAGGGCCAGTTCGACTGGTCAGGCGGCGGCGGCGCGATGCCGCCGCGGCGGCTCGCCTCGAACCTTTCCTCGATCAAAGCGATGCCGGAGGAGACGGTCGGGCAGGTTGAGACGAAGAAGCGCCGCTACGATGCGTGGCGGCATGACCCGGCACGCTACGCCACCCGCGTCGCCTGCGACCTCTACACCGCGGCCTTTCTGCTGCCCAAGACCGAGGTGCCGCTCAACTACCTGCGCAACATGGTGCCGACCTCCGCCGACGTGCGGGCGAAGCTGGCCGGCAACAGCGTCTTCGGACCGATGGAAGCGGCGGCGGTGGACGCCGCGGGCGTTGCGCGGGCTCTGCACTGGCCCCTCGCCTTTCCCGATGTCATGGTCGCACGCGGCGGCTTCGATGTTGTGCTGGGGAACCCGCCCTGGGAGCGGATCAAGCTTCAGGAGCAGGAGTTCTTCGCCGGTACGGAAGTGGCCGATGCTCCCAATGCCGCGGCGCGGTCCCGCATGATCGATGCGCTGGCAACCGCCACTCTGGCGAGCGGAGAACCGGACCTGCGCTCCCGAGCATTGCACGCAGCTTTTCAGATCGCCAAGCGGGTTGCGGAGGCGATGAGCCTCTTCGCGCGGGTACCCGGCGATCAGGGCGGCCGTTACCGATACACCGGCACCGGCGACGTGAACACTTACGCCCTGTTCGCAGAACATTTTTTAAAGCTGTTGAGCGCACGCGGGCGCGCCGGGATCATCGTGCCTACCGGCATCGCGACCGACGCGACCACCGCGCCGTTCTTTGGCCACTTGGTGAGTGAGCGGCGCCTGGCGCGGTTGTACGACTTCGAAAACCGAGCGGGACTCTTCCCTGGAGTACATAGCGCCCAGAAATTCTGCTTGCTCACCTTAGCGCACGAAGCCCTTGAGGCGGAGTTTGCCTTTTTCCTTATACAAGCGGCGGATCTGGAGGATGCACGACGCCGCTTTACATTGTCTGCATCGGAAATCGCGCGCATCAATCCGAATACAAAGACCGCTCCGGTTTTTCGGGCACGCGCAGACGCGGACCTTACCACCGCCGTCTACAACCGCATACCTGTGCTTATCGACGTTGAGGCTGGCGAGGCCGGAAACCCGTGGCGGATGGCGTTCATGGCCATGTTTCACATGGCTAATGACAGCAACCTGTTCCGTACGGCCGCTCAGCTGACTCGTGACGGGTGGATGCGTGAAGGCACAGACTGGGTGCGCCCCACCGCCACCGGCCGGGTTCCCAGCACTTCTGAACCGGCCGCCGAGGCCCAAGCTCAGGATCCGGCGTGCGGCAGTGCGGCATCCGGCAGCCGCTACGTGCCGTTGTACGAGGCCAAGCTCGCCTCCTTTTTCAACCACCGAGCCGCAAGCTACGGGTCGCGGGGGGATCAGCGGGGGAATCGCGTGCTGCCGGAAAACAGCCTTGCCGATTTGCAGAACCCGTTGTTCGAAACGGAGCCATTCTACTGGGTCACGTGGGCTGCGGTGCAAGAACGCTTCCTCACCAAGAACTGGGGTTATCGGTGGATGCTGGGTTGGCGCGACATCACCGCTGCAACCAATGAACGCACATTGATACCCACAATTGTCCCGGCGGCTGGCGCCAGCGATAAGTTCCTGTTGATGATGCCGGACCAAAGTCCAAGGCGGATTGCTGCACTAAGCGTCAATTTAAGCGCAATCGTGTGCGACTATGTTGCACGACAGAAGATTGGCGGCATCTCCTTTAAATATTTTACTATGCGACAACTCCCGATCCTCCCTCCCGCCGCCTACTCCGAAGCCGACCTCGCCTTCATCGTGCCCCGCGTCCTTGAGCTCACCTACACCAGCCATTCCATGACCCCCTTCGCGCGGGACCTCGGCTACCACGGCCCGCCCTTCGCCTGGGATGAGGAGCGCCGTGCAGGGCTTCGTGCGGAGCTGGATGCCTGGTTTGCGCTCGCCTACGGCCTCAGCCGCGACGAGCTGCGCTACGTGCTCGATCCCAGGGATGTGATGGGCGCAGACTATCCGTCGGAAACCTTTCGCGTTCTCCAGAAGAACGAGATCGCCAAATATGGCGAATACCGCACCCGCCGGCTCGTCCTTGCCGCCTACGACGCGCAGGTCGCCGCCGGCGCCCGAGCGCGGGTGGAGGGGTATCGCTGATGCCTGACGCGCCGCCCTGCTGGAACACCGACTACCGGATGCGGCCGCCGGCGCCGGGGCTGCGTTCGGAACTGATCGAGGCGGCGTGGAACCATGGCTATCGGCTGGAGCGCGGCGAAGCGGACGGTTGGCTTTATTTCGCGTCCGACATCGATGTCCCGGGGGAAATCGGGCTGGCCGTCACGGTCGGCGGCAACGGATGGTTTTTGGCCGTGGAGCATGCCGGCGTGTCCACGGAACTCGCCGCGCCGCGTGCCGAGCCGGTTCCGATCGGCAAACGCGCGGCCTTCGGCTTTTTCGACCAGACCGCGCTGCGTGAAGCCCTTCACCGCGTGTACGACCTTTCCCGAAGCCTGCCAACCGCGCCGTTTTACGAATTCCAGGCGGAGACGGAAGGCCTTGGCGCCACTGAGGCCGATGCCGTCGCGCGCCGCCGCATCGGCCAGGACGTCTTTCGCCGCGCGCTGCTGCGCTACTGGCGGGGCCGCTGCCCGCTTACCGGAATTGGGGATTCGGCGCTGCTGCGCGCAAGCCACATCGTCGCCTGGGCGGATTGCGCAAGCGACGTCGAGCGTCTGGACGTTCACAATGGCCTGCTGCTGGCAGCCCATTGGGACGCCGCCTTCGACGCAGGGCTGGTAAGTTTCGCCGACAACGGAACGCCGCTGGTGAAGCCCGGGCTGAGCCCTGCCGCGGCCGCGTTGTTTGATCCCAGATCGGTCCCGGCGCTGGACCTTACGCCCGATCATCAAAGCCGCCTCGCCCGGCACCGGAGCCAGTTCGGCTTTGCGGCGACGAAGGCTTGAGATTGTTGCTGGGCTGGAAATGGCGGAGAGGGTGGGATTCGAACCCACGGTACCCGTAAAGGCACAACGGTTTTCGAGACCGTCCCAATCGACCACTCTGGCACCTCTCCGCGGGAGATAGGCGAAGCTCCGCAAAGGCGCGGGCCGGTCGACGAAGCGGGCGCTTAGACCAAGGTTTTCGGCTTGCCAAGCCTGCGCTGCGTTTATCCGGCAGAACCGGCCTTGGCGCGCCCTGCCCCGGCATTTGCTTGCCTTTGCCCGGCAATTTCCTACATCGGATGCATGGTTACCCCGTCCATCCTCGGCAACGACGCGCCTCCGGCGCCCGTGGTCAGCCACGCCCGCTTCGCCATCGGCGACGTGGTGCGGCACCGCGTGTACGATTTTCGCGGCGTGATCTTCGACGTCGATCCGGTGTTCGCCAATACGGAGGAATGGTACCAGTCTATCCCGGAGGACGTGCGCCCGGCCAAGGACCAGCCTTTCTACCACCTCCTCGCGGAGAATGGGGAATCGAGCTACACGGCCTATGTCAGCCAGGGTAATCTGGTGACGGACGAAAGCGCCGAGCCGGTCGATCACCCGGCGATCTCCGGCCTGTTCGAGCCGTTCGCCCAAGGCCGCTACCGCCTTCGCCGCGAGATGCGCCACTAAGACGTGGCTCGCCTACGTTTTCGCGCTCCGCATCGGTTGACAGGATGCGCCCTCCCTTGTAGCAGCCCGGCTTCCCGCGCGGGGTTCGGCCGTGGCCGTTTTTGCGCGACAAAAGATCTAGAATGTTTGGAAAGAGCCATGTTCGCAGTCGTGCGCACGGGCGGCAAGCAGTATCGCGTAGCCGCCGGAGACAAGATCGTTGTTGAAAAGCTTGCCGGTGAGGCGGGCGAAACCATCCAGCTGGGCGACATCCTGCTCGCCGGCGAGGGCGCCGAGCTGCGCTCCACCGACGGCTTGACCGTTTCGGCCGAGATCATCGCTCAGGCGAAGGCCGACAAGGTCATCGTTTTCAAGAAGCGCCGCCGGCATAACTACCGCCGCAAGGCCGGTCATCGCCAGCAGCACACGATCCTGCGCATCACCGCGATCGGCGACCAGAAGGCCGAAGATAGGCCGAAGAAGGCCAAGGCTGAAAAGCCCGCCAACGAAGCTCCTGCCGCTCCGGCCGCCGAAGCCGCTCCGGACGCTCCGGCCAAGAAGCCGCGCGCCAAGAAGGCCGCTGGTTCCGAGCCGCAGCCCCAGGCGCCGCTCAAGGTTGAAGGCGCCGAAAGCCCGATGACCGACAGCCCGGTTGAAACCAAGAACGACGCCGCGTAAGTTAGCGGCAAGATCAAGACGTAAGGCAGATTCGAGATGGCACATAAAAAAGCAGGCGGCTCGTCCCGCAACGGCCGCGACTCCGCAGGCCGCCGCCTTGGCGTCAAAAAGTTCGGCGGCGAAGCCGTGATCGCCGGCAACATCATCGTGCGTCAGCGCGGCACCAAATGGTATCCGGGCGCCAACGTCGGCATGGGCAAGGATCACACCCTTTTTGCGCTCACCGACGGCCGCGTCTCGTTTCGCGACGGGAAGCTTGGCCGCAAATTCGTATGCGTCGACATGCCGGCGCTCGCGGAAGCAGCGGAATAGGAGCGCGCCGAGGACGGGCCGCTCCCACGGGGCGGCCCCCCAGGTCTCATTAGAGAACCGAATTCGAGGGAGAGGGGGCAGCCCCTCTCCCTTTTTTTGTTTCTCCCTCGAAACTGTCACCGCGCCGCAACCCGTATCGGGCCAGGGCGCCAGGCGAAGAGAGGAAGAGACGATGTTTGCTCGGACGGAAAGACTGCTGCTGCGGCCCGGCTGGATGCAGGACGCCCCTGCCCTCTTCCGGGCGATCGCCGACGAAGGCGTGATCCGCAACCTCGCCAGCGCGCCCTGGCCCTACACGCTTGGCGACGCGGAGGCGTTTCTCGCCACCGAACGCGACGCGCACGATGCGACGGCGTTGATCTTCCGGCGAACGAAGGGCGCTCCGCAGCTCGTCGGCACGATCGGCATCGGCACGCGGCCTGACGGCACACGCGAGCTCGGCTACTTCATTGCGCGGCCTTTCTGGGGCCGCGGCTATGCAACGGAGGCTGGGCGTGCGGTGCTCGCTTTTGCCCGCGACAGCCTGCGCCTGCCCAAGCTCGATGCCGGCCACTTCCTCGACAACCCGGCATCCGGCCGGGTGCTCGAAAAGCTCGGCTTCCGCGCCACCGGCAAGGTCGCCCAACGCTACAGCGCCGGCAGGCGGGAGGCGGCGCCGTGCCGCCTGTTCGAACTGGACCTCGCCGAACCGGAGGTACGAGCGCCGGTACGCGATTGCCTGGAAGTGATGGCAGCCGCCTAGTTCCTCCCCGTCGAAGATGGGGAGGGGAACCACCCGAAGGGTGGTGGAGGGGTGATCTGGCTGTGGGTCGAGAGGTTCTTGCGTGCGAACCGCAATTGTCACGGCAGCTACCCCTCCACCACGCTTCGCATGGTTTCCCTCCCCAGCGTGGCTGGGGAGGAACCTAGGCCGCCTTCAGTTCCGCATCCGCCTGCGCGATGAGGGCACGGTCGTCGTGGTTCCAGGGGTGGAAGCCGGGGAGGAAGAAGCTCGCCCACGCCGCGAACACCTTGCGGAACATGCCCGGGCGTCCGAAGGCGAACCAGAAGACGCCCCACCAGGCCTTCGGGCCGGTGATGCCGTCCTGGGCGAGCAGATCCAGCGCGCCCTTGGTGCGATCGACCAGGAAGTTCTTGGTGACCAGCAGCATCACCCGCGCCTTGATCGACCAGCGCTTATAGGGGGTCAGGCCCTTGGTCGCGTGCATCCAGGTGTCGTAGGCGACGCCCTTATGCTCGATCTCCTCGATCGCGTGCCAGCGCCACAAAGCGGCGGTCTCCGCGTCGGCTTTCTCGAGGTGGCGCGGATCGGCGAGCAGCTCGTGGGCGAGCATTGCGGTGAAATGCTCAAGCGCCATGGTGGCGGCGAGGCTGACGATCGGGTGCTTGGCGCGCACGATAGCGAGCCGGTCGTCGACATCCTTGTCGAGGCGGGACAGATCGTAGCCGGCATCCACCGCCCGCTTGTTGAAAGCGACATGCTCGCGGCTGTGCATCACCTCCTGGGTGGTGAACGCCTTGATCTCGGCGGCGAGCTTGGGATCGGCGCCCTCGCGAAAGGCGCGCACGCTTTCGACGAAAAAGGCCTCGCCCTTCGGGAAAGTGGCGGAGAGCGCGTTGTAGAGCGCGGTGCCGTAGGGATCGCCGCCAAGCCACCAGCGCGCAGTCGCCGCGCCGCGGCCGAAGCGCCGATCGCGCGGGACGATGGTAAGATCGGAGGGTGTCGTTGCGCGTGCCATCATGTATCTCCTGAGAATGACGACATATAGCTGCTTACACCAATGTCAATAGTACGCTCCCGCCTCTCCCCCGAGGAGAGCCGCGCCGCCGCCCTGGAAGCGGCACGGACGTTGCTGATCGAGGAAGGGCCGCAGGCGGTGACGTTGAAGGCCGTGGCGGGGCGGATCGGCCGCACCCACGCCAACCTCCTCCACCATTTCGGTTCGGCCGCCGGCCTCCAATCCGAACTCGCGCGCGATCTTGCCGAGCGGGTGACGGCACATATCGGCGAAGCGGTGGACAAGGCACGCGTGGGTGAAGCAGACCCGCGTGAAATCGTCGACCGCACCTTCGACGCATTCGGCCGGGAAGGCGCCGGTGCGCTCGCCGCCTGGATGATCCTCTCGGGCAATCACGACGCGCTGAACCCGGTGCTGGAAGCGATCCACAAGCTCGTCGACCGCCTTGGCGCGGGGCATGAAAACCGGCCGGTGCACGAAATGACCCTGTGGCTCGTTCTTGCGGCGTTGGGCGATTCGCTTCTCGGTCGGCCGATGGCGCAGGCGCTCGGTCTGCCGCCGGAACGCGCCCGCGAGCTTGCCCGCGCGCACCTCCTCTCCTCTATGGGGGTGGCGGCGGAGCCGATGCGCTCCTAAGTCGCAGCTATGCACTTTCTCGACCAAGCCAAGATTTTCATTCGCTCCGGCGCAGGCGGCCAGGGCGCCGTGTCCTTTCGCCGCGAAAAGTTCGTCGAATATGGCGGGCCGGACGGCGGCGACGGCGGCAAGGGCGGCGACATCGTGTTCGAAGCGGTGGACGGCCTCAACACGCTGATCGATTTTCGGTACACCCAGCATTTCCGGGCACCGCGCGGTTCGGGCGGCTCCGGCTCCAACCGAACCGGCGCGGGCGGCAAGGACCTCGTCATCAAGGTTCCCGTCGGCACCCAGGTGATTTCGGATGACAAGGAGCATGTGCTCGCCGATCTGACGGAAGTCGGCCAGCGCGTCGTGCTGCTTCGGGGCGGCGATGGCGGGCGGGGCAATGCAAGCTACAAGACCTCCACGAACCGCGCCCCGCGCCAGCACGGCACCGGCTGGCCGAGCGAGGAAATGTGGGTGTGGCTGCGCCTCAAGCTGCTCGCCGATGTCGGGCTGTTGGGCCTGCCCAATGCGGGCAAGTCGACATTCCTGAACGCGGTCAGCAACGCCAATGCGAAGGTCGGCGCCTACCCGTTCACGACGCTCCACCCCAAGCTCGGTGTCGTCCGCCACAAGGGGCGCGAGCTGGTAATCGCCGACATTCCCGGCCTGATCGAAGGCGCGGCGGAAGGCGCCGGGATCGGGGACCGCTTCCTCGGCCACGTCGAGCGCACCAAGGTTCTGCTCCACTTGGTCGACGCCAACAATGAGGATGTCGGCGACGCCTACCGCATCGTGTCCGAAGAGCTCGAAGCCTATGGCGAGGGGCTTGAGGAGAAAGCGGTCGTGGTTGCGCTCAACAAATGCGACACGCTCGATGCCGAGCTGATCGACGCTTTGTCCGACGAGCTGGAAGACGCGGCTGGCGTTCGCCCCCTTCCCCTGTCGGGCGCAACCGGCGAGGGCGTGGAAGCGGTGCTCGATCTGCTGCTTCGCCATCTCGACGGCCGCGGAGTGGCCGACGATGGCGACGAAGCGGAAGCCGCGCCGGACGCTGACGACAAGCCCTGGTCGCCGCTCTGAAATGAACCGCGGCGTCCGTACGCTGGCGATCACCGGGGGGACCGGCTTCGTCGGCCAGCACCTGCTCCGCCTTGCGCTCGCCGGCGGCTATGACCTGCGGGCCCTTACCCGTGGCTGGAAGCCGCCGGAGCACGATATCGTCTGGGTGGACGGCGCGCTCGACCGGCCGGAAACCCTGGTGAAGTTGTGCAGCGGCGCGGACGCGGTGATCCACGTCGCCGGCATGATCAGCGGCAGCCGAGAGGCATTCGAAGCGGTGAATGTCGGCGGCACCGCGAACATGATCGACGCGGCGCGCAAGGCTGGGGTGCGCCGCTTCGTCCACGTCTCCTCGCTTGCCGCGCGCGAGCCGAAGCTTTCGATGTACGGCTGGTCGAAGATCAAGTCCGAGAAGCTCATCTCCGCTTCCGGCCTCGACTGGACGATCATCCGACCGCCCGCCGTATACGGCCCCGGTGATCGGGAGACGCTTGAGCTGTTCAAGATGGCCAGGCGCGGTTTGGTTGCCCTTCCGCCAAAGGGGCACTTCTCGGTCGTCCATGTCGAGGATCTCTGCCGCCTCCTTCTCGCCGTGCTGGAAGATGGCGACAGCCGCTCCGAAACCTACGAGCCGGACGACGGCCGCCCGGGCGGCTGGGAACATCGCGAATTCGCCCGCGCTTTGGGCCAGGCCTACGACAAGAAGCCGCTCGCTTTCTCTTTCCCCAAGCCGGTGATGCGGCTTGCTTCCGGTTTCGACCGCCTGCTGCACGGCAAGAAAGCCAAGCTGACTCCCGACCGGGTCGGCTATTTCTGCCACCCGGACTGGGTTTCCAATCCCGAGCGCAGCCCGCGCCCGCGACTTTGGACGGCACAGATCCCCACCGAAGAAGGCCTCGAGCAAACCGCCGCCTGGTACCGGGAGCAAGGCTGGCTCCGCTGAGGCTTGATCCGGCGGCGCTCGTTCCATAAAGAGCGTCTCGCGGGACCGGGCCCCTCTGACGGCCGTCCAAGAGACGACGTGATGTCGGACCGCATCGGGTGAAGGCCCGGTGCAGTTCATATCGTATAGCGTCTGCGCCGCCGCCTCACCCGATCGATGAACGACATCGATTGGAGAGTGGCAATGGAATTCCTTTTTTCGCTCTGGCTGGGCACGCCGCTTTGGATGTGGCTCGCCTTTCTTTGCATCGTGGCGCTGCTTCTCGCGCTCGATCTTGGCGTACTGCACCGCAAGCGGCGTGAAATCGGAGTGCGGGAAAGCCTGCTTGTCTCCGCTTTTTACATTGCCCTGGCCTTGGCCTTTGGTGGCTGGGTGTGGTGGTATCTCGGCGAAACCGCCGGCATTCAATATCTCACCGGCTTCGCCATCGAGAAGAGCCTGGCGATCGACAACGTCTTCGTGATCGCGATGATCTTCGGCTATTTCGCCGTTCCTCGCATCCATCAGCACCGGGTGCTGTTCTGGGGCATTATCGGGGTTGTCGTTCTTCGGGCCATTATGATCGGCGTCGGCGCCGCGATGGTGGAGCGGTTCGGCTGGCTGCTCTACGTCTTCGCCGCCTTTTTGATCGTCACCGGCATCAAGATGTGGCGAATGGCCGACACGCCGTTCGACGTCGCCGGATCGCCGCTCCTCAAGTGGGTGCGCCGCCGCTTCCGGGTCAGCGACACGCTTCACGGCGAGCGCTTCTGGATCACCCAGGCCGATCCAACCACGGGCAGACCGGCGCGCTTCATGACGCCGCTTTTCCTCGCGCTGATCATGATCGAGTTCGTCGACGTGGTGTTCGCGGTCGATTCGGTGCCGGCGATCTTCGCCATCACCACCGACCCGTTCATCGTCTACACGTCCAACATCTTCGCCATCCTCGGCCTTCGCGCCCTCTATTTCGCGCTGGCGGCAATGATCGAGCGCTTTCATTATCTGAAATACGCTCTTGCCGTTTTGCTCGTGTTTATCGGCGGCAAGATTTTCGCGGCGGACGCGTTCGGCATCGCTAAGGTGCCGCCGGCGCTTTCGTTGGGCATCACCCTCTCCATCCTGGCGGCAGGCGTCGCCGTCTCCTTGTGGAAGACGCGCGGCGCCCCCGCCACCGTCTCGCCCAATTGACTTGGCAGAGGGGCGCTCCGGACATAAGGACGAGCCATGACCGACAGAGACGAAGTTTACGCGAAAGTCGCCCAGCTCATCGCGCCGTTCAACAAAAAGGGCGTGGAGCTCAGCGAGGCGACAACCTTCGCCGGCGACCTCGAATGGGACAGCCTGATCGTGATGGATTTCGTCGCATCGGTAGAGGACGAATTCGACATCCTCATCACCATGAACATGCAGGCGGAGATCGAAACGGTGGGCCAGCTCGTCGACTCGGTCGAGCAGCTCCGGAAGGATCGCTGAACGCATGACCGAAGCCGTCAGCACCCCCTACGATCCGGCCGATGAGACGTCGATCCAGCCGTCGCATGGGCAGGACCTTTTCTCCAAGTTCGACGCGCTGATTGCCGAGCGCGAGGCATTGCTCGACACGGGGGTGCGCGATCCGTTCGGGCTGGTGATGGAGAAAGTGCTCTCCCCCACCCGCGCGATCGTGAAGGGCAAGGAGATCATCCTGCTCGGCACCTACAACTATATGGGCATGACCTTCGACCCGGACGTGATCCAGGCCGGCAAGGACGCACTCGATGCTTACGGCGCCGGCACCACCGGAAGCCGGGTGCTGAACGGCACCTACCAAGGGCATCGCGAAGTCGAGGATGCCCTCAAGGAGTTTTACGGCACCGATCATGCGATGGTGTTTTCCACCGGCTACCAGGCCAATCTCGGTCTGATGTCGACCATCGCCGGCAAGGAGGATTACATCATCCTCGATGCCGACAGCCATGCGTCGATCTACGACGGCTGCGCGCTCGGCAATGCGCAGATCGTCCGCTTCCGCCACAACAGCGTCGAGGATCTCGAGAAGCGCCTGAAGCGGCTCCCTGCCGAGGGAGGGCGCCTGGTGGTGCTCGAGGGCGTCTACTCAATGCTCGGCGACATCGCGCCGCTGAAGGAAATGGTTGCGGTCGCCAAGGCAGCGGGCGCCATGATCGTCGTCGATGAGGCCCATGGCATGGGCTTCTTCGGCGAGAATGGCCGCGGCGTGTTTGAGGAAGCGGGTGTTGCCGACGATGTCGACTTCGTTGTCGGCACCTTCTCCAAGTCCGTCGGCACGGTGGGCGGATTCATTGTGTCGAACCACCCCAAGTTCGAGGTGCTTCGCCTGGTCTGCCGCCCCTACGTCTTCACCGCCTCGCTTCCGCCGTCGGTAGTGGCAACCGCCGCGACCTCTATTCGCAAGCTGATGCATGCCGGCAACAAGCGCGCGCATCTGTGGGAAAATAGCCGCCGCCTTCACCAGGGGCTTCGCGATCTCGGCTTCGATCTTGCGACGCCTGACGCCCAGTCGGCGATCATCGCCGTGCTGCTGCCGGACCAGGAAACCACCGTCCGCCTGTGGCAGGCGCTTCTGGAAGCCGGTGTTTACGTCAACATGGCCCGCCCGCCGGCGACCCCCGCCGGCATGTACCTGCTGCGCTGCTCGCTGTGCGCCGACCATTCGAGCGAGGAAGTCGGCGCGATCCTGGGCATGTTCGAAGCCGCCGGAAAGGCGACCGGCTACCTCGCTTAAGCGCTAAGCGGAGTTGTTCCCGTACCGGAGCGGCTTTCCAGCACTTCCAGCTTGTTTTACAACCGCTTCATGGCGGGTGAGATGATCGACGACCCGGGCCAGGCGCCCGGGTGGGGACGCGGCGCTCTTGCGGGGGCGGGCGCGATATTGGCGACCGTTTTGCTCGCCCTGCTGATGATCATGGTGACCAGCTCCAATCGCGACCGCGAGGACGCGCTGGCTTCCGAGCGGCACAGCTACGACGTGATGCTGCTGACTCGTACGGTTGACGGAAGCCTTGCACGCGCGGAAGCGGCGCTCGGCCGCTACGTCCTCGATGAGGAGCGGGAGACCGGAAGCCTGTATTACAGCGAATGGAGGCTTGCCGAGCGGCAGATCGGTGAGCTGCAGCGGCTGGTGCGCGGCAAGCCCGACCAGGTGGCGCGGGTCCAGGAGCTGAAGTCGCTTTACGACCGGCGCGGGCAGGAGCTGGTAACGGCCGCCGCAGCGGCGAGCGCCAAGCAGGGCAGCGACGGCCTCTCGCTCTTCTACGGTGCAGGCAAGACGGCGACGGGGCCGGAGCTTCGCGCCAAGCTCGCCCAGATCGCGGCGGTGGAGCAGCAGGACCTGCGCGGCCGAATGGCGGAGACGCGATTGTCCGGCGCGCGGGCGGACGAGCTGACCAAATGGCTTGGTTGGATCGCCGTGCTGATCTGCGCCGGCGCGGTGGTGCTCGGCCTTTTCGCCTTCCGGGCGATGAGCGGGCGGATCGAGGCATTGCGTGCCGCCGACAGCGAGGCGAACCGGGCGCAATTGCTCGAGGAACGGGTGCGGGAGCGGACGCTTGAGCTTACCGAGGCCAATGAACGGCTCAAGGCGGAAGGTGCCGAACGTGCCGCGGCGGAAGCACAGCTTCGGCAGGTGCAGAAGATGGAGGCGGTGGGGCAGCTTACGGGCGGAATTGCACACGATTTCAACAACATGCTTGCGGTCGTGGTAGGCGGATTGGACCTGGCGAAACGAAAACTTCGAAGCTCCAAGCGGGAGGTCGAATTTCACCTCGATAATGCCATGGAAGGTGCCACCCGCGCGGCGGCTTTGACCCGTCGGCTGCTCGCCTTCGCGCGCGCCGAGCCGCTGCTTCCCGTCTCGGCGGCGCCGACGGAATTGGTGGAAGGCATGCTGGACCTGATCGACCGTTCGATCGGGGAGCGGATCAGCGTTTCCACCCGCTTTCCGGACGACGTCTGGCACGTCCGGGTGGACACCAACCAGCTCGAGAATGCCGTCCTCAACATGGCCGTCAACGCGCGCGATGCGATGGACGGCCAGGGCCAGCTTTCCATTCGAGTCGAGAATATGGGGTTGAGCGACGGCGAGGTTGGCGAGCTTGCCGCGGGCGAATATGTCCGGATCAGCGTTGCCGACACCGGTGCCGGAATGCCGCCCGAAGTCATGGAACGGGTATTCGAGCCTTTCTTCACCACCAAGCCGGTCGGCAAGGGCACCGGCCTGGGCTTGAGCCAAATCTTCGGCTTCGCGCGCCAATCGGGCGGGGATGTCGAGCTAAGCTCAACCGTGGGCGTGGGCACCACCGTGTCCATCTACCTGCCGCGCTCGGCCGAAACCGCGCGCGGGTCCGGTGAGGCGCAAGCCGGGGCGCAGGCTGCCGCGGGAGTTGTGCACGAGACGGTGCCGGCCGATTCGGCGATCCTGGTGGTGGAGGACGATCCCCGGGTCAGCCGCGCAACCGTCGGCGCGCTGGAAGAGATGGGCTACCGCCCGATCGCCTGCGCAAGCGGCAAGGAGGCGGTCGCCATCCTGGAACGCGAAGCGCGGATCGACCTCGTCATCACCGACATCATGATGCCGGAGATGACCGGACCTGAGCTGGTGCGCGAGATCGGCCGCCGCTGGCCGGAGATCGCGGTGCTGTTCGTCACCGGCTATGTCGGCGAAGCCGGCGATGCCGAGGAGTTGAGCGGCCACGACATATTGCGCAAGCCCTTCACCGTCTCAGCGCTCGCCGGCGCGGTCTCGACCTCGCTCGGCCGGCGGCTCAGCGAATGGCCTTCCGCCGAAGCAGCTTCGGCAGCAGAGTGAAGGCGGCAATGAGCGGCCAGCGCCGCTGCCACGGCTTTATCTCGATTCCCGCCCCCGCATGCCGATTGATCTTCCAGGCGAGGTAATCGATCCCACCGGCATAGGTGCCGCTGGCCTTGGCGAGGCGGATCACGCTCAGCGCCTTTCCCTTGCGCTGCATCGTCTTCCACCGCTTGCGCATCGCCTCGGGCGCCGCGATCAGCGGCACTTCCCCGCCCTGCCCTGCGCCGCGCTTTCGGGCAATTTCGGCCAGAGCGGCAAGAGCGAAGCGCTCGTAGCGCGGCGGATCGGAATCCACGATAGAGCCTGAGCGATTGCTCCGCTCGGCCCGAAGTTCGGCCCCGTAGGTAAGTGCGAAGCCCGTGCGCCAGATGTCGAGTGGCGACCGGGCGGCCTCCACGTCCAGCACCGGTAGGGTGAGTTCGATCAAAGTCGGGGCGGCCTCGGCTACCGCCGCCACCGCGGCTTGCCGAGCCGCCTGGTCGGTCGTCCAGACCAGCCGCGACGGCTGAGCAAAACGGGCCCAAACCGACACGCTGGTCGCTGCCAGCGAACATTCGCGCACGAAATCCGCCTCGCTCAGCACGGCATATTTCGCCACCAGCCCCTCATGCTCGAAGGGGAAAACGTTGGGCGGGATCAGGCGGTTGGCGGTCGCCATCCAGCTCTTGCCATAAGCGGCGCGGTAATCCGAAACGACGAGGTAGAAATCGAGCATCAGCCCTTCGAGCTGGCTCTCCCGAAGGCACGAACCGTAAAACAGGACCGACCGCGCCGCGCGCGGGTACAGAGCCGCAATCGCCGCAGCCATTGCCGAAACGCGCGGGTGCACCGGCTCGGCAAGCTCTGCCGCCACCAGATCGGTTAGGGGAATCGAAGTCATGCCGCCCGCTTTCCCGCCGGCGGCGCGCGGGTCAAGGCCTACTCGGCCGGGAGCTCGGACTGGCGGCGGTCGGCGCGGCGGCGGATGTCGCGGTGCGCGATGTCTTCGAACACGGCGCTCAGCACCATGACGACGGCAAGGGATGCAACTACCAAAGCGGCCACGAAATCGATCCTTTTAAACAAACAGGGCGACGAAGCTGGACGTACGAGCCCCCGCGACGGCAGCAAGGCCCGCGCACCGCATCAACGCCTGCAACCGGGCCAGGCTCCGGCTACGGCCGCTCCCATTGTAGAAAAGTGACGCCGCGTCAACGGTAGTTGAAGCTGATGCTGATCCGTTCGCCTTTGCCGGTGCCGGGCACAACCTCATGGCGGAGCCAGCTTTCCCACAGGAAAAGCCGCCCCGGCTCCGGATTTGCATACACAAAGGTCAATCGGTCTTCGGGCGCATCGGCGCGGCGGGGCGGGGCGGCCATCAGCATTGGCAGGCGCGGGTCTTCGAGCTTCAGCCGCCCTGCTCCTGGCGGAACCGCGACATAGAAGGTGCCGGAAACAACGCTGTGCGGGTGGAGGTGCGCCGAATGAACGCCGCCCGGCTTCAGGACGTTGACCCAAAAACTGTCAAGCTTCAGCCGCCGACCGCGCAGGTCCATTGCGCAGGCGTCGGCAAAGGCAGCGACGTGGCGGGAGAGCAAACGGACGAGATCGGCGAAATGCGGGTCGCGGGCGGGAAGGTCGTTCAGCGAGGCGTAGGAGGTATAGCCGCGATAGCCATGCTCGCGCGACCAGCGGCGGCCGGCCAGATCGTCCTCCGCCAAGGCAAGGCAAGATTGCTCAAGCGCCTCCAGCAGGCCGGGAACGGCGACATCGGCCTCGTAGAAGGGTGTGGCGAAGAGCGAGCGAATGGCCATGGCCGCGGCGCTAGCGGAAAAGGGCGGAACTCGCGACGGCTTCTTTTGCGCACGCTTGCTGGCTTGCCGGGGAAGGCGGTGGTAAAGCGTGAGAGGGCGTCCGGTGGCGGCGCCTGTGTCGCGCGGGAGTGAATTCATGAACCGGCCGGCCCCTTTCCTCCTTCTCCTCGGCCTGGCGCTTTCCGGCTGCCAGACGCCAGCACCCAACGCGCCCTCCGCCGGCCCGGCCATTGTCGTGGAAGAGCCGGAAAGCTGGCGCGGAACCGCGACGCCCGCTGGCGAAGCGGCCATCGAGGCCTTGGACGGACGCTGGGCGGCGGCGCTGGAGGAAAGCAGACGCCGCGGCGCCGGCCGGACCCTTGCCGCCGAAGCGCCGCTGCTCGACCCCCAGGTGAAACTTCCCCGCGCCGCGCCGGCCCCAGGCCCCTATCGCTGCCGCCTCTTGCGCATCGGCATCACCGGCGGACGAACGCGGAGCGTCGCGCCGGTGAAGTCCGGCTTCTGCTTCGTCGGCGTGGAAGGAGACCAATTGAGCTTCACGTCCGACATCAGCGGCTACCGGTTGGGCGGTTACCTCTATGATGCGGCAAGCAGCGCGCAACTCGTCTTCCTCGGCGCCTCCGCTCCAGCCAGAGGCAGGGCGCCGGGCTATGGAGAGGAGCCTGCGAAGGATGTCGCCGGACGGCTCGAGCGGGTGGACGAATTCCGCTACCGCCTCGCCATCGCGGGTCCAGCCGCGACGGAGCTTCACGTCCTGGAGCTGATCCCCGCGCCGCGCTCGTAAGGGCGGCAAAGCCGCCGCACCGCGCTCGTGAAAAAGGGCGCTCCGGGGTCGTTCAGCCCGAAGCGCCCTCCTCCTGTGTTGTCCGTCGCAGGACCCGATTTGAACCGCTTAGTAGCGGTTAAGTTCCGCCGCCCGCATGCCCTGCCGGGGCGCTTCGCCCGACGCGTTGCGCGCTTCCTTTTCATAATATTTGGCAAGCTGAAGAAGCGCCCTGCTGTCCGCGGCTTCCGCCTTGGCGGCAGCTTCGCGGCATTCCCGCGCCTGCTGGCGGAAGAAGATCTCGCCGTCCATGTGCCTCGCCTCCAAATATGTCTTTGCGGCTCAATCCTTTATCTGGATCAATGTTCCTGAATTGCGGCACAAAGGCCGTATCGGCGGCGGCGTTCGGCGGACGCTAGGCTCTTTTCGTCGCAGCAGAGGAATCACTCGCCGCAAATACGCGCGGGGCCCCTCGCCTTCCCGCCGCGCCCGCGCAACGCTTCGCCGCAGGGAGGGCCGAGGCCGTGCTGAAGATCCTGATCGTGGAGGACGAGCCGCTGCTCGCCGACACATTGAAGCATTTGGTGGAGCTCAACCCGCGCTACCGTGTAACCGCAATCGCCGACGATTTCACAAGCGCGATCGCCGCCGCCGAAGCGGAACGGCCGGACCTTGCCTTGGTCGATCTTCAGCTTGCCAACGCGACCAGCGGCTTCAGCGTCGCCGCCAAGCTTCACGAACTCGGCACCTTGTGCCTGTTCACCACCGGCCGGGCGCCGGGCTTTCCGGTGCCGGACCTGGCCATCGGCTGCCTTGCCAAGCCGTTCGAGGAGCCGGACCTTGCCCGCGCGCTGAGCGAAGCTGAGGACATCTTGCGCGGCCGTGAGCGGTTCGTGCGCCTGCGCCGCCTGCCGGCGCCGCTTGAGCTATACTCGGACGCACCTCAGGCCGAGGCCGAGGCACCGGCCAATTGGCTGCCGCGGGTGCGAGCGCGCATGCCGGTGCTGGCGCGCTTGAAAGCGCTGCTGCGCGGGCCGGGCAGCTTCAGAAGCGCCGTTCCGCCGCAGCGCGAGACGCCGCTTCAGCCCTGCGACTGAAGATCGGCGAGAAAGGCTCGAACACGCTTCGCGTTGACGCCGACATCGCTTCCGCCAACCCGGCTGATCGAGCGCATGTCGATTTGGCTCCCGCCACCGGGTGCCGGCCGGGCGCGGACGACAACATCGTCCTTGAAGCGGAAAAAGGTGCTGGTGTCGGTGGCTTCCAGCACCCCGCCATCGACATCTTCATTGGCGATCGTCCAGCCGCGGTCGCGGGCAAGCGGGGCGGCACTGCGGATCGCATCCTGCGGGTTCATCGGCACGCGAATCGTGCGTATGTCGCCATAGGCTTCGCGGTGGATCGCCTTCCAGCGCTCTTCGGGGGAGAGCGCCTTGAGCTCCGGCCGATCCATGTCCGGCACCTTTTCAAGGTTGTCGGCGCGGACGGTGAGCCTGGTGAATTGCGGCAGATCGTCGAGGTTCGTGGCGACGTCGTGGATCGCCGGAACGGTGCGCGCGGTGCGGATCTGCGCGCCGAGATAGAGGACGAAGCCCAGGGCAAGCACCACGGCAAGGAGGTTGGGGAGCATCAGCCGGGCTTTGCGCGCCCGACGCGCGGCGATCAGGCCGATGAGGCCAAGCACGGCGCCGGCAATGGCGGCGAAGAAGGCGTAGCGAAGCACGGTGAAGGCGACGCGGAAATGCCAGGCGCCGGCGCCTGCTCCGAGCGCCGAGATCAAGGCCGCGGCGACGCCACCGACGCCGAACACCAACGCGGCGATAGTGATCCAGCGCGCCCACTCGGTCTTCTTCGCCCCTGCCGTTTGCGCCATTCACTTGCTCCCCTGTTCGAACCGATGCTGCCCGCTGCTGTGGCCCACGGCAAGCGTCTCGACAAATCGCCTGCCCCCGCTTAGATATCCCGCAGCCGAGCGGGTGTAGCTCAATGGTAGAGCTTTTGCTTCCCAAGCAAGTGACGAGGGTTCGATTCCCTTCACCCGCTCCATTTCAGACCATCCTGGGGATGGTCTGAAATGGAGCGCACGCCCAGCAAAGCTGGGCGGGGCGACGGAGCGCGGGCCTGGCGCAGCCCGAGGCTAAATCCCGCCCCTTACCACTTCCCGGCCATCCGCCTCCAGCCGCGCGACAAGGTCCTCCTCGCAGCCTGCAAGCCGCTCCGCATCCGTTGATCGGATGACGAAGTTCGCGCCGACGCGGCCTTCGCGGAAGAAGGGGTAGGAACCGATCTGGCAGCCTTGGTGCGCTCTCTCGGTGGTGCGCAGGATGTCGGCCACTTCGCTTTCCGCGACAAAGCCGCCGATGGTGGTGGAGAGCAAAGGCTCGCCGCCTTCGAGCTGGCCCCACAGGGCCTCCAGCATGAGCGTCGCGATGTGCGGCACGCCGGCGAGGATGAAGATGTTGCCGATGCGGATGCCGGGCGCGCCGGACAGCTTGTTCTCGATCAGGTCGGCGCCTTGCGGCACCCGCGCCATGCGCAGCCGCGCTTCGCTGATCCCGCCGCGGGTTTCGTAATAGGCTTCGAGGATCGCTCGGGCGCGAGGGTGGACCTCCACCGGCACGCCAAGCGCCGCGGCGATGGCGTCAACGGTGATGTCGTCGTGGGTCGGGCCGATGCCGCCGGTGGTGAACAGGTAGTCGTTTTCGGAGCGCAGCGCGTTCACCGCGGCGACGATCTTCTCCTCGACGTCCGGCACCACCCGCACTTCCGCCAGGCGGATGCCCTGAAGGTTCAGCCAGCCGGCCACCTGGGCGATGTTCTTGTCCTGCGTCCGGCCGGAGAGGATTTCGTCGCCGATGATGAGGAGGCCGGCGGTCCAGATGCGGTCTTTGGTCATCGCGCGGTGTGTAGCTTGGTGTGTGGCGCGGGGGCAGGTGCAAATTGCGCGGGCGTCGATTATATGGCGCGTCATGACCCATTACGAACCCGTCGTCGCCGAGACCCCCGCCCGCTCCGGCGCAATCCGCCTTCATGGGCCCGAAGGCTTTGCCGGCATGCGCAAGGCCGGCCGGGTGGCCGCCGAAGTGCTCGACGCGTTGGTGCCGCACGTCGTGCCGGGCGTCACCACGCAGGAGATCGACGACATCGTTGTGCGCGAGATGAAGGCGCGCGGCGGCATCCCGGCGACCTTGGGCTATCGCGGCTATGAGAAAAGCTGCTGCACCTCGATCAACCATGTCGTCTGCCACGGCATTCCGGGCGACCGGGCGCTGAAGGACGGCGACATCGTCAACATCGATGTGACGCCGATCGTCGATGGATGGCATGGCGATTCGAGCCGCATGTACCTGGTCGGGGACGTCGGGGTGAAGGCGCGGCGGCTGGTGGACGTCACCTACGAATGCCTGATGCTGGGCATCGAGGCGGCGCGGCCCGGCGGGCACCTCGGCGATATCGGCCACGCAATCCAGACCCATGCGGAGAAACACCGCTACGGCGTGGTGCGCGATTTCTGCGGCCATGGGCTTGGCCAGCTTTTCCACGACGCGCCGGAAGTGGTTCATGCCGGCCGCCCGGGGACGGGGCCGGAGCTCAAGCCCGGCATGTTCTTCACCATCGAGCCGATGATCAACATCGGCAAGCCGGCGGTAAAGGTGCTGGAAGACGGCTGGACGGCGGTGACCCGCGACCGGTCTCTGTCCGCCCAGTTCGAGCATTCCATCGGCATCACCGAGGACGGCTGCGAAATCTTTACCAAGAGCCCTGCGGGGTTCGATCGCCCGCCTTATTGAGGACGCCCCCGCTTCGGCGGTGGCCCTCCCTCCCCACAAACAAAAAGGCCCGGGCTTTCACCCGGGCCTTTTCTTTCGCCTGTGGCGCCCGGCCTAGAACTTGACCTCGGCGGCGACGGTGAAGGAGCGGCCGCGGGGGTCCGCGACGCGCGGTTCCCACGAGCTGCCCGCACCGGTGTTGCTGTCATAAGTGATCGCGAACGGCGGATCGCGGTCGAACAGGTTGCGCACGCCGCCGGTGATCTTGAAGTTCGGCGACAGGCCCGTGTAGCTCATCGACAGATTGTAGATGATGTAGTTGCTTACCCGCGGATTGTAGTCCGGACGGGTGGCGCTGTTCGGAAGCGCGAAGTTCTTGTACCCGTTGCGGAAAATCTGCGTCAGCGAGACGCTGAATTCGTCCGTGGTGTAGGCGATGAACGCATTGTGCTTCCACTTGAGCCCGAGATCGCCGGTGAAGGTGAACAGGCCGATCAGGCTCGGGCCGTAAGGCGCGGACGGCAGGAACCGCTCCCGCTTCTTGAGCAAACGCGTTCCATCGAGGCCGGCGGTGAACCGGCCGCCGAGGGCGTCGATGCCGCCGCGAAGCGTCACTTCCAAACCCTCGGTGCGGCGTGACCCGATATTGTCGGCGCGCAGATCGAGTTCGGTGATGACGCCGTTGGTACGGGTCACCCGATCCGGGAAGAAGCTCTGGTTGTTGAGCAGCTGGTCGATCGTCAGCGACCCGATCGTGTCGTCGACGGCGATGTTCCAATAATCCACCGACGCGCTGAAGTTGCGGTTGATCTGGAACACAATGCCGCCGCTGAACTGCTTGGACGTTTCCGGTCCGAGGTTCAGATTGCCGCCGGTGAGCGTGTCGGGCGTGATCGCCTGGCAGCCCGGAGTGACGTTGACCACGCCGCCAACCGGGCAGGTGGTCGGATCGGTGCGCGAATTGCCCGGATTGGGCGAAATGGTGGTGCCGTTGAAAATCTGGTTGAAGGTCGGAACGCGGAAGCCGGTGTTGTAGGAGCCGCGGAACATCAGCCAGTCGAACGGCTGGAATTTCGCGGTGACCTTCGGGTTCAGCGTGGTGCCGAAGCCGGTATAATCGTCGGCGCGGCCAGCGACGCTGATCTCAAACTGTTCAAAGACCGGGATCAACAGCTCGCCGTAGATCGCCTTCACGTCCCGCTTCTTCTCGGTCAGCGCATTCACGTTGTCGAACGCTGCGTTGAAGATGTCGGGGGTGCCGAGCACCGCCGCGTCCGAGCCGTTGAAGCTGTAGGTTTCGCGCCGGTAATCGACGCCCGCGGCAATCTGCACCGCGCCGCCGGGAAGGCGGAACAGGCTTCCGGACACCGACGCATCAAACTGCTTCACTTCATATTGGCCGCCGTAAAGAACAGTGCCTTCGGCCGACACCGCTTCGAGAGCGGCAAGCGCTTCGGGGGTTTGCTGAAGCGAAAACGGGTTCAGGATGCCGCTGTTGAACAGGCCCACGATACCCGGTGCGCTTGCCCCAGGTGCGGTGGGCGCGCGGGGATCGGCGCGGCCAATGGCAGCCCCCGGTACGCCCGAAGCGGTGGCGGCCGCCGCGCTCGCGAAGACGCCGCGGAAGTGGTAGCCGCTGCCCAGCACGGACGAGGATTCACTGCGCGCATAGGAGCCGCCGACGCGGTAATCGAAACCGCCGAACAGCGGACCGTCGGCGCCCAGCGCCGCGCGGAACGTCTTGGTGTTGGTTTCGTATTCGCGCACGCCGCAAGCAAGGCAGCGGTAGCGGAAGGTGATCGGCTTGCCGTAATTCGACGCGATCGCCGGGAACTGGGCGAGGATCTGGTTGTACACCTGGTTGTAGGTCGCCGCCGTGAGCGGATTGAGCGGATAAGCGATCGGCAAGCTGGTGTTGTTGGCGGTGTACTGATTTTCGGAAAAGCGCTTGGATGAATCGGCGTCCGAACCGGTGACTTCGGCGAACAGCTCGTGCTCGCCAAGCCGCACGGTGCCGCGGCCGTAATAGGTCAAGGTCTGGATCGGCTGCTGCAGAGTCGCGGCGCGGCCGGTGTCGTAGGCGCAGGCATAGCGCGCGCCCGGGATGTTCCAAAGCTGCTCGTCATAAGCGAAGCTGCCCGGCGCCGTTTCGCAGCCCGCGCCGCCGGGAAGGTCGAGCGTGTTGATGCCGCCGTCCGCGCGGATGGTGGTTCCTGGGAAAACCAGGCCCGGAAGGAAGGTGCCGCCGGCCGCGGCGTTGTTGGAAGGCGCGCCGAGCAGGGTACCCGTTTGGGTGATGCCGACGCCGGCGGCGGTGGGGTTGATCGGGAACGCGGTTGCGATGGGCGTGCCGCGGGTATCGGCGGACAGGCCGCGAAGTGGCTGGTTGGTGTTCACGAAATCGCGGTCGCGGCCGTACAGCACGCCGTTCCAGCTCTTGCTGACCGACGCCATGATGTTGAAGCCGTCCTCCCGCAGGTCGCCGTAGCCGGCAGTCGCCGACAAGCGGTAAATCGGGCTGTCGCCAAGCTCCGTGATGTCGGTGAACGCACCGATCGAGAGGCCCTTGAAGTCCTTGCGAGTGATGAAGTTGATCACGCCGCCGATCGCGTCGGTGCCGTAAATGGCGGATGCGCCGTCCTTCAGCACTTCGATGCGGTCGATGGCTGCAAACGGAATCTGGTTCACGTCGACCGCGGAACCGGTGAGGCCATGGGCGGCGACCCGGCGGCCGTTAAGCAGAACCAGGGTCGAGGCGCTGCCCTGACCGCGCAGGTTGGCGGCGGAAAGGCCGTTGGTGCCGCGCTGGGCACCCGAGGTCACGTCGCTGTTGGAGGCCAGATTGTCGGCGCCGCTACCGTTGGTGCTGAGGTACATGATTAGCTGTTCCGGGCTGTTGATCCCGTTGCGGCTGACTTCGGCGTTGGTGATGATCTGGAGCGGAAGCGCGCTCTTGTTCGGGTCCTGCCGGATCCGCGATCCGGTGACGATGATCGCTTCGCCCACCGGCTCCTGACTGGTGATGTTCGCGTCCGAAGGGGGCGTTTCCGCACCGGTCGGCGTGGCCGCTTCCTGGGTGGCTTCCCCTTCGGGAAGCGTGGTGGTCTGCGCCGCCGCCGGCGAGGCAAAGCCGATGGCAAGGGCGGCAAGGGCCGTGCCCGAAACCAGACAGGTTTTCAGAGCGCGCGAATCAAGCATCAGATAGTCCCCCAGATTGTCATCCCGTTCCCCCGGGAACGTGCGCCATGCGTAACAGGAATGTCAAAGAGCGCCAGAGCTTCTTGCAGGCGGAGGGCGAGCGGGATAACGCGCCGCTGCAACGGTTGCCCAGCTGCAACACCTTGATCGCGCTCGGCTTTGTTCCCCCCAGCTGATTCTATCCCCGATATCCTACTTATCCACAGGCGGTTCCCGCTTGCCCGAATCGGCGGCGCCTGCGAGCTTGCATGGGTGGCCGGGAAAGCGGCGGACCGGAAACGGAACGACGCGGAACCAGCCACTGCCACCGCGGCGATGCGGCATCGGACGTTTGCAAGAACGAAAGGTGCGGCAAGAAGCGGACGGCAAGGACGTTCGAGGAAGAAGCGCGAAGCACGCGGAATGGCGCAAGCCGGACAACGGGCCGAACCCACTTTCCTCAAGCGCCCGACGCAGGACCGGACGGCCTTCGGGCAGACGGAAATGCGGCGGAACTCGGATGCCTTCGGGCCAAAGGGAACCGCAGTGGAACTCGAAGGCCTTCGGGCAGACGGGAACCGCATAGCGGAGACTGCTTGGAGCCTTTGGGCCTCAAGCGGAGGAAGCGACGGAACCGACCGAGGCCGAAAGGCTTCGGCCGGAACCGGTCCAAAGGTTGGAAACACTGTTTCGGCAGAGTGGATACCGAAGGAAGAGTGGGGGCTGGTGGCGACACCGGCCCCCATTTGCTTTCGGGCCCGAGCCGGCTGCCCCGCCCTGCTCAGATTGCCGGATGCGCAGCCAAGGGCCCGAGCGCGCCCAGCGCCATCCACACCGCCATGGCGATCATCATCAGGTTCTCGGTCAACGAAACGAAGCCCAAAGGCACGTTGCTCGCGCCGCCGACGCACGCGCATTTCAGCGTCCGCTTCTCCACGTAAACCGCCTTGAACACAGACACCGCGCCGACGGTGCCGATAAACAAAGCCACCGGCACCGATAGCCAAGGCAAGGCGCCGGCGATCATCAGCACCCCGGCGAGCCCCTCGGCGAACGGGTAGATGTAGCTGTACGGCACCCAACGTTTGGCGAGCAGATCGTAATTCAGGAACATGGTCGCGAAGCTTTCGATGTTCTGAAGCTTCAGCAGCGCGAGGACGACCATCGAGAAACCGATGAACCATTCGGCGGCGCGCAAGGTGAAGGCGCTTCCGCTCACCGCATAGCTTGCGCCGAGCGCCATCAAGGCGGTCATCGCGAACAGGGCGATCACCGGCCGGTAGCTCGGCACGGAAGGATCGGCCACGTGCTTGCCGAGGAAGCGGCGCAGATCGTCATAACCGCCGATGCGGGCGCCCCGGATGAAGATCTGCGGCGTGGTGGCCACGCCATGCTCCGCTTTGAAGGCGTCGACCTGCTCGCGCGTCGTCAGATGCCGGTCGTCCAGCCGGTAGCCGGAGCGCCGGAGTAGATCGACTGCCTTGAGGCCGTAGGGGCAGACATGGCCTGGCATCACCATCCGGTACAGCACTGCCGTTTTCGCCCCCGGGCCGCTCGCTTCCGCCGACATTTCGCGTCTCCTTGTTTTCGTGCCGGCACCTATATAGGTTCCGTACCATGGTACAGAGTCAAGGGACAGCTTCGCTAACCATCGGGGGGCTTGCTTCAGGGGGCGGTGTCGGCGTCGAGACGGTTCGCTTTTACCAGCGAAAAGGCCTGCTCGGCACGCCGCCGCGCGACGGCGCGATCCGGCGCTATGGCGCGGAGGACCTGCGGAGGCTCCGCTTCATCAAGCACGCGCAGACGGCGGGCTTCACCCTGGCGCAGATCGGCGAGTTGCTGGAGCTGGATGCGGGTGAGGATCGGGCTCGGGTGCGCGCGCTGGCGGCAAGCCGGATCGAAGCGCTGGACGGCAAGATCGCGGAGCTTGAAGAAGCGCGCGACGCGCTGAAGCGGCTCGCCTCCGAATGCGGAAAAGGCGATGCAGGCCCCTGCCCTATCCTGAAGTCGTTCGGGGTCTGACGCCGCTACTGCGCCGGGCCGAACGTGCGCAGGTTCCAGGCGTAGATCAGCCGGTTGCAGACGCTGTCCCGCGCCGCCATGCAGATGAAGAGGGTGTCGATTCCCGGATAATTGTGCGCGGCGACATCCATCCCGTAAGACATCCCACCATGACCCCAGGAGCGGCGCATCGGCTTGTCGCCCTCCGCCTGGACCACGAAGCCCAAGCCGTACCAGGACGTGTCGCTGGGGCTGGTGGCAAGCTTCAGTGTATCCGGCGAGAGCAGCTTGCCGCTCCGCAATGCATCAAAGAAGCGGCGCATGTCGTTGGCGCTTGCAACGCCGCCGCCCGCCGAGGCGCCCTGCCAGGGAAGCACGTCGAAGTTCGGCACGAGCTTCGGCTCCGCGCCGAAGAAGGTGGTGTAGCCGGCCGCGACGCCCGCGAGATGCGCCTTGTCCGGAAAGCCGCTGTTCGTCATGCCGGCAGGCTTGAAGATATGGTTGGCGACGTAGTCGGCGTAGCTCTCGCCGGTCACCTTTTCGATCACCGCGCCCAAGAGGATGAAGCCGTAGTTGGAATAATCCTCCTTCGTCCCCGGCGGGAAATCGGGCGCGCGGCCGGCGTTCATCGCGACGATATCGGCGATCGTTCGCACCTTGGCGCGGTTGGCGCCGTCGTCGCGGCCAAGGATGCCGATGTCGCCGGTGCCGCCGCGATGGGTGAGCAGCTGGCGGATCGTTACCTTCGCCGTCTCGGCGTTTGGATAATCGGGTAGGTAGCGGCCGAGCGGCGCGTCGAGATCGACCCTGCCCGCCTCCACGAGCTGCAGCATCGCGACGGCGGTGAACATCTTGCCGGCCGAGGCGAGAAACATCGGCGTGTCGAGGGTGATCGGCGCGGTGCGCGCCGGATCCACCCGCCCCCAGCTCTTCGCCAGCACCGACTTGCCGCCGCGCACTATCAGGAGCGCGCCGGCGAACTCGTTGCGCGCCGCGAGCCGCCTGGCGATGTCCGACGCCACCCGCACCGGCCCGTCCTCGGGGAGCGCGAGCGGCGTCAGGCTGACGGACTTGGGAGAAACGCCGTCGGCGGCAAGCTCCACAGTCACCCGCTGGCGTCCGGGCAGGCAGCGCTCGCGCAGCAAGGCGGTGATGGCGGTGGCGGAGCGTGTCTCTATTTTCTCCACCCTGAAGCCGCACGTGTCCTGCGCCGTCTCGAGCGCGAAGACGGGGTTGGGATCGTGGAGATGCCTTGCGTAATAAGCCTTGATCGCCGCAGGCTTGCCGGAGTTGAACACGGCGAGCCAGTTGCGGAAGGCCTGCTCCACCGGCTCCGCACCCTCGGCCTGTGCGGGGGCAAGGAGGGAGAAGAACAGGGCACCGGCAGCCAAGGCTCGCAACATCGATCTCTCCCGCAAGCGGGCGAGGCTATCGGCTGCGCACGGTTGTTGCAAACGCTCTCGGGCGGTTAGCCCCTCGTGATGCCGAGGCGCGCTTCCACGTCTGCCTTATTTTCCTGCGCGTGGCGCGTCTCATAGGCGTCCGCCGGCCCCTCGCCGGTCCAGACGCGCGGCAGCACGTTGAGCGACAGCAAGGCGGCGGTGACTGCAAAGCTGATCAAGGCGGGCTTCATGACGGCGGCTCCTGTGAGGAGGCCGGTTTGGGCGCCTTGTGTCACCGGCGGATGTCGCTCGGAGCGCCCAAGTGTTTCAATTGTGTCAGCGCTGCTCGTGTAGCTTGAGCTGCTCGAACAAGGCTTGCTCCCATTCGCGCGGCTCGTGCGGGTCGACGCTTCGGCTGAAGCGACGCTCGGCGCCGATGCTTTCGATCGCCAACATCGCAGTGGCGAGCAAGGTGAGCATCATGATCCAAGGCATGTTCGTTCCCCTCCCTTACGCGACCAAGGCCGCGGCAGGGCAATCGAGCTGGAGCTGGAGCACCAGCAAAAGCAAAGTGATTGCGGCGATGCCGGCCTGGCCGGCTCCAAAACGAACGCTGTTCATCGGGTCTTCCTCCTACGGGAGGAGCGAATAGGCCGCCGATGCTGCGCGCGTATTTCGGCGCAGGGACAAGTTGGTTTCAATTGTGGCGGGCGGCCATATCCTCGCAATTCGCCGCCACCACCCCATATGGGCTCTATCACCGGCTCCTTTTCGCGAGCGCCTTGTGACTGGAAGACACGGCGCTTCCGCTCGGCGAACATGAAGGACGCCTCCCATGACCACTCAAACCGGATCAAAGAGCGGGCTCGATCGCCTGGTGCAGCGCGGACGGCAAGCGCAGGATACGGCGCTCGGCTGCCACGGCCTCGCCGCCGCCGATCTGCTTCGCGCGGGCCTTGGCGTCACCGACATGGAGCGCCGCAAATTCGAACATAGCGCCGCCACATGGACGGCGCGGGGCGACATGCTGCACCGCATCGACCTTAGCCAGGCGGGGCGTCTTCGAGCGGCCGCGGCGTGAGGCTCGGCCTGATCGCGCTCGCCGCTTTGGCTACGGTCGGCTGTTCGGAAGCGGAGACCGCCAAGGCGCCGCCGGGCGCAATGGAAAGCTTCGCGGCCAATCAGAGCGTCCAGGACGCCGAAGCCGATGCGGCGAAGGTGGAAGAGGCGCGCGCCCGTGAAGCGATGCGCGCCGCCGATGCCCGGCAAAAGAACCAGGCTGACGCCGGTATCGCCCGCTTCGCCGAAGCCGAAAACGCCATCAACGAAAACGGCGGCAACAGCGCCGACTAGCCCGCTCCGGCTCTTTACTTTGCGCCTCTCCGCGCCTAGATAGCCACCACACCCCAATCGTATCGGAACAGGACGCGCCGTCGCGCAGCGCGTTCAAAGCATTGATCGGCCGGGGTTTTCAGACGCTGAAGCTGCGGTTTCCCTTAAGGAGACTCGCGGCTTTTTGCGTCTTTATACGCGCCTGCACGGTGCGGATCGGGGCTTACCCAGCCCTCCCGCACGGCCCCCGGACCATTCCGGGCACAAGATTCCAGGCCTCCCAAGGGCCGCAGACGAAGGCGACACGAACCACATGGCGACCACCGCTCCCAAGGCTCCGGCGAACAAGTCGGACCCGGCCCGCTCCACGGCCTCCAAGCGCATCCGCAAGATTTTCGGCAACATCCACGAAGTGTCCGAAATGCCGAACCTCATCGAGGTTCAGCGCGAAAGCTATGAACAGTTCCTGCGCTCGCGTCCGCAGGACGGCTACGTCTCGGGCCTGGAAAAGACCCTGCGTTCGGTGTTCCCGATCCGCGATTTCGCCGGCACGGCCGAGCTCGATTTCGTTAATTACGAGCTGGAAGATCCCAAGTACGACATCGAGGAATGCCGTCAGCGCGGCATGACCTATGCGGCGCCGATGCGCGTCACGCTTCGCCTCATTGTGTTCGAGGTCGATCCCGATACCGAAACCCGCTCCGTGCTCGATATCAAGGAGCAGGACGTCTACATGGGCGACATGCCGCTGATGACGAAGAACGGAACGTTCGTCGTCAACGGCACCGAGCGCGTGATCGTCAGCCAGATGCACCGCTCGCCGGGCGTGCTGTTCGATCATGACCGCGGCAAGACCCACGCTTCGGGCAAGTTCCTCTTCGCCGCCCGCGTCATCCCCTATCGCGGTTCCTGGCTCGATTTCGAGTTCGACGCCAAGGACATCGTCAACGTCCGGATCGACCGCAAGCGCAAGCTTCCGGTGACGGCGCTTCTCCACGCGCTCGACATGTCGAGCGAGGAGATCCTCAACACCTTCTACGACCGCGTCACCTTTGTGCGCGGCAAGAACGGCTGGGCGATCCCCTACGTCGCCGAGAATTGGCGCGGGCAAAAGCCGAGCTACGACGTCGTCGACGGCGACACCGGCGAGGTCGTCTTCTCGGCCGGAACCAAGATCACGCCTCGTGCCGCCAACAAGGCGGCCAAGGACGGTTTGAAGAACCTCGTCATCCCGACCGAGGAGATTTTCGGCCGCTATTCCGCCTACGACCTCGTCAACGACAAGACCGGCGAGATCTATGTCGAGGCGGGCGACGAGATCAGCTCGGAGAATCTCGAGCGCCTCGACCAGGCCGGAATCGACCGGATCGAGCTTCTCGACATCGACCATGTCTCGACCGGCGCCTGGATCCGCAACACCTTGAAGGCCGACAAGTCCGAGGACCGCGATCAGGCGCTCAGCGACATCTACCGGGTCATGCGCCCCGGCGAGCCGCCGACGAAGGAGACCGCCGAGGCCCTGTTCGGTGGCCTGTTCTTCGATCCGGAGCGCTACGACCTCTCGGCCGTCGGCCGGGTGAAGCTCAACATGCGCCTCGACCTCGACGTCGAGGACACCGTGACGACTCTCCGCAAGGAGGACATCGTCGCGGTCGTGAAGACCCTCGTCGGCCTCAAGGACGGCAAGGGCGAGATCGACGACATCGACAATCTCGGCAACCGCCGCGTGCGTTCGGTCGGCGAGCTGCTCGAGAACCAGTACCGGGTCGGCCTGCTCCGCATGGAGCGCGCCGTGAAGGAGCGCATGTCCTCGGTCGACGTGTCGACCGTCATGCCCAACGACCTGATCAACGCCAAGCCGGCGGTGGCCGCGGTCCGCGAATTCTTCGGCTCCTCGCAGCTGTCGCAGTTCATGGACCAGACCAACCCGCTGTCGGAAGTGACCCACAAGCGCCGCGTGTCGGCGCTCGGGCCGGGCGGCCTGACCCGCGAGCGCGCGGGCTTCGAGGTCCGCGACGTCCACCCGACCCATTACGGCCGCATCTGCCCGATCGAGACTCCGGAAGGGCCGAACATCGGCCTGATCAACTCGCTCGCCAGCTTCAGCCGGGTGAACAAATACGGCTTCATCGAGACCCCCTATCGCAAGGTCGTCGACAACAAGGTGACCGACGACGTCGTCTATCTGTCGGCGATGGAGGAGGCCAAGCACACGATCGCCCAGGCGAACGCGGAGCTGGTCGAGGACAAGAGCTTCGGCGAGGAGATCGTCTCTTCCCGCCGGGCCGGCGAGTTCCTGATGGCGCCGCGCGACCAGATCACCCTGATGGACGTGTCGCCCAAGCAGCTCGTCTCCGTCGCCGCCTCGCTCATCCCGTTCCTCGAGAACGATGACGCCAACCGCGCCCTCATGGGTTCGAACATGCAGCGCCAGGCGGTGCCGCTGATCCGCGCCGAGGCGCCGCTCGTCGGCACCGGCATGGAGGAGACGGTCGCCCGCGATTCCGGAGCCGCCATCGCCGCCCGGCGGACGGGCGTGGTCGACCAGGTCGACGCGGCGCGCATCGTCGTCCGCGCCACCGGCGACGTCGAGGCCGGCAAGTCGGGCGTCGACATCTACACGCTGATGAAGTTCCAGCGTTCCAACCAGAACACCTGCATCAACCAGCGTCCGCTGGTGAAGGTGGGCGACCTGGTCAATGCCGGCGACGTCATCGCCGACGGTCCCTCGACCGACATGGGCGAGCTCGCCCTGGGGCGGAACGTGCTGGTCGCGTTCATGCCCTGGAACGGCTACAATTTCGAGGACAGCATCCTGATCTCCGAGCGGATCGTGAAGGACGACGTCTTCACCTCGATCCACATCGAGGAGTTCGAGGTGATGGCCCGCGACACCAAGCTCGGGCCCGAGGACATCACCCGCGACATCCCCAACGTCGGCGAGGAGGCGCTCCGCAACCTCGACGAGGCGGGGATCGTCTACATCGGAGCCGAGGTCGAGCCGGGCGACATCCTGTGCGGCAAGATCACGCCCAAGGGCGAGAGCCCGATGACTCCCGAGGAGAAGCTCCTCAGGGCCATCTTCGGCGAGAAGGCCTCGGACGTCCGCGACACCTCGCTTCGCCTTCCGCCGGGCGTTTCCGGCACGGTGGTCGAGGTCCGGGTGTTCAACCGCCACGGAATCGACATCGACGACCGTACCCGCGCCATCCAGGCCGAGGAGAAGGACCGTCTCAGGAAGGACGCCGACGACGAGCGTTCGATCCTGAAGCGCGCCACCTTCTCTCGCCTTCGCGAGATGCTGGTCGGCCAGACCGCCACCGCGGCGCCGAAGGGCTTCAAGAAGGGCAGCGTCATCGATCAGGCCGGCCTCGACGAGGTCGAGCGCTTCGAATGGTGGAAGTTCGCGGTCAAGGACGACAAGGTCCAGGCCGATCTCGAAGCGGTGAAGGCCCAATATGACGAGGCCGAAGGCGTGATCCGCCGCCGGCTCGAGGACCGGATCGAGAAGCTCGAGCGCGGCGACGAGCTGCCCCCGGGCGTGCTCAAGATGGTCAAGGTGTTCGTCGCGGTGAAGCGCAAGCTCCAGCCGGGCGACAAGATGGCCGGCCGCCACGGCAACAAGGGCGTCATCAGCCGGATCCTGCCCAACGAGGACATGCCGTTCCTCGAGGACGGGACCCCGGTCGACATCGTCCTCAATCCGCTCGGCGTTCCGTCGCGAATGAATGTCGGGCAGATCTTCGAGACCCATCTGGGCTGGGCCGCTCGCGGCCTCGGCAAGCAGATCTCCGCGATGCTGGACGATATCCACCATCGCGGGGCGGCCTTCGAGGGCAAGGACGCCAACGGCGTTCGCCTCAAGCTCAAGGACATCTACGGCGACAATTACGACGCCCAGATCGACGCACTGAGCGAGGACGATCTGCACGAGCTGGCCTCGAACCTGGTCGGCGGTGTTCCGATGGGCACTCCGGTGTTCGACGGCGCTCGCGAGGCGGACGTGTCGGCGATGCTGGAGAAGGCCGGGCTCGACCAGTCGGGCCAGGTGACCCTGTTCGACGGCCGCACCGGCGACACGTTCGACCGAAAGGTGACCGTGGGCTACATCTACATGCTGAAGCTCCACCACCTCGTGGACGACAAGATCCACGCGCGTTCGATCGGGCCGTACAGCCTCGTCACCCAGCAGCCGCTGGGCGGCAAGGCGCAGTTCGGCGGGCAGAGGTTCGGCGAGATGGAGGTCTGGGCGCTCCAGGCCTACGGCGCCGCCTATACCCTGCAGGAGATGCTGACGGTGAAGTCGGACGACGTCATCGGCCGGACCAAGGTCTACGAGGCGATCGTCAAGGGCGACGACACGTTCGAGGCCGGAATTCCGGAAAGCTTCAACGTGCTGGTGAAGGAGATGCGCTCGCTCGGCCTCAACGTGGAGCTCAACACGACGCTCGACGAAGACGGCATGGCGCTGGCCGCGGAGTAAGAAACAGTCCCTCTCCCCTGCAGGGGAGAGGGACAGGCGCGAAGCGCCAGGGTGAGGGCCTGAACTCCCTCACCCTCCCAAGCCTGAAGGCCTGGGCCCCTCCCTCTCCCCTACAGGGAGAGGGGAAGAAGAATTAGAGGATCGTGCACATGAACGAACTTACCCATTTCGCCAATCCGGTCGCCAAGCCGGAGACGTTCGACCAGATCAAGATCGGGATCGCTTCCCCCGAGCGTATCCGATCCTGGTCGTTCGGCGAGATCAAGAAGCCCGAGACCATCAACTACCGCACGTTCAAGCCCGAGCGCGACGGCCTGTTCTGTGCGCGCATCTTCGGTCCGATCAAGGATTACGAGTGCCTGTGCGGCAAGTACAAGCGCATGAAGTACAAGGGCATCGTCTGCGAGAAGTGCGGAGTCGAGGTCACCGTCTCGAAGGTCCGCCGCGAGCGCATGGGCCATATCGAGCTGGCCGCTCCGGTCGCCCACATCTGGTTCCTGAAGTCGCTGCCGTCGCGCATCGGCCTCCTGCTCGACATGCAGCTCAAGCAGCTCGAGCGGATCCTCTATTTCGAGTCCTACGTCGTGGTCGAGCCGGGCCTGACCCCGCTCGAGAAGTATCAGCTCCTCACCGAGGACGAGCTTCTCTCCGCTCAGGACGAATATGGCGAGGACGCCTTCTCGGCCGGGATCGGCGCCGAGGCGGTCAAGCAGATGCTGATCGACCTCGACCTCGAGGGCGAGCGCGAAGTGCTTCTGAAGGACCTGGCCGAGACCAAGTCCGAGCTTAAGCCCAAGAAGATCATCAAGCGGCTGAAGGTCGTCGAGAGCTTCCTCGAGTCGGGCAACCGGCCGGAGTGGATGATCCTCGACGTCGTTCCCGTGATCCCGCCCGAGCTTCGCCCGCTGGTGCCGCTCGACGGCGGCCGCTTCGCGACCTCCGACCTCAACGACCTCTACCGCCGCGTCATCAACCGCAACAACCGGCTGAAGCGGCTGATGGAGCTTCGCGCGCCCGACATCATCGTGCGTAACGAGAAGCGCATGCTTCAGGAGGCGGTCGACGCACTGTTCGACAACGGCCGCCGCGGGCGTACCATCACTGGCGCCAACAAGCGTCCGCTGAAGTCGCTCTCCGACATGCTCAAGGGCAAGCAGGGCCGCTTCCGCCAGAATTTGCTCGGCAAGCGGGTCGACTATTCGGGCCGTTCGGTCATCGTCACCGGTCCGGAGCTCAAGCTCCACCAGTGCGGCCTCCCGCAGAAGATGGCGCTCGAGCTGTTCAAGCCGTTCATCGACTCGCGCCTCGACGCCAAGGGTCTCTCGATGACTCTCAAGCAGGCGAAGAAGTGGGTCGAGAAGGAGCGCAAGGAAGTCTGGGATATCCTGGATGAAGTCATCCGCGAGCATCCCGTGCTGCTGAACCGCGCGCCGACGCTCCACCGCCTGGGCATCCAGGCGTTCGAGCCGGTGCTGATCGAAGGCAAGGCGATCCAGCTCCATCCTTTGGTCTGCTCGGCCTTCAACGCCGACTTCGACGGCGACCAGATGGCCGTGCACGTTCCCCTGAGCCTCGAGGCCCAGCTGGAAGCGCGCGTCCTGATGATGTCCACCAACAACATCCTCAGCCCCGCGAACGGCAAGCCGATCATCGTGCCGTCGCAGGACATCGTGCTCGGCCTCTACTACCTGAGCCTCGAGACGCCGGAGTTCCGCACGGACAAGGCGCGGA
>DASWNT010000021.1:0-46848 GCA_036399095.1 Allosphingosinicella sp.
GCTGAGGCCCCCGATCAGGAACAGCAGGCCGGCCAGAGGCGAAGGGCTGCCGCCGGTTTCACTCTTCTGCGTCGCGTGCCTGCTCATCGTTCCTACACCCGATCGTGGCTCCCTTGCCTTAGCACGGCCCAAGTGAACGAAGTCCAAATGCGGAGGCGAGCCGCCTGCGTGGAAGGCGCCGGCGCGAGCGACGAAGCGACGAACCTGCTAGCGGTCCAGCGCCTCGCGCACCGCGATGGCGCGGGCGAAGACCTGCTCGAACATGGTCCGGGTGAGCCGCCCCGTATTCTGATTGTAGCGCGAGCAATGGTAGCTATCGATCAGGATCCGGCCGTCGGGCAGGCGATGCTCGGCCAGATGCCCGAACTTGTACGCGGACAGCCGCCCGCCGGCCGTGCGCACGGCCGATCCATGGGCGATCTGGCCCAGCGCCACCAGCACGCGCACCGTCGGCAGCGCCTCGAGCGCCGCTGCGTAGAAGGGTTGGCAAGTGGCGATCTCCTGCGGCGTCGGCTTGTTCTGCGGCGGCAGGCACTTCACCGAATTGAGGATGATCGCACCGGTCAGCCGCAGGCCGTCGTCCGGCCGCTCGCGATACTCGCCCTCCGCCAGCCCGAATTTGCCGAGCGTCTCGTAGAGCAGGATTCCGGCATGGTCCCCGGTGAAGGGGCGGCCGGTGCGGTTGGCTCCCCACATGCCCGGCGCCAGCCCGACGATGCCGAGCCACGCCTGCGGGTCTCCGAAATGCGGCACCGGCGCGTTCCACCAAACCGGGTGTTCGGCGCGCAGCTCCTCCCGGAACGCCGCCAGCCGCGGGCATAAGGGGCAGTCGCGCGGCGGCTCCACTTGCGGCAAGGGGCTGAGGGGGCTCAAGGTCACGCCCCTCCCCTAGCCTGCCAAGGCCAAGCTTGTCCCGTTCGACGCCGCCTGTCGGCGTCGCTCAGAACAAACTTTGCCCATGGCCAAAGCCCTGCTTTTCCCCTTTTGAATCCGGGCGAAGAAGGACAGTCGTTGGCCTTCGGGCGGACTCCGTCTCAACAACCTCAGGACGAGCGGGTTTATTGAAGCTTCCGACCCACAGCTACGCCATCGCATTGGGCTCCAACCGCCCGCACGGCCGTCATGGCGCTCCGCAAGCCGTGCTCCGCGCGGCCATGGCGGAGCTGCGGGCGCTGGGCACGGTCGAGCGTTGCTCACCTATTCACCGCACCGATGCGCTCGGCCCGGCCGGCCGCAGCTTCGCGAATGCTGCGCTCATCCTGGGGACTGAGCTTGACCCGCCCGCCTTGCTGGGCGCGCTCAAGCGTATCGAGCGCAGCTTCGGCCGCCGCCCCGGCCGCCGCTGGGGGCCGCGTGTGCTCGATCTGGACATCATCCTGTGGTCGGGCGGACGCTTTGGCAGCCGACGCCTCGCCATTCCCCATGCGGGGCTCGCCGAGCGTGCTTTCGTGCTGCATCCGCTCGCGCAGATCGCGCCCGAGTGGCGGGTCCCCGGCACCGGCCGCGCGGTGCGCCATCTCGCCTTCCGCGCCCGCCCTCATTGACCGCGCCCGCCCCCGCTCCTAGGTCGCACGGCCAAGGGCCCTTAGCTCAGTCGGTAGAGCAACTGACTTTTAATCAGTAGGTCGCTGGTTCGAACCCAGCAGGGCTCACCATATGTTTTTCGGCCGCTCCCCGGGCCGGGTGTGAAGCAGCCGAAACGGCGCTGGAAAGCACCTCATACGCACCGTCACGGGTCTAAGGGCATCCTTCGGCAGCAAGCGCCGTCTGTGGCGCGGGCGGGTGAGCCTCTCCGCGCGGCCGCACGGCCGGCACCAAGCCATAGAGCTGTCCACGAGCGGCGCAGATCGAAGAGCCCTTGTTCCGAACGACAGGCGGCGATCTTTACCTATGTGGATGCCGAATATGGCGGGAGGGAGCAGTAAGGACCAACCAAGAGGGAGGCTCGGTCCATGTTCGAACAAGATAGGCTCTACCATGTTGAGCGTGCACGCGCGGAAATGGACCTTGCCTATAGCGCGGAAATCCATGCCGTGGCCGAGGCCCATATGAAACTTTCGGCGCTTCATATGGCTCGCCTGAAAGAGGCGGATGAGCGCTGCGGCGGGACCTAAACGGCTACATGCGTGCTTAGCCATTGCCGGCTTCCTCTGCGCCAGAGACACGTTCAGACTAACGTAGGTAAGGCAGAATGCCGGAACCGTCCCTTCGTGCTGCCGTTGAGCCGATCCTGGAGGACGGACCATGGCTTCAATCGCGCATCAGAGTATCGCCGAGTTGGGCGGGCGGAGCAGCGTTCTTGTTCGGCAAAAGCGCGATCACATCAAGCTGGATGGGCTTCTTCAAGAGCTCGGCTCCGCGCGGGCGGACGAGCAGAGTTCGATACTCCTGCGCATTTACCGCCTCGTCTTTGCGCATGCCTTCGCGGAAGAGGCCGTTTTATGGCCGGTGATCCGACGGCTGCTGCCGGACGGGCACGCTTTGACGCTCAAAGTCGAGCTGGAGCACCAGCAGATCAACGCGCTCGTAACCGAGCTGGAGACGCTTCCGGCCGGCTCGCCGGCGCATCGTCAAACGCTCGACCGGGTCGTGGAACTGCTCAAAGAAGACGTGCGGGACGAGGAAGATATTCTGCTTCCGCGCCTCCAGGCCAGGTTGAGCCCCGCCAAACTGAGGCTGCTGGGTCTTGCCTGGGACCTGGTGCGGGCAATCGCCCCCACCCGGGCACACCCCATCGTTTCTCGCCGCCCACCCGGCAACATCCTGGCGGCCTTGCCGCTGGCGTTGCTCGACCGGCTGCGCGATTCCGTTGACGCGCGCGTCCAGCAAAGCGGCGGGCCTGTTGCGCCTCTGGCGAGACGGCTAAGCATCAGCTTGCGCCGGAGTTCGCACGCGGTTGAGCGACTTCCAGGCATGAAGCGCGGGGAGGACGCTGCCACGCGCCAGCGAGGTCATGGCTCGAATTCCTCCCGCACGCTTTACCTCGTCGGCGGATTAGGTTTGGCGGCGGCGTTGATCTTCGTCCGGAGCCGTGCCGGGACCCCTGTTTTACAACGTGCGTAAGCGGTCGGTGGGCTGCAACGGGGAGAGAGCGGGATCAGTCCAGAGCTGGCTCGCCGTCTCGAAGGTGCAGATAGTTGCTGTCGAAATCACCCGCCTCCGCCAGCTTCTTCCAGTCGCCGATGACGATCCCCCGGCTGCTCTTGCGGGTAATGAGGTTCTCGGCTTCGAGTGCTTTCAACGTCCTGTTCACGTGCACAGGCGTGAGGCCAACGCAGTCGGCGATCTGCTCCTGCGTCATGGGCAATTCGTAATCCGTTTCCTTGCCCAATCCCGCAACCTTCAGCCTGAGCGCGAACTCGCAGAGAAGATGCGCGATCCGGGTATGGGAATCCCGCCGGCCGACGTTTGCAATCCACTCGCGGAAAACGGATCCATCGACGAGTGTGTCATGCCACATTGCCATGCCGACGTTGGGGCGCTCGAAGCCCAGCCTCTTGATGGCCTCGCGAGGAATGAAGGCGACCTGGCTGTCAGTCAGCACCTGCACGCTGTGATCGGCGACACCCAGAAAGGAATTCTGCAGATCAACGAGATCGCCCTTCATGTGTACGGCCACGATCTGGCGCGACCCGCCCATCACGATCTTGTGCCGCATCGCGTAGCCGGAAAGCATCACGCACGAATGGGTCGTCTTCTCCCGTTCGCGGACGATGTAGCCGTGCCGTTCGATCCGCTTGGTCCGATGCGGCAGGCTGAGGAGGGCCTGGGCATCCTCGTTGGTGAACTCGCCCCAATAAGAGTCCAGCCTGGCCCAATAAGCCAGCTTATCGATCATCGGCTGTAAGGGGGAATTGGACTGGCCTTGCAATGTCGCTCTCCGCTGTGGCGGGAGCACAAGGCTCACAGTCGATGAACGCCGGTAGATGCCATCGATGCGACCCCGTAACATGGCACGGCGCCGCTGGCTAACTATATGAAATTAAAGTTCTTAACATGGCTCTTAACACATGATAGGTAATCGGCATCGTCGGAAAGGCCCAGGCTCCGGCGGCTGAGAGACCAGCGCGCTCCCGCCGAATGAGTGGGAGCTTTGCGTGACGAGATATTTCATGAACCTGCGGGACGGCACTGAGGAGTTGCTGGACCCGGACGGCCTGGAATTCGAGACGCTGGATGCGCTTCGGAAGGCGGTTCTAGCGACAGCGCGTGATCTTATGTGCGGCGATATGGTCGCGGGAGTGCTCGACTTTCGATTCCGCATCGACGCCGAAGATGCGGACGGTGTCATCGTCTATACGCTGCCGTTCAAGCATGCCGTGAACATAATCCCCGACACAGTCGGGTACGATTGACTTGGCTTGGTCAACCGGTCGCCAGCTCGCCGCTTGCGGAGGTCCCACTACGCTGAAGCACCGCCCCGTTCGGCAGGCGTGTCCGCCAAGGCGGTTCGAAACAGGTTGAGCAGCCGCTCCCGCACGGGACCTGCGTCGCAGGTAGAGAAAGCGTCCACTTCCATGATCGTGCGCAGGATCGTGGAGCCGATCACCAGGCTTAGCGCAAGGCTTGCGCGAAGCTCGGGGTCCTCGCCGTCGATCAGATCGGCGACGGGCGTCAAAACGTTTTCGCGAAAGCTTTCGTGGACAATGCGCGCCGCTTTCGGCGAGGAGGCCGAGCGCAGGATCAGAAGCAGCCGCTCAAGATCCTGCCGGTCGTCCTGCAATGTGTGATTGCGAGTCGCCAGGCAGGCGAGCCAAGCGGGCAGCGTCTCGCGCGTGACGCCGGCCTCCAGCCAATTCCCCTTGGAGCCGCGCAGCACCTCCCGGAACAGCCCTTCTTTCGACCCGAAATAGCGCGACACCAAAGCGACATCGACGCCCGCGTCGCCGGCAATGTCGCGCAGGCCGACATTTTCGTAGCTTTCCTGAAGAAAGCGCCGTCCCGCCGACGCGAGCATCGCTTCGCGGGTGGCGGCGGCATTTTTGACGCGAGGGGACATGCAAGACTCCGTAGACGGCGCCGGCGCACCGATCAACAATTGTTGACTTTATATGTCCACGCCCGTTGACTTGAGCTGAACGGCTTTCTACCTGCCCATCGCCAATCTCGTGGGGGAGCGGCGCGGGCGCCTGCTCGCTTTGCCTGTCGAAAGCCTTTTCAAAATGCCGATAACCAAGCCGGTCCGCCGCCGCGGGATGCTCCCGCTTCTTCTTGCGTTCGGCCTTGCCGCCTGTTCAGGCGGCGCCGAGGAGAAAGCCGGGCCGCCGCCGCCAATGCCGGTAACGGTTGCCGTTCCGATCCAGCAGGAAGTGGTCGATTGGGACGATTTCGTCGGCCGCTTCGAAGCGGTGCAAAGCGTCGAGGTGAAGCCCCGCGCCACCGGCTATCTTCAAGGCGTGCACTTTCGCGACGGCCAATATGTCCGCGCCGGCCAGCTTCTTTTCACTATCGACGCGCGCCAGTCGCAGGCGGCGCTTGCCCAGGCACAGGCCCAGCTTGCCCGTGCTCAGGCGACGCTTGCCAATGCCCGCACCGAGCTTGCCCGCTCCCGCGCCCTGGCCGCCCAGCAGGCGGCAAGCACGGAGGAAGTGGAGCAGCGCCAAGCAGGCGTGCGCACCGGTGAGGCCGATGTCGCCGCCGCCCAGGCCGCGATCCGAGCCCAGCAGCTCAGCGTCGGCTTCACGCGGGTGACGGCGCCGATTTCCGGCCAGATTTCCGAGCGCCGCGTCGACCAGGGCAATTCGGTCACTGCGGACCAGACGGTGCTGACCACCATTGTTTCGACCAGCCCGCTCCACTTCGCATTCGAGGGATCGGAAGCGCTGCTGCTTAAATATCAACGCCAGGGCTCCGGCGGCCGAAGCGGCAGCGCGGTGCGAATCCGCCTGCAGGACGAAGCGACCTATGTTCACGCCGGCACGCTCGATTTCATCGACACGGTGGTGAACACCGGCGCCGGCACCGTTCGCGCGCGCGCGATCGTGCCGAACCCTACCGGCTTCCTGAAGCCCGGCATGTTCGGCCACATGCGCCTTTCCGCCTCGCAGCCGTACATCGCGCTACTGGTGCCCGACACGGCGATCGTCACCGATGCAGCGCGGCGCGTGGTCTACGCCGTCGGCCGCGACGGCACGGTCATCGCCCGCCCGGTGGAGCTCGGCCCGCTGGTAGGCAACCTGCGCGTCATCCGCACCGGCCTTGCGCCCAACGAGCGGGTGATCATCGATGGGGTTCAGCGCGCGCGCCCCGGACAGAAGGTCGTGCCCAAGCCGGGCCGGATTCCCGTGACTCAGGGGCCGGAGCCTGCCGCCCGCCCTGCCCCGTCGACGCCCTCTTCCATTGCAACGCCGGTCGGAGGCCGCTGAGGCGCACATGAACATTTCGCGCTTCTTTATCGAGCGGCCGATCTTTGCGTCGGTGATCGCAATCTTCATCACGCTGATCGGCGCCTTCGCCTATCCGCAGCTTTCCCTGTCGCAATATCCCGAGATCGCGCCTCCGACGATCAGCATCAATGCCTTCTATCCGGGCGCGTCCGCGGAAACGATGGCGGAGACCGTCGCCGCGCCGATCGAGCAGGAGGTGAACGGCGTCGAGGGCATGCTGTACATGACCTCGTCCTCCACGTCCTCCGGCCAGGCGGGGATCACCGTTACCTTCAAGCCCGGCACCGATCTCGACGCCGCCCAAGTACTCGTCCAGAACCGGGTCGCCCTTGCCGAGCCGCGCTTGCCTGAGCAGGTGCGCCAGGTCGGCGTCACCGTTGCCAAGCAATCGTCGGGCTTCCTGATGATCGTGGCGCTGACTTCGACCGATCCCAATCTCGACATCGATTATATCGGCAATTACGCCAATTCGCGGCTCCGCGACCGCTTGCTCCGCCTCGAAGGCGTCGGCGGCGTGCAGGTATTCGGCGGCGGCAATTACGCGATGCGGATCTGGATCGATCCCGACCGCGCCGCCGCTCGCAACCTGACCGCAGGCGAAATCGTCACGGCGCTTCGCACCCAAAACGTGCAGGTCGCCGGTGGCGCGGTCGGCCAGCCGCCTTACGCGCAGGGCAATCCGGCGTTCGAGCTTCCCGTGCAGGTACAGGGGCGCCTCAGCGATCCCGCGCAGTTCGCCGACGTCGTAATCAAGACCGATGCGTCGGGCGCCGTGACCCGGGTGCGCGACATCGGCCGGGTCGAACTCGGCAGCCAGGAATATGGCATCGAAGGCTCTTTCGGCGGGCGGCGCGGCGTTGCGCTCGCCATTATCCAGCAGCCGGGATCGAACGCGCTCGACGCCGCCGATCTGGTGCTGAAGGAAGTGGAAGCCGCGTCCAAGGACTTCCCGCCGGGCGTTCAATTCTCGATCCCGTACAACCCGACCGAATATGTCGCCGCCTCGGTGGAAGCAGTGCAGGAGACGTTGCTGGAAGCCATCATCCTGGTGATGATCGTGATCCTGGTTTTCCTGCAGACCTGGCGCGCCGCGGTGATCCCGATCATCGCAATCCCGGTGGCGCTCGTCGGCACCTTTGCGGTGCAGCTCGCGCTCGGCTTCTCGATCAACTCCCTGTCGCTGTTCGCGCTGGTGCTCGCCGTCGGCATCGTCGTCGACGACGCGATCGTGGTCGTCGAAGCGGTGGAGAAGCATATTCGAAGCGGGCTCACGCCGCGTGAGGCGGCACACCGGACGATGCGCGAAGTCTCCGGCGCCTTGATCGCCATCGGGCTGGTGCTGACCGCCGTGTTCATCCCGACCGCGTTCGTGGCCGGCATTCCGGGCATCTTCTACCGTCAGTTCGCCGTCACCATTGCGTCGGCGTCCCTGATCTCGCTGATCGTGTCGCTGACCCTGTCCCCTGCCCTCGCCGCCTTGCTGCTCAAGCCGCACGTCGAGCACGAGGCGGAGACCGGCTCGCGGCCGATGCGGTGGGTGCGCAAAGGTGCGGCGAAGTTCAATGCGGGCTTCGACTGGCTTTCGGACCGCTACGGCCACGTCACCGGCAGCCTGGTGCGCAAGTCGACGATCATGCTGGTCATCTATGCGGGGCTCCTGGCGCTGACCGGTTGGCGGCTGATGGCGACTCCGACCGGCTTCATTCCCGAGCAGGACCAGGGCGTGCTGATCGGCGTCGTGCAGCTACCGCCGGGCTCCTCGCTCGAGCGCACCAGTGCCGTGCTGAACGACGTCTACAAGCTCGCCCGCGCAACGCCGGGCGTGGTTGACGGCGCGACTTTTGCGGGCCTCGACGGGTCGAGCTTCTCGCAGGCGTCCAACGCCGGCACGATGTTCATCCGCCTGGCGGACTGGGCGGAGCGCGGCGACAAGGGCCAGTCGGCGGCGGAGCTTTCGCAGGCGCTGACCGGCAAGATCGCCGGCGCGATCCAGGGCGCGAACGTCTTCTTTATCGCGCCGCCGGCCGTTCCGGGCCTCGGCACCGGCAACGGCTTCACCATGATGATCCAGGACCGCTCCGGCGCCGGCTACGGCGCTCTGGAGGGCCTGACCGGGGCGATGATGGGCGCGGCGGCGCAGGAGCCGCGGGTGGCGCAGGTCTTCTCGCTCTTCAACACCGGCTCGCCGCGAATCCAGGCGGACGTCGACCGCGACCGGGCGCAACTGCTCGGCGTGCAGCCGGCGCAGGTTTACGAGGCGCTGGGGACCTACCTCGGCTCCACCTACGTCAACGACTTCAACCTGCTCGGCCGCACTTTCCGGGTAACGGCGCAGGCCGAGCCGACGGCGCGCGACGACCTTGGCGACATCGGCCGGCTACAGGTGCGCTCGTCCAGCGGGGCGATGGTGCCGCTTGCTTCCGTCGCGACGCTGCGCAACGATGCGGGGCCGTCGCGGGTGGTGCGGTACAACCTCTTCCCGGCCGTCGAGCTCCAGGGCCAGGCGGCGCCGGGCGTGTCCTCGGGCGAAGCGCTCAAGGTGATGGAAGGCATTGCCGCCCAGACGCTGCCGGACGGCTTCAGCACCGAATGGACCGGCCTTGCCTTTCAGGAGCAGGCAGCGGGCAGCAGCTCAGCGATGATCTTCCTCCTCGCGGTGCTCTTCGTGTTCCTGGTGCTTGCCGCCCAATATGAAGCGCTGACGCTTCCGCTGGCCGTGATCCTGATCGTGCCGATGTGCATCCTTGCCGCTTTGGTGGGCGTGGTGCTGCGCGGGCAGGACAACAACATCCTGACGCAGGTCGGGCTGGTGGTGCTGGTAGCCCTTGCGGCGAAGAACGCGATCCTGATCGTGGAATTCGCCAAGCAAGCGGAGGAGGAGCACGGCATGACGCCGACTGAGGCCGCGGTCTCCGCCGCACGCTCGCGCCTGCGCCCGATCCTGATGACCAGCTTCGCCTTCATCTTCGGCGTTATCCCGCTCGCTATTGCGGTCGGGCCGGGCGCGGAGATGCGGCAGGCGCTCGGCACGGCGGTGAGCTTCGGCATGGTGGGTGTCACCATCTTCGGCCTCATCTTCACGCCGATCTTCTACGTGGTGAGCCGCAACCTCGGCCGCTTCCTGCCCAAGAAGCGGCCGAAGGAGACGGTTTACCCCACCTCCTACGGCGCGCCGGCGCACGATCCTTATCCCAGCGGGGACCCGCAATGACCTTTCGCTTTCTTCTTGCCGGGGCCTCGGCGCTTGCCCTTGCCGCCTGCACCACCGTAGGTCCGGACTACCGGGCGCCGAGCCCCGCCTCCGCCGAGCCCAGCGCGGCCGCGCCGTTCGCGAGCGCCGCCTCCCCCGCTTTCACTGGCGACGAGCCCCTCGGCCGCTGGTGGAGCCTGTTTCGCGATCCTGTCCTGGACCGGCTGATCGAGCAGGCGCTGGTCGCCAACACCGATCTGCGCGTCGCCTCCGCGAACCTGTCTCAGGCGCGGGCGGTGCTTCGCGAAGTGCGCGGCAACCGCTTGCCGACCACCACCGTCTCCGGCGGCGCGGGCTATGGCGATCCGGGCGAGCTCGGCGGCGCCGGCACAACCTTCGATGCCGGTTTTGACGTCGGCTACCAGCTCGATTTGTTCGGCCGACTGCGCCGGGCGACCGAAGCGAGCCGCGCCGACGTGGAAGCGGTGCAGGCGGCGTTCGACCTTGCCCGGATCACTGTCGCCGCGGAAACGGCGCGGGCTTACGTGGACGCGTGCAGCGCCGGGCGCCAGCTTGCCGTGGCGAACGAAAGCGTGCGCATCCAGGAGCAGACGTTCGATCTCACCCGCAGGCTCCAGGTCGGCGGGCGCGGCACCGCGCTCGAGACCGGCCAGGCGGGCGCCCAGCTCGAGCAGACTCGGGCGGCGATCCCCACCATCGAGGCGAACCGCCAGACCGCGCTCTATCGCCTGTCGGTTCTCACCGGCCGTCCGCCCGCGGAATTCCCGCGCGATGTCGCGGCCTGCGCCACGCCGCCGGCTTTGGCGACTCCGATCCCGGTCGGCAGCGGCGCGGGTCTCCTTGCCCGCCGGCCGGACATCCGCGCCGCCGAGCGCCAGCTTGCCGCCGCCACCGCGCGGATCGGCGTCGCGACGGCCGACCTTTACCCGAGCATCAGCCTGGGCGGTTCGATCGGCTCCACGGCAAGCTCGTTCGGCAACCTCGTGTCGGGAGACGGCTTCCGCTTCAGCCTTGGGCCGTTGATCAGCTGGAGCTTCCCCAACACCCGGCTTGCCCGCGCAAGAATCGCGCAGGCGGAAGCGGGCGCGCAAGGGGCGCTTGCCCGTTTCGACGGAACCTGGCTGGGCGCGCTTGAGGAGACGGAAAGCGCTTTGACCCGCTATGCGAGCGAGCTCGACCGGGTAGCGGCGCTTCGCCGGGCGCGGGCGGCAAGCAACGACGCGGCGCGGGTTGCGCGGCTTCGCTACCGCGCCGGCCGCGAGGGTTTCCAGATCGTTCTGGAGGCCGAGCGTTCGTTGTCGCAGATCGAGGCCAGCCTTGCGGCGGCCGAATCGCAGCTATCCAACAACCTCGTCGCCTTGTTCCTCGCGCTCGGCGGGGGGTGGGAGCAGGCGTAAGGGTTGTCCGCTTAAGCGGCGGCGCTCGCCAGCGCGTGTTCCACCGCGGGCGGAACGTTCATGCCGCATTCGGCCGCCTTGCTTGCAAACAGTTCGGCAAGCGCCCGGCGCCGGTCTCGCGCTTCGGGCGTAACGGCCCGCATCGCCGCCCGCAGCTCTTCCGCCGCGCGCCGCTCGTAATAACGTCGATTCGATTCCATGAACCAGCCCCGCTCCCCAGCGTAGGCACCAAGCCTAACATAGGTTTTCAAGGCGCCAAACAGGGGCCGAGCCTTTTTCGGCGCAAGGGGGCCTCCGCTTACCTTATCTTAGACGTTGCGGGGGCATGTGGCCCGAAGTGGGACAGCGGCAGAAACCGCTCCCTACCCCCGGTGTAATCACGCTTTTCGTGGGTTATTCCGGCTCCACAAGCTGCCCAGACGAAGGATTCGGTCGGGGCGGCGCAAACAGGGAGAGACCGCCATGTCCATTCGTTCCAGCGTGCTTCGCCGCCGCCTTCTGGCAGGCGCGATCGCCGCGGCCGCCTTTGCCGCGCCGCAAGCCGCTTCGGCCAGCATCATCTTCGACTCGGTGATCCGCGACACCGGCACCGGCTTCGGCAACGAGCCCCGCTTGCTCACCACCCAGGAACGCGGCCCCCGCAAGGACGGCACCGAATCGGCCTGCGTCGGCGTCAGCGGCGGCCAGACCACCGTTGGTTCGGGCAGCTGCATCAGCGACGGCCAGGTGTTCAAGGGCAACGGCCTTTCCAACGAAGGCGGCGACGAAGTGAACCCGGCGCGCGAAGGCAACAAGTACGACACGCCGACCATCGGCGAACTCGGCTTCAACGGCGCCGAAGACATCGGCCTGATCTTCAACGCAACCGAGCCGGGCGGCAACGCCGTTTCCATCGACGACGTCACCTTGAAGTTCTTCCTTGGCGATACGCTGATCGCGGCGATTGACGGCAACATGACGTTCGATCCCACCGAAGCGGGCAACGGCGTCGCCGGCTTCCTGCTCGCGGTCGACGAAGAGCAGCAGGCGTACCTCAACTCCACCGTCTTCGGCCTCGGCAACTTCGCCGATGTCCGCATCGCGCTCGAGACCACCATCTCCGGCATCGCCGGCGGCCCGGAAAGCTTCTACGCGGTGAACCTCAACCGTACGCCGTCGTCGACCGGCTCGACCGGTTCGACCGGCGGCACCCCGGTTCCGGCGCCCGCGGGCCTCGGCCTCTTCGCCCTTGCCGCGATGGGCCTGTTCGCCGGCCGCCGCCGCAAGGCAGCCGCCTAACTCCTCTCAGTCTCCCGCGCCCGCCCTTCGTGGCGCGGGGGACTGGACAAGCTTCTCCCTTCTGGCCGACAGCGCGGGTCTCATGACCCGGCTGTCGGCCTTTTCTTTTGCACTCCTGACCGGCGCCTTGCTTGCGCTGTTTGTGCTGACGCTGCTCGTGGGCGGGCAGAATTCGGCGCTCGACCGCGCGCTGCTGGTCCACGCGCAGGTCGATTGGCTGGTGGCTCCGGCACGTGCGCTGACCCGGCTCGGCGACTGGTGGGCCTTCGTGGGCATCGGCGGCGGCGCGGCGGCGTGGCTCGCCTGGCGCGGCCGGAGGCACGACGCCCTCCTCCTGCTTGCCCTCCTCCTTTCCGAACGCCTGCTGATCTCCGGCCTCAAGATCCTCTTCGGCCGCGCGCGTCCCGATCCGGCCGGTCAGCTCGATTTCGTCTACACCCTTTCCTTTCCAAGCGGCCACGCCGCCAACGGGATGACGCTTGGCCTGGGCCTGGCGCTGCTGCTTGCGGGTGAGCGCAACCGCACTGCGGCGCTTACCCTCGGGCTGCTTTTCGCCTTTCTCGTCGGCGCAACCCGCCCGCTGCTTGGCGTTCACTGGCCGAGCGACGTGGTCGGCGGCTGGGCGCTTGGTGCACTGTGGACGCTGCTTTTGCTGCGGCTGGCTGCTGGAACGTCTCACCCGCGCCAGCATTGAGTCCTCCACAAAGGAGACCAACATGACCGACCGCAACGACCGCGGCGCCGACCGCGCCGAGACCGCCCGGCTTAACGACGACAAGGACATCACCGAAGCGGCCGAAGGCGGCCCTGCCTTCGGCGGCTCGCACGGCGGGAACCTGCAACGCGACATCGGCGCGCGCGACGAAGTGCATGAGGAAGTCGGCGACGGTTCCGGAGTCACCCGGGTGCGCGACAGCGACAAGCCCGAACAGGCCAATCTGCCGCGCTTCAACGACAGCTAAGCCTCAGCTCTTGCGGAACACCAGCACGAGGTTGTTGGCCGGCATTTCGTAAAGGCGCTCGAAGCCGAGCCCGTGCCCCGCCGCTTCCGCCTGCACCGCTTCCAGGTCGCGCAGCCCCCACAGGGGGTTGCGTGCCTTGAGCGAAAGATCGAACGCTTCGTTGCTTGGCGCAGTCGGCACGCCGGCGCGCCGATATGGCCCGTAGAGGATCAGCGGAGCCCCGGCCGGCAGCAGCCGCCCCGCTCCGCGCATCAGCCCCTGCGTCGCCGCCCACGGGCTGATGTGGACCATGTTGATGCACAGGATCGCGTCGGCGCGGTCGAGCGGCCAGGTGCGCGACGCCGCGTCCAGAAAGACCGGCGGCAGAAGGTTTGGTGCGCTTGCATCCGCCTGCCACGCCTCGATGGAGCTCATCGCCTCCGGATCGGGATCGCTCGGCTGCCACAGGAGGCCGGGAAAGAGCGGCGCCAGGTAAGCCGCATGCTCGCCGGTGCCGGCGGCGATTTCGAGTAGGGTGCCGGCTGGCGGAAGCACCTCGCGCAGCACGGCCGCGATTGGCTCCCGGTTGCGCTCGGTGGCGGGGGCGTGGCGCTTGGCGGGTGGCGTTGGGGTGTGCATCGCATATCCTTTTACCCCTCACTGCCCCGCCGCAAGCCAGATTGACTCGGTTGATCCGGCTGCCTTACCTTTCCCCCGATTTTCTAAAGGGGGAAAATGTGAAATTGCAGCATCTTGGCCTCGGCGCGAGCGCGCTGGGCATGGTTCTCGCCGCGCCGTTCGCCGGCACTACGGCCTTTGCGGCGGCGCCCGAAAAGCCGGGCTCCACTTATGTCCAGTGCGATGGGCAGCCGAACAACGTGACCAGCGGCGAAACCGCCGCGCGCCTGCTCGGCGCGGTGACCTTGCTCGGACTGTTCGCGCCGGCGCCGGAATCGCCTGACGCATCGAAGCGCAAGTTCGGCGAAGCCGGCGTGGCCGCCTGCACCGCCTTGTTGACCGGCGAAAGCCCGGAAAGCAATGCAAGCCGCCGCCTCGGCCTGATCCTCGGCCGCGCCATCCACCAGATCGAAGCGAAGAAATATGAAGCGGCCATTGAGGATGTGGCCATGGCCCGCCGCGAGGCGAAAGCGGCCGGCCTCACCGCCAATCCTTATTTCGCGCGATCGCGCGGCCGCGCCTTCGATCTCATCGAAAGCGCTGCACTGGTGCGGTTGGGGCGTGCCGAAGAAGCGCGCGCGGCGAGCCTTCGCCAGGCAGGCACCAACCAATATTCGCTGTTCGCCTTGTTCAGCACGCCGACCTATTCCCACTTCCTGCCCACGCCGAGCACGGAAGAGGACCAGCTGCTGGACTGGCAGGCGCGGCTGATTCCAGGCGCGGCGCTGACCCGCGCCGACCGGCTCGACCTCGCCGGCCGTTTCGCCGAGTCGGCACGCCTGCGCGACGCTTATGCCGAATATGACGCCGAGAACTCGCCGGAGATGAACAGCTCCATCGCCATCGCCGGCGCGGCGCTTGCTCATGCGCTTGCCGGCAACAGCGAAGCGGCGGCCGAGCGCGCCAAGGCGGCCCGGGCGAATGCCGATAAGCGCAAGGCGGACGGCAAGCCGGAGACGGACCTGTCGGAATATGTCGAGCTGCTGGATCTGTACAACATCGTGGAGACCGCCCGCGGCGGCGACCTGAAGACCGCCCGCCGGCTCTTCTCCGCCCGCTCGCAATGGGTCGGCGTGTCGCTCGGCAGCGTCATGGAAGTGAACCGCCGGCTTCGCGAAGGCGCTGCGCCCGACGAGCTGATCGGCGGCCTCGCCAAGACCGGTGAGCAGCTCTGGAAGGAGCAAGCGGAGACGACGCGGGCGGCGCTTCTCGCCAAGGACAGCGACAACAAGACCCTGTTCGGCCTCGCGCCCGGCTTGCGCCCGGCGAACGGCTATGAAGCTTTGTCGAAGAATGTCTGGCGGACCGACAAGTCGAAGATCATGCTCAAGATGAAGACCCCGCCCAAGCACAAGATGGAGACCTTGTTCCTGCCGCTGGTCGATCCGGTGACGGCGATGGAAGCCTATGTGCTGCACGCCGCCTTGCTTGCAAAGTCGCGCGGGCACGAAGGATTCGTGTTTTCGCCGATCCTGGCCGACGACATCACCGCCGCCTGGTTCCGCACCGGCAACAAGGGCGACAAGGGGTTTCCGGCGGAATTGTTCATCCCGGCCGCCGACGTGATCGCCAAGCTGTCGCCGGTCATTCCCGACCCGGCGACGGTTCAGCAGCGCCGCGCTGCGAAGTAAGCGAAAGCACCGGCGCGGCTTGACGGGCCGCGCCGGTTCCTTTGCACTTATTCCGCGGCTTCGGCCTGCTGCGGCGCCTTCCAGACCAAGACCGGCCTGCGCGCGGCCTGGGTCTCGTCGAGGCGGCGGCGCGGCGCGTGGATCGGCGCGGCCTTCAGCGACTGGTCGCCGGCCTTTGCCCGCTCCGCCACCGAACGTAGCGCGCCGATGAACTGATCGAGCGCTGCTTTGGACTCCGTTTCCGTCGGCTCGATCAGCATCGCGCCGTGGACGACCAGCGGGAAGTACATGGTCATCGGGTGGAAGCCTTCGTCTATCAGGCCTTTGGCGAGATCGAGCGTGGTCAGGCCGCCGGCGAAATCCTTGTCGCTGAACAAGGCCTCGTGCATGCACGGGCCGCTGTCCCCGAACGGCGCGTCGAGCACGTCCTCAAGACTGCGGAGGATGTAGTTGGCGTTCAAAACCGCATCGCCCGAAACCTGGCGCAGGCCATCGGCGCCGTGGCTCAGGATATACGCCAAAGCCCGCGTGAACATGCCCATCTGGCCGTGAAAGGCGGTCATCCGGCCGAAGCTCTGACCATGGTGTTCGCCGGCGGTCTCTTCCTCGATGAGGGCGAAGCTGTCGCCCTGTTTCTCCACAAAGGGCAGCGGCGCGAAGGGCGTCAATGCTTCGGAGAAGACCACCGGGCCGGAGCCGGGACCGCCGCCGCCGTGCGGCGTGGAGAAGGTCTTGTGGAGGTTGATGTGCATGGCATCGATACCGAGGTCGCCCGGGCGGACTCGGCCGACGATTGCGTTGAAGTTGGCGCCGTCGCAGTAAACGAGCCCGCCGGCGGCGTGAACCGCGTCGGAGATCGCCAACATGTCCGGCTCGAACAGGCCGCAGGTGTTCGGGTTGGTGATCATCACCGCCGCGACGTCGGGGCCGAGGCGGGCTTTAAGGGCATCGAAATCCACCCGGCCGCGCTCGTTGGCGGGGATGCTCTCCACCCGGTAGCCGACGAACGCGGCGGTGGCCGGGTTGGTGCCGTGGGCGCTTTCGGGGACCAGCACCACTTCGCGCGCGTCGCCGCGGGCTTCAAGCGCCGCGCGGATGGCGAGCAGGCCGCACAGTTCGCCGTGCGCGCCGGCCTTGGGGCTCATCGCGACCGAGTGCATGCCGGTGAGCTTGACCAGCCAGCCGCCGAGCTCGGCAATCAGCTGAAGCGCGCCCTGCACGGTGTCGGCGGGGGCGAGCGGGTGGATGTCGGCGAAGCCGGGCAGCCGCGCCATTTTCTCGCAGAGCCGCGGATTGTGCTTCATGGTGCACGAGCCGAGCGGAAACAGGCCGAGATCGATTGCGTAATTCTGACGGCTGAGGCGCGTATAATGGCGCACCGTCTGCGGCTCGGAGAGGCCGGGGAGGCCGATCGGCTTGTTGCGGGCAAGGCTGCCGATCCGGGTGGCGGCGCGCGGCGCTTCCTCCAGATCGACGCCGGTGCCGCCGTCTTCGTCCATTTCGAAGATCAAAGGCTCTTCCAGCATCAGGGCGCGGTTGCCGGTCCAGGTTTCAACCTGCTCGTTGCCGCCGGCTTCGGGGCGGGTCGGGCGGCCTTCACGGTTCATGTTCATGCCAGGATCTCCTCGAGCGCGCCGGCAAGCGCCTCGACATCTTCATCGGTGCAGATTTCGGTGACGGCTACGACAAGGCCGTTCGCGAGCGCGTCTTCGCCCGGGTAGAGGCGGCCGAGGGACACGCCGCCCAGGATGCCGCGCTCCGCAAGGGTGCGGACCACCGGGCGCGCTTCCTTGGGCAGGCGAAGCGTGAACTCGTTGAAGAAGGCGTCACCGACCAGCTCCACGCCCGGCACCTGCGTCAGCCGGTCCGCGGCGCGAACGGCGCGGGCGTGGTTGAGTTCGGCGAGGCGGCGGAGGCCCGTCTCGCCGAGCAGGGTCATGTGGATGGAGAAAGCGAGCGCGCAGAGGCCCGAGTTCGTGCAGATGTTGGACGTCGCTTTCTCGCGGCGGATATGCTGCTCGCGGGTGGAGAGCGTCAGCACGAAACCGCGCTTGCCTTCCGCGTCCACCGTTTCGCCGGCAAGGCGGCCGGGCATCTGCCGTACATATTTGTCGCGGGTGGCGAACAGGCCCACGTAGGGCCCGCCGAAGTTCAGGCCGACGCCGATCGACTGGCCTTCGCCCACGACGATGTCCGCGCCCATCTCGCCCGGCGCCTTGATCAGGCCGAGGGCTACCGGCTCCGTCACCACCGCGATCAGCAAAGCGCCCGCGGCATGGGCACGCTCGGCGAGTTCGGACAGATCGCCGATTCGGCCGAGGATGTCAGGATATTGGACAACGACGCAGCTCGTTTCCTTGTCGATCGCGTCGAGCAATGCCGACGTGTCCGGCTCCGGCCCAAGCTGCGGAATGGAGGTCTCCAGAGTGTCGCCGGTGAACTTCGCCATCGTTTTGGCAACGGAAACGTAATGCGGGTGGAGTCCGCCCGAGAGAACCGCCTTGGTGCGGCGGGTGATGCGCCGGGCCATGCCGATCGCTTCCCAGCAGGCGGTGGAACCGTCGTACATCGACGCGTTGGCGACGTCGCAGCCGTAGAGGCGGGCGACCTGCGTCTGGAACTCGAACAAAGCCTGCAACGTCCCTTGCGCGATCTCGGGCTGGTAGGGCGTGTAGCTGGTCAGAAACTCACCGCGCTGGATGAGGTGATCCACCGAAGCCGGGATGTGGTGCTTGTACGCGCCGCAGCCGAGGAAGAAGGGCGCTTCGCCGGCCGACAGGTTGCGCCGCGCCATGGCCGAAAGCTGACGCTCGACGGCGAGCTCGCTGGCGTGGTCGGGCAGGCCCTCGACTTTGGCGGCGAGGCGCGCTGCCTCCGGCACGTCGACGAACAGCTCTTCGATCGAGGAGGCGCCGACGGTGCGCAGCATTTCGCGCCGGTCGGCTTCAGCCAAAGGTAGGTAACGCATCGTTCTTCGGGTCCTTTTGCTCCGCCGCCGTGGCTGGTGGGGGAGCCGCGAGGTTGAACTTCGGTCTTAGTCGGGTTTGCGCATGGAGAAGCGCAGGCGGACGTAATCGGCGGTCCAGCTTCCGTCCGCACCTTGAAGGATCGGCTGGAGCCGTGCTTCCACCGCGTCGGCCACCGCGCCGCGATCTTCCGCCGCAACGCCGGCCACGTCCAGCCAGCCGCTCCGGAAGGTCTTCACCCAGCCGGCGACTCCGGTGGGAAGCGGCGTCGGGCGCGGGATGAGGTGGGCGCGAATGTCGACGAAGCCGGCACAGGCATAGAGGCGGAGAAACTCCTCCACCGCCGGATACCATTGCGGGTCCTCCGCCGGCACAGGATAACCGCGGGCGGTGAGCTCATCCCGGATCCCGCCGCGCAACGTCGCGATATTGCCCTGCCCGCCCATTTCGCCGACGAAGCGGCCGCCCGGCTTGAGGATCGCGAACACGCCGGCCGCAACCGCGTCCGGATCGAGCATCCAGTGCAAGGCGGCGTTCGAAAAGGCCGCGTCGAACTGGCCGAAACGCGTGGCCTGGCCCTCAAGATCGAGCGCCTGGGCGTCGGCGACAAAGGCATCGACTCCGCGGCCGCGGGCGGCCTCCACCATGTCCGGCGACGCATCGAGGCCGATGACCCGCGCGCCCGCTTCCATGATCCGCTGGGTGAGAACGCCGTCGCCGCAGCCGAGATCGACGATGAATTCGCCGCTCTGAGGTGCGAGCAGCTCCAGCGCGGCGCTGCCCAGCGCCGGCACGAAGGCGGCGTTGGAGGCGTAGTCGGCCGGCGACCAGCGGGAGGAGGGGTTGAGGCTCACTGGTTCTCGCAAAAAGACTTGTAAGCGTCAGCGTCCATCAGCCCGTCCAGTTCCGACGTGTCGGCAAGGCGGAGGCGGAAGAACCAGCCCTCCCCTTCCGGATCGGTGTTCACCAGCGACGGATCGTCGCTCAGCGCGCCATTGGCTTCGGTGACTTCGCCGGTGACCGGCGCGTAGACGTCCGACGCGGCCTTGACAGATTCCACCACGGCCGCTTCGCCGCCCTTGATGACTTGCCGGCCGGCGTCGGGAAGTTCAACGAAGACGATGTCGCCGAGCTGGCCCTGCGCGAAGTCGGTGATGCCGACGGTGGCGGTGTCGCCTTCCAGGCGGATCCACTCATGTTCCTCGGTGTAATGAACGGTCATTTCGCGGCTCCCTTGCGAACGTAATTGTGCGGAACGAAGGGCATGGGCACGACCTTCGCCTGGAAAAGCTTGCCCCGCTGGGCGAGAGTGACGGCGCTGCCGACCTCGGCGCTCGCGGCCGGGACATAGGCCATGGCGATTGGCGCTTCGAGGATCGGCGAGAAGCCGCCGCTGGTCACCTTGCCGACTTCGTTGCCTTCGCTGTCCACCACCATGGCGCCTTCGCGCACCGGCTGGCGGCCTTCGACAGCCAGGCCGACGCGGCGGCGGATCGTACCCTGCGCCAGCTCCGCCTGTATGCGGGGAGCGCCGGGGAAGCCGCCCTCGGCCTTGCGGCGCTTCGAGACCGCAAAAGACAGGTCCGCCTCGACCGGGGTGGTCTCCTCATCGAGGTCGTGGCCGTACAGCGGCAAGCCTGCTTCGAGCCGGAGCGAGTCGCGCGCGCCGAGGCCGATCGGCTTCACTTCCGGCTGCGCGGCGAGAAGCTCGGCAACCGCCACCGCGTCTTCCGACGCCACCGAGATCTCGAAGCCGTCCTCGCCGGTATAGCCCGAGCGGCTGATCCAGGCGGCCATGCCGTCCAGCTCGAAGGCATCGCCGGTCATGAAGGTAAGTTCCGCAACGCCGGGCGCGAGGCGGGCCAGCGCGTCCACCGCCTTCGGCCCCTGGAGCGCAAGCAACGCCTGGCTGGTGAGGTGATCGAGGCCCGCCGAGTCCGGCAGTCGAGCGCGGAGCATCTCGATGTCGCCCGCCTTGGTGGCGCCGTTCACCACCATGTAGAAATGGTCGTCGCGGCGGGTGACCATCAGGTCGTCGACGATCCCGCCGGTGTCGTTGAGCAGCAGCGAATAACGAAGCCGGCCGTCCTTCAGCAGCGACAGATCGGCGGGCAGGATCGCCTCCAGCGCCGCGTCGAGGTTGTCGCCGGTGATCAGAAGCTGGCCCATGTGGCTGACGTCGAACAGGCCGGCCGATTCGCGAGTCCACTTATGCTCGGCGATGATGCCTTCATACTGGATCGGCATGGAGTAGCCGGCGAACGGCACCATTCGGGCGCCGCGGGCAAGATGCCAATCGTTCAACGGAAGGGTGGCGGCGGGGGCGTCGGTCATGTGTCAGTCTCCGGGGCGTCGGTTGCCACGCGGGCGGGCGCCCGGCAGCTTCGCGAACTTTCCCCCTCTGTCACTGAAACCTGAGAGCTTTCCCCGGGAGCGGCTCGCAGGCCGCGCGGGTTACCCCTTCGGTGGAGCCCGGTTGCCCGAACTCGCTTTCCAGAGTGTCTGTGTCCGCGCGGTCCCTTGTGCCTGAGAGATTCCGGGGCGGTTGCTCCTTCGGCGGCCGACGATCCGAAAACCGCCTGCGCTCTCCCGCGCGAACACCAGCCCGAAGACCGGCGACGGGGGACGCTCTGAAGCGTCCCCCGAGCCAAGTCAACGCGGCTTAGCGGGTTGCGTTGTAGGCGAGCTGTTCGGGGGTGAGCTGAAAACCGACCAACAGTTCGAAGCTCGCGCGGCGCACCGCTTCGCGCACCGCCGGATCGGACAAGGGGTCGATCGCCGCGTCGGCGTCCCCGGGCTTGCGCTCGCGCGTGATCTGGCGGCGGATGTCCTCGGGAAGCGTGGCGGCGGCGCGGCTCACCGAGGCGGTGGCCTGACCGGTGGTGCTTGCGCGAAGCTCACCGTCGGCAAAGCGCAGGCCGGCGCGGCTGACGCTTTTGGAAATGACGTTGGTGCCGCCCTGCACAACCGTTCCAAAATACGGCACGACGACTTCGCGGGCGCCGCGGGAGTCGCGGCGCTGGGCGCGGATATCGAAATTCACCGTGGAAACGATGTTGTCGCCCGATTCGTCGCAGGTAGTGCGAAGGTTGGTAATGTGCGCGACGACGTCAATCGCATCGGCGGTGCGCGCGTTTTCAGGGCTGAACAGGGTGATGTCGCCGGTCGCGGCCGGGATCGCTACCGCCGGGCAGGCGGAGCGGGTCACGGTGATGCCGGTGGCGGTGATCTGACCGTCGCCGGCGCAGCTGAGGAGAGTGAGCGGAAGAAGCGCGGCAACAGCCGCTTTGAGCTTGAACACAGGCAAAGGATCCTCATTTTCCCCGGGGCGGGCGAAGCGGATCATAGAAAGCGCCTCCCCCCGAGGCAAGCAACGCCGTGCGGCCGCTCCGGTAGACGCGGCGTCCCGATCGTCATAGAGGCAGAACCATGCTGGAAACGAGACGCCCACTGACCCTGCTGATCGCGGCGCCCCGCGGCTTTTGCGCCGGGGTGGACCGGGCGATCCGCATCGTCGAACTTGCCCTCGAGCGCTACGGCGCGCCGGTCTACGTGCGCCACGAAATCGTCCACAACAAATATGTCGTCGACAGCCTGAAGGCGAAGGGCGCGATCTTCGTCGCCGAGCTGGACCAGGTGCCGGACGGCGTACCGGTGGTGTTCTCCGCCCATGGCGTGCCCAAGGCGGTACCGGCCAAGGCAGCGGAGCGCGGGCTCGATTTCCTCGACGCGACCTGCCCGCTCGTCTCCAAGGTGCACCGGCAGGCGGAGCGGCTGGTGGAAGCGGGCCGGCATATCCTGTTCATCGGCCATGCCGGCCACCCGGAAGTGATCGGTACCTTCGGCCAGGTACCGGAAGGCCGCATGACCTTGATCGAAACTGCGGCGGACGCTCTAGCGATTGCGCCGGCAGATCCCGAAAACCTTGCTTTCCTGACGCAGACGACTTTGTCCGTGGACGACACCCGCGAGATCGTCGAGCTTCTCCATAGCCGCTTTCCCTCCATCCGGGCGCCGCGTGGCGAGGACATTTGCTACGCCACCTCCAACCGCCAGGCGGCGGTCAAGGAGATGACGGCCGAGTGCGACGCGGTGCTGGTGATCGGCTCACCCAAAAGCTCCAACTCGCTCCGGCTGGTTGAAGTGGCCGAGCGTGAGGGTGTGCGGGCGCAATTGATCGGCCGCGCGACCGATATCGATCTCGCCTGGCTCGGGGGCGTAAACACGCTCGGCATCACGGCTGGCGCTTCGGCGCCCGAGACTTTGGTGCGGGAGGTCGTGGATTTTCTGGGCGAACATTTCGAGGTTACCGAGATCGAGCGCGACGGGGTGATCGAGCGCATGGTGTTCAAGCTCCCGCGCGAGCTCGAAGCGGCCGCCTGACCCCGAGTGACCGAGGTCGACATCTTCACCGACGGGGCCTGCAAGGGCAATCCGGGGCCCGGCGGCTGGGGCGCGATCGTTCGCTCCGGCGCGCATGAGCGCGAGCTTTCGGGCGGGGAGCCGCTCACCACCAACAACCGCATGGAAATGATGGCGGCGATCCGTGCGCTTCAGGCGCTGAAGCGGCCCTGCCAGGTGACGCTTCACACCGACAGCATCTACCTGCGCGACGGCATCACCAAGTGGATCCACGGCTGGCAGAAAAACGGCTGGAAAACCGCCGACCGCAAGCCCGTCAAGAATGCCGAGCTATGGCAGGAGCTGCTCGAGGCGGTGCGCACCCATACGATCGCCTGGAAGTGGGTTAAGGGCCATGCCGGCCACCCGGAGAACGAACGCGCCGACAAGCTTGCGTGCGACGCGGCGGCGCAGTTCATCAGGCGTGATAGCTGATAGCTAAGCCATAATCTGTCCTGTCGAGGCCCACAATTTGTCCGGGGGAGCCCTATAATTCGGTCTGGCAGACTCCTAAGCCGTTAAAAAGTCTTTGCTAGCCGCGGACAAATTCCCATTGCACCTACTGCATTTGGTCGAGCCTGAGGGCCTTGCGGGGACTAAGGGACCGCACGGCGCGCCGGGCGCCTGACAGAACAGTACATGGGACAGTGCCGCCTAGTTGCGGGCGGCGTAGCGCTCTGTCCAAGTTACGGCCCGGTGGGGCGGCGTCTCTAGGCCCCCGTAGATATAGAGGCTTGCCCAGTCGAGTTCGTCGCGGAGCAATTCATCCCCCACCTCCTTCCACCAGAACCGACCGGCCGGATCCCAGCGATAGCCTCTGGTCTTCAAAATCGCTCGGGCCGAGAACGGCGCCCCCACCGCCTCGATCACCCAGGTGGGACACCGGGCTCGCTCCAGCAGCTCCTTCAGCACCGCCTTTTCCGGCCGAAGTCGGTGATCCAGGAGATGAAGGAGGGCATTCAAATCGGCCGAGGCTCGGTGCGCTTCATAGAACCATCCGCACTGCCAGAGCAGTTGAGCAAGCGATCGACCTTCAAACCCCCAGGTGCGCCAGTCGAGATCGTTGAGACTGCATACCCAGGCGAGACCCGACAAACCCAGACGCTTTTCAACGAACGGCCTGTCGAAGCCTGCATTGTGACTCAACACGGCATCCGCTGATGAGATGATCCCACAGGCTTCACCCTGCGAGATTGACCTCCCCTTCACGTCCGCATCAGTTAAACCGGTAATCTTCGAAACCTCACTGGGTATCGAAACACCGGGATCCTCCAGCCAGCTGCGCGGCTTTCCGGTCATGGCAATCGCCCCATCGGCTGCGACGTAGATCCTCTGCACCGCGAGTTCGATGATCTTGTCTGATCGGTAGTCAGTGCCGGTTGTTTCACAGTCGAGAACGCACAGGCATAGTTCGTCCCGGCGGTGAAAGCCGACTTTGCCGCGCACCATCTGCCGGATACGCCTCAACACCCTATAGTCATCGTGGCACGCAAGGACTTGGGCGAGAGTGGCAGCCGGGACCGGGAGTTGAACAAGCTCTTCGGGACTCATGCGAGGCGACCGATCTCAAGACGGAACTCTACGCCAAGGGCGGCGTCGCCGGCGGCGCCAAGCACTACGACGAGCAACTTCGACAGGAAGTCATCCGCCCGATCGAGGCCGTCAGGCGAGGCGAGAACTTCCCAGATGACCGCCCGCTCGGCCAAGTCACCATAGCGCGCGCGCAGACGCGCCCTCGCCGCCTGCTCATCGGCTGAGGACATCACCCAGACAACAGCACCACCATCCAAATAGTCCAGGGAATCGATCGAACAGGAATAGAAGCGCGGCTCCGGAAGCTGACTGCCGGCAGATGCTCCGGCACCAGATCGGGGCGCATCCCCCTCCCTTTCCTCGGTCAGTGCATCCACTTCAGCGGGATCGGCATCGAGGCCAAGGGAGAGGCCATTCAACAGGGCAGCGCGCAAAAACCCCGTTCGGCTCTGGCAGGCCTCCAGAGGCCGGCGGCCGTCGAACAGAGTGCGCGGCGCAAGAAGCCAGGCCACCGGATCGTGATCAATCCGCTCGCGCGCAAAGCGCGCGCCTGTGTCCGCTGCTACGATCGCGAGCCGGCGAAGCCGGCGCTCGGTCGTAAGGACCGGGGCATCCCCGCGGTCATCGGCTTCCAAGGGGTCGAATAGGTCAGATAATACTGGGCACGCAGCCAGCGGCTGCAGCGAAAAGGACGGTGAAAAAGAGACTGGAGCAGCAGCAGCGACGAGGTCCATTCGATCCTCCTTTGAGCGCCTCCCGCACACCGACAGGAGACAGGCAGCTCCAACATAGTTGCCTTCTTCCGATTAATCAATACTTCTGGATATGTGGATAGCTTTTTTTGGAACAGAATTTTGTATGCCCCACCTCACCCTTCCACTATCGTAGATGGGTGACTGACGAGCTTGCCCTCCTTATGTTCGCCGCCCTTGGGCAAGAAACGCGTTTTTCCGCGTTTCGCCTCCTCGTCGGGGAACCCGACGGACTCCCCTCGGGTGAAATAGCGGCTCGACTTAATGTGCCGCAAAATACCATGTCCACCCACATGGGCATTCTCGCCCGGGCTGGCCTGGTCAGCGCAGAGCGCCAAAGCCGTTCGATTATCTATCGAGCTGAAAAGACCGCGACTAAGGCGGTCGATCGCTTTCTTTCAGCCACGTGACGGCTAAAGGCTCGATCCCACGGACGCGTTAAGTCGGACAATGGCTACAGAAAGGATAGCCAAATGAAATACGTTCCTAACGTTACAGATCGCGGCCATGCGGACACGGCAGAACCTCCTCCGCACCTAGGAAGGCCGACGGACATCGTCGGTCGCATTCCCGGCTTGGAACGGCTACTACCCGGCCACTATCGTCCTGGATCAACCGTGCGAAACCGGTACGGAACGTGGATCCTGCCGGTCTGCTTCAAAGGGAAGCGCCTTTCTGCGATCAATGACGGAGCAATGATCGGACGGCCGCATCTTCAAGCCGCTTCGGCCCCCGATATCTGATGGTTCAATACATAGGTTTGTGACCATCTCAGGCAAACAAATACTCGCGGAAACAGGAGCTTTGGTCGAATGATCTCGGCTCGGGAACGACACCTTTAAATCAGTCGTGGAGCGCTAGCGATCACTCCCCCTGCTGAAGGAAGCCTCAGCAGTTTGTTGCCATGGATCGCCTAGCGGCTATAAAACCAGCACAAACGAGGAAGGAACGCTTGTGGAGAGTAAGCAGCTGATAGAACTGACTGCGGATATCGTCGCTGCGCATGTCTCTAATAACCCGGTTCCAGCCGGAGATGTCGGGAACCTTATTGTCCGCGTCCACGAAGCGCTCTGCGCGATCGGCCAAACTCCTGCAGAAGCACCGCCGGAGCCGCGAAAGGCCGCCGTATCAGTTCGAGCGTCGCTGAAACCTGATTATCTTGTTTGCATGGAGTGCGGTCAGAAGCAGAAGACGCTGAAGCGCCACTTGGTGGTCGCGCATCAACTGACGCCCGATCAGTATCGGTCCGAGTATGACCTGCCCCAATCCTATCCGATGACCGCTCCCAACTACTCGGCGACCCGACGCGAATTGGCTCATCGAACCGGGCTTGGGAGGAAGAAATCCGGCAGCAACAAAAAACGTAAGAGCCTAGCCTTCCCTGCCGCCAGCCGCAAACGGGGCCCTAAGACTTGATAAACTCAGTCGGGTGTTCCGGCCTGTTCGGCCCCGCGCCAGCTAATCGCTGCGAGTACCCTCTGCTCATGGCCTCGGCCTGAGGTTGCTACGTTTGGGGAGCAATAAGCCTTGGACGACGGATTGAGCCGTACACTCTTGGGATTCCCTTTAGAGTTGTTGCGAATTTCCGCGTTAATAGCGCTGACGACTACCCGGCGGGGAGTCCCCGCTTATCGGAGGATGAGCGAGCTGAGACGACTTTAAGAAACGCTCGTGTCCGGCTCGAAGCCAAATGCGGGCATGGGCGCTGCATCCGAGGGAGCCCTCCCGCGTACACGCGCGCGCTCTCGGCGTAACAACGCAGGGGTACCCAAGCTACGGCCGCCGGCGAGCGAGATGAAACGATCACCTTTGGGCGCAGTGAGCCATAAAATTTCCTCAGACAACTGATCAAACGCTAGAATCCGCACCTCTTGCTCCTCCGCTCCTGAAGCGGCCTCGGCCCGGGCAGCGGCGCTCAGCAGCCGCTTCGGCTTGTCGCCCCGCGACATGCGCAGCAATTGCGGGCGCTCCTCGTCAGTGATGTCGACCGTGGCGGCGCCCTCACTGTCACGAACGATGTATCGCCATCCGAAACGCAGCGCGGCCTTTAGAGGATTGGCAGCATTGAGGGCGGTCTCGCCAATGCGGTATAAGGGAATGGGGCGCAGCGCCTCCCCCGTAGCGTTCTCGAAAGGCGCCCCAAGATGGTCCAGCGCACGGCCGACCGCGGAGAGGCCCCCCTCGGGTGGTTGGGCCAAGGTCAAGCCCATGACCAGCTCACGCCGGCGGCTTGGTGAAGTACGTGCGGTTCCATTCCGTAGCTTCTCCGAAATAGCGGGTCTGCAGAGTGGCGAAGGGAAACGGGCCCCGGGTATTGGAGGCACCACCGTTTTCCGCCGGATCCTCGACCTGCACGTACATCTCGCCGTCGATAATCTGATATCCGCTGATGGCGATCACGTGGCCCGCCGGCCTCAGATCGGATCTGACCCTGACGCAGACCGGTTGCTGGGCCTTGATTTGCTCGACGATCCGTTCGGGCCCCACTTGGCCAGCGACCGATTCTCCATTGCGCATCCCGAAGTACTTGAGTGATCCGCTCAGCTCCAACATGTGATTAGCACTGGAACTATCAGCGCACGGACTCAGGTGAGGGAACGCTTCTTTGACGATCTCACACTGACGCCGCATCTGGTGCCCACCATACTTCTTGATCAACGCCAGGGTCAGCGCCGCCCAGCACCAGTTGCTCTCGATCTGGTCTTCCACGGAAAAGCCCACCACAACCCGGAGCGGGGTGTCGGCAGCCGCTGCGTCCCCAATGGCGGTCCCGGCAGTCCTCCCGGCGAGAACCTCCGCCCTCTTCCATTCAGCGCCGGTTGGCTTCGCACCCGGCAATCGACGCGGCGGCGCTCGCGGCACCGACACCGGTTTGCCCAGGAATGCGGGAGTACCGCGTGCCATTGTTCGTCCTCAGCGGTTCAAGGCACTGTCGATCTGGCGCCGCGCCGCTGCCATTCGTGCGGCTGCGTCCCCCTCGCCGCTATGGAGCGCGGCGGCCTCCGAAGCCCGGTCTCCGCCCGCATCTCCAAGGATCGCACGGGTGCCCTCCAGCGCTTGGCGAAGCGCAGCACGGTTCTGTTCGGCGGCCGCCTGACCTGCTTTCGCCCGGTTCGCCTCCTCCTCCTTGCGGTCTGCCCGCCCCTCGGCGGACCTTACGCGACCAGCCTGTATCGTCGTCCCCAACAGCACTCCGGCGGCCGCAAGAGCGAACGCCTCGATGCCAACATAGATGCTGAGGGAGCGTGCCCAGGTCGCGTCGCTGGCATTAATACGAGGTCCGAACATCTGGATCGTCATCCACAGGAAGAAGATCATGAGAACTGCAGCCGCAGCCGCCGTCACGGCGGGTGGCAGGGCCGGCTGCGGCGGCGGCGGCGCCGTCGAAATCACCTGCGCGTCGGAGCCCCCCTGAGGAACCGGCCCAGGTGCCGGCGTAGCGGACGGGAAATCAGGCTCGAAGCCGGGCCGAGGTGCTGGCCCTGCTTGGCGTGGGTCCCTCATTTCCGCTTCGCCCTTGGGCAGCCGTCGACGTCACCGTTGGTGTGGTATGCGACGTTGTTCAGCCGTACGTTTCCGGCAAGGCAGGTAAACTGGCCGGCCGCGAGCACCTGCTGGTCTGCCGGCCGCACCGCCCAAAAATTCACCGTTGCCCCACCCGACACCCAGGTCGGTGGTCCGCCGCCTCGTAGGTTTACGATCGATTTCCGAGTTTGAACGCTACCGCCGCTGTTATCCACATCGACAATGAGCGCGATGCCGCGCACGCCGAGCAGCCGGGCAGCAGCCGCCTCGTTGATCACTCGGTTGATCGGCAGCGCCGCCTCGGCATCGGGTCCGTTGAGGCTCTTGACCAGAGCGGCGTAGGTGACTTTGGCGTCGCTGAGCGGAGTCGAAAATTTCTTCCATTCGGCGATAGCCGCGGTTGCCGCGGTTTTCTTCGCCTCATCCGCGTTCGACAGCGGCGGCTTTTTCTTGGCCAGAGCATCGAGAATATCTTGGTGAGGCTTGATTTTCGCGCCGATCGCCTCGATCCGTTCCGAGGCAAGGCGATCGACCTTGTCGATCTCGTCCAGCGCGTTGAAGACCGGCTTGCTTCCGCCAAGCTTCGACACCTGGCCGCCCCAATAGACCCGCACCGGGGGGGCAGGCTCCCTGCCTCCGTTCTTGGCATTGATGATCTCGCGGGCGACGCTCGCCGCCAAGGCTTTGTCAGTCGCAGTAACATTGATACCGCTCACATCCCAGTCAGGTGTTACAAATTGGAGCAGCTTGCTGGCGACGGTCGCAATTGCGCCGGCGGCGGCCAATGGATTGCCTGAACGCGAATCGCCGGCATCGGGCTCGAAACCCGGCCTGGGTGTTGCCGTGCCATTCTCGATGGCAAGCTTCGTGGCGGCAGCGTCATTTGCCCGCTTGAAATCGTCGTGGAGCCGACAGGCGGTGAAGCGAAATTTGTCCCAGTGGGCGAAGGTGAGCTTGTCCTCGCCGGCAAGCAGCAGGACCGGCACTGGCCCACGCTTGGCCACTGGCTCGACTTTCACTTGGCGGGTGCTCTCCTCCTGAGTCGTCGCGAGGTTCAGGATCTTGCAACCCGCAACATCGTCGGGGGCCTCTGCGTCACCGAAATGAGGAGAGATCGCCGCCTGGCGCGCGTCTGCAGCAATCTGCCGCGCCAGCGCATTCAGCGCCGTCGCCGTCATGGCGCTCGCTTCGATTTTCCCCGCATCGTTAGCTAAGGTCGTCTTGCCCGTGGTGGGCGAACTGGGAAAAGCGTCCGCGATGGCCTTGGCCTTCGCAATACCGATCTCCTGCTCGGCCTTCTCATTTTCCAGCGTCACCTTCCGTAGCGCTTGCTCATCAAGCGCCTTCTTTTGCGCTACTTCCTCAGCGCCTGGAGTCGTAGCAGCAGCGTCCTGCCCATAAGCGGCTGCTATCTGCAAGGAGGCAATCAGCGCGGCAGTACCGCCGGCTAAGCTTACCCGTTTCCAAGTGCCCGAAGACTTTGCGGATATCATTTTCTGCCCCCCACCCAGCTTATAGTGCGTAAGCCGCTCCGCAAACGTCGCGCGAGACGCTTGTCACGCTGCTCCCCGATACCGAGCCTCGCCGGGAGCATAGAAATAGTCAAGACCACTGTATCGGCCCACCGAGCGGAAGATTAGCGGCACCTTGGCAATGACACACCGCTGGCCCGGGGCACACGGGCATTTGGGAGTCGCGGGTCTGTGCGAACAGATATCAGGTCATTCCGCCCCGCTTCTGTCGCGCAGGTCCTCTGGCACGCCGTCCGCTGTAGTCGGCTCACCGCGCCGCCTGCCGTTGAGGATTTCGATACTATTCACAGGAACGTCAGCCAGACCCTCTCGGGCTACGCTAACCAGTGCGGCGGACTCCGATGCGGAGGGAAACTTGGCAAATCCCACCATCCAGCGAAGCTAATGAACCGAGCTGCGTTGCAAAGCAGTCGGCCCTGCCGAGGCTCTGTCGATCGACAACAGCGACATCGATGCGTGTTCGGCCGCCTCGTGAAGTCCTAGCTCGTCGAGCGCCAGCATCACCCTTGCCACCTCGGCGCGAAGCACTCTTAGCCGGCCTAGTTCAAACACCCCGCGAGCGGCGACGCATTCGTCAGTGTTCAAGTCTCGCTCATCCTTCAGCGTTGCAGCCGGGATACCATCGCACAAGCCGCCATGGCTCCGCGGCGATCAGACCCGAATGGCACTGCGGCAAGCCTTACCAAGCCATTAGGCTCAAGCTGGTAACTGATTTCCAGATACGCCTGTTCAATGTCGTGAGAGACCGATGTCGACTGACCACCGCTCACCCAGCCTCCCAAGAAACCCCCGTTCACGCCGCCGATTATGGAGCGCCCGCTATGGCGGGTCCGAGTCACCTGCGTGACCTCGCGCTCCACAGACACCCGCGCGACCTGATCCGGGGTAAGCCGCAGAAGTTCATAGCCGCTGGAGCGATCGGCAAGGAGAAGCTCACCTTGATCCGTCACCGCGAAGGCGCCGGGCGCCCCCGTGTACCAGGAGCAGGGAGGACAGGTCAGTACCGCCGCCCGCTCTAACCTCGAACTCAATTTCTTTGCGGCTGATCGAAAGCGAAGATACCGGCTCGGCTCGAGCACAAGGCTACACGCGACCCCCACGGCCAGCTTCGCGACAAACAGGAGCACTGCGCCGCCGATCAGCAGACCACCAGTCACCTGCCAGCTATTGCGGGCGAGCAACGTCAGAAAGCCGATGCCGAGAATGCCCCAAAGGACCGTCCTGGGGAACACCCGCTCCAGCCACTCCTGATGCTCAACGCACCGGAGCACGTCCCCGTTTGCTTCACGAGGCACGAGCAACACTTGATTATCCGCTACCGACAGCGACGTCCCCATGGTCACACCTCCTGCGCAAGATCAGATGGCGGGCTTTTTCAGCGCGGGGTAAAGCCGCTCGGCCTCCGCCCGAACAGCCGCCCAGTAGGCCCTGTCCGCGCGCTCGCCCTGTTGGATCTGCAACACGCGCTTCGATGGCCACGCCAGGTACACCGTCATGTTCGGAAGCTGGTTAGTCACTAAGCTGCCAGTGCGTGCGCACTCCGGCTCTCCACGAGTGCAATAGAGCAGTTCCAGCTCCCAGCGCAGAGACGGCTTCCCATACTTGGCGAGGACCGCCCTTCTCAAGTGTTCTGTATCGATCGCATCCGACCCAATGAAGTAGTAAATCCCGGATACGTAAGGCCCCGTCCTCCCCGCCGTGTAGGTGACGTGGAGCTGCTCCTGACCCGCCTGGTAATACTCCTTGATGATCACCTGCGGTCCCGCCGGGATCCGAACCGACCTCAGATTCATGACTTCGTTTGCCACCTGACCCTGCCACGACCGGTCCTGCAAACTACGAAACAGCTGATAGCCATCGTACTTCACGGCGGCAGCCACCTGCGCAGGCGTCATGCCCAGCCCCACCCCTCCGATCTTCCAAGGAGCTGTGACTTTCGTCTGCGTCGCCTCCCTCGGCGCTTGGGCGAAGGCGCTCACGGTTAGAGCCGCTCCTATCAATGCTGCGATAATCTTCATCCCACGTCCCCATCGCTACGCCCACGGCAGGCAGCCGGCGGCAACCCCAAAGAGGGGCGAATGGACCAGAGCTTCTGTGCTGATAGCCCCAGCCGCGCTCAGCACCGTCACCCGGGAGCCGGGTGGTTGAACACGTGCGAGCACGGAGGCAGCACGCCCCACGTATTCGCCGCGAGGCTATTTTATTTCATGGGCCGCCCGACATGAGCGGACCGTGCTCGGCACGCGTGGTGCACCACCGAAGCTGTTCAAGACTTCGGCAGCGGGGGTAGGATACCGAGGTGTTCAAGCTCGGGCAAGCGCGTTGCGTGCCAGCCGACATGACGAAGGCGGCTTCGCCGGCATCGAGAAAGGGCAGAGACCAATACCAGGCGGGTAGCCCGAATTGCGCCAAGAACGCGGAGACGGAAGCGAGAGCCCCAGGGACAGTGCTTCACCTCTTGCTCGGCCGCCGCCTCAACCACCACGAGTAGAGGCGCGCGCACAGGGACAATGAGGGGGCATGTAGCGGACGAGCCTCCCACGGCTTACCCGTCACTTAAGAGTTCTGGATCTAGCGTCCTGCTGATCGCCGTTGCTGCCGCGGTCGCGTTGTGGGTAGCGCTGGAAACCTACACCCGGAGCGAAACGGCCAAGGGCCTCCTTGTGACCGCTTCGCCGGCGACAAAGGGTCATCTCTACTTAGAAGGCGCGCACCCCTTCACAAAGTAACAGTCAGGCGCTTTCGCCTGTGCGGACGGAACAACTCGGTCTTCTAAAACCGAATCGAGTTGATCGTGCTCGTCAGGTTGCTGCACCCTTGGGAAGTTGAGCAGTACCCAGAGATCCGGAGTCGAGGGGGCACCAGCCCCCCAGCCTTTGCAGCCGACTTCAAAGGTACGTCAGCAAGCCAAACATGATCGGGAATGCTGTCGGGCTGCGTCATGTCGGTACGATAGCCTGACATGACGACGCCATCGATCTCTGCCTTACTCACCATTCGAGCGCCTGGGGGCAGCCCCGAACCTTCGTGAAAACCGAAGGCAATTTCGGCGCGCCAATCCGAGGAGTTCAACGTCGCCAAGAAGCTGTCGCTTTGCAGCAACTGGATCTCGGCGGTTGGCGCTTCGATCGTGCAGCACCCTGGAATACTAGCGGATGCCTTCCGGGCTATCCTTGGGTGGGCAAAGTCGTTCCCGTCTCGAGTGCCATAGACCTTCGTTCGCTCCTCATTCCTCACGTTAGACGCGTCATCGCTGCAAGACACGGCTAACGCCGCTAGCGCCACCACCATCCCGGCTTGCGCCCGCTTAGCGGGCACCGTACACGGCCACAAATTTGCGCTTTTCGTCGTCGCACAGTGCTCGCTTCACCGTTCCCCGCGCAACATAGGCAGCCATCACGCAGGGACCTGTGCTGCTGTCGGTACGATGCTCAAATCCTACAACATGCCCCATCTCGTGCAGCATAGCTGTTTGATAATCAGTCATGCTCCCAAGTCCGCCGGACGGAAGGGTTGCAGCACAATAAAAGTCAGTCGATTCCTGCACCTCACCAGGGTCAAAATAATACAGCATGTTACCGTTGACGAATATGTCGGCATCAGCGCGCACCCATCGACCCACGTATTCTGAGTAATGTATCTTCCGCATCGGCACCGAGCTAGCCAACCCATAGTCGTCTTGAATATTAATATTGGCCTTGTCGGAGTCACCTTGAGGGTTTATATAAACGTCAGTGTAATACTGACCGGAGCCAGTTATCTGAAACCGCGCACCCACGCTATTTAGTGTGTTCGCGGCCGCGGTTGTTGGCCCATCACAACCGGCTGGAAGGCTGTAGTTTATCAGCACGGGTTTGGAGGTCACTGCCCAAGGCTCGGGCGTGAACGCTACCTGAGCTTGAGCTGGAACCGTGGACAGAAGCGCCGCAAGGGCGAGAGTAAACTTGATGCGCATTTCGATCACCTCAATTCGCTACTAGGTCGTTGAGACTGGCGGGCTGTTGGTACGGGGATGATGGTGAGAGTGTGTCGCCATTCACCCTGTAAAATGGTATGAGCTCAACAGCAGTTTTCCGTTTTCCTCCGGCCCTCGTGCTATTGCGATAGTGGGCACGCGACCCCACCAAAAGCACTTGATCTCCTAACGCCAGCGGCTCCTCCGTCGAAGAACCAACTCGCTTAGTGCCACTCTCACCGCTCAGACGACGCAGTTCCACAACGTCGTTCGCGGTCAGGTCTTTGCTGAAGCTGCGGACCACGGAAAAGGTGACTGTGCTGAGATATCCATCTCCACGGTCGTCCTTCGTGTTCACACCCGTAACCCTGCCGATTATAAACGTGTCGGAGAGCAATGAATACTGGTTCAGATTGGCCGTTCCCCTAACCCGCGCAGCAGCTGCCGAAACCAAGGCGGCTCCATCGCCGCTAGTGGCGCGGACATCACCAGCATTGAAGCCCAAAGTAGCAAGCTCCAATGCAACGTCGATAAGAAACGCGTCCGCAAGCCGCCGCTTCTGTCCCGGATCATCGACGAAAGCGGGGTTGGGCAAGCGGAGAGCGACAGCGCGTACTATGCCATTGAGTTCCCCAAGACCGGCCTCTGCACCGAGCGCTGCCAATCGCGCCTGTTGGTTCCGTGATTTCGCGGCCAGAAATGCTTCAGTCCGATCACGTTGTGATGGAGCATTAGCCGTCTGGGCCGACGCGGGTGCGGCCACCATCGCGATAATGCAGGTGGAAAGTAGTATAATAGCGTTCTTCAAAGGTTCTCTCCGGCGACATTTGAGCTACTGATGTAGGGTCGTATCTGTTGCTTCGTAAAACGGGCCTACCCTGTAAAAGTTGCGTGGTTAGGCTGGCAGCAAATCAGGACCAATGACCACAGCGACTTGGGGGTCGTAACGATGAGGTCCGCCACATCCCCACTACGACGTTGTGGCTCGAAATGCCCACAGCGAGAATGTCGGTGCTTAGCGCCAGCAGCGCTTCATCGTGTTCTTCCATTCGGCAGCTCCCCCTGAGTCCTCCAGTTTATCCGCCACAATCAGGAGAAGGAGGTTCAATTTTCGGTCACCAAGGCCCCCACCAATGGAGATCCGAAAATCCCCGCCGAGTTAAAGAACGCTCTGGCGAGTTGCGTTTGCTAAAGCCGAGCCCGAACCGCAGCGTCTAACGATCAAGTTCACAAACTTGAGCTATGAGTCTCCGGGCGACGCGATTCAATGCGCGACTCGCGCGGAGCACGGAGTGAAATTTGACAAGCGCCTCAACAGCCAACCTCCAAGCGCGTTCTGCCGCTTCGCATGAACGAGGACGTCAAGCGGCCTTGCTCATCTGGGACGACGATGAGGCGGCAGGGCTGATCGAGGATCCGCGTGATCCGGCTTTTTCTGCGGGGGTAATGGCCGGCCTCTCGCTGGCGATGGCGAAGGCACCTGGCCTGATGCGCAAGGTCGTACGCCACGCCACCGCGGCCGCCGAGGACCTCAACGTCGAGGCGTTCCAAGGCATTATCGAGGTGTTGCAGAACGCCGATGACCTGGGCGCAACCAACGTCCGCATCGCACTCCGCTCCGTAAACGGGCAGCGCCAGCTTCTCGTCGTCCATGATGGCAGCCCAGTAACGTGTCATCACGTCCTCGCGATGACCCTGCCCTACCTCACGACGAAGCTGGGGGATGCCGAACAGAAGGGCCGGTTCGGCATTGGACTCAAGACCCTGCGCCGCATCTCATCGCGCGTCGCCATTCATGGCGCGCCCTATCATTTCAGCGCGCAAGGCCTTGATGTCGTGGCCGAGCCGGCGGCGGAGCCGGTCGGCTCGTTCTACGATGCCGCCGTCGATACCATGCTGGTGCTCGATCTCGTCCCCGAGTTCGATCCTGCGGCCCTGGACTTATGGTTCGACAGCTGGAGCGAGGACGGGCTGCTCTTCCTGAAGTCGGTGCGGCGCTTCGCTTGGGTCGATCTGGAAACGGGCGCCGCTCGTGAGCACGGTGTCGATCCGCAGGAGTGGCACGAGATCGCGTTGACTGACGCGGCCGGCTTAGCCCTCGAGACTCGTGCCGTTGCAGGCACCGCGGGACGCTGGACGGTTTTCCGCGCGAGGGTGCCCTGCGCGGCGGGCATTGACCGCTCTCACAAGGCGACCGGGAATAGTACCGCAATTTCGGTGGCGCTGCCCGACCATGCGCATCCGGGCGGCCTCTTCATCGCATTCCGAACTCGCGTTCCGGTCACGCTACCGTTCAGCATCGACGCGCAGTTCGATCCCAGCACCGCCCGCGAGGGACTGATCGACAATCCGTGGAACAAATGGCTTATCGGCCAGTGCGGCAGGGTGCTCTTCACCATCGCGCGTCACCTTCTCGCAACCGCGCCAGCCGAGGCATGGAGCTTCGTGCCGACGCTGGACGAGATTGTCGGCCTCGCCGACGATACTTGGCCCCACGCAGAGTTCGCGGCCGCTTTCCAGCAGACCCGCGTCGACATCGGCACGAGCTCGCTTCTGGTTGACGGGCGGACGTTCCCACTGAACGAGATCGCCTATGAAAGCAGGGCGCTCGAGGGCTTCCTCGGCGACGAAGATGTGCGCCGTCTTGCGCATGACGCGACGGCACTCGGGGCAGGCCCACGCGATGCGACGGGGCGCTGGCGCCACGTCCTCGACGCAATCAGTGTCTCGAAGGTCGTGGGCGTCGACGCTCTGGCGGAAGGATTCCGCGAGAACCTCTTCAGCGACCACGAGGTCGACTGGTGGGTCAGCGCAGCCGATCGACTGACCAAAAGCCTCGGCATCGACGCCCTCAAGGGAACGCCTTGCTGGCTGACCGACCAGCTGTCACCGATCAGCATCGCTGTCAAAGGCGAGACCGCACGCCCGCTGCTGATCGGTGAGCCCCTGTCCGACTTTGCGCGCGACTGGAGCCTCTTCGAGCGCTTGCACGACCGCTACGGCGAGACCGAGGGGGGTAAACGGGCGCTTGCCTGGCTGAACGGCCACGCCTCGGTCACGGTCCTTATTGACGCCGCGGATGAACTCGGCGCTTTCGCCGAGGCATATCAAGGACGCCCGATTGCGGTCAGCGATCCGGAATTGCGACGCATCCGGGACCGCTTCGACCTGCTCACCGATCGGAAAGCCGAGCCGATTGGCCCCCTCGTTGGAGCAGCGCTGCTGCTAGACGGGTTTGTCTATAGCGGTGGAAAGCGCCGGGAGACCAAAGTCTCTCCGGCATCGGCATATCTTTCTCGGACGATCGACAGCGATCATCCTTATTGGCCCGACGCCGCCGGTCAGCTGCCGGAGATTCCCTGGATTGCGGCCGCCTACGAAGATCGCTTGAAAACCGGAGCTACCCGCAGCTCGCGGAAGCGCTTGGACGGCACCATCTCGCGCGCGGCGCGCAAGTTCCTGACCCTTCTCGGTGCCGCTACTGCGCCGCGGATCGTTCCGATTGGCCGCCGAGACGGCGGGAACGGGCTCAGGAGCCAGGCGCTACGCGCGAACGGCGCGGAATATGTGAAGCAGGACTTCACCTCGCCGGACCTTGAGCGCGTGCTCGCGGCTTTGCGCAGGCTGCCAAAGAAGGAGCGCAAGCCCAGAAGCTCTGCCCTCCTCAAAGCGCTGTCGCGTCACTGGCCGATTTATGCCGATAAGATGACGACGCCAGCTTACCACATGGCGATCAAGTACGAATATGAGAAGGCGAGGGTGGAGGCGGACTGGCTCTGCCGCTTGCGCGAAACAGATTGGGTCGCGGTTGGCGGCGGGGAACTCACGACGCCTGAGCGAGCGGTGATGCGCACCTCGCAAACTCAAACCCTCTACTCGGCCAAGAATTTCATCGCCAGTATCGGCCCGGAAGACCTGCGCGGCGAGTTCGCCGAGGCCCTGAAGCTCATCACCGACGTCCAGGTCAGCGACCTCATCACCTTGGTCGAGACGCTGCGAGCCGGTCCCGAACCCGTCGATGGTGCGCGAGCTCTGCAGGCTTATCGAGCGCTCTCGAAAGTTTGTCCCTCGCCGATCGGCTGGAACTCGAAGATTGGCGACACCAGCCTCCATGCCTTGAAGGAGCGCTTCTCTGCAGGCTCCGGCTTGATCTGGGTGGTCGACCGACACGGCCGCGGCAATTGGCGCCGCCCGGCGCAGCTGCTAAACGGCAAGGATATATTCCACGATCCTGCCCGCTTCGTGCCGGGCGGGCCGACCTGTTCGGCGCTCTGGGCGGCGCTCGGCATCCCGCGGCCCGGACTTGACGATTGCATCGACGTCCTGCGCGCCTTGGCGGCCCAGCCCTATTCCATGGCGGCGGAGGCGGTCCTTATTGATGTCTACCGCTTTATCGAACCACTCCTACCCAAGGCGACACGTGCGCAGCGTGACCGCCTTCGATCGCTGCCGCTCGGGACCACGAAAGGCTGGGCCAAAGCTCGCCCGATCCACCATGTCGAGGATCGCGAGCTGCGCGCCCAACTGGCGACGGCCCGCCCCGATCTGCGGTTCTGGACGCCACCGTGCGACATGTACAATTTGCCGAACGTCGTGGCGGTCCTCGGGCTTACGCCTACCAATCCCCGGCTCGTGGTGGCCGAGAACGCGGCGGCGCGCCTGGAGAGCGACGGAATCGCGCCGCGTTTCCGGGCGTGCGTCGATCATCTCTCGAACGAGTTGGCACGCCACGATCCGGGCGCGCGCGACCGGATCGGCATGGCTTGGGCCACCCTTCGCGATGTTCCACTAGCGGTTCATCGTGGCCCCTTCGGGGTGCGTGTGTTCGACGAGCGAATCTCTTCCGTCCCGATCTTGGTTGAAATGCATACGGTACTGCAGCGTGACCCGCCGCTGCTCATTATCTCCGAGAACGCGTTCCAGCAGCGCAATCGCGGTGGACGCGTGATTGCATCGCTATTCGCGCCCGAGGCCCAGCATCGGATTGAGGCCGAGTGGGTTGCCTCCTGGCTGGCGAGCGGGGAGACAATTGTCGAGCGGATGACCCTCGCCTCGGACGAGGAGCACGCCCGGGCGCTTGCCGCGCAAGCGGCTGCCGCTGTCATCGCGCCGGATACCAAGATCAAGGTCACGCCGCCGGCCAGCCGGAAAGCAGCCGTCCTTCCGCCGCGGCGCCTCAAGGCCGCGCACGGCGGGGTGGCAAAGGTTGAGATCGTGACGGGCAGCCCGCCCAAGCCTGCGCCGCCGAAGTCGCGTTTGGCAAATACTCCGCCGCCGTCGCCTCCCCCGCCTCCGCCAAGCCCACCGACGTCGGGCCTTGTCGATTATGAGCCTCTAGATCTCGAGCAGCGCGGCTGGGAGATTTTGCGAGCTGTCCTCGCGACCTCGACCGCGCCGGAAATTGTCGACTTCCGTAAGCATCATTGTATTGGCGCTGACGGCGCGATCGACTGGAAGACGTTCGTCGAGCTGAAAACGACAGGTCGGGGATCGCAAGGCTCAGTCGAGCTGTCCGCCACGGAGTATGAGCGCGCGAGTGAGCAGGGCATCAACTTCATGCTCGCGCTGGTGTCAGGGCTGGAGGAAGGCGAGCAAACCCAAGTTCGGCTGATACTCGATCCGGTAAACCGAGCCGCCGTGCGAGCGGTGGGATCGATGCGACTTGTTGGCCTCGCCGACGCCCCAGCCGTCGTCCTGTACCTTAGTGACAGCGTTCCAGATTCATAGTCACGAGGAAGGCAGCTCTGGCACAGGGCAGACAATTACGCGCCCATTGCGAAGGGGCTGTCGTAGGCCGAGTGACAGAGGCGCGAGGGGCCTCAGTCGACTGACTCGAATGCGAGCCAAGCAGGCCCGCATCTGTCATCGAGCCGATATGCCAGCGGCATCCCCGCCATGATTTTGTCCATGCGCGCGATGAAGTCGTCGCTGCACTTAACGTTTTCGCGAGCGCCAACGATGAGGGCACCGAACCGCTCATCCGCTTCGATTCGATCGAGGTCGCGAGCGTCGTCGACCGCGCGTTCGAGTCGGACATGAAGCGTATCCTCTCGGACGTTCGCGAAGCAGAAATGCTGCTTGAACTCGAACGCCCAGGATCGAGCTTCGGCCACGTCTGCAACCCACAAATCACACCGGCCCTGACGGAATGGCCGGCCGCGCGTGGCATGGCGCTTCAGCGCGATAGATTCGGTAAGCGCGAGGTAGCCGGCGGCGGAGGCGGCATTGGCGAGCGCCGCGACGCTGGCCGCCTCGTTGTAGCGCAGCGGGTCGAGATCCTCGGACCAGCGAATGAAACCGCGGCGAATGGCCGGCACCTTGCCGAGCCACTTCCCCCAGTGTCGGTATTCGATCGTACGACCGTCGCCGGCCAAGGTAGTCAATCCGGGAGATATCTGCCGCATAATTCCCCTCCTGCTCTCCCCCCTCAGGTTACCGGTCGCGGGGGCGGCCACGGTTCTTCCACACGACGGCCCGCTGGCCAAGCCGATGCGGTCATGACTGCCAGACGATAATTGACCAGTGGCAAGCCTTTGACCAAGGGCCACGACCGATGACGGACGCCGCGGCAGCGACGACCGGTGAGACGATCCCAAGGAGAGGTGCAGGGTGACGACGCCAATAGACGAAAACCCGAAGGTCAGCATCTGCCTTGATTGCGCACGCCATCCGAGCCTGAGGGCCAACATCGCGGCAAGGACGAAGCCGGGGCTTTGCGCCTTTTGCTGCCGCGAAGATGCGCCAGTCCGCGATGCTGACGATCTCGAGTCGAGCATTATGCTGCTACGGGCGTTGATCCGCTTCTACTGGGACGAAGAGAAGTACAACTCACACTGGGGCGGCGACAACGTCCTTAAATTGTTCGACGACAACGCCAATCCGGTGGTCAATCCGCCGGTTGCGGACACCTATCTTGACGAGTTCGACCAGCTGCTCGGGTGGCCGCCCTATCCGGACTATGACAAGGGCATTGCCGTCTATGCTGGCTTCAGCGATGGCATCCGGCTCATCAATTTCGCGATTTCCAGGTCGGACCCGCGCAGCGTGCGCGAACTGCGCACCCGGCTGCTCGTCGAGGATCATGCCGACGTCAGGGGCGACCTGGACGCGCTAATCGATCCCTTTCTGTCTGACCTGAAGTTTACGCTTCCCAAGGGAGGGCCTTGGTACCGGGCGCGCACCGGCGTGGAGACGCTCTATCAGCGTGCGGACGGGTTCGACGTTCAGCTGCTGCGGCAACCCTTTCGGGAGGACGCCATCGGGGCGTCGCCGACGCCGGGAGACGGCCGTCTCAACCGAGCCGGCCATCCAGTGCTGTATCTGGGATCCAAGGCCTACACCGCGCTTGCCGAGATCCGCCCGCACCCGGGCCACTACGTCTCGATCGGCGGCTTCGAGACCCTGGAGGATCTTCGCATCGCCGATTTTGATCCCGATATCGCTCACTTCGCGACAAATGACGTACGGCTCGACCAATATGCCATTATCCAGGCGTTCGACCGAATGATGAGCACCCCGGTGACGCCGGACGACAAAGCGAGCTATCGCCTGACCCAGCTGCTGGCCGAGGTTCTAACTGACCGCGGCTATGACGGCGTGCAGTATCGCAGCTCGGTCTCGGACGGTATCAACATCTGCCTGTTCGACCCCGCCAAGGCCGCGTTCGTCGACGGGCATTCGGAAGTTCGCTTCGTCCAGGCTGTTCACTACGATGCGCCCGCTTCGCCCTTTGTCGCCGTTCCAGGAAACGGCGACCATGAGATCAAGCCAAGGTAGGCGGAGCTGAGCGACGGCGGCGGATTCTTGGCGCCGATCGCCCTCTGCACTGTTCGGGTACGTTTCACGCTACAATTCCAGGTACCTAACCGGTTCCTCCTGCGGCGCTTCCCTGCTCCGCCGTCTGGCGATCGCCTTTGCGACGACGCAGATGACGGCAGAGGTGCGGTGGAAGCTACGGAAAGCGGTTTCGTGGGCCCGACTGGCGAACGTGGTCGTCGTCTGCGCGTCGGCCGGGGCGCTTAAGACACCCTCAGGAACCACGCCGTGCCACCCTTGTGATGAGGCGAAGTCACCGACCAGTTTGGAGAAACCCCGCCCCACGTATCCGAAGCCACTCTCCTCCTCCAAGATTGACTCCCCCGACACTGGGCAACGCACACGTCCCGATTCGTTTGAATATGCGGCAAAGTAGGCGATACGTGCGCTCTGCAGCTCCGCATACACCGCCGCGCGACATGCATCGGCAAGTTGCTCTTCTTCGCGTTTGGGCGCTTGGTTCACGGCGCGGATGAAGCTGAAGTCTGTTTCGGTGCCGTCTAACCGAACCACCCAAAAACCTACGTTCCTCCCGCCGTTCGTGACGTTCATCCGAGTCTCAAAGCGATCCACTCCGACCCCAATCTTACTCGGCCCCTCGAAGCGGGACATGTCGTACTGCCGCAGCAACGCGAGCAGGTCATCGTGATCCGACTGATCCGTGACGACCCCTCCTATTGGATATCGATCGCGGAGTGTCCGGAAGAAGTCGATAGCGTCCCCTCTCGACGGCCAGGATCGGCCGTTACTTAAAGTCACAGGTTTCTTCGCCATCAGCTCCATCTCTTTTAAATAACCCCTGGAACGCATAGGCTTCTTGACGACCAACTTGAAGCACCCGCACGTTGCGGCGCCTCGTTACGTTCTCAGAGAAGACCCACAACCACCATGCCGCTCACGAGCCTCATCAATCCCGAAACCGCGTCGGACGCGGGCGGCGTCGCGGGGCGGCGAGGACAAAAGTTCCAGGATCACGTCGCCGCCAGCCTCGTCATCGACATGCTTGCCGATCCGGCTATCGTTCAAATCGAATGCGAGACCGCTGATGATGTCACGATCCGCTGGATAGCGGACGGCGCGACTGCCAACGAATACGTGCAGGTCAAGACTACCGATGGCGACTCGAAATGGAATGCGCGGGAGCTACTCGCGCGCAGCGAAGGTCGAGCTGGCACATCAATTGCCGAACGTTCTCTCGCGTGCGACACGCACCTTGGAGACCCTTCCTTTCGTCTGGTTACAATCCGCGAGCCGCGCGGAACCCTCGCCCATTTCAAAATACCGAGGGCTGACCGATCGGGTCGCGCCTCTTCCTTGGCTGCCGCGGTGGCCTCGTTTGAAAAGAAGTATCCTAAGTTCAAGTCGGCGAACGGGCGCACGCTCGCCTACTGGGCCAGCCAACTGCTGTGGCAGGTCGAACCCAGCATGGAGAAGCTCGCGGACAGGAATAGGCTTGAACTGCTCAAACTGGCCGCCCAACACGGGGAGCGTCCGCACTTCAGCGAGATTGAGGAGGCCTATGCTCAGCTGCTCGGGATTGTAATAGACGCCGGCGACGCCTCCCGGGTGCACGCGCCGGGCGCCAAGTCCATCTCACGCGCCGATGCGCAGCGCTGGTGGAGGGACCAAGTAGCGCGCTTCGCCGCAGAGACCAGAAGGACGATCAAGGTGTATCGCGTTCGGACCGAGGAGTTTTTCTCGGAGTTCCACTGCGCCTCCGGACCATCGCCCAACCGCTCGCTCTCCGCCTACGACGTCGAATACGACGGAGGCCAGTGGCGATGCCACGAACTGGTTGAACATCTGCTCGATTGGATCCCCGAGGTAGTCCTCCCGCCCGCGGTACTCGCCAACCTCGATCAGCTCTCCGCGCGCGGCTTGCTCACGCGGGCGGTGGAGGCGTGCGAGGCGCATGGCGGCGTTGCCACGAAGGAGCTGCTCGCGGAGCTGCTGCTGCACGCGATCCTCCGGCATCACCACCGCTCCGAGCCGATCGCTTGCAAGATATTTCACATGACCGACGGTCGCCTCACGTTCGGCAGCGCCCACGTGGTGCTCGACGCCTCCGGCGATCAGCTATGGCTGGGCCAGAGTCGGCTAACGACGGCCGTCGACCGCGACAGCATGCCGGCCGCCGTTGCAGCTGCACTCAGGGCCGGCCTCGACCGCGACGTCCTGCGACGGGAGCGGAAGATCATTGTCCAGCTGAGGCATCCGGCTCACCTCAGCGAACACGATCTCGGCAGATCGATGGCTGCGAACGGCAAAATTGACGACCTATTGTCGGTGCTACACGTCCCGCTGCTGATCGCCTACGACAGCGAAGTGCTTGCGGAGGGTTTCAATGAGGAATATCTGGACAGGCTGAGGCGAGAGGCCGGGGAAGTCTACGCCGCTTTGGAAGTCGAGTTGGGCACTGACTTCCGCGAAATCAGGGTTCACATCTTCCTGATACCCATTGAATGCGCCAAGACGCTCGCCGGGATTTTCGAAGCTGCGTTGAGGGATAGCTCGTGACCGAGGAGGAGATTAGAGCGGCATTGTCTTCGCCGACTCTGACGCCGGACTTAGCCTTCAACGCATTGCAGGCGATAAGCGGCCTCGCCAACGACGTCGCCACTCAGCCAGTCGCGCGGGAGCTTGTTATTCGCATGCTAGCCGCGAAGGCTTTGCTGCGCGACGACTTCCTGCCGTTGCTCGACGGCCTTGTTCGCTCCGTCGGCCTTATCCCGTACGCTGATCCTACCCAGAACCTCTCCCTCGATGACCACTACCTCCTAGAAGCTCACAGGGCGCCCATTCCCGAAGACAGCTACTTCTTTCACACCCTGCAACTGCAGATTTACCGCGATCTGATCGCGGGTAGGAACCTGGTGCTGAGCGCAACGACGAGTGTCGGCAAAAGCCTGGTCGTGGACGCCGTCATCGCCTCTGGGGTCTACCCGGTCATAGCGATCATAGTACCGACAATCGCGCTTATCGACGAAACGCGCCGCCGGCTGGGCCGCCGCTTCGCGAAGACCCATGACATCATCACGCACCCGACCCAGGAAACCGACTTCACCCGACCGGTCGTCTTCATCCTTACTCAGGAGCGGGCGCTCGCGCGTGAGGATCTTGGGCGCGTGCAATTCTTCGTTATAGACGAGTTCTATAAGCTGGAGATCAACGAGAAGGATCCGGAGCGCTCCGTTGACCTGAATTTGATTTTTGCGCGCCTTGCGGGCCAGGGGGCCAAGTTCTACCTGATAGGCCCGCACGTCAGCGCGGTGGGTGGCATCGCTGCCCGCTTCAATCCCGTGTTTGTCCCGTCTGAGTTCTCGACGGTGGCACTCGACATCATGCAGTTCGACCTCCCGGAGAAGGGCGACGCTCGGAAGGAAAAGCTCGTCGAGCTGTGCAATGAACTTAGTTCACCAACGCTAATTTATTGCCAGTCCCCACCGCGCGCCACCGCACTCGCTGAGCACCTCCTGAAGCACGGGGGCCTTGGAAAGGTCGCGTCCACTCGTTCAGCCGTCGAATGGCTGCGGCGTGAATATCCGGAGGAATGGGTCGTCACTCAGGCCCTCGAGCACGGCATTGGAATCCACCACGGGAACGTGCCGAGGGCAATCCAGCAATACATCGTTCGAGCCTTTGACGCCGGCGACATCAGGTTCATTATCTGCACGTCTACCCTCATTGAGGGCATCAACACGGTGGCGGAGAACGTCATCATCTACGATCGCCGGATCGAAAATACCGGCTTCGGCAACTTCACCTTCCGGAACATCGCTGGCCGGGCCGGCCGGATGCGAAAATACTTCATCGGCAAGGTATTTGTGCTCGAAGCCGCGCCGCCCGACGAAGTCACGTCGGTCGAGGTAGCGGTCGGCCTGCAGAATGAGCGCACCCCGACAGCCCTACTCCTTGAGCTCGGCGACCAGGATCTAGCACCGATTTCCAGAGAACGCATTCGCAACATCGAGCTAGAAAGCCCACTATCGATGGCGACCCTCCGGCTTAATCGGCATATTCCACTCGATCGGCAATATGCGGTCCACAGGCACATCGTCCGCGACTTAGTCCACTTGGAGGATGCGCTCGTCTGGTCCGGGATGCCCCAGCCCTTCCAGCTGTTACAGGCCTGCGAAATGATTCATGACCATCTCGATGGAACCGCATTGAGCCGCTACGGGGTCACATCGGGGATGGGCCTGAAAGCTGAACTGGACCGGTTGCGCTTCGCCAAGAGCTTCAGGGCCTACATAGACCATAGGGTCACGAAGCGGGCGTTCTTCCAGTCGATTAGCGAGGCGGTGGAGCAGGCACTCAAGTTCATGAGGCGATATATTGCGTACACCTTCCCGCGGAGCCTGATGGCGATTAGCAACATTCAAGCCGAAGTCATGACGCGGAACGGCCGCGAGATCAGCGGTGACTACACCCTTTTCGCCTCGCGTGCTGGCAGCCTTTTCATGAACGCTAGCCTGTTCGCGCTGGACGAATATGGTGTGCCGCCGGAGACCGCCAGACGGCTGAGGCCGACCGGCGACGGACCCAAGTCGCTGGACGAGGCGCTGGGCCTGCTGTCCCTGGCCGCGCAGGACCCAAATTCGGACCTTGATCTGTTCGAGCGAGGTATCGTGGACGATCTCATGGCAACGCTGCCGCCGAGGCTGACGGCGCGGACGCCGAACTGACCGGGCCCCCAGGGGCGTCGCCCTGCCTTACCCCAGACGCCTGCAACGTTCTCGTCAACAGCACCTTAAATGTCACCCGCGCAGGTCCCAGCGGGGGGGGGGGGGGGGGGGGGGGGGGGGGGGGGGGGGGGGGGGGGGGGGGGGGGGGGGGGGGGGGGGGGG
>DASWNT010000022.1:0-144480 GCA_036399095.1 Allosphingosinicella sp.
GTGGTTGCCGAAGCGACCCGTTCTCCCTCGCCTTTACCAGCGAGATAGGCGAGCGCCATCGCCACCAAGGTCCCGCCCATGCAGAAGCCGAACATGTCGACGACCCGCTCCCCTGTCGCCTGCTCGACCGCATCGAGGGCGGCGACGGGGCCGAGCTTGATGTAATCGGCCATGTCCATGTTCGCGAGCTCAGGCCCGGGATTGACCCAGGAGACGACGAACACCGTGTGGCCCTGCTCGACCAGCCAGCGGATCAGGCTCGATTTCGGCTGCAGATCGAGCAGATAATATTTGTTCACCAGCGGCGGCACGTAGAGGATCGGGCGCTTCCACACCTCGTCCGTCGTCGGCGCGTACTGGATGAGCTGCATCAGCTCGTTCTGGAAGACGACGCTGCCGGGGGTGGCGGCGATGTCGACGCCGAGCTCGAACTCCTGGCTGGCGCGGCGGTTGACGATGCCCGGCGTGTCGGCCGCGTCGGCGAGCAGGTTCGCAAGGCCGGAGAGGAGGCTGATCGAGCCGGTGTCGACGGCGCGGCGGATCGCTTCCGGGTTGGTCAGCGCGAAGTTGGCTGGGGAAATGGCGTTCAGATACTGCTGGGTGAAGAATTCCACCTTGGTGCGGGTGCCTTCGTCGAGGCCTTCGGCGCCCTGCACCAGCTCCACCGCGCGGCGGGCGGTGAGGAGATAGGCCTGCTTCAGGTAATCGAAAACCGGCTCTTCGTTCCAGGCGGGATCGTTGAAGCGGCGGTCGCCGCGTTCGGGGGCGGCAAGCGGCTCCGGGGACGCGCCGGCCATGCGGGCGGCGGTATTTTGCCACAGCTTCATCCAGTCGGCGGCAGCCTTCTGCTGCGCCGCGAGGATTTCGCCGGGGTGAGTCATCATATGGGCGGCGAATGCACCGAATGCACGGGCGGGCGCGGCGGCATCGAACGGCTGCGGCGTGTGCGGGTCCATGGCGCGGGTGGCGCTGGAGCCGGCGAGTTTCACGGCGGAGGCGATGACCTTGCTCCAAGCATCGGCGAGCTCGCTTGGGCTCGGCAGGTGCACGGGGAGCTTGAAGACGGTGGTTTGATTCTGAGTCATAGGGGCCCTTTACCGTCATTCCAGCGAAGGCTGGAATCCATACTGACTCACCATGGACCCCAGCCTTCGCTGGGGTGACGGAGAGCTTAAACCGCCATCAGTTCTTCAAGCGCGCCGCAGTCGCGGGGGCTTACGAACAGAAAGAGCAGAGCGCGGTCCGGGTTCCGGCTGGCCCAGCCGGCTTCGGGATCGGCGGGTGTGCGGAAATCCGCATTCGAGAGTGCGGGAGCGGGGGCGTTGCCGAACAGGGTCGTGGCCGATCCGTCTTGGAACGTCATGATCTTCTACCTCTTGAAGGGGATGGCGCCCTCTCTCATAAGGGGGTTCGGAAATCCATTTGGATTGTTCCGATACCCTTGTGCGAAAGTCCCCATACCATGCGGGAATTCGACTGGAACGACCTCAGGTCCTTTCTCGCCGTGGCGCGAAGCGGGCGGCTGACCGTGGCCGCGGCGCGCACGGGACAGGACCATACGACGCTGTCGCGGCGCATCGGCGCGCTGGAGCATGCGCTGCAGGCCAAGCTCTTCGACCGGAGCCCGTCCGGCTACACACTCACCGAGGAAGGCGAGCGGCTGATGCCGATCGCGGAGGAGATGGAGCGGCTTGCGCTTGGCGCGCGCGAGCGGGTCGGCGGAAGCGCGGCCTGCGTGGAAGGGGCGGTACGGATCGGCTCGCCCGAAGGCTTCGGGAGCTATTTCCTGGCGCCCCGGATCGCGGCGCTGAAGGCGCTGTATCCGCAACTCAGCCCGCAGCTGGTGGCGTCTTCGGGCGTGTTCAGCCTGTCGAAGCGGGACGCGGACGTGGTGATCTCGGTGGCGCGGCCGCCGGCGGGGCGGATCGAGGTGTCGCGGCTGATCGATTACGATCTCGGGCTCTACGCATCGCCGGAATATCTTGAGCGTGCGCCGGCGATTGCGTGCGCCGATGATCTCCAGGCGCACCGCTTCGTCGCCTATATCGGCGATCTTCTCCACTTTCCCGAGCTCGACGTGCTGCAGCATGTCGCGCCGCAGGGCGAGACTTCGGTGGAGAGTTCGAACCTGGTGGCCCAGCTTCGCGCGACGCTTGCGGGCGCCGGGCTGTGCGTGCTGCCGGGCTTTCTCGCCAGCGAGGAGAAGGGGCTGGTGCGGGTGTTGCCGGAGGAGGTCAGCCTTACGCGCTCGCTGTGGCTCATCGTCCACCAGGACCTGGCCGAGCTTGCCCGGGTGAAAGCGGCCGTGCGCTTCATCCGCGATACGGTTGAGGCGGAGAAGAGCCTGTTCAAGCTGGTGTGAGCCGCCGCGTCAGATGACGTGCGGCTCTTTCGTGACTTCCCAGCTCTGGCCCTTGGAGACGAGGGCCTGGAGGTCCGGCGTCTTGCCTGCAGCGGCCTGGGCATTCTGCTCGATGACGGCGCTTTCGAAGGTGGGCGCCGGGTCCTCGTAGATGACGCCCAGGGCGGTGGGGAAGGCGCCGAAGGGCATTTCAACCAGCATGTGGGCGACCGAGCGGTTCTTCGGGTCGTGGACGAGAACGCCCGCCGACTGCCAATCGCCGGCTTCGACATCGACCACCTTCAAGGCCAGCGTGTCGCGGTCGAGGGAGATGCCCTTGGCGCCGCCAGCGAACAGCATCGGCTCGCCGGCCTTGAGCCAAAGTTGGTTGCCGCTATTCTCCTTGGCGGTGAAGGGCGCGAAGACGTCGTCATTGTAGACGATGCAGTTCTGGAAGATCTCCACGAACGCCGCGCCCTTATGGGCGTGGGCGGCTTTCAGCACGTCGGGGAGGTGCTTGGACACATCGATGCCGCGGGCGATGAAGCGGGCGCCGGAGCCGAGCGCGAAGGCGCAGGGGCTTGCCGGCCGGTCCACCGAGCCGAAGGGCGTGGAGGGCGAGCGGGTGCCGACGCGGCTGGTGGGCGAGTACTGGCCCTTGGTCAGCCCGTAAATTTCGTTGTTGAAGAGCAGGATCTGCGTGTCGAGGTTGCGGCGAAGCACGTGCATCGTGTGGTTGCCCCCGATCGACAGCGCATCGCCGTCGCCGGTGATGATCCAGACGGACAGGTCCGGATTGGCGAGCTTGATGCCGGTCGCGAAGGTCGGCGCGCGGCCGTGGATCGTGTGGAAGCCGTAAGTCTCCATGTAGTAGGGAAAGCGGCTTGAGCAGCCGATGCCGGAGACGAACACCACATTCTCCGGCCGAACGCCGATTTCCGGCATGGTGCGCTGCACCGCTTTCAGCACCGCATAATCGCCGCAGCCCGGGCACCAGCGCACCTCCTGATCGGTGGCGAAGTCCTTGGCGGTGAGCTTGGTCATCTCGTTCATATTCTTGCCTCGGCGGCTGTACCCACACCGTCATGCCAGCGGAGGCTGGCATCCATGCTGCCTTCGAGCAGAACTGCGTGGGTGGATAATCTGCATGGACCCCAGCCTTCGCTGGGGTGACGGAAAGAGCTCACGCCAGGGCCTCCTGGATCGCCGCTTCGATCTCGGCGATTTTGAAGGGTTGGCCGGAGACTTTGTTGACCGGCTTGGCGTCGACCAGGAACTGGTCGCGGAGCAGGGTCTTGAGCTGCCCCTTGTTCATTTCAGGGACGATGATGCGTTCATAGCCCTTGAGGAGCTCGCCCAAATTTGCCGGCAGCGGCCAGATGTGGCGGATGTGGATGTGGCTTACGTCCGCGTCCTTGGCGCGCAGGCGGCGTACGGCCTGGTGGATCGGGCCGTAGGTGGAACCCCAGCCGACCACGGCTAGACGGCCGCCGGCTTCGCCGAGCGTCACTTCCTGGTCCGGGATGTTCACCCCTTCGACCTTCGCGTGGCGAAGGTCGGTCATGCGCTGGTGGTTGGCCGGCGCGTAGTCGATGTGGCCGGTGCCTTCGTTCTTTTCGATGCCGCCGATGCGGTGGGTGAGGCCGGGCGTGCCGGGCCGAATCCATACACGCGCCAGCTTTTCGTCGCGGGCATAAGGGTTGAAGCCTTCGCCGTCGGTCGGCGCGTCGGTGAAGAACTGGACGGGAAACGGCTGGTAGCCGCTCATGTCCGGCACCTTCCAGGGCTCGGCGGCATTGGCGATGTAGCCGTCCGTCAGCAGCATCACCGGTGTCATATATTGGACGGCGATGCGGCAGGCCTCGATCGCGCAGTCGAAGGCGTCGGCAGGCGAGCGGGCGGCGATCACCGGCATCGGCGCGTCGCCGTTGCGGCCATAGACCGCCTGGTAGAGGTCCGACTGCTCGGTCTTGGTGGGGAGGCCGGTGGAGGGCCCGCCGCGCTGGGAGTTGACGATCACCAGCGGAAGCTCGGTCATGATGGCAAGGCCCATCGCTTCCGCCTTGAGCGCGATGCCCGGGCCGGACGACGAGGTTACGCCGAGGCTGCCCGCGTACGATGCGCCGATGGCGGAGCCGATGGCGGCGATTTCATCCTCCGCCTGGAAGGTGGTGACGCCGTACTCCTTGAGGCGCGACAGGTGGTGGAGGATCGCTGAGGCGGGCGTGATCGGATAGCCGCCGAAGAACATCTTTAGGCCGGCAAGCTGCGCGCCCGCGACCAGGCCCATGGAGATGGCTTCGGCGCCGGTGACGGTGCGGTAAAGGCCGGGCTCGGCAGGCGCGGGGGCGATGTGGTGCTGCGGGATCTGGCCGCCAATCTCCGCCGTTTCACCGAAGGCATGGCCGGCGTTGAGCGCGGCGATATTCGCTTCGGCAAGTTCGGGGGCCTTGGCGAATTTGGTGCGCAGCCAGTTCTCGATCGGCGCGCGGTCGCGGTCGAACATCCAGAGCGCGAGGCCGAGCGTCCACATATTCTTGCAGCGCAAAGCCTCCTTGTTGCCGAGGCCGAAGGGCTTCACCGCATCGAGGGTGAGCTGCGAGATGTTGAACTTGATCAGCTGCCAGCGCGAGAGGCTGTCGTCGTCGAGCGGGTTTGCTTCGTAGCCGGCCTTGGCGAGGTTGCGCGCGCCGAATTCGCCTTCGTCGGCGATGATCAGGCCGCCGGGCTTCAGGTCGGCGACGTTCACCTTCAGCGCCGCCGGATTCATCGCGACCAGCACGTCCGGAGCGTCGCCGGCGGTATCCACCGCGGCCGAGCCGAAATTGATCTGGAAAGCGGAGACGCCGAAGGTCGTGCCCTGCGGCGCGCGGATCTCCGCCGGGAAGTCGGGGAAGGTGGCAAGATCGTTGCCGGCAAGCGCGGTCGACAGGGTGAACTGGCCGCCCGTCAGCTGCATGCCGTCGCCGGAATCGCCGGCAAAGCGGACAACCACCGCTTCCGGCACGACGTCCGCGCCGGCTTCTTCGGGGGTAAGGAGATGGGTGGCCGTTGTCGCCATCGGTGCAGGTGTCCTGAAAAAAGTGATCGGCGCCCTTCTATCCCCAAGCGCCCGGCTGCCCAAGGTAGATATTGATGCCGGGGAGACAACGCGTCAGCGCGACAAAATGCGCCCTACGTTGAGGATGGTACGGGCGTGGCGGACCGCGACCTCGCCGATGTCCGCCCCATAGCCGCCGCCGAGGGTGGAAGCGAGAGGCAGGCCGCCGGCCTTTGCAAGGTCGGCGACAAAGGCGTCGCGGGCGTCGAGGCCGTCCTGGGTAAGCGCAAGGCGGCCGAGGCGGTCGCCGCCGAAGGGATCCACTCCGCCCTGGTAGAGGATCAGCTCCGGGCCGAAGCTGTCGAGGAGGGGAACGAGCGAGTCCTTCAGCGCCTGCAGGTAGTCGGCGTCGCCGGTGCCGTCGGGAAGCGCCACATCTACCGTGGAGCTGGTCTTGCGCACCGGGAAGTTTTTCTCGGCGTGGATTGAGTAGGTAGCTATCCCGTCCCGCCCCGCGCACAAAGCGGCGGTGCCGTCGCCCTGGTGGACGTCGCAGTCGACCACCAGCACGCGCCGAGCGCCGCCTTCCGAGACCAGGCGCACCGCCGTCACGGCAAGATCGTTGAAGACGCAATAGCCGGCGCCGGTGTCGTGCAGCGCGTGGTGACTTCCGCCGGCATTGTTGGCTGCGAAGCCGCGCTCCAGCGCCTCAAGCGCGGCGCGGTAGGTGCCGCCGGGGACTCGCTGAGCGCGGCGGGCGACGATATCCGTGACCGGGAAGCCGATCCGGCGCTCCTTTTCGCGCGGAACGGCGGCGGAGATGACTTCCTCGACATAAGCGGAGCTGTGCACCCGCTCGAGCCACTCGCGCGGCATCGGCTCGGGCTCGATCCAGTCGATCGGGTCGCCGCTTGCTTCGAGATGATCGCGGACCAGGCCGTTCTTATTCCACCGGTAGCGGCTGTCGGCCGGCGCGGGGGCGACATAGTCGGGATGATGGACGATTGCGATCACCGCCTCTAGGTAGGCGCCCCAGCCCCGCCGCGCCATTGGAGCATCCGCTTGAGCGACACCGCCGAACCATATCTGCGCCCCGAAGCACGCGCCTTCCTGGATTTCCTAAACGCCCTGAACGGCCCGACGAGCCGCGAAGCCGGCGTGGAGGGCGCGCGGGCGATGCTGGTGAAATCGCGCTACGTCGCCGATCTGCCGACGGGCGAGTTGGCGGTGATCAAGGATCTAAGCTGCCCGGGGCCGGGCGGCGACATTCCGCTTCGGCTGTACGACGCGCGGGAGAGCCGCGAGGCGGGGCCGCTGCTCGTCTTCTTCCACGGCGGCGGGTTCGTGCTTGGCGATCTGGAAAGCCACGAGCCGTTTTGCGCCTCGATTGCCCGGCAGCTCGATCTGCCGGTGCTTGCGGTGGATTACCGGCTCGCGCCCGAGCACCCCTTCCCCGCCGGCGCCGACGATTGCATCGCCGCGGCGCGCTGGGCGGCTGGGAGCCCGGAGGCGCTTGGCCGGAAAGTCACCGGCCTCGTTACCTGCGGCGACAGTGCGGGCGGCAATTTCGCGATCGTCACCAGCCTTGCCTTGCGCGACGAACCGGCGGCGGTGCCGGTGCTTGCGCAATGGCCGATCTACCCGGCCGCCGATCCGGGCAAGCGCTACCCGAGCTACGACGCCTTTGCCGACGGCTATTTGCTCAGCCGCGACAGCATGGAATGGTTCGACGAATGCTACCGGCCGGACAAGAAGGACTGGCGCAGTTCGCCGTTGGTCAAGGACCCGGCCGGGATGCCGCCGACGGTGGTGATGACGGCAAGCGCCGACCCGATCCGCGACCAGGGCCGCGCTTATGCCGCCGCCTGCGTGGCGGCCGGCGTGACGACGGTGTTCCAGGAAGCACGCGGCAACATCCACGGCTTCATCAACCTCAGGAAGGCGATCCCCTCCTCCGACGACGATATCCGCCGCGCGGTGGAAGCGCTTCGGCTGTTGATCGAGGAGGCGCAGGCATGACCGATCCTTCCACCCTCCCCTACCGGCCCGGTGCCGGCGTGATGCTGGTCAATCGCGAGGGCAAGGTGTTCGTCGCGCAGCGGCTCGATTCGACGCTGGAGGCGTGGCAGATGCCGCAGGGCGGGCTCGACGAGGGCGAGGAGCCGCGCGACGGCGCGCTCCGCGAGCTGGAGGAAGAGACCGGCATTTCGCGCGACAAGGTGGAGGTGATCGGCGCCGCGCCGGAGCCCCTGCTCTACGACCTGCCGCCGGACCTGGTCGGCAAGCTTTGGAAGGGCAAATGGCGGGGGCAGCGCCAGCATTGGTTCCTGTGCCGGTTCCTGGGTGAGGATTCGGACATCGACATCGAAACCGAGCATCCGGAATTTCGCGCCTGGAAATGGGCGGAGCCGGACGACCTCCCCGCAATGATCGTCCCGTTCAAGCGCAAGCTCTACAAGGACGTGCTTGCCGCGTTCCGGGAACTGATCTGAGGATATCGGCGCCGCCGTGTGTGGCGCGGGGGCAAATCATTGGCTAAGGCGACGCCCATGCAACAAGGGGTGACGCGCGAAGAACAGCCGGTGCTGGAGGCAGCCGCCGACGCGCGCTTGCTCGAGCGCGTCGAAGCCTGGGCCAAGATCAACAGCGGATCGCGCAACCTGGCGGGCCTGGCGCAGATGGCCGGTCTGCTTGCCGATGAATTCTCCGCCCTCCCGGGCCGGGTCGAGCTGCTCGATCCGGAGCTGGTGGAGGCAATGGAGGCGGACGGTTCGCTTCGCCCCATCGAGCATGGCCGCAACCTGCGCGTGCGGGTGCGGCCGGAAGCTCCGGTGCAGCTCCTCTTCACCGGCCATATGGACACCGTTTACGGCGCCGATCACCCGTTTCAGCGGCTGGAATGGCTTGGGGGCAAGGTGCTTCGCGGGCCGGGCGTGGCCGACATGAAGGGCGGGCTTGCGGTGATGCTGGTGGCGCTGAAGGCGCTGGAGCTTTCGCCGCTTGCCGAGCGGGTCGGCTACGAAGTGCTGATCAATTCGGACGAGGAAGTGGGCTCGCCCGGCTCCGCGCCGCTGCTTGCACTTGCTGCGCGGGGAAAGAAAGCGGCGCTGACCTACGAGCCTTCCGCTCTGCCGGACGGAACGCTTGCGGGCGCGCGACCGGGGAGCGGTAATTTCTCGCTGATGGTGCGCGGGCGCAGCGCCCATGCCGGTCGCGATCCGGAGAATGGCCGCAACGCGGTTGTCGCGGCATCCGATCTTGCGCTGCGCCTCTACGCCGCGCGGCGGCCTGGTTTGTCGGTGAATCCGGCAAAGATCGACGGCGGCGGGCCGAACAATGTGGTGCCGGATCAGGCGGTGCTGCGCGTCAACCTGCGCCCGCGCGCGCCGGAGGATCAGGCGGAGGCGCAAAGGCTGATCGACGAGGCGGTCGCCGCCGTGTCGGCCGAGCATGACGTCAAGATTCACGTTCATGGCGGCTGGGGCCGGTCGCCGAAGCCGCTCGACGCGCGCGCCCTTGCCTTGTTCAACCTGGTGAAACGCTGCGGCGCCGATCTGGGCCAGGAAATCGGCTGGCGCGACAGCGGCGGCGTGTGCGACGGCAACAACATCGCCGCCTGCGGCGTGCCGGTGGTGGATACAATGGGGGTGCGCGGGGGCTCCATCCATTCCAGCGACGAATATCTGATCGTGGAGAGCCTTGCGGAGCGGGCGCAATTGTCGGCGCTCACCGTATTAAGGCTCGCTCAAGGGGAGGCTTTGTGACTTTTCGCGTACGTCCGGCGGGCAATGACGATTTCCAGGCGATCTACGAAATGGCCAAGCTCACCGGTGGTGGCTTCACCAATCTGCCGCCCGACCGGGGCACATTGGTCGATAAAATCATCCGTTCGCAGAAGAGCTTCGAAGCGGAGCGCGCCGAGCCCGCCGACGACATGTTCCTGTTCGTGCTGGAGAATGTCGACACCGGCCAAATCCGCGGCACCTGTCAGGTGTTCGGCAAGGTGGGGGTGGAAAGCGCCTTCTATTCCTACAGAATTAGCACGCTCACCCAGACCAGCCAGGCACTGGGCAAGACGTTCCGGGCGGAGATGCTGAGCCTTACCACCGATCTCGAAGGGTCGTCGGAAGTCGGCGGCCTGTTCCTCCACCCCGGCGAGCGCGCTGGGGGCCTCGGCATGCTGCTTGCCCGAAGCCGCTACCTGTTCATCAAGCGCCACCGCGAGCGGTTCGGCCGGCGGCTGCTTGCCGAGCTGCGCGGCGTGATCGACGAAGCGGGCGGCTCGCCTTTCTGGGACGCCATTGCGGGGCGCTTCTTCGGCATGAACTTTCAGGAAGCCGATGAATTCAACGGCTCCCACGGCACACAATTCATCGCGGACCTGATGCCCAAGACGCCGATCTACACCGCTATGCTTCCCGAAAGCGCCCGGGCTGTGATGGGCGTGCCCCACCCTTCCGGCCGCGCCGCAATGCGAATGCTGGAGCGCGAGGGCTTCTCCTATGACTGCTACATCGACATCTTCGACGGCGGTCCGACGATGATCGCGCAGACCGATCAGGTGCGCACCGTTCGGGATTCGCGCGACCTGCTGCTGGTGGGTGTCGCCGACCATGTCGAAGGTCAGAATATGATGCTTGCCGCCGGGCGCCTGTCGGGCTTCGCCGCCGCATGCTCAAACGTGCGGATGGAGCCGGAGGGGGGCGCGACCATCTCGCGGAGCGCGGCGGAAGCTTTGGGCATCTGGCCGGGCGACAGCTTCACCGCGATCGGGCGCTGACACCCATGGCGATTCAGGAGATCAACTTCGACGGCATTATCGGGCCGAGCCACAATTATTCCGGCCTGAGCCTCGGCAATATCGCGTCGGCGACCAACAAGGGCTTGGTCTCCCACCCGCGCGCCGCGGCGCTGCAGGGGCTGGAGAAGATGCGGCACAATCTGCGCCTCGGCCTGCCGCAGGGCGTGTTCGTGCCGCACCCGCGCCCGGACAAGCCTTGGCTGGCGGAGCTTGGCACCACAATCGAGGAGGTGCCCGCCTCGCTTCGCCCGGCGGCCTTTTCCGCCTCGGCGATGTGGGCCGCCAATGCCGCCACCGTCTCGCCGGCGCCGGACACCGCCGACGGGCGCTGCCACCTCACCGCGGCAAACCTCCGCACCATGGCGCACCGAAGCCATGAATGGCCGCACACGCTGGCGCAGCTTCGCCTGGCCTTCTCCGACGAGACGCACTTCGCCGTGCACCCGCCGGTGCCGGGCACCTTCGGCGACGAAGGCGCGGCCAATCATATGCGGATCGCCGCCAGCCACGTTGCGCCTGGAGTGGAGATCTTCGTCTACGGACAGCGTGGGGGCGCCTTTCCGGTGCGCCAGCATGTCGAGGCGAGCCGCGCGGTGGCACGCTTCCACCGGCTGGACGAGGCGCGGACCTTGTTCGTCTGCCAGTCCGAGGAAGCAATCGCCGCGGGCGCGTTTCACAACGATGTGGTGGCGGTGGCGAACGAGAACGTTCTTCTCGCCCACGAGCAGGCGTTCGAGGATCGGCCGAGCTTTTACGCGGAGCTGAAGCGGCTGGTGCCGGAGGTGGAGATCGTCGAAGTACCGGCGTCGGCGGTAACGCTTGCCGACGCGATCTCAAGCTACTTGTTCAACGCCCAGCTGGTGACGCTGCCCGAAGGCGGCATGGCACTGATCGTGCCGGAGGAAGCGCGGGAGACACCGAGCGTGTGGCGCTGGCTGGAGGGGATGCTCGCCGGCAACGGGCCGATCCGCCAGGTGCTCGTGGTGGACGTGCGGCAATCGATGGCCAATGGCGGCGGTCCGGCCTGCCTGCGGCTGCGGGTGGTGGCCGACCCGGCGGCGATCGATCCCCGTTTCCTGGTGGACGAGGAAAAGCTCGACCGGCTGGCCGCGGTGATCGCGCGCGAATGGCCGGAGCGGATCGCGCCCGAGGATCTGCTCAAGCCGGAGCTGTGGGCGCAAATGGAAGCCGCCCGCGCCGCCCTTCTGGAAGAGCTGGCGCTGAGCGAACTGCTTTAGGCTTCAGGGCACCAGAAGATATCGATCGGCACTTCGATATTGGCGAGGACCCGGCCAATCGGAGCGGAGGAAAGCGGGCCTTCCTTGATCGCCTGTTCAAGCACCGAACGCTTCTCGTCGCCGGTGATCATCACCATCACCGTCCGCGCCGAAGCGAGCGCAGCAGCGGTGAGCGTTACGCGGTCGCTCTTGTCGCCTTCCGGCAGCGGATCGGGGCGAAGGCCTATCGCGCGGCGGCTGCGCGGGCCGTTGATCGCGGCGTCATATTCGGCGCCCGGATAGATGCCGGCGACCGAACCGTCGGCGCCCATGCCCAGGCAGGCGAGGTCCAGCGGCCATTGAAGCAGCGAAAGGTGGGCGTCGGCGAGGCGGCCGGCTTCCTTGTAGTCGCCAAGCGCGGCTTCATCGACGAGCGAAACGATGTTCGCCTTCTTGGCGCCGAAATATCCGGTGAGCTTGTTGTGGTTGCTCGCTGCGTCGTCCAGCGTGACCAGACGGTCATCGGTGGGGATCAGGGTGACCCGGCTCCAGTCGATGTCCTTGCGCTTCAGCAAGGCGGCATAGACCAGGTCCGGCGTCTTGCCGCCGGGAACGGCGAGACGCGCATCCTTGTGCGCTTCCAACGCGCTTTCGATTACGAAGCCGATGTCGCCCGCGACCTGCGTCGCCATTTCCGCGGCGGAGTCGAACTCCCACCATTCGATTTCGTCCATGATTCCTCCGCTCAAGTTGCATGGGAACCGCGCCGCCGGGGCGCAGGTTCCGCGTTCCCAACAGCCGTTAGAGGAGCAAGCCATGCCTGCCAAATCGAAAGCGCAGCAGCGCGCCGCCGGCGCCGCCCTTTCCGCCAAACGCGGCGACACGCCAAAGAGCAAGCTGAAGGGGCCGTCGAAGGACATGGCCGAATCGATGACGGAAAAGCAGCTGGAAGAGCTCGCCGCCACCAAGCGCAAGGGGAAGCCGGAGCACGCCGGCTAAGCGCACCCGCTCAATCGGGCGGCGAGATCGTGCCCGGCGAGCGGAACGGCGTGCCGCCGCCTCCCGAGCCGCCGCTGCCGGCGCGCTCGTCCTCATCCTCGCTTGCAGGAAGACTGTGGCCCGGCGCTTGGGGCTTTTCGCCGTCCTCGGTGCCGCGCCATTTCTCGCGCGCCGCCGCTTCGTCCTTCAAAGGTTCCTGCTCGTCAGACATGGCAACGCCTCCTCTTCGGGAGGCGAACGGCGCCCGCCGCGTGGGGTTCCGACGGTGTTGGGAGATTGGCGCGCCCGGAAGGATTCGAACCTCCGGCCCCCAGATTCGTAGTCTGGTGCTCTATCCAGCTGAGCTACGGGCGCGCGGCAGGAGGGGCCATAGGGCCAAGGTTTGGGGGACGCAAGGGCGTTGCGGGGAAAAGCGCCGCGACCTAGGAGGTGACATGCATCGCTTTACCCCTCTCCCCCTTCTCGCCGGCCTTCTGACGGTGGGTTGCGCCGCGTCCGGGACCTTTCCCTCGCTTGCGCCGCGCGAGGTGGAGGCGATCTATGCGGCCGGCGATCCGCTGCAAAGCGCGCCGGAAGCGCCGGACCGGGCGGGGCTAAGCGGGCGGGTTGCGGCCTTTGCAGCGGCCGCGAACGAAAACGATGCCGCGTTCGAGCGTGCTTTAGGGGCGGCACGGCCGCTTGCCGCGCGAGCGGGCGGATCGGGAAGCGAAAGCTGGATCGCGGCGCAGCAGGCTATCTCCCGCGTCGAGGCCGCACGCGCGGCAACCACCCGCGCGGTTGCCGATCTGGATGAGTTTGCACTGGCCGAGGCGCGGCAGGGGCCGCTCAGCACTTCCGATTACGAGCTGCTAACGGCGGCGATGGCGCGGCTGCATGCGCTCGCCAAGCGGCAGCAAGACTCGGTGGACGCGCTTCGAAGCCGGGTCAGTGGGCGCTGAGCGCCTGCTTGTGTGCCTGGGCGAGGGCAACGTAGTGGGCCACGCCTTCGCGTTGGCCAGCAAGCTCCACTGGGCTTAAATCGCGGACATATTTGGCGGGGCGGCCTGCCCAGAGCTGCCCGGAGGGAATTGTCTTGCCGGGCGTCAGCATCGCGCCCGCGGCGAGCATTGCGTCGCTTTCAATTTCGCAGCCATCCATCACGATTGCGCCCAAGCCCACAAAGGCGCGGTCATGAAGGATGCAGCCGTGCACCATTGCGAGGTGGCCGATCAGCACATCCTCGCCGATGATCGTCGGGTGGCCCGCTTCGGCGCCCGGCTTGGGCGAATCGACGTGGATGACGCTGCCGTCCTGGATGTTGGTGCGGGCGCCGACCGAGATGCGGTTCACGTCGCCGCGAAGCACGCAATTGTACCAGATGCTTGCCTCCGGCCCAATCTCGACATTGCCGATCAGCCGGGCGCCGGGCGCAACAAAGGCGCTGCCGTCGATGCTCGGCGCGTGGCCGCCAAAGGGGATCAGATCCGCCATTCTTCCCTCCGAAGCACGTAGGCGATGACGATGCCCTCCGCCCATTCCGGGCCTTCATAATCGAGGTCCGGGCGGCGTTTCATGCCCAGCCGCTCCATCAGCCCCCAGCTCGCTTTGTTGCCCTCAACCGTCAGAGCGATGACCTGGGGGACGCCGATCTCGTCGAAGGCATAGTCGATGGAGGCGATCGCGGCTTCCTTGGCATAGCCCTGGCCCCACACGTCTTCGCGGAAGCGCCAGCCGACTTCCATATTGCCTTCAACCGGGCTGCCGCCGTCGTCGGCGACCTTAAGGCCGCAAAATCCCAAGAACGCGCCGTCGGACTTGCGCTCCACCACCCAGAAGGTGTGGCCGAGATCCTCCTGCCAGGCAATGAAGCGGTCCCGTACCACCAGTTCCAGCGCTTCGCGGCTGCGCACGCCGCCGAGCCAGCGCATGACGTTTTCGGTGTTGGTGTAGGTGTCGAAGGCGACCACGTCCTCGGGGCGCCAGTTCCGCAGCCGGAGCCGCTCTGTTTCAATCATCGTACGTCCTTGATCGCATCGGGGACCCAGTTCCGCCAGTCCTCCAGCAGCGGGATAATGGTGGCGTAATCGTCGGACCAACCGTCAAAGCCGGCGCGGCCGATCAAAGGCCGCCACAGGTGCGCGTCGGCGGCGCTGGACACGCGCAGGGCAAGAAGCGTGTCCTCCTTGGGCGCAAGCGCGACCCAGACCGACATGCTCATGCTGTGCAGCTTTTCTTCCTCGTTGGGCATGAAGTCGAAAACGGCTCCGTGCCAGCCGTCGAGCCGCGCGGCTGCGGCGAGAACGGGCTCGAGATCGAGGTAACGGTTGGAGATGTGGATCAGCAACAGCCCGTCGGGGCTGAGCGCGCGGCGGTAGACCTGGAGCGCCTCGCGGGTGAGGAGGTGCATCGGCACGGCGTCCGAGGAGAAGGCGTCAACGGCAAGGACGTCCAGCGAGCCTGGTGCCTGGCGGCCGAGGCTGATCCGGGCGTCGCCGAGCACCACTTTGGCCTGCGGCGCGCAGCGGCTGAGGAAGGTGAACTGGCCGGAGCGGCGGGCGATGCGGACCATTTCGGGATCGATTTCGAAGAAGGTCCAGCTTTGGCCGGGCATTGCGTAGCAAGAGAGGGTGCCGGTGCCGAGGCCAACGATGCCAATGCGCGGGTTGGGGCCGTGGAAGACCTCCGCCGAGGCAAGCGCATGGCCGATGCCGGAGCGGCGGGCGTAGTATGATGTAGGCTCGGTTTCCCAGCCGGGGGTGAGGTTCTGGATGCCGTGGAGGGTGGTGCCGTGGGAAAGGAGGCGCGCGGGCGGGCTGTCGTCGCTGCTGACTGTATAGACGCCGAAATAGGAGCGGGTGCGGCCGGGCTCCAGCGAGCCGTCGATGGTCCGCCAGCCGCCGTAGCTCAGCATCAAGGCGGCGAGGCAGAGGGCGAAAAGCAGGCGCTTGCCGACGAACAGCAAGGCGATGAGCGAGATCAGGACGCTGAGGGCAAGCGCGCGCGGCTCGTCCAGCCAGGAATAGGGGCGGCGGTCGGCGGCCCAGGAGAGAACGAAGACGAGGCCGACGAGGGCGAAGCGGACCCACGGCTTCATCCGCTCGGCAAGGGGCAGGAGCGGCTTTTGCGGCACCAGGGCAGCGGCGGCGAGCAGAAGCAGCGGATGCTCGTAGGTCCAGTCGAAGACGTGCGGGGCGATCACCGCGCAGAAGATTCCGCCGACGACGCCGCCGACCGACATGGCGAGGTAGAAAGCGGTGAGGTGACCGACCGCGGGCCGCGAGCGGTACATCGCCGTGTGCAGCGCCACCGCGACCACGAACAGCAGCAGAAGGCCGAGCGTAGCGATGAACAGCGGGCTCTTGGAGCCGCCGCTGAAGGCGAAGCCGCCGGCGATGAGCAAGAGATAGGGGGCAATGAAGGTCAGGAGATCGGCGGTGCCGCGGCGGCGGGCAAAGGTGACCACGAAGCTTAAGAGGTAAAGGCCGAGCGGGACCACCCAGAGCAAGGGCAGGGCGACGATGTCGGTGGTGAGGTGGGTCGTCGTCGACAGCATCAGGCCAGACGGGACGGCGGCAAGCACCACCCACCAGGCGAGCTCGCGCCATGTCGGCGCCGGACCGGCATCCTCGACCGTCCGGGCGGCCACTGCGGGCGCGCGCAGGGTGAGTGCGGAGAGGGCGACGAGGAGTACAAGGAGGGCGTAACCCGCCGTCCAGAGCAGGCTTTGCTGCTGGAGCGTGAGGCTCGGCTCGACCAGCAAGGGGTAGGAGAGAAGGCCGGCGAAGCTGCCGAGGTTGGAAGCGGCGTAGAGCGGATATGGGTCGCCTCGGGCAGGATCGAGCGCATACCAGCGCTGCATCAACGGCGCCTGGGCGGAGACGATGAAGAAGAGGGGGCCGATCGAGCTCAGCAGCAGCCACGGCGCCCACCAGGCGGCGGAGGCGTGCTCGGGAAGCACGATGTCGCGGAGGCCGATCGGCAGCCACAAAGCGGCAAGCGCGAACAAGGCGAGGTGAATGACCGCCTGCCGCCGCGGGGCAAGGCGCGAAACCCAATGGGCGTAGGCATAGCCGCCGAGCAAAAGCGCCTGGTAGACCACCATGGCGCTGTTCCAAACCGCGGGCGCGCCGCCGAGCCTGGGCAGCGCCATGCGGGCCACCATCGGCTGGGTGAGGAACAGCAGAAACGAGCCGACCAGGATGGTGGCGAGAAACAGCGGCCGGGCGAAACGCGCGCCGGCGCCTCCCCCGCCCAAGTCAGCCGCGGCGCCGTTCACGCGCCGAGCAGCCGCGCGGCGAGCGGCGCATGGTAGGAGAGAACGCCCGAACAGCCGGCGCGCTTGAACGCCATCAGCGTCTCGAGCACCAGCGCGTCGCGATCCCCCGCGCCCGCCGCGGCGCCGGCTTCGATCATCGCATATTCGCCGGACACCTGGTAGGCGAAGACCGGCACTTCGAAGCGGTCCTTCACCCGGCGAACGATGTCGAGATAGGCGAGGCCCGGCTTCACCATCACGTAATCGGCGCCTTCCGCGACGTCGAGCGCCACTTCGCGAAGCGCCTCCGTGCTGTTCGCCGGGTCCATCTGGTAGGTTTTCTTGTCGCCCTTCAAGAGCCCGCCCGAGCCGACCGCGTCGCGGAACGGACCGTAGAAGGCGGAGGCGTATTTGGCGGCATAAGCCATGATCTGGACGTTGCAGTGGCCTTCGCGTTCAAGCGCGTCGCGGATCACGCCGACCCGGCCATCCATCATGTCGGAAGGAGCGACGATGTCCGCGCCGGCTGCGGCCTGCACCAGCGCCTGCTCTGCAAGAAGGGCGCTGGTTTCGTCGTTCATCACATAACCGCAGGGGTCGGTGATCCCGTCATGGCCGTCCAGCGTATAAGGGTCGAGCGCGACATCGGTGAGCACGCCGACTTCCGGCGCGGCGTCCTTCACGGCCTTCACCGCGCGGCAGATGAGGTTGTCCGGGTTGAGCGCTTCGCGGGCGTCGGCGGTGCGCAGCGCGCGCGGCGTGTTTGGGAACAAGGCGATGCAGGGGATGCCGAGATCGCGCGCTTCGCGCGCACGCTTAGCAAGACCATCAAGGGACCAGCGCGAAATGCCCGGAAGGGTGGCGATCGGCTCCTCCCCCCCCTGCCCTTCCGCGACGAACAAGGGCCAGATCAGGTCGGACGGGGTGAGCACATGCTCCGCAACCAAGGCGCGGCTCCAAGCGGCGGAGCGGGCGCGGCGCAGCCGGGTCGCGGGGAAAGCGGGGGACATCATGCGCGGCTACTAGCGGCCCCTGCGGTCCCTGCAAAGCGGTGAGGCGGCGGCGCCTGCATAGGCACGTGAGGCAGGCACGAACGATTGCGGGACATTTCCGCGCCTGCTGCGTTAGACGCGGTGCCTATGACCACCCAACGCCCCGTTCCACGCGAAGCCGTCTTGATCGTCAACGCCGCGTCCCGGCGGGGCGAGGCCTTGTTCCGCGACGCCCGCCGTTTGCTCGAAGAAGCCGGCGTGAAGCTGATCGACGCCCACGGCGTTCGCAACCCGAAGAAGATCAACGGCATCGTCCGCGACGCGATCGCCAAGGGCGCGCCGATGATCATCGTCGGCGGCGGCGACGGCTCGCTTTCCTCCACCGTCGATTTCGTGGTGGACAAGGATTGCGTCTTCGCCTTGCTTCCGCTCGGCACCGCCAACAGCTTCGCCCGGACGCTCGGCATCCCCCTCGACCTCGAGGGCGCGGTGAACGTGATCGCCACGGGCGAGCGGCGGCAGATCGATCTTGGCCAAATCAACGGCGATTATTTCGCCAATTGCGCGGCCATGGGCCTGTCGCCGATGATCGGCGAAGGCGTGCCGCACAAGCTCAAGCGTTATCTCGGCCGCTTCGGCTATCTCCTCTGGGCGATCTGGTGCCTGATCCGCTTCCACGCGTTCCGGATCACCGTCGACAATGGCGAGACCACCGAAACGATGTGGGCGACGGAAGTGCGCATCGCCAACGGCCGCTTCCACGGCGGCGTCGAGCTGGTCGAGGATGCGGAGGTCGACACCGGCCAGATCGTCGTCCAGGTGGTGCTTGGGCGAAGCGTGCTACCGTTGATTTGGAACTGGGTGGGCAGCGTACTCAAGCTGCCGAAGCGGCAGTCGCCGACGCGCGACTTCCACGGCCGCAAATTCACCGTGGATACGCGGCCGCATCTGCCGATCTCCATCGACGGGGAAGTTACGGCCCGCACTCCGGCGACTGCCCAGGTGGCGAGCTGCGCAATCGAAGTGGTGGTGCCTCGGGTGGAGCCGGCTGGCGAAATCCCGGCGGGCTGACGCACCCAACTCCGTTCCTAATTTCAGCCGAGCCGCGCGAGCGCCGCCCGATATTTATCCGCGTCCGAGGCCTTCTCGGCATGGTCGGCGCGGGCTTTCTCCACTGCTTCCGGCTTGGCGCGTTCAACGAAGCTTGGGTTGTTCAGGCGCCCGGCAAGGCCGTCGCGCTCCTTTTCCGCCGCTTGCAGCGCCTTTGACAAGCGGGAGCGCTCCGCTTCGATGTCGATCACGCCTTCGAGCGGCAGGATGAAGGTCGCTTCGTCCACCACCACCTGGGCGGCGCCGCCCGAGGCTTCGGCGAAGCTGACGCTCTCGATGCGCGCGAGCCGCCTCAGCGCCGCTTCGTTGCGCGCAAGCCGCGCCCCCGTCTGTTCGCCGCCGTCGCGGACGTGGAGGGCGAGCTTGGCGCCCGGTGGGACATTCAATTCGGTGCGGGCGGCGCGGATGCCGCTCACCAGGCGGATCAGCCAGTCCACTTCCGGCCCGGCCTCCGGATCGAGCGCGCGGGCGTCCGGCATCGGCCATTTGGCGTGGATCAGGGGATAGGGCCTCTCGCCTAGAGCGTTCCAAAGCTCTTCGGTGATGAAGGGCATGAACGGGTGGAGCATGACCAAAATCTGGTCCAGCACCCAGCCGGCGACGGCCTTCGTCTCCTCGTCGATCTGCCCCTTGATCAGCTCCAGATACCAGTCGCAGAAGCTGCCCCAGACGAAATGGTAGAGGGTGTTGGCGCTTTCGTCGAAGCGCAGTTCGGCGAGCGCGAGGTCGAGCGCCTGCACCGTTTTCACCGTTTCGCCGACGATCCAGCGGTTCACCGGGAGCTGCGCCTGCGGCGGCTCAAGCGAGGCGCTCGCGCCGATGCCGTTGGACTGGCAGAAGCGGGCGGCGTTCCACAGCTTGGTCGCGAAATTGCGGTAGCCTTCGATGCGTTTCTCATCGAGCTTGATGTCGCGGCCCTGGCTTTCCATCGCGGACAGCGTGAAGCGCAACGCGTCGGCACCGAAGCGGTCGATCAGGCCGAGCGGATCGACCGTATTTCCCTTCGACTTCGACATCTTGGCGCCCTTGGCGTCCCGCACCAGGCCGTGGAGGTAGAGCGTCTTCCACGGCGCCTCCCCCATGAAGTGGATGCCCTGCATCGCCATCCTGGCGTCCCAGAAAAAGATGATGTCGAAGCCGGAAATCAGCACGTCGTTGGGGTAATGGCGGCGCAGCATCTGCGTTTCCTCGGGCCAGCCGAGGGTGCCGAAGGGCCAGAGGGCGGAGGAGAACCAGGTGTCGAGCACGTCGCTGTCGCGGCGCAGGGTTACGCCTTCGCCGGCCTCCGCCTGCGCTTCCGCTTCGGTTTCGGCGACATAGCATTTGCCGCTTTCGTCGTACCAGGCGGGGATCTGGTGGCCCCACCAGAGCTGTCGCGAAACGCACCAGGGCTGGATGTTTTCGAGCCAGTTGAACCAGGTTTTCTCCCAGGTCTTGGGCACGACCTTGATCTTGCCGGAGCGCACCGCTTCGATCGCCGGCTGGGCGAGCGTGTGTGCATCGACATACCATTGGTCGGTGAGCCAGGGCTCGATCACCACGCCGGAGCGGTCGCCATAGGGCGTCTGGATGACTCGGTCCTCGACCCGCTCGAGCAGCCCCTCCGCCTCCAGCCGCTCGACCACGGCCTGGCGGGCCTCGAAGCGGTCGAGGCCGAGCAGATCGGCTGGGATAAGGCCGTCGGCGGTTTGCACAATCTTGGCATCGGCGCTGAGCATGTTGAGCATGTCGGCGGCCTTGATGCCGGCGCGCTTGCCGACTTCGAAGTCGTTGAAGTCGTGGCCGGGCGTGATTTTCACCGCGCCGGAGCCGAGTTCCGGGTCGGCATGTTCGTCGGCGACGATAGGGATGAGGCGGCCGGTGATCGGCAGGCGGATTCGCTTGCCGACAAGCGCCGTGTAGCGCGGATCCTCCGGATGCACGGCAACCGCCATGTCGGCGAGCATCGTCTCGGGCCGGGTGGTTGCGACAAGGATGTGGCCGGAGCCGTCCTCCAGCGGGTAGCGCAAGTGCCAGAACTTGCCCTGCACTTCGCGGGTTTCGACTTCGAGGTCGGAGATTGCGGTGCCGAACTTCGGGTCCCAGTTCACCAGCCGCTTGTCGCGGTAGAGCAGGCCTTCGCGGTGGAGCTGGACGAACACCTTGAGCACGCCGGCGGAGAAGCCTTCGTCCATGGTGAAGCGCTCGTTCGCCCAGTCGCACGAGGCGCCGAGGCGGCGGAGCTGGCGGGTGATCTGGCCGCCGGACTGCGCCTTCCACTCCCAGACATGCTCGATGAAAGCTTCGCGGCCCATGTCGGTGCGCTTCACGCCCTGGCTTTCCAGGTTGCGCTCCACCACCATCTGCGTGGCGATGCCGGCATGGTCCATGCCGACGACCCACAGCGCGTCCTTGCCCTTCAGCCGCGCGTGGCGGACGAGAATGTCCTGGAGCGTGTTGTCGAGCGCGTGGCCGATGTGCAGCGATCCCGTGACGTTCGGCGGCGGGATGACGATGGTGAAGGGCTCGGCGTCCGGGCGCTCGGGGCGGAACATGCCCTCCCCTTCCCAGCGGGCATACCAATGCGCCTCGATGGCGGCGGGATCGAAGGTTTTGGGAAGTTCGGTCATGGGCGCGGCTTAGACGAAGCAAAGCCGCGCGGGCAATGGTGAGGGCGCCTAGAGGCTCTTGCCGGTGATGCGGGCGATTTCGCGGGTGACGAGGTCTTCCACGATCTCGGGGAGGTGGCGGTCCAGCCAGTCCTTGAGCATCGGCTTCAGCATTTCGCGCACCACGCCCTCCAGCGGGCCATCGCCTTGCGGGAGAGCGGGTTCGCTGCGTTCGCGGAGTGCAGATAAAGCGGCGAGCGACTGGCGGCTTGCTTCGGCGACGTCGCTGGAGATCAGGCCGTCGGCTTCCGTCACCGGATCGGAAAGCTCCAGCACGTCGTCCTCGGACGGCCGGGTGTCCGCAGGACGGGTGGCGCGGGCGGGGCGAGACCCGTTCACGCGCCCGTCCTCGGCGATCACTTTCTTGATGGAAGCCAGAATGTCTTCCATCGACGGTTCGTGGTTAATGTCCCCCATGATGAGCGGGTTATTGCTCAATTTTGAGACGGTGTCACGGGGGAGTTTGCCGGGGTAGTAGCCGTACGGGTGGAGACCGCGGCGGGCACTGGATCGTCGGCCCAATCGGACCAGCGCCGCGAGACGCGGTTGTAATTCGCCACCGGATCGTAAAGCGCGCCGCCGTCGAGGTTCAGATCCTCCGCTTCGGCGCGGCCCATTGCGTTGAGGAGCTGGAAGCCGGCGACATAAGCGTCGCGCCGGGCGGTGACGAGCGCCACCTGGCTGTTGAGCAGCTCCTGCTCGGCATTCAGCACGTCGAGCACGTTGCGGGTGCCCACCGTCTGCTCGGCGCGGGTGCCTTCAAGCGCAAGCGTGTTGGCGTTGACCGCGATCTGGTTCGATTCGATCGCTTCCTGCGCCGCCCGGTAGCTCGCGAAGGCGGCGCGTGTGTTGGCAACGACCAGCCGCTCGATCTCGACGCCGCGTTCCAGGAACTGGCTCTGCACCGCCTGCGCCCGGCGCACCTGAGCACTGACTAAACCGCCCTGATAGATCGGAATGCGGGCCTGGAGGCCGACGCTGGAGGTGGTGGCGCTGGAGCCCGACCCCGAGGGGGAGGAGCCGAGATAGTTGATATAATCGCTGCTCGACACGCCCGACACAGTCGGCAGGCGGTCGGCGCGGGCGATGGATACGTCGCGGCCGGCGGCGCGGATCTGCGCGGCGATCGACACCAGATCGCTGTTGTTGGCGAGCGCGATGTCTTCGGCCTGCTCTGCGGTAGCCGGCAGCGCCGGAAGAACCGGCGGCGGATCGAGTTCGTCGGGAAGCTCGCCGATCACCCGGCGATAATTTTCCTCGCTGCCCTGAAGGCGCCCTTCGGCGGTGGCGAGGCTCGACTGGGCAAGGGCAAGCCGCGCTTCCGACTGCGCAACGTCCGTGCGGGTCAGATCGCCTACTTCGAAACGGTCGCGGGTGGCCTGGAGGTTGGTTTCCAGCACCCGAACCTGGTTGCGGTTCAAGGTGACGATTGAGCGGTCGCGGATCACGTCCATGTAGGCGCTCACCGTTTCCGTGAAGATGTCGCCTTCGGTTGCGCGCAAATTGGCACGGCCGGCGAGGACGCGTTCGTCCGCGGCGCGGATCGAGTTGCGCACCCGGCCACCGTTGAAGATTTCATAGCCGATATCCACGCCGACATTGACGCTGCGCCCGGGCGCGGCGCCGCGCCGGATGAGGTTTTGGTTGACCCCGCCGGTGCCCGAAATCTGCGGCCGTCCGAGCGCACGCGCCACCGAGACGCCTTCGTCGAGCGAGCGCAATTGCGCGCGCTGCGCCATGATCGTCGGGTTCGTGTTGTATGTCTGAATCAGCGCATCGCGAAGCGTATCCGCTTGCGCTGCCCCGCCCGCCAGCAATGCCGCAGCTCCCGCCGCCGCTAAAAGCCCACCCCGCATTCGCTCTACTCCGCTCTTAAAATGTGAAAGTCTTCGGCTTCGCGAATTCCGGCAGGATCGCCGCGGCCGCGTCGGTAAACGCAGCCGTGCCGAACCCCTCTCCTGCCTTGCGCCCCAGCGAAAGCCGCGAAACCCCGTTTTCCAAAACCGCTGCCGCAAGCCGACCCCCATCGACCAATTGCGCGATCAGCGCCTCCGGCACGAACTCCACCGCACCGTCGATCAAAATCAGGTCGTACGGCCCGCCCTCGGCATAGCCTTCGGTCAGCGGCCCCTCGATCAACGTCACCGGATAGCCGGCAAGCGCTTTCCGCGCAAAGGCGGCAAGCTCCGGATCCTGCTCAACCGCCGTCACCGACCCGACCAGGCGCGACAGGATCGCGGCCGCGTAACCGGTGGCGGCACCGACAACCAGCGCCCGCTCCCCTTCGCGGGTGTCCGCTTCGGTGAGCAAACGACCGAGCGCCATCGGGTTGTTGAGGTGGCGCGTCGCCGTCAGCGGCACCAGCGCATCCGCATAAGCAAGCGCCCTTTTTCCTTCCGGCATAAACCGTTCACGCGCCACTTCGCCGAAGGCGGCAAGCACGCGCGGATCGTTGGTGCCCGTGGTGCGGAGCAGGTTCGCGATCATGGCGCGGCGCATGTGGTCGAAATTATGTTCGGTCATCGGGCTCTCAATCGCACAACTGTCTTACGGATGCAACACACTGTGATCCGGCTCTCGTTCTTATCGGCTCACTGCAAGCAAACCAAGCATTCTCCACCATCGGACTACCGCTTGTGAACAGCAAGAGCCGTGCCAGCGCTGGGGCCTTTGAGCACGGCTTTGCGCAAGCGCTGTGCTGTCCGGAAGCGGACAGGGGCTGTGCGGCGGCGGACAGGCTAAGCGGGCAGCCATGCCTTAACTGTTGACTTGCCGCCGCTTCCCTTCCAATTCGGCGCCCGGCGGCCCGATGGCGGAGTGGTTACGCAGAGGACTGCAAATCCTTGCACGCCGGTTCGATTCCGGCTCGGGCCTCCATCTCCAACACAGATGTGGCGCAACGCGCCGTTACCGGTTCTCCCGATGCGCGTTCGGGCGTAGGCAAAGCCGCGCCGGCGGTTTTTGCGCTGTTGAAGGGAGCAAGGCATGGCCGAGTATCAGCTGATCAGCGGCATCGAAGTGGACACCCGGCTGCTCCGCTTCCTTGAGGATGAGGCGCTGCCGGGCACCGGAATCGAAGCGCCTGCCTTTTGGTCCGGTTTTTCCGCTTTGCTGCGTGAGCTGACGCCGGAGAACCGCCGCCTGCTGCGGGAACGGGGGAGGCTGCAGCGGCTAATCGACGGGCGGAATGAGGGGTTAGGCGGCAAGGTGCCCTCCCCTGCCGAGGAAGAAGAGTTTCTGCGCGAGATCGGCTATCTGGTCGATCCGCCCGCGCCGTTCGCCGTCGGTACGTCCGGCGTCGATCCGGAGGTGGGGACGATTGCCGGACCGCAACTGGTGGTTCCGCTCAGCAACGCCCGCTATGCGCTCAACGCCGCCAATGCACGCTGGGGGAGCCTGTACGATGCGCTCTACGGCACGGACGCGCTTGGGCCGCCGGCGGTGGTCGGCGGCTACGACGAAGCGCGGGGGGCGGAGGCGATCGCCTGGGGGCGGCGCTTTTTGGACGAGGTCGCGCCGCTCACCGGTGGAAGCCATGCGGACGTGTCCTTCTACCGGATCGAGGGGGGCGCTCTGGTTACCGATCTCGGCGGCCTTGCCGACCCGTCGCTGCTCGCCGGCTGGCGCGGCGACAACATCCTGCTGCGCCACAACAACCTCCATCTTGAGGTCGTCGTCGACGCCGAACACCCGATCGGCCGCACCGACAAAGCAGGAGTCGCCGACATCCTGCTGGAAAGCGCCGTCACCGCGATCATGGATTGCGAGGATTCGGTCGCGGCGGTGGACGCGGAGGAGAAGGTGGCCGTCTACCGCAACTGGCTCGGGCTGATGAAGGGGGACCTCCAGGCCCGCTTCACCAAGGACGGCAAGGCGGTTGAACGGCGGCTGGCGGAGGATCGCGAATTCGAGGCGCCGGGCGGCGGTACGCTGACGCTCAAGGGACGAGCGCTGATGTTCGTGCGCAATGTCGGCCACCTGATGACCAACAAGATGCTCCTAATCGACGGCGAGGAGGTGTATGAAGGGCTGGCCGACGCGGTGATCACGACATTGTGCGCGCTGCACGACATCAAGGGAACCCGCCGCAACAGCGCCGCCGGGGCGGTCTATATCGTTAAGCCGAAGATGCACGGGCCGGAGGAAGCCGCGTTCGCGGACCGCCTGTGCAACCGCACGGAAGATCTACTCGGCCTGCCGCGTCATTCGATCAAGATCGGCGTGATGGACGAGGAGCGGCGCACGTCCGTCAACCTCGCGGCAACGATCCGGGCGGTGAGCGAGCGGGTGGCGTTCATCAACACCGGCTTCCTGGATCGCACCGGCGACGAGATCCACACGTCGCTGAAGATCGGTCCGGCGATCCGGAAGATGGAAATGAAGCAGGCGGGGTGGCTCGCCGCGTATGAGGACAACAATGTCGACACCGGCCTCGCCTGCGGCTTTGCGGGGCGGGCGCAGATCGGCAAGGGCATGTGGGCGATGCCGGACCGGATGGCGGCCATGCTGAAGGACAAGATCGCTCATCCGCGGGCGGGCGCAAGCACCGCGTGGGTGCCGTCGCCGACCGCCGCGACCTTGCACGCCGTCCATTACCACCACGTCGATGTCGCGGGCCGGCAGCGGGAGCTGGCGGCGCGGGCCCCCAGGCCGGTTGAAGACATGCTCGCCATCCCGATCGCCGTCGCCCCCGCCTGGTCGGCCGGCGAGATCCGCGAAGAGCTGGAGAACAACCTTCAGGGCATCTTGGGCTACGTCGTGCGCTGGGTCGAGCAAGGCGTCGGCTGTTCCACCGTCCCCGACATTCACGACGTCGGCCTGATGGAAGATCGCGCCACCTGCCGCATTTCAAGCCAGCATGTCGCCAATTGGCTGCTCCACGGCGTGGTGACCGCCGAAGAGGTCGAGGCGGCGCTGGTTCGAATGGCGGCGGTGGTGGACCGGCAAAATAACGCCGATCCGAACTATCGGCCAATGGCTCCGGCACCCGAAACAAGCATCCCGTTCAAAGCCGCACGGGCGCTTGTGCTGGAAGGGGCGGCGCAGCCTTCCGGCTACACCGAGCCCCTTCTCCACGCCCACCGGCTCATGATGAAGAACAAGGCCGGAGCTTAAGCGGCCATCCCCTGCTCGACCCAGCTGCGCCCGGCCCGGACCAGCTGGGCTTCGCGCGCCGCCAGAGCCGCGGCCATGCCGGTGAGGCGCCCAGCCGCTTCTTCGTAAACCGCAATCCGGCTGTCGATGTCGGGCGCGGCGGCCGCTTTCGCGCGCCAGGCGGCGAAGCGAATCCGGTCGCTCGGGTGGCGAACCGCAAAGTCTTCGACCAGATCTTGCCCATTGCCGCCGCCGAACACACCGGCGAGGCGCACCAGCGTTTCCAGCGCGGACGGGTTCACCAGGCTCGCCACCCGGTTGGACGCGAGATCGAAGCGATACTGGTCCTGAAATTCGCTCGCCGGCGTTGCGGCCATGATGTTGAGCGACACGGAAAGGCTGTCCGGCGGAAGCTGGCTGTGGACGTCGAGATGCTTGCGGTAGAGCAGCACCTTGCCTTCGGACAGGCAGGAGCGCTCGATGAAGCGCAGGTCCACCTCCTCGCCGGGGACGCCCATCACGCGGTCATAATCATATTCGTAATAATCGCTCCAATAGCCGGGGCCGAGATAGCCGACGGTGAGAAAGCTGAAATTATGGTCGTGCGGCACTTCGTAGAAGAAGGGGTCCGGGCCGCTGTTTGCGTAAACGCTGTCGGATTGCGACGGCCACAGGTTGGCGCGGATCACGAAATCCCGCTGGATATGGAGCAGGATGACCTGCGAGCTATATTGGTTGCGCGCGGTCTGGCCCATACAATGCTGCTTCAGTTCCGCGATGGCGAGATCGCCGAGGAAGCGGCGGTTATTGCCGAGCTGGCGCAGCGCCGGGCCCCATTGGACAAGCCCTTCTTCGTCGCGGGGATCGAAGCGGCCCTGCAGCGTTTCCACCAGATCGGCGAGTTCGATGGCGGACTTGTCCTCGCCGCAGTTGATGGTCAGGGGCATATCAGTTCACCTCGAATTCGGGCTGCCGCGCCTCGGCGTCGGCGGGGAAGCAAGCTGCAAGCGTTGCGCCGGCGGTGGCGCGGACTTCCGGGTGAGGGTCCCCCTCGGCCATGGCCTGGAGGTGCGGCAGCGCGGCTTCGGCATCGAGCGCGAGCAATTCGCGCATCGCCTGCCAGCGGGCGTAGAAATGCGGGTTGTCCAGCATCTCGATCATTACCGGCACCGCGTCGGCGCGGTCCATGGTGCGAAGCATGGCCAGCATCATCTGGGTCCGGCTGCTGATCTCGTCGGTGCTGCTTGCGCCGACCAGTTCGAACGTGTCGGAGTCATATTCAACCGTTACCGGCGCACGCTCCACGTTCACCGTCGCCTGGAGGTAGAAGAGGTCGCCGGTGGCGTGTTCGATGACGAAGCTGTGCTTGCGGCCGTCGATCTCCAGCAGCTCGCCGTCTTCGATGCGGCGGCGTTCCACCATGCGGCAGCGGCTGGAGGCGGTTGCGGTGAAGCCGGCCTCGATCTGCGGCGCTTCCCAAAAGGAGAAGGTGGCGCCGCCCGAGCGGATGAACTTGTAGAGCGACCGGTGGCCCGGGAATACGATCGAGCGCGCGCCGTCGCGGCCGAGGCGCTTCGCGGCCAGTGCATCGGCGGGCATCACCGCGGCGAACAGCAGCAAAGCCGGCGTCTCAACCAGCAGAATCCCGGAGTGGATGGGGCTCGAGAGACTGCGCAGAGCCGGGCGGAAGAAAGGGTCGGTCGCGGCGGCGCCGATCAGGTGGGAGAACAGATCGGCGAGACCCTGCTCGTCCGCCATTGCCCGCTCGGCACAGGCGAGCACGTCGGCGGCGCGGGGCTGCGGCAGCGCCTCCAGGCTTTCGCGCAAGCCGCGAACGAACGGCAGCGCCTTGAGCTCGGCGGAGACCTCGCTGAACAGATCGAGGGTGGCGTTCTGCGCGCGCGGATCGGAGAGCCAGCGGCGCAATTCCTCTCGTGGCATCATGATCGTGTTTCCTCGCAACCGAAGGGAGAGACCCGAAGGTCCCTCCCCTCTTTGGCTCAGCCGGTGATGAGCACGACGATGACGCCGGCGCAGGCCGCGCCGCCGACTTCGCGCTGCTTGGCGGAGCCGTGGATGCCGACCTTGGTGGCCAGTTCCGGAAGCGTGTTGATGTCAATCTTCTTCATGGTCGTTCCTTCCACTGTTTGAAGGAGCGACGACGTTTCGCTTGGCCTGAACCGCACGAAGCTTCGCAGCTCCGGTCATTCAGTCTCGGGCTCTGACCATTCCTGTCTGAAGAGCATCGCGTAAGTTGTGGATTCAAAAGGGGAATTCCACCGGAAAATCCGGGTATGCGGCGGGAAATAGATGTGGAAATTCCCGCTCAATCCTCTCGCTCGCGCTCCGCCTCCAACTCATAACCGATCCGGAGCCGATCTAATTTTTCAATTTCCCGCTGAATCTTTCTTCGGGAGTGCATGCTGAACGCGCCAACAAGCACCAGAATGGCGATAGTTATTGGTGCGCGGGGGGTGTGCAGCCACACGGCCATCGCTTCCAGGACCGCCTGGGGACCTCCGCCGGTGCGGACGCTGACCTTGAAGATGAAGGCAATCGGAACCAGCAGCGGCAGGAGCGCGAGGCCCAAGCTGTTGCGCCGCAAGGCCGCGCGCGCGTGGCGCATGCTGCTGTCAATGAACGAGGCCCGGTCGGACGTGTTCAGCGTCTTCGCCATCTGGCGAAGCGCCCGCCGTCGCCAGGTCAGCCAGCTGATCCCGATCATCAGCGGAACCGCAAGGGTGATCGTCAGCGGACTTGCCGACACGAACGCGCCGGCGATGAAGATGCCGACCAGCGCGATGCCCGACACATATTCGAGAATGTCGAACAACCGCCCCCGGCGCCGTGCCTTGCGCGCGTAGGAATCCATCTGTTCCTGCTCGAGCGGATCGGGGCCGTCCTGCCACAATTCGGCGAATTCATCGAAATCGGGGCGGTTCATGAGCGCTGCTCCATGATCGACTTGAGCGTTGTCTTGGCGCGTTGACAGCGCAGCATGACGGCGTTGGCCGAAATGCCGAGGATTTGCGCCATTTCCCCGTAGCTGAAGCCTTCGAAAGCGAGCACGATCGCCTCGCGCTGCGGGATGGGCAGCAACTGGATGGAATCCACCAGCCGCTTCTTCTGGTCGTTGCGCAGCGCGATCTCGTCCGGCGGCGGGTTGGCTGAGATGAGGTCCACCGGCAGCTCCACCTGGCGCGGCTCGCGGGCGCGTTTGGTGACGTGCGAGATGCAGCGCTTCTGGGCGATCGACGCGGCAAAGGTCTTGAGCGACGCGTCGCCGCGATAATTGTCGAGCGCGATCCAGATGGCGAGGAGGATGTCCTGGATCAGTTCGCGGCGAAGCGCCGGATCGGCTTCGTAGGACAACGCGATGCGCCCGATGAGCCCTGTGCAGGTGGCGCTTACTTCTCCGAACAGTTGCTCTTTACCACGATTACCCGGCATGAAGGCGCCGCTGGCCGGGAAGGCCGAAAGGAGAGGCTGCAAGGCCGCAATGGTTGTGCCAAAGTTTCAATGGAAGTTCGCCGTGGGGGTTTTCAGCTAATGGAACGCAGTAGCCAGAATAGCGGCACAATCGAAGTGCGCAATGCGCATCGCTTCGATGCCCGGCAGCTCGAACAATGGATGGAAAGGGAAGTGGAAGGCTTTACCGGTCCGCTTCATGTGGAGCAGTTTCGCGGCGGCCAATCCAATCCGACCTATAAACTCACGACCCCGTCCAGAAGCTATGTTCTTCGCCGCAAGCCGCCGGGAAAGCTGCTGCCCGGCGCGCATGCCGTGGACCGAGAATATCGCGTAATCAGCGCTCTTGGCGCGCAAGGTTTTCCGGTCGCGAAAGCCTTCGGCCTTTGCCTGGACGAGGCGGTGATCGGCACCGCTTTCTACATCATGGAAATGGTTGAAGGGCGTATCTTCTGGGAAGCGGAACTGCCGCAGATTTCTACTGCGGAGCGGCCGCTTTACTTCGACGCGATGAACGCGGCGATGGCGCAGCTCCACGGCATCGATCCACACGCGGCTGGGCTGGGCGACTATGGCAAGCCGGGAAATTATTTCGAGCGGCAGATCGGCCGCTGGTCCAAGCAATATCTCGGCGATGTGGAAGCAGGACCGGTGGCGGCGATGGACCGGCTGGTGGAATGGCTTCCGGCGAACATTCCTCCCGGGGAGGATGAAGCAAGGATCATCCACGGCGACTTTCGCTGCGACAATATGATCTTCCATCCCACCGAGCCGAAGGTGCTTGCGGTGCTGGATTGGGAGCTGTCCACGCTCGGCCACCCCCTCGCCGACTTCAGCTACCACCTGATGATGTACCGGATGCCGGCGGGGATCACGACGGGACTTGCGGGGCTCGATCTGCGGGCACTGAACATCCCGAGCGAAGAGGAATATGTCGCGGCCTACTGCCGCCGCACCGGGCGCGAGGGAATTCCGCACCTCGATTTCTACATCGCCTTCAACCTGTTCCGCCTGTCGGCGATCGTGCACGGCATCAAGGGACGCCTGGCGCGCGGCACCGCCGCGTCGGCGCATGCGGACAAAATGGCGGCAAGCCTCGAGGGCCTCGCCGGCCTCGCCTGGGAGCAAGCGAGAAAAGCGGGGGCGCGCTAGGCACCCCCGCCTCTTCTTACTTCACTGGAAAGCCGCGCTTGCGCATCAACGCCTTCACGTCCGGGTCACGGCCGCGGAAGGCGCGGTAGGCTTCGGCGCGGTCGGTTTCGTTGCCGGTCGACAGCAAGGTCTGGCGGAAACGGTCCGCCGTCGCCTTGTCGAACGGATTGCCCGTTTCCTCGAACGCCGCCCAGGTGTCGGCATCCATGGTTTCCGACCACAGGTAGGAATAATAGCCGGCCGAGTAAGCGTCGGACGAGAAGAGGTGATTGAACTGCGGCAAGCGGTGCCGCATCACCATCTCCTTGGGCATGCCGATCTTGGCAAGCGCGTCCCGCTCGAACTTGTCGGGATCGACAACGCCGCTCGGATCCATGTGCAGCATCATGTCGACGATGGCCGACGACAGATACTCAACCGTGGCGAAGCCCTGGTTGAAGGTGGACGCCTTCTCGATCTTCTCGATCAGCGCCGCCGGCATCGGCTGGCCCGTCTTGTAATGCTTGGCGAAGCGGCTGAGCACCGGCTGGGTGAGCAGCCAATTCTCGTTCACCTGGCTTGGATATTCCACAAAGTCCCGCGGCGTGCCGCCGAAGCTCGGATAATAGACATCCGACAGGAAGTAATGAATGGCGTGGCCGAATTCGTGGAACAGGGTCTCGGCGTCGTCGAGGCTGATCAGCACCGGCTGACCCGGCGCCGGCTTGACGAAATTGTTGTTGTTGGAACCGAGCACGATCTTGTCGTCGAGCAAGCCGGCGCGGCTGCGGTAGGTGGTCGCCCAGGCGCCTGAGCGCTTGCCGGTGCGGGCATAATCGTCGCGGTAGAAGACGCCGAGCTGCTCCCCGGTGCCGCGCTTGGTCACCGAATAGGTGCGGATGTCCGGGTTCCAGACGGGAATGGTGCCGGTGATTTCCTTGAAATCGAGGCCGTACAGCTCACCGGCCGCCCAGTAGGACGCTTCGATGATGTTGTTCAGCTCGAAATAGGGTTTCACCTCTTCCTGGGTGAGGTTGTAGCGCTGGGCGCGGACCTTTTCCTGATAGTAGCGATAATCCCACGGCTCGATGGTGAGCTTCGGATCGGTCTTGCGGGCAAGCGCCTGCATGTCCGCGACCTCTTCCTTCACCCGGCCGACGGCGGCGGGCCAGACGCCCATCATCAGCTCCTGGGCACGCGCCGGCGTCTTGGCCATCGTGTCCTGCATGCGGAAGTCGGCATGGCTCGAGAAGCCGAGCAGCTTTGCGCGGTCGGCGCGAAGCTTGACGATCTCGGCGATGGTCTGGTTGGTGTCGTTGGCGCCGCCGTTGTCGCCGCGGTTGACGAAGGCGTTCCAAACCCGCTGACGAAGCGCGCGATTGTCCGCATAGGTCAGGATCGGATCCACGGCCGAACGGGTGTTGACGATGGCGTAGACGTCGGCGGGAAGGTTGCGCTCCTTGGCGGCGGCTTTTGCGGCATCCTTCACGTCCTGCGGCACGCCCTTCATCTCCGCTTCGTTGGCGGCGATGTGGGTGCTTTCGTCGGCAAGAACCTTTTCGCTAAAGGTCGCGAACTTGGAGGCGAGCTGCGAATTGTAGGCGGAAAGCTGCTGCTTCTGCGCTTCGTCGAGGTTGGCGCCGCGGCGGGCGAAGCTTTCGTAGAGGCGGGTAACCAGCCGCTGCTGCTTGGCATCGAGGTTGGACGTCTCGCGGGCTTCGTAGACCGACTTGATCCGTGCAAAGAGCTTCGGGTTGAGCGTGATCTCGTCCGACGCGGCGGAGAGCTTGGGCGACCACTCCTTGTCGAGTGCCTGATACGCCGGCGTCGCCATGTTGCTGGTCATGACGCCGAACAGCGACAGCACGCGATCGAGCCGTTCGCCGACCTTTTCCAGCGCTTCCACCGTGTTGGCGAAGGTCGGTGCGGCGGGGTTGTCGATGATCGCCATCACTTCGCGGCGCTGTTCGTCGATGCCGAACTGGATTGCTTCGGGAAACAGCTCGGGCGTCACCTTGTCCCACGGCGGCACCCCGTCATAGGGGCCGGTCCAGTCGGCGAGCAGGATGTTGTTCGGCACCGCCGGCGCGGCGGCGGCGGGCGCGGCGGGCGCGGGCTCGCCGGCCGAGACATCGGCGGCGACGGCGTTGTCGGTGGTGGTGCAGCCGGCAAGCGCAACGGCGGCGGCGGAAGCGAAGAGCAATGCCTTCAAGTGCGGATACTCCTGAAAAGGATGGCGCACGCGGGCGCGGCGCCTCGTTGACGGCCTCTCTATAGGAGCGCGCCTTAACCATCAGCAACAGACGGTTTTTGCGCGTTTCGCGTGGGTGCTCGCGGCGAAGCTAAGCGGCGGCGCGGCTGAGCCGTTCGAGCAAGCGGGCGCGGGCGTCGAGCACGTCCGCCTGCCGCTCGATCAGCAAGTCGCGGGCTAGGAAGTGGCCGGTGATCCGGAAGCCGGCATGGATGTCCGCCCACCCCGCCGCGCCGCCGGCGAGCAGGAAAGGCGGCAGGGCAAAGAGCTGGGCGCGGTAGGGCTCGCCCGCCCCGGCGCTGACCGCGCGGCCGCTTTTGGGGCTGACGAAAGCGAGATCCTCTTCCGCACCCGTGGCGGCGCACTCGGAGAGATCGAGCCCGAAGCCGAGTTCGGCCAGCACCAGCAGCTCGAAACGCACAAGTGCCGCCGCCCAGTGGCGGGCGGAGGGGGCGGCGTCGATTGCCGAGAGCAGCCCGTCCAGGGCTTCGAACAGCCGCGGATAGGCCTGGCCTTCGGGCAAGGCGGCGGCGGTAAGGGCGGTGGACCATTCAAGCGCCGCGGCGGGGAGCGGTTCGGAGTGCAAGGCCGCGCGGCTGGCGGTGAGTTCCAGCGTCAGGTGGGGGAGCTGGTCTTCGGTGCGGGCGCGATATTCGGCGTGGACGAGGTTGCCGGGCATCAGCACCGGGCGCAGGCGGCGGGAGCGACCGCCGCGGACGTAGCCGGCCTGGATGCCGTCGCCCGGCGTCAGGGCGCGGACAATGGCGCCATGCTCGCCGTGGCTCCGCACCGCGCAGATAATGGCTTGGGTTTCGAGCCGCATGGCCCCACGCCTATCAGCGCCGGAAGCGGCGGGCGAGGCTTTCGAGGTTGAGCCGCTTCAGCAGCGCCTTGGTGCCTTCGATGCCGCCGTCAAAGGCTGCGAGCGACCAGGCGGCGAGGAGGTTGGCGGGTGTGCGGCGGAGCAGGAGGAGATCGACGCACTCGACTTCGCCGGTGGAGAAGAGGCGTTTGTGCTGCCCCTCCCCTTCGGTGAAATCGAACAGCGCGAAGCGGCCTTCATCCATCAACTGCCGCATCGCCTCGTACTGAAGCACGCTGCCGGGCGAGAGATCGGCATGCTCAGGGTCATAGCCGAGATGGGCGTAGATCAGGGTCTCGCCGTCGGCCGGGGCGTAGAGGTAAGCGATCGGCCGCGCGTCCAGAAACAGGATCCAGCCGCGCATCGCGTCGCGGGCGGCGAGCGCCTGCATCGCGGCCAGCGCGGCGTCGCCTTCGGGCAGGCCGGCGCGCAGCAGGCGTTCCTGGTAGGTGAGCGCGGAAACGGCGCGGGCGTGGCGGTAGAATTCGACGACTTCGTTTGGCGAGCGGTAGCAGCGCAGGTCGGCATCGCCGCCGGAGCGCTCCGCAAGCTTGCGCACCTTGCGCTTCAGCGTCGAGCGGCTCTTGGACGACAGGGTGCCCAGCCAATGATCGAAGCCGCGGCCAAGCTCCGCATAAAAGCGGCGGTAGCGCTGGCGGATGAAGGGCTTGAGCTGCGGGTGCCGGGCCAGGAGCGGCGGCAAAGCTTCGGCGGGAAGCGAGGCGATCAGGTAGCCGTCGCCGTCGCTTTGCGGGAGGGCGGGCACGCTGCCTTTACGCGCCTGTTCCAGCGGCACGGTGACCCGAAGCAGGCGGCGGCGCACCTGCCACAGGGTGCGGGTGCCGACCCTGAAGGGGAGGGAAATGGCGGCGGTCACAGCGCCCGCTCGTAGACCGCGTTCGACCATACCTGCTGCGCCACCCGCCGCGCGGTGCGCAGGCGGCGGGCGGGAAGCGGGCGGGCTTGGGCGTCGAGCGGAAGTTCGCCGAGCGAGTCGAAACGCGCGGTCGGAAAGCGCTCGCGGTGCCGGCCGAGGAAGGCGCAGAGCTTTTCGAAGCGGCGGGCGAGCGTGCGGTTTGGCCGGGCGCCGTCCCTGCTTGCGAATTCGAAGCTGTGGCTGACGATGTTGACGAGCGGGTGCCCCTCAGCCTCGGCGTGGAGCAAAGCGGCCTCGATTTCCTCGGAAGAGACGGCGCAGAATTGCATCGGGCGCAAGTGGCCGGGAGCGTCCTCGATCTGGGTGACCGGCACTTCGATGATCCCTCCGAGCCGCACCGGCGCGAGCGCGGCGGGGTCGAGCGGCAGGTCGCTCGGCCAGGGATGTTCGCTGCCGTTGTGGCTGCTGTCGTAAGCGATGCCGTTGGCGGCGAGCGCGGCCAGCGTGTCCATGTTCGCCGCGAAGCTGCCCGAGCGAAAGGCAACGGGCGGCGGCGCGCCGGCCTCGATGAGGAGCTGACGGGCGCGGGCGATCATCGCCTGCTGCTCGACGGCGGAGAAGCCGGTGAGTTCGAACCCCTCCCCGTTAGGATTGCCGGCGGCGACGCTTTGCCAGCAGGGGTGGAGGTGGAGCTGCACCTCCTGCCCGACGGCGAGGATCGGCTCGACCATCGCACGGATCGGACCGAGTCCGTAAACCTCCGCCGGCATCGGATCGACGAAGAAGCAGGCGGAGAGGCCGTGGCCCGCGAGGAGATCGAGCTGCCACGGCACGCCGACACCCGCCGGATCGAACGACAAGGCGACATTCTCCCGCCAGGTCGCGCCGGCGGCATAATGGCGCCAGCGCAATTCGGTATCGACGGTGATGAGGACGCGGGTGGGCATGTCCCGACCCGCTTAACCGCTTGGATGAAAATAATCGTAAATGGAGCGCGCCATTGCCTTTGAGATGCCGGGCGCTTTTTCCAGGTCTTCGAGCGCGGCGCCTTTGACCGCTTTGGCGGTGCCGAAGTGCATCAGAAGGGCGCGCTTGCGGCCGGGGCCGATGCCGGGGACCTCGTCGAGGGGCGAGGCGGCCATCGACTTCGAGCGCTTCTGGCGGTGGGCGCCGATCGCGAACCGGTGTGCTTCGTCGCGCAGGCGCTGAAGGTAGAAGAGCACCGGCGAGTTGGGCGGGAGCTGGAAATCGCGCCCGCCGGGCAGGTGCATCGTCTCGCGGCCGGCGTTGCGATCGGGGCCCTTGGAGATGCCGACCACCGGCACGTCATGGATACCGGCGCATTCCAGCGTTTCCAGCACCGCGCCGAGCTGGCCCTTGCCGCCGTCGATCAGGAGGAGGTCCGGCCACTCGCCGCGGCTCCGGTCCGGATCCTCCGTCTCAAGCCGGGCGAAGCGGCGGCCGAGCACTTCGCGCATCATCGCGAAATCGTCGCCCGGTGCCGTCTCCGGGCGCTTGATGTTGAACTTGCGATACTGGTTCTTGAGGAAGCCCTCCGGCCCCGCCACGATCATTGCGCCGACCGCGTTCGAGCCCATGACGTGGCTGTTGTCGTAGACCTCGATGCGTTGCGGCGGTTCGGAGAGTTCGAACATCTCGGCCAGCGCGCGCAGGTTCTTGGCCTGGGTGCTGGTTTCCGCGAGGTGGCGGTCGAGCTCCTCCTGGGCGTTGCGCGAGGCCTGCGCCATCATCCGGACCTGGTCGCCGCGCTTGGGGACCTTGAGCGTCACCTTGCGCTCGGCGCGCTCGCCAAGCGCCTCGGCGACCAGCTCCGCTTCCGGAACCTCGCGGTCGAGCAGCACCAGCTTGGGCGGCGGCACTTCCTCGTAGAATTGCATCAGGAACGCGGCGAGAACTTCCTCTTCGGCGAGGTCGGCGGTGTGGGCGGGAAAGAAGCTGCGGTGCCCCCAGTTATTGCCGCCGCGGATGAAGAAGGCCTGGATGCAGACGGTGCCGCCCTTGCAGGCGAGCGCGAAGATGTCGGCGTCGCCGAGACCTTCGGCGGCGATCGTCTGGGTGCCCTGGATGAAGGTCAGCGAGCGGAGGCGGTCGCGGTAAAGCGCGGCAAGCTCGAAATCCATTTTCTCGGCCGCTTCCTGCATGGCGGCGGACAACTTCTGCTGCACCTTGGTGGATTTACCGGCGAGATAGTCCTTCGCGTCCGAGACCAGTTCGGCATAGCCGTCCGCGTCGATGCGGCCGACGCAAGGCGCCGAGCAGCGCTTGATCTGGTACAGGAGGCAAGGGCGCTTGCGGGTGGCCAGAAAGGTGTCGGAGCAGCTTCGCAGCAGGAACAGCTTCTGAAGCGCGTTCAGCGTCTTGGTGACGGAGCCTGCGCTTGCAAACGGCCCGTAATAAGAGCCCTTGAAGCGCCGGGCGCCGCGATGCTTGCGGACCTGGGCGAACTGGTGGTCCTCGCGGAGCAGGATGAAGGGGAAGCTTTTGTCGTCACGTAAGAGCACGTTGTAGGGCGGGCGGTAGCGCTTGATGAGCTGCGCTTCGAGCAGCAGCGCCTCCGCCTCGGTGTTGGTGGTGACGATCTGCATGGAGCGCGTCTGCGCAACCATGCGCTGGAGGCGCTTGGTCAGCCGCGAAACCTGCGTGTAGTTCGTCACCCGGTTGCGAAGCGCGCGCGCCTTGCCGACGTAGAGCACGTCGCCCTTTAAATCGAGCATCCGGTAGACGCCGGGTCGCACCGGCAGAGTCTTCACCACCGAACGGATGGCGAGCACCCCCGCCTCCAGATCCGGCAGATCGCTGCCGCGGACGGTGAAAGCGCTCTTTTCTTCGTTGAAGCGGTCGGTGGGCGGTGTTTCGGTCACGGCTGGTCATCTAGGGACGCGAGCGGCGGGAGGCCAGAGTGGGCCGAGTCGCGGCGGGCGCCAAGGCGCTGAAAAGCGACGGTTCGCCGCGAAAGGTCCCAATGTTCCCACTCGTGACGCGGATCGACTCCGTTTTCGCCCCTCCCCGCGCGCTCGGGCGTCAGATTTGACGGCGGAGAAGAGGCTGGTGCGCAATCCATTCCTCGACTGGATCAGACGAAATCCTATTTTGGAAGCGGGTTTGTCCCTCCCGAGCCTTGGAGCGTTCATCGTTTGTCACTGATTGCCCTGTCAGGGGTGAGAAAATGGGAGCCGAAGTTGAAACGTGTAGCCGCACCCCATCTTCTTCTTGCCGCCGCCGCAGCGTACGCGCCGGCGGTTTCGGCCGCGCAGCCTGTCTCCCGTTCGGCGGCGCCTGAAGCACGGACGCTGGCGGGACCGTGGTCGGTTGTTCAGCGGGATCTTGGCTGCGCGGTGGTCGACACAACGGCCGCCGCCGATCCGAACCTGCCGGCTTACTGGCGCCCCTTTCGGGGGGACACCGTGATCAACATCGCAACGGATGGTTACACGCGCACCGGCCTCGACCTTCACAGGCAGGCAGCGGGGCTGCTCCGGGTGGCGGGGAAGACATATCCGATCCAAGGGGGGCTGGTTGTCGTTGTCAACGCCGCGAGACCGACCGCGGCGACCAGCCAGTTCATTGTCGCGACACTGGGGAAGCAAACGCAGCAGCTGTTCAGCAGTCCGCCCGCGGCGGCAAACCGGGTGCAGGTGGAATTCCGCGGCCGGATCGCCGGCTCGGCACCCTTTCCGCCCGCCGCCGTTTGGCAGGAGGCCGAGCGGTGCCTGGCGCGTGTCGGCGAGGCGCTGCTGGCTGCCGCGCCGCCGCCGCAGCCGGGCGGGGTACCGGTGCCACGCGACGTGCCGGTGCCGCGGCAGCCGCCGTCTCGGTGGATCGATTCGCAGAGCTATCCGGCCTCCGCTCTTAAGGCGAAGGCGCAAGGCGATACCGGGGTTCGGGTGGAGGTCGACCGCTACGGCTATCCGACGTCCTGCCGGGTCGTGTCGAGCGCCGGGTTCAAGGCGCTGGACGATGCCGCTTGCCCGCAGATCATGACGCGGGGGCGGTTTTACCCCGCGCTGGACAGCCGGGGGGTGGCCGTTCCCGGGGTCTGGGAGCGGCGGGTTATTTGGAGGCTTTGACGGGCTTCACACGCCCTCCCCAACCCCCCTAAAGGGAGGGGCTTGAGAGATCAGTGGGCGGTGCCCAAGCCGGCGATGGTGCGGTCGACGAGGGCGCGGTCGCTTTCGGCATCCATTTCGCGGCGGATCAGCGTTTCGGCGGCCGCGGCGGCGGCGCGGGCGGCGCGGGCGCGGACTTCGTCCACGGCCTGACGCTCGGCGGCGGCGATCTTGTCTTCCGCCATGCGGGTGCGGCGTTCGATCAAAGCATCCGAATTGGCCTGGGCTTCACGGACGATGACGTCGGCTTCGCTGCGGGCGCGTTCTACGATCGCGGCGGCTTCCGCTTCGGCGGCGGCGGACTTGGCTTCCTGTTCGGCGCGAAGCGCTTCGGCTTCGGCGCGAAGCTGGGCGGCTTCGTCGAGCTGCTGGCGGATGCCTTCGATCTTGCGGTCGAGCGCCTTGCCGATCGCCGCCGGCACCTTTTTCCAGAGGAGAAGCGCAAGCACCACGATCATCGCAAGCGCGACCCAGGCGGTCGCGTCGAGGCCGAGGCCGGTCGGCTCCGCGTGGATTGCGCCGCCATGGCCTTCGTCGGCGGTGGTCGCAACGGCGTCGCCGCCGGTGTGCGGCATTGCGCCATTCTCTTCGGTGCCGGTGACGACGGTGTCGAGCTCGGCGCCCGCAACGGAGTGGGTGGCGGTGGTGGTGTTATCAGCCATTGGCCAGTGCCGTTCTTACTGCATCGGCCGCGGCATCGCGCGACACGTTTTTGCCGGTGAGGCGGGAAACGATGTCCTGCGCGGCCTCGGCGGCCACGCCCTCGATCTCGCCCTGCGCCGCATCGCTTGCGGCACGGATCCGCGCTTCGGCATCGGCGACGCGCGCGGATGCCTGGGCGTCGGCGGCCTTGAGCTTGGCTTCCGCCTCGCGGGCGGCGGCTTCCTTCGCGGCCTGGGTGACTTTCATCGCTTCGGCGCGGTTGGCGTCGGCGCGATCGCGGTTTGCCGCCCCGAGGCTTTCCGCCGATGCCCGCGCGGCTTCCGCCGCGGCGAGATCGCCGGCGATGCGCTGGTCCCGCGCATCCACCGTTGCTTCGATCTTCGGGAGCATTCCCCGGCCCACGATGACGTAGAGCAGGCCAAAGGTCACGACGAGCCAGAAGAGCTGCGACGCGAAGATCTCGGAGATTTGGGCTATCTGAGGCATAACAATCCCGCTGCCGCCGCCTGCCGCTCCCGGAGGAGAGGCGAAGCGGCGGTGACTATCTGAACCGGCTTATTCGGCGACGAAGAGCAGGATCATTGCAACAACGAACGCCAGCAGGCCGAGAAGCTCGGCGGCGGCGAAGCCGATGAAGAGACGGCCCTGCTGGCTGTCGGCGGCGGCCGGGTTGCGCAGCGCACTGGAGAGGAAGGAACCGAAGACGTTACCCACGCCAAGGGCGGCCATGCCAACGCCGATTGCGGCGAGACCGGCACCGAGCAGCTTTGCGGCTTCTGCGTCCATTTTAGAAACTCCTTTGATTGAACCGTTGAATAGGTTGGTGAAACTCAGTGAAGATTGACCGCGTCGTTGAGGTACAAGGACGTTAAGAGCGCGAAAACATAGGCCTGGATGGCGGCAACCAGCAGCTCGAGGAGCGTGATGCCGATCATCAGAATGAACGAAGGCAGGCTGACCACCGGGATGACCCAGAAGGCCTCCGCGTTGAGGCCGTTGATCACGAAGCCGGCAAGCACCTTCATCAGGATGTGGCCGGCCGTCATCGCCACGAACAAACGCAGCGCAAGGCTGAACGGGCGAACCATGAACGACACGAACTCGACCGGGATCAGGATGGGAAGCATCCACCAGGGCGCGCCGTGCGGCACGAAGAGGGAGAAGAAGTGGAAGCCGTGCTTCGCCAGGCCGACGGCGAGAACGATCCCAAACGACACGATCGCCAACACGCCGGTGATGGTAAGGTGGCTGGTGACGGTGAACGGGTGGAGGCCCACGATGCCCACCGGCAGCATGCCGAGCAGGTTGGCGACCAGGATGAACATGAAAAGCGTGAACACGTAGGGCGTGAACTTGCGGCCTTCCGGGCCGATGTTCGTGGTCATCATCGAGGAGATGAAGCCGGTAACGCCTTCAACGGCCGCCTGCCAGCGGGTGGGGACGAGCTGGCGCTTCATGCCGCCCACCATGAACAGCCACACCGCGCCAAGCGCGAGCAGCATCCACAAGGCGCTGTTCGTAAAGGCGATCTGCTGACCGCCGATATTGAACCCCTCGAAGATGGACTGCACCTCGAACTGGTGCATTGGATCGATCTTGCCTGCTTCGGCCGCCACGTCTTGTTTCCCGTTAATGATCCAAACGCCCCGAATCAGGGGCGCTTGTTGGAAAGCTTGATGATGTTTCTGAAGCCCGCCGCCGTTCCAAGGAACATCAGCAGCAACAGAAAAAGCGGAAGCGTATCGAACCAGGTGTCGAGCACCCAGCCGATCACGGCGCCGCCGCCCAGGCCCCCGATCAGATAGGACAAAGCACGGCTGCCGAGCTGCTCACCTTTGTCAGCCGGCGTCCGCGCGCTGCCCGTTCTGGCCGCCTCCGCCTCCTGGGCCCGCTTCAGCCGCTCGTCGAGCGACTGGAAACGGGCATCCCGTGGAGGCTTCGGGTCCGGTTCGTTCTCCGTCATGCCTTCTCTTCCAGGTGCAACCGAAGCTTTGAAAACAACGGTGCAAAAAGGGCGTGGGACATGCCGGCGAACGATCCCGCCAAGGCGCCGCCCCTTTAGGAAGGGGGGAGAGGCAAGTCAACACAGAGATGGGGTAAAGCGAGGCGTCGATCCCGCGCTCCAAAGCGTCGCCCCAGCGAAGGCTGGGGCCCATGCTGAGCCTCCACCCGCGGCGGCAATCGCGGAATCAGCATGGATGCCAGCCTTCGCTGGCATGACGGTATCAAATTGGGCGGAGGTGTGTACTCGAGGGCGAACGAAGAAGGCCGGCGCCTTTCGACGCCGGCCTCGTCTCTCGCTTCATCGCCGATGAAGGTGATGTGTTACCCGCAATAGCTCGGCAGCGGGATGGTTTCGCCGGCCGCCCGTTTCTTCCAGGCGCCGTCGGTGCCGCGGTAGAATTGGCCGGGGGCGACCTTGCTCCGGAACAGTTCGCAGGCGGTGGTGGCGGCCACTTCCTCGATCTTGGCGCCGCGGCGGGCGGCGAGATCGGTGTAATAAGCGCGGCGCTGGATGTTCACCGAATCGACCTGGGCGCGGACGCTTGCGGGCACCGATCCGACCACGCCGAGATAACCGTCGGCCTGCTCGCCGGCCTGGCCGGAGGCGCGCAAGGACGCGGCGGCGTCCTGGAACGCGTAAGCGGCGCCGGCGCTGCCCACAGCGGCCAGAACCAGGCCCGCGGCGATGATAGTCTTGGTACGGCGGTTCATCAGAACACTCCCGGGTTTTTCTCAATGAGGTCGCGTACATCCTCCTGCAGGCGGACAACGACCTCTTGCCTGATATTGATGTTGAGGTTGATCTCGATCGGCTTGTCGGGCGCGCTCACCTGAACGCATCCGGCCGTCAAGACCAGGGCCGGCGCGAGGAGGAGGAGTTGAGCCCGTCTCATCGCGCCCTGCGTCGCACTGGGGCGCAGTCTCGTCAATATCGACGCTGTCATCGCATGGTCTCGCTTTCCTGGGGCTGAACGGGTTTGGCTTCGGGTTGAGTCGATGGCGCGGGCGCGAGCGGATCGCGCGGGCGCAGATGTTCGGGCAGAACGGACTGGATGAGATTGGTCGGGTCCTCCAGCGAGCGCATGGTGGCCAGCAGGGAGCGGAAAGGCCCGCGTACCGAGATGTTGAACTCGAACGGGATCTTGGCCAGCTGAGTCATCGCCCGGTTGACGACGAGGCCGCTGATCCCGCCGCTGGGCGCGGTGGTGCCGGCGGTGTCGCGAGCGATGCCGTCCAGTTCGATAGCAGCGACGAATTCGCCCTCCAGGGCGCCGTCGAGGCCGATGGTCAGCTTGGAATAACGCAGCGATTTCAAGGCATCGAAGGCGAGCTTGCCGTAGACGCCGAGCTGCTTGTCGGTGAGTTCGCCAATGTAGGACAAGGTGCCGCCCGGATCGCGGGCGACCAGGCTTCCCCCGACGATGCGGCCGCCGCGTTCGTCGAACACCATCGGGATGATGCCGTCGAAGGTGCCGGTGGCGGAGATGTTGGAGAATTCCATCTGCTGGATGAAGAGCGCCGCATCCAGGCCGACGACGCGGAAGGTGAGGCGCTTGGCGGAGGGCTTGGAGAAATCGAGCACGGTCTCCTCCAGCCGAAGCTCGCCGCCCGCGAAGGGCCAGGCGCCGGCTTCCACTTTTACCTGGAGGCCGGGAAGAAGCTGGTAGCGGATTCGGCCGTCGAACACGTCGATGCCGGTGCGGATCACGTCGGCTTCCGCCGTCTGGCCGGGCGCGGAGGTGAGGCCGAGCAAATCGGTGAAGTTTACCCGGGTGCGGAAGCCTTCGACCGGGCCGAAGGTTGCGGCGAAATCCATGTCGTCCGTTCCGAAGCTGCCGGTGCTGGTCGTGCCGCGCCCATCCCAGGCGATTTCGCCGCGGCCGGACAGCACGCCGTTGACCAGCGCAACGACGCCGGTGGTGAGGCGGGTGAGTTGTTCGGGCTGATAACCCTTGTCGAAGCGGATGCCGGGCACGTCGAGGGTGGCGCGGCCTTGGCCGTTGGAGAGGGAATGGGCGATGTCCGCCTGAAGGATGCGGGTGCCGGTTTCCGGATCGAACAGCCAGCCGCCGGCGCGAATTTGATTGTTCTGGAGGGTCAGGCGGAAATCGGGGGCGGTGAGCGGGTAGAAGCGGGCGGGATCGACGGCGTCCGCGACCTTAAGGCCGCCGGTCATCAGCAGCGCCCCGCCGCGCAAGGACCAATTTCCGGCGCCTTCGGAGAGGAGCAGCGGCACGGCGGCGAGCTTGGCGTCGAGCCCGGCGTAAGTGCCGGCGAGACCCCTGCGGCCGAAGCGGCCGGTGAAGGTGGCGGCGTTGAGGCGGTTGACGCTTTCGCCGCTGCCCAGGCGGACGGCAAGACCCGAGGCGGTGAATTGCTTGTCGCGGAGGCCGAACAGGAAGCGGGCGGCCTGAAGGTCGATGGGCGTATTGCCGAGGCGCCCGGCCAGGCGGAGCGGGCGAAGGGTGGCGCCACCTTGGACGCCGCTGCCGGGGCCTTTCCACAGCAAGGCGCGGCCGGTGGGGCAGAGCGGGAGGGTTGCGGCGCCAAGGCGGAGGGTGGCGTAGCGGAAGGAGGCGAAGCGGGCGGAGACGCAGCCGGTGCCGAAGGCGAAGCCGCCGCGCCCGTCGAGCCGGCCACTGACCGGCACGACCAGGCCGGTGACGGTGCCATTATCGAAGGGGCCGTCGAGCGTGGCTACCGTGTCGATGCGGGTCGCGCCGCCCTCCCCCGCCGTGAAGCGGATTTCGCCGAGCGCGAGACGGGAGGCCCCGACGGCGATCGGGGCGACTCGGCCGGTGCCGCTGATCGGCCCGCCGAGGCGCGGCTGGTTGAGCGCGAACCGGGCTTGGGGGAAGCCGCCGCCGGAGAGGTTCACCGTGCCGTCGATTCGCGACAAGCCGGCGGGCCAGGCATAGGTCAGCCCCTCCCCGCCTTCCAGCGTCAGGCGGGCGCCGCTTCGGCTGCGCGCAATCAGGCGGCCGAAGCGGAGGCCGCCGCCGCCCTTGGCGTTCACCAAGCGAAGCTCGCCGGCAAGATCGAACGCGCCCGCCGCCCGGCGGATGGACGCGGCAAGCGACTCACCTATTGCCTCGATCGGCGTGCCGCCGGTGGCGGCGAGCGCCTTGGCGAGGCCTTCGGCGGTGGAGCCGGCGTTGACGCCGCGAGCGCCGACATCGGCCACCAAGGTGGCGTCACCCGTTTTCGGCGAGACGGAGTAGCGGCCCTCCACGCGGGTGCGGCCGGCGGTGAAGGGCGGAACGCGGAGGGAGGCGGCGGCGAGATCAACCGCGCCTTTGGTGGTCTGGGCATTGCCGTCGAAGTCAAAGGTTCCGGCAAGCGCCCCCAGCGCATTGCCGCCGATCCGGGCACCCGCCGCTTCGATGCCGGCCTTGCCCGCCCATGCGTCCAGCCGTTCGGAGAGACCGCCGTTCAGGGCGAAATTCGGCAGCTGGAGGGTGAAGCTGGTGCCGCAGCCGATGCTTGCGGCACTCACCGGCCCGGCCATGCGGGGCTTGCCGGCGTCGATCGCCACCTTCCAATGAACGCGTGGCGCCGCCGCCCGGCACTCCCCGAGGGCGAGGGCGGGCGAGAAACCGGCAAGCTCGCCTTGAAACCCATTCGACAAATTGCCTCGCCCAGCAAGCGCAAGCCCTACCCGTCCGGCGGGCGTGTCGAGGCTGAGCGACGCGTCGGCGACATCGACGTTCATATCGGGGAAGCGGAACGGGGCCCCGCTCGGCGGCGGCAGGAGCTTGTCGATTTCGCCGAAGCGCAGCTTGCCGCCGACGACGCGCCCTCGCAGCCGGACGCCGCGCGCCGTGATCAGGGTGATCTTCGGCCGCCGGAAGCCCCAGCTGACCTTGAGCTCGACCGACTTGGCGGTCAGGTCCGGGTTGCGGGGGTCGCCGATCACCAGGTTCTCGACCCGCTGCCGACCGAAGCCGATCTGCGTCACCCTGTAGCTTGCCTCGACGTCGCGCCGTTCGAACTCGCGGCGGAGGAAATCGGAGGCGAGCGGAAGCCGGAACAGCCAGAGCGCGAGGACGAGCAGCAGCAGCAGAACAAGCACAGCCGCCGCGATGCGCCGCTTGCGGCGTCTCGGGCGCTGGATTTCCTGGGGCTCGTCGTCCACGCGCCGCGCTTTAGCTCAAGGCCATGGAAAAGGCTCTGCTCAACACGCTGCGCACCATGTGTCCCAAACCCTTTGCTTCGCGCATCCGTTCCGGGGCCGTCACAGCTGCGGCTCTGGCACAAACACGTGAATTGCCTCAAGCCACGGCGAAGCTTAATCTCGCCTGATGGGCGAACTTCCCCTCGACGGCAGCGGCCACCGCGCTCGGCTCCGCCAGCGCTTGTTCGAGGGCGGTCCGGACGCGCTGCTCGACCATGAGCTTGTTGAATATCTTCTCGCTTTGGCGATCCCGCGCCGCGACACCAAGCCGCTTGCCAAGAAGCTGCTTCACGATTTCGGCGGGCTTGGCGGGCTCCTCTCCGCCGATGCCGAAGCAATCGTCCGCATCGGCGGAGTAAGCGAAGGCGCCGCCGCCGCGCTCAAGATCGCCCAAGCTTCGGCGCTCCGGCTGCTGGAGAAAGGCATGGAAGGGCGGCCGGTTCTCGGCAGCTGGCAGGCGTTGCTCGATTATCTCCACGCCGACATGGCGCATAACCCGATCGAGCGGGTGCGGGTGCTGTATCTGAATGCCAAGAACATGCTGATCCGCAACGAGCCGATTTCAGAAGGCTCGGTGGACGAGGCGGCGGTTTATGTGCGCGAGGTGATCCGCCGCGCGCTCGATTACCACGCCACTTCCCTGATCCTGGTTCACAACCACCCGAGCGGCGATCCGCAGCCGAGCCAAGCCGACATTCGAATCACCCGCGAAATCGTGGAGGCCGCGCGGCCCTTGCGCATCACGGTTCACGACCACGTGATCGTCGGCGCACGCGGCTATTACAGCATGCAATCGCACGGGCTGCTCTAAAGCTTCGTCCTGCACCTGTCCGCAGACGGGACAGCCGATTTCGCCCCGTTGCCTTTCCGCCCCTTCGCGCATTGAGCAGGGAGAAGGAACCGGAAGAGGTAAGTGACACCCATGCTGCGGACGATCCCCTCGCACCTGCGCATTGCCTTGCTCGGCCTGCTCGCCTTTACGGCGCTGGCGGCGGCCTATCTGATCGCCGGGAAAGAGGCGCCGGCGGCGCCACGGCTTATTCCGCCCGCACATGCCGAAGCTCTGATCCCCGCGCCGCCGCCGTCGCAAGCCCGCGCCGCGCCCGCGCCCGCCGCTTTCGCTTTGCTTCCGGTCAACCGTTGGCTTGCCTCGGGCGAATATGCCTGGCGGGCCGAAGAAACCGCGCCGGGGCCGGTGACGATCGTCGTCGATCTCCGTGCTCGAACCCTCTCCGTTTACCGCGCCGGCGTCGAGATCGGTCGGAGCTCGGTCGTCTACGGCTATGAAGACAAGCCGACGCCGCTCGGCACGTTCGCAATTTTGCAGAAGAAAGCGGACCACATCTCCAACCTCTACAATGCGCCCATGCCATGGATGCTTCGGCTGACTTGGGACGGCGTTGCTATCCACGGTTCCGAAATGGCGGACGACAAGGCAACCCACGGCTGCATCGGCGTCCCGAACGAATTCGGCGAGAAGCTGTTCGGCCTTGCCCAGAAAGGCGGGCGGGTGATCGTCAACAACGGCCCCCCAGGGCGTGCCGATTACGGCGCTTACGCCGCTTTGCCGTACGGCGCCGCCGTTTAGGACGCAGCCGGGCGTCGGGTCCGGCTGCGCGCGCCTTACAGGTTGAAGTCGCTCGCCGCCGGCACGAAACCCGGCTGGCCGATCACAAAGATGGTCAGGTCGGCCGCCCCGTCGCCGTTGATGTCGCCTTCCACCACCCAGCGGTTCGGGTCCTGCCCGTCCTGATAAGCGCGAAGCTGGCCTGCCTGGTTGGAAAAGGCATTGCTTCCGATCCAGCCGAAGGCGCTGTTGCCGTTGGCCGCGTTGCCGTCCGCGTCGATGTTCCACAGGTTGATCCGGTCGCCCTTGGCGAAATCCAGGATCGTATCGGCCGCGCCCGTGGCGGAATCGGCGACGGAGACATATTCGAACTTGTCGTCGCCGCCGCCGCCCTTGAGCAAATCGGCGCCGAGATTGCCGACGATCTGATCCTTGCCCGCGCCGCCGGTGATCGAGTCGTTGCCCCAGCCGCCGCGCACGTAGAACCTGCCGTCCGATTCGGCCGAACCGTTGAACACCAGCACTTCGTTGCCGCGAAGGGTGCCGGCCAGTACAAGCAGCGTCTGGCCCGCCGCGACGTTCGCATTGTGCATGGTGTAGTTGTAGCTGCTCGGCGCTGCCGGATCGCCCGAACTGTAGCCGACGAGGCTTTCAATCCCGACCAGATCGTCCGCGTCGAACGCGATCGTGTAATTGCCGACCAGGGCAAGCGTGTCATAGCCGGCGCCGCCGTCGGTGCTGTCGGCGTTGGTCAAGGTGCCGCCGTAATAAATGAAGTCGTTGCCGCCGCCGGCGAACACCGCGTCGTTGCCGCCGTCGTGCATCACGATGAGATCGTCGCCGGCGCCCATGCGCACGAGGTTGTTGAGCGCATTGGCGTAGACGCCTTGCGATCCCGAAGACGTCCCGGTGAGGTTCTCGACGTTGGCCGCCAGGACGTACATCTGGTTGAAATCGGTGCGCGAGCCGAGCGAGGTACGAACCTCGTCCACGCCTTCGCCGGCATTTTCCAGCACCGCATCGTTCATATCGTCGAGCGTGTAGACGTCGTTTCCGGCGCCGCCGCTCATCGAATCCGCACCCGCGCCGCCGCTTAGTTCGTCGTTGCCGCCCCCGCCAAAGAGCTGGTCGTTGCCGGCGCCGCCGTCGATCTGGTCGTTGGCCTGGCCGCCGCGTAAAATATCCGCGCCGGCACCGCCGAAGATGGCGAAGCGGTCGTTCAATTCCGCCGAACCGTTGAAGTCCAGCGTCTCGGTCGCAAGCAGACCGGAAGCGTCGATCTTGAGTATCGCGCCGGCCGACACCGTCGCGTCGTTGGTCGCCATCTTGTATTGGAACGGCGTCGCGGCCTGAAGCCCAAGGCTTGTGTCGGAATGGCTTAGGAACTGGATCGTTTCCACCGCCACAATCGTCTGCGCCGACAAGGTGACGTTGATGTTCGGCCCCTGCACCGTAACCACATCGGTTCCAGCGCCGCCGTTGATGCGATCCCACATATCAAGCGTGTTGCCGAAGTGGATCGTGTCGTCGCCGCCGCCGCCATTGACTTCGTCGCTGCCGCCGCGAACCAGCAGGTTTGAACCACCCTGGTACATGTGGAAGACATCGTTGCCGCCCGCGCCCGTCATCAGGTTCGAGAGGGTGTTGCCGGTGACGCTCTGCCCTTCCGCCGAAAGGCCGGTGAACCGCTCGACGTGGTCGCCCAGGGCGTAAGCGGCAAGCGCGCTACGCACTTCGTCGGTGCCGGCGCCGCTTTGTTCGTAAACGACGTCGCCCAGATCATCGACATAGTAGATGTCGTTGCCGTAGCCGCCGCCCATGAAATCCGCGCCGCCCGCGCCGTCGAGCGTATCCGCGCCCGACGAAGCGGTGATGTGGTTGTTGTAGGCGTTGCCGGTCAGCACCTGACCCGAGGAGGACTGGCCGCTGAGGCGCTCGAGATGGTCGCCAAGCGTCCAATTGCCGCCGTTCACCGAAACGGTGTCGATGCCCTCGCCTTCGAGCTCGATGATCGTGTCGCCGGCATAGACCGAATATTGGTCGTCGCCCTTGCCGCCGATCAGGGTGTCGTTGCCGCCGCCCGAGCCGATCACGTTGCCGCGATCAGTGCCGACCAGGCGCTGCTGGGCGGCCGTCCCATGGAGGTTCTCGAGATCGGCCCGGAGCGTGTAATCCGCAAGGCTGGTGACAACGGTGTCGCCCGAACCGTCGCCGACATAATCCCAGGGAATTGCATCCTCTTCCTCGACGATGACGTCGCCCGCATTGTCGATCGTGTAGCGGTCGTTGCCCTTGCCGCCGATCAACCTGTCGGCGCCCGCGCCGCCGTCGAGGAGGTCGCCGCGATCGGTGCCGTAGATGATGTTGTTCAGCGCGTTGCCGACGATGTAAGCGGTGCCGTCCGGGCCGATGCGGGCGTTTTCGATGTGGTCGGGAAGGTAGAACCAGCCGGTCAGAACGATCACTTCATCGATGCCGCCGTCGGCAAGCTCGATCACCGTGTCGTTGGGATGATCGACATAATAGATGTCGTTGCCGGCGCCGCCTTCCATCCGGTCGGTCCCACCGGCACCGTCCAGAATGTCGTTGCCCGCGCCGGCGCGGATCGTGTTCGCCTCGCCGTTGCCGGTCAGCGACTGGCCGGTGGCAAGGATGCCGGTGACGTTTTCGACATTGTAGAAGTCGGCGAGGCTGAAGACGGCCAGGGTCGTGCGGATCTCATCCGTGCCCCCGCTGGCACCGATATTCTCGGAGATCGTGTCGCCGAGATCGTCGACGTAATAGGTGTCGTTGCCGGCGCCGCCGAACATCCGGTCCGCGCCGCCGGCACCGTCGAGAATGTCGTTGCCGTCGCCGCTGCTCAGCGTGTTGGCGGTGGCGTTGCCGGTCAGCGTCTGGCCGCTTTGCAGCATTCCGCGCAGCCATTCGACGTTCGCGGACAAGGTGTAGACGGCGGCGCTCGCCTGCACCTGGTCGTTCCCGCCGTCCGAATCCTCGATGACCACGTCGCCGGTTTCGCCCACCTGGTAGATGTCGTCGCCCGCGCCGCCCGCCATGACATCGTTGCCGGTGCCGCCGATCAGCTGATCCGCACCGCCGAAGCCATGCAGGGTGTCCGCGCCCGCGCCGCCGATCAAGATGTCGGCGAGCTCGCCGCCGGCAAGCGCATCGTCGAGCGATGTGCCGGAAATGTTGAAGCGTTCGATGCCGGTAAAGGTCAGCAGGAAGCCGGCGCCGTTCGACAGCCAGCCGTCGAAGCCGCCGTTCGGATTCAGCCGCCAATAGGTCAGCCCGCTGCCGCTTGCGCTTGCCGGCAGGCTGAAGAAGAGGTGATCGACGCCCGATCCGCCATGGGCGACTTCCTCGCCCGCGAGATCGGCGTTGACGTAGAGCTGATCGTCGCCTTCGCCGCCATCGAGAATGTCGAGGCCGCTGCCGCCGTCGAGCAGATCGTTGTTCGCGCCCCCGGTAAGCGTGTCGCTTCCCGCTTCGCCGAGCAGATCGTCGTCGCCGTCGCCGCCCAGCAGGCTATCGTCGCCGCCCGCGCCGGCAAGGAGGTCGTTGCCCGCCTCGCCCTCCAGCGTGTCGACGCCCGCGCCGCCGTCGAGGAAATCATGGCCTTCGCCGCCGAACAACCGGTCGTCGCCATCACCGCCGATCAGCTCGTCGTCGGCGCCCATGCCGTAGAGCATGTCGTTGCCGCCGAAGCCGTGCAGCGTATCGGCGAAGGCGGTGCCGGCGAGCGCGTCCGCTTCTTCGGTTGCCGGAGCGATGACGAAGTGGGTGAGCTTCACGCCCGCGCCGCTGCCGTCGCCGCCCGTGGGGCTTGCATCCACCGTGATGAAGGTCAGGCCATTGGGGCCGACCGCCACGCCCGCGGCATATTGATCGCCATCGCGGGTGGTGTTGATCAGGAACTCGGCGCCGACCTTGGCTCCGGCGGCGTCGAAGAACTGCCCGCGCGCCGCGGCGCCGCTGCCGTCGCCGGTCGGCGTTTCGGTGGTGGTGGTCCACACCGCAACGAAGCCGCCGTCCGGCAAGGCGGTGACAAAGGAGGAATCCTGGTAACCGCTGGTATAGGTGTTGACGAGGAACTCGGTGCCGACGCGATTGCCGGCGGCGTCGAAGATCTGGCCCTTGATCCCGCTGTAGCTCGTATCGCCGCCGCGCTGGCTTGAATCGGTCCAGGTGACAACGAAGCCGCCGCCGGCAAGCGCCGCGATGCTCGGCGTCGACTGGGCGTTGGCAAGCTCCGTGCTGACCATGAATTCGGCGCCGGACTTGCTTCCGTCGGCGTTGAACAATTGGCCGACGATGCCGTTTTTGCTGCCAAGGTCGCGCCACACCACGACGTAGCCGCCGCCGGGCAGAGCCGCGACCCGCGACATGGATTGTTCATAGGTGGCGGTGGTGTTGGCGGCGAATTCGGTGCCGATCGGTACGCCCGCGGCGTCGAATCTTTGCACCCGGACGCCGATCGGGGAATTGCCGGTATTCGGCACCGTCGGCTCGGCGGTTGCGTCCGTCCAGGTCAGAACAAAGGTTCCGTCGGCAAGCACCGCGCCGCCGGCAAGCGTCTGCGCGCCGGCGACGTGGCTGTTGACCGCGATTTCGCCGCCGGCCTTGCCGCCTGCGGCGTCGAAGACCTGGGCGCGGATGTTGGTGTCGGTGCCGGTGGCGTTGATGTCGCTCCACGCGACCACGAAGCCGCCGCCCGGCATGGCGAACAAGGCGGGCTGGGTCTGCGAGCCCTCGATGGTGGTGTTGACGAGGAACTCGCCGCCGGACGGCGTTCCATCCGCATTGTAAATCTGGCCGCGGATCGAATGGCCCAGGGGATCGGCGCCGGTGGCGCTGCGGTCGCGCCAGACGATCACGAAGCGGCCGTCGGAAAGGTAAGCGATCTGCGCCCAATCCTGGTGATCGCTTGTGGTTGTGTTGACGCGGACTTCGCCGCCCCGCCGCTCGTAAACCGTCGCCATTGTCACCCTTCCCCGCGCGGGCGGGCGGCGTTTTGGCGCGGCGCTCCCGGATTCGCAGAGGTTTGGATGCGTCAAGCAAGCTAAAAAGTCAATGAATTCCGCTGCTAACGGGCAAGGCCCGCCCTTCCGAAATGCGGCCTCTGGCACCGCCCCGCGCCGCGCTCTAGGGTTGGGAAATGGCGGGCGTTTTGAGTGGGATCAGGATCGTAGAGCTGGCGGGCCTGGCGCCGGCGCCGTTCGCCGCGATGATGCTTGCCGATCACGGTGCCGAGGTGATCCGGATCGAACGAACCGGCCAAGCGCCACCGATTCCGGCCGAGTTCGACATCCTCGCCCGCGGCCGCGCCGAGGTGCTGCAGCTCGACCTCAAGGATCCCGCCGATCTGGCGCGGGTGCGCGACCTTGCCGCCGGCGCGGATGGGCTGATCGAGGGCTTCCGCCCCGGCGCGATGGAGCGGCTCGGCCTCGGCCCGGACGTGCTCTGCGCCGCCAATCCGCGACTGGTCTACGGCCGCCTCACCGGCTGGGGACAGGAGGGCGCGCTGGCGGAGCGCGCCGGGCATGACATCAACTACCTTGCTCTGTCCGGCGCCCTCTCCACCTACGGCCGCGCCGGCCAAGCGCCGACTCCGCCGGTGAATGCGGTTGCCGATTTCGGCGGCGGCGGAATGCTGCTCGCTTTCGGGATGCTGGCCGGAATCCTCTCCGCCCGCGCCACCGGCAAAGGCACGGTGGTGGACTGCTCCATGGTGGACGGCGCCGCGCTTCTTTCGGCGCTTACCTGGTCGCTGCGCGCCGCCGGCATGTGGAAGGACGAGCAAGGCGCCAACCTCCTCGACACGGGAGCGCCTTTTTACGATTGCTACCGATGCGCGGACGGCGCGTGGGTGTCGGTTGGCGCGCTGGAGCCGCATTTCTTCGCGGTGTTGAAGGAGAAGCTTGGTCTTCGGTGCAAGCAGAACGACCCGGCGCTGCGGGACGAACTCACCGCCCTTTTCGCCTCCCAGCCGCGCGACCATTGGTGCGCGCTTCTGGAAAACAGCGATGCCTGCTTTGCGCCGGTGCTGAGCATGGCCGACGCGCCGCTTCACCCGCACAACCAGACGCGCGCCACTTTCATCGAGCGGCAAGGCCTTACCCAGCCGGCACCCGCGCCCCGCTTCAAGGATTTCCAATGCTAGACACCAGCCGCCGCTTCGCCCTCAACGACGATCACCACGCTTTTCGCGACCAGGTCCGCCGCTTCTTCGAGCGCGAGCTCCTGCCCCACATGGACCGGTGGGAGGAAGACGGGATCATCGACCGCGCCTTCTGGACCAAGGCCGGCGAGGCGGGGCTGCTCTGCCCCACGGTGCCGGAGGAATATGGCGGCCCGGGGCTCGATTTCGGCTTCAATTCGGTGATCGACGAGGAACTCGGCTATGCCGGGTCGACCGCCGGCATCTCGCTCCATTCGGACATCGTCGCCGATTACATCGTTGCCTACGGGTCGGAGGAACAGAAGAAGCACTGGCTGCCGCGCATGGTCTCCGGCGAAACGCCGACGGCGATCGCAATGACCGAGCCCGGCGCCGGCTCCGACCTTCAGGGCATCCGCACAACCGCGCGGCGCGACGGCAACCATTATGTGCTGAACGGCTCCAAGACCTACATCACCAACGGCCAGCATGCCGATCTCGTCATCGTCGCGGCCAAGACCGATCCGACCCTGGGCGCGCGCGGCGTGTCGCTGATCCTGGTGGAAAGCGACCGGGAGGGCTTCGCCCGGGGGCGCAACCTGGACAAGATCGGCTTCCACAGCCAGGACACGTCCGAATTGTTCTTCCAGGATCTGCGGGTGCCGATCACCAACTGCCTCGGCGCGGAAGGCATGGGCTTTGCCTATCTGATGAACCAATTGCCGCAGGAGCGGCTGTCCATCGCCTGCTCCGCGCAAGGCTCGGCGCAGCGGGCGTTCGACGAAGCGGTGAAGTTCACCAAGGAGCGCAAGGCGTTCGGCAAGACGGTGTTCGATTTCCAGAACACCAAGTTCACCCTCGGAGACTTGGCGGCCAAGCTGCAGGTCGGCTGGGCGCATCTCGATTGGGCGCTGGCGCGGCATATGAAGGGCGAACTCACCGCCGCCGAAGCGTCGGCCGCCAAGCTTTGGCATACCGAGCTGCAATGGGAGGTGTGCGACGCCTCGCTCCAGCTCCACGGCGGCGCCGGTTATATGAACGAGTATCTTATCGCCCGGCTGTGGCGCGACGCGCGGGTGACGCGCATCTTCGGCGGCACCAACGAGATCATGAAGGAAGTGGTGAGCCGTGCCATCTGAGCGGCACGGTGGCTGAGGCAGCCGCGCTTCCGAAGGGCAATTCAAGGGGTCGCATCGCCGGTCGCGCGCCTTGGGCGGTGTCGGTGGCGCTGGCGGCGGCCGCCACAGCCGTGTTCCTGAGCTTCGTTCCCCGCTTCGAGCTGCTAGGGTGGCGGCAGGCACTGGCCGCCAATGCGCGCGACACGCTGCTGCTGCTCGCCTGCTTGTGCATCCATGGTGCCCTTGCGCACCGCCTTCAGCCACACCGGGCCGCGATCGCCCTGCTGTTCGCCGGGGCCTACACCCTGCTCGCGCTCGTTATGACCGCGAACTATGTGATGCTGGCCGCCGCAGGCACCTTCTTCGATCTGGCGCTGCTTGGCCACCTCCGGCCAGGCAATATCGGCACCGCCTGGCCGGCGACCATGCCGATGCTGCCGGACGCATCAACCGTGCTTGTCGCGGGTTCCTTTGTCACCTTCCTCCTGGCGCTGGCGGGCGCGCGGTCGGGCCGCCTGTCGCTCAGGCTGATCCTGATCCTCAGCGCCTTCCTCGCCGCGGTGAGTTTCACCGCAAGCCAGCTGGTCCCTCCGGCACCGCTCACCCGCCCATTCGCGATCAATCCGCTCCTTCACCTGGTTTCGCGCGCGCTGTTCCCGTCCACCACGCTTGCGGCGCTGCGCGGTCAGCATCCGCAGGCGCATCTGGTCGGCGACGCGGACTGGGCCGCGCAGCCGGCGCGGCCTGGCACCGGGTGCTGCGGCACGCCGAACATCCTGCTGCTGACGGTGGACAGCGTGTCGGCCGCGCAGTGGAGCCGGGAAGCCGTTCTCGCCGCGCCCGACATCTACCCCAACCTCGCGGCGCTCTACCGGCGAGGCACCTATTTTTCGAACTTCTACGCCAACGTGCCGCTGTCCGCGCTCAGCCAGCAGGCGATGATGAACGCGCTGCATCCGTCCGAACTGTTCAGCATGCGGGTGAATGGCGGATTTCCCACGCTTTCAGGCGAGCTTGCGGGCCGCGGCTACGCCTCCGCCCATTTCATGACGGGACGCTTGTCGTTCTTGCAGGTCGATCGGTTCCTCGAGGGGCGCGGATTTCAAACGATTAAGGACAGCACGGGGCTGCGCTGCGCCCCTGAAGAGGCCAAGCAGGAAGCCTATTACGGCCACGGCGGCGACGATTGCACTGCGCGTGCGTCGGTGCAGTGGCTGCAAGGGCGCGGCGGGAAACCGTTTTTTCTTTGGACGTGGCTTGGCAACCCGCACTTTCCTTATTTCACCGGCAAGGGCCCCGACCCAGCAACCGACACCAGCAAGGACGCACACGGCCTTGCACTGGCGGCCACGGACGCCGCGATCGGACGAATCACAGGGTACCTTCGCGCGACTGGGTTGGAGACGACGACGCTGGTCGCCCTTGTCGGCGATCATGGCCAAGCCTTTGGCGAACACGGGCTTTGGCGGCACGCCACCTCCGTTCATGAGGAGCAGGTGCATGTGCCGTTGCTTCTCGCCGGACCCGGAATCGCGGCCGGTGGGACCGACCCGGTTCTTGGAAGCATGGTCGATCTCGCGCCAACCTTGCTCGACCGCGCCGGCTATTCCGTCCCGGCCGGGTGGCAGGGGCGAAGCCTGCTCGACGCCAACCGCCCGAAGCGCGTCTACTTCCGGTCGATCTACGGCGGCCGAACCGCCGGCTACCGCGAAGGCGACCGGAAAGTGATCCTCTCCGAATTCGGCCCGCCCGAGTTCTACGACCTGCGCCGCGACCCGGCCGAGCGCCGCCCCCTCCCCCTGTCCGCCGAACAGCAAAAGGCGGCGGAGGCGCGGATCGCCGCCTACATCCGATACAATCGCGGCGTGTGGTGGCCCCAGCGGCGGTGATGCCGGACCGGCCGCCCGCCACCGCCCTTTCCTCTGTCACGAATTTGTCATAATCGGGCGCCTCCTCACCGGAGCATTTCGCCATTCGCCAGATTGCAGCCCTTCCCTACCGAGCGGGCGGTTCCACGTTCGACGCGCCGGTCAGCATCCTGCTGATCACCTCGCGCGAGTCGAAGCGCTGGGTGATCCCCAAGGGCAATGGGATGAACTCAGTGGCGCCGCACACCGCCGCCTCCATCGAGGCGGAGGAGGAAGCGGGGGTGCGCGGCGCGGTGTGCCCGACGCCGCTCGGCTCCTACCGCTACCGCAAGCGGCGGCGGAACGGCGCATCGCTGATGCTCGACGTCGACGTGTTTCCGCTGGCCGTAACCCAGGAGCTCGGCAGCTGGAAGGAAAGCCACGAACGCGAACGGCGCTGGTTCAGCCTTTCCGAAGCCGCCGACGCGGTGGAGGAGGAGGATCTCGCCGATCTGATCCGGTCTTTTAACGCTTCCGAATTCAACAATGCCGCCCGGCGCAACACGATGCTTGGAGCGGTTGCAGACAAATCGAAAGTAGGTCCGATGTTCGCCTGGTTCCAACGCTTGCTCCCGAAAACAGGCAATTTTTTCGAGCTTTTCGAAGCGCACGCGGTGAGCATCGTCGCCGCCGCCAACGCCACCGGCCGGCTGCTGGAAGGCGGCGCCGGCATGAAGGATCACATCCGCGAAATACACGAGCGCGAACACGACGCCGACAACATCATCCGCGAAGTCCTGACCACCGTGCGCCGCACTTTCCTGACCCCGTTCGACCGCGGCGCGATCACCAGCCTGATCGCGTCGATGGACGATGCCATCGACGAAATGCACGCCGCCGCGTCCGCGATCGAGCTTTATGAGATCACCGAGTTCGAGCAGGAGATGAAGGACATTGCCGCGATCATCGTCGATGCCGCGCGGCTGACCGCCGAAGCGATGCCGCTGCTTCGCGACGTCGGCCGCAACGGCGGGCGCCTCCACGAGCTGACCGAGCGGCTGGTGCGAATGGAAGGCCATGCCGACGAGCTCCACGCCGCCGGGCTGAAGGCAGCGTTCCAACGCTACGGCGCCACCGACACGCTTCGCTTCATCGTCGCGCGCGAAATCTACAAGCATCTCGAACGGATCACCGACTCCTTTGAAGATGTCGCGAACGAGATCGACGGCATCGTCATCGACCACAGCTAAAGGCGCGACGGAACATGCACGAGCTTGCGCTGCCGCTGCTGATCGGCCTCATCTTTCTTGCCTTGGCCTTCGACTTCCTGAACGGCCTCCACGACGCCGCCAATTCAATCGCCACCGTGGTCGCGACGCGGCTGCTTGGGCCGGTGCAGGCCGTCGCCTTTGCCGCGTTCTTCAACTTCGCGGCCTATTTCCTGATGCTGGCCTTTCCGAGCCTCCACAAGGTCGCGGACACGATCGGCAAGGGGCTGATCGACAAGGACCTGGTGACCCCCGCCGTGGTATTCGGAGCGCTGGTCGGCGCGATGTTCTGGAACGTGGTGACGTGGCTGAAGGGCATTCCTTCCTCCTCCAGCCACGCGCTGGTCGGGGGGCTGCTCGGCTCGGGCGTCGCCCATGCCGGCCTTACCGGCGTGCAGTGGACGGGGCTCAACAAGACCTTGGTCGCCATCGTGCTTTCGCCGACCCTCGGTATGCTGCTTGCCATGCTGATCATGCTTGTGACGAGCTGGCTCGCGGTCAGGGCAAGCGCGCGCGGGGCGGAGCGCAGTTTCCGGGCTTTGCACCTCGTCTCGTCGGCCGGTTATTCGCTCGGCCACGGCCTCAACGACGCCCAGAAGACCATGGGGATCATCACCGTGCTCCTGTACTCGACCGGCTATTTGCAGGGCAAGTTCGAAGTTCCGCATTGGGTGGCGGTGAGCTGCTACGTCGCCATCGGGCTCGGCACCTTGATGGGCGGGTGGAAGATCATCGAGACGATGGGCTCGCGGATCACCAAGCTATCGCAGCACCAAGGCTTCAGCGCGTCCATGGGCGGGTCGATCATGCTGTTCACCGCCTCCGCGCTCGGCATTCCGGTGTCCACCACCCACACCATCACCGGCTGCATCATCGGCTCGGGCGTGGCGCGCCGTGCTTCGGCTGTGCGCTGGGGCGTGGCGGGGAACGTAGTCGCGGCGTGGGTGATCACCATCCCGGCCTCGGCGGCGGTCGGCGCCTTGTTCTACTACCTCACCACCTTCTTCTGAGCCTTCATCGCCGGTACAGCCGCGCACGCCTATCGCATCGCAGATGCGGGCAGCGGCACCCCGGCGGAGCAGGTAATGATCATGAGCAAGCGCACCTTTCTTGGCGGAAGCCTCGCCGCCCTTTTCAGCGCCTCAGCCTGCGCGCGCGAGGAGGACGGGCCGGCCGAGACCTTCGAGATCACCAAAACGCCAGAGCAATGGCGCGCCACCCTCAGCCCCGAGCAGTATCGGGTGCTTCGCGAGGCGGGCACCGAACGCTCCGGCTCCAGCCTGCTCAACGCGGAGAAGCGGAAGGGCGTCTACGCCTGCGCCGGCTGCGCGCTGCCCTTGTACCCTTCGGAAACGAAGTTCGAGAGCGGAACCGGCTGGCCGAGCTTCTTTCAGCCGCTGCCCAATGCGATCGGCACCAAGCCCGACAACGGCCTCTTCATGGCCCGCACCGAAGTGCATTGCAGGCGCTGCGGCGGGCATATCGGCCATGTTTTCGACGACGGCCCGCCGCCAACGGGGCTTCGTTACTGCATGAACGGCGCTGCGCTGACGTTCGCCCCCGCGTGAGCGCGAGCGCCGCGCAATTGCCTTGCGTCTCGTGCCTCGGCTAAGGAGCGGCGGGGACTGAAGTGGGAAATCACGTGACTTTCGCGGCCTTTAGCGACGGCGCCCTCGCCGCAGAGGCGCCGCGCTTGTCCGATTTCCAGCTGTGGCGGGAGGAGATGCGAGAGTCGCTGCGCCGGCGAGGCGCATCGGGGGCTCTGGTGCTCGCGCTGCACGCGCTGCTGCTGTTCCTGCTGCTCCGCTTGGCGCCGCCCTTCGATCCCATCGAAGAGCCGTCTCGGCCGACTACCGTTACCCTGGTTCCCGGCGAAGAAGCCGCGCCGGTGGAAGCGCCCAAGCCCGCCAATAAGCCAAATCCCGCGGGGGGCGGCGCGCCGGCCAAGGCGTCGGCGCCTCCGCCCGTGCCGCTGCCGGTCCCAAAGCCGCAGCCGGCGCCGGAACAGCCGTCCACCGAGCCGATCAAGCTTTGGGAGGGGATGGAGAAGTTCAATCTCGCCAACGTCCGCTCCTCCGGCCCAGCGCGCGGTGCCGGTGCGCCTGGGGCTAGCGCAGGCGCGGGCGATGCGGTGGTTGGTACCGCACCCGGCGGCGAGAAATTGTACAATGCGCAGTGGCATCGCCGGCCCACCAGCGCCGAGCTTGCCACCTACCTTCCCGCCCGGATGCAGAACGGCTGGGGCATGGTCGCCTGCCGGACCATGCCCGATTACCGGGTGGAGGATTGCCAGGAAGTTGGCCAGTCGCCGCCAGGCTCCGGCCTGTCCCGCGCGGTGCGCCAGGCGGCCTGGCAGTTCCGCGTCCGCCCCCCGCGCATCGGCGGCAAGCCGATGATCGGCGAGTGGGTGCGCATCCGCATCGAGTGGAGCGAAGGCGTCCCTCGCTAAGCGTCAGCGATTGCGGCGGCCTTCGATCAAGCCGTCCACGAGGCTTGGGTCTGCCAGGGTGGAGGTGTCGCCGAGGCTTCCGAAGTCGTTCTCGGCGATCTTTCGAAGAATGCGGCGCATGATCTTGCCCGAGCGGGTCTTGGGCAAACCGGGGGTGAAGTGGATGAGATCGGGCGTCGCGATTGGGCTGATTTCGGTGCGCACGTGGGCGCGCAGTTCCCGTTCCAGCGCGTCCGAGCCTTCCTCGCCTTCCATCAAGGTGACGTAGCAATAGATGCCCTGCCCCTTGATGTCGTGCGGGTAGCCGACCACCGCGGCTTCCGCGACCTTTGGGTGCGACACGAGCGCGCTTTCGATCTCGGCGGTGCCGAGCCGGTGGCCGGAAATGTTGAGCACGTCGTCCACCCGTCCGGTGATCCAATAATAGCCGTCCTCGTCGCGGCGGCAGCCGTCGCCGGTGAAATACTTGCCGCGGTAGGCCGAGAAATAGGTCTCCACGAAGCGCTGATGGTCGCCGTAAACGGTGCGCATCTGGCCGGGCCAGGAGCGGGCGATGCACAGGTTGCCGGACGCCGCGCCTTTGAGAAGTTCGCCGTCGGGGCCGAGCAGCTGCGGCTCGATGCCGAAGAACGGCCGCCCCGCCGAGCCCGGCTTCATGTCGTGCGCGCCGGGAAGCGTGGTGATCATGATGCCGCCCGTCTCGGTCTGCCACCAGGTGTCGACGATCGGGCAGGCGCCCTCCCCCACCGCTTCCCAATACCAGCGCCAGGCTTCGGGGTTTATCGGCTCGCCGACGGTGCCGAGCAGGCGGATGGAGGAGCGGTCGTGCCGCTTCACCGGCCCCTCCCCTTCCCGCATCAAAGCGCGGATGGCGGTGGGCGCGGTGTAGAAGATGTTGACCTTGTGGCGCTCCACCACGTCCCAGAAGCGCGAAAAATCCGGGTAATTCGGCACGCCCTCGAACATCAGGGTGGTCGCGCCGTTGGCGAGCGGACCGTAAACGACGTAGCTATGCCCGGTGACCCAGCCGACATCGGCGGTGCACCAGAAGATTTCCCCTTCCTTGTAGTCGAAGACGTAGTGGAAGGTGGTGGCTGTCCAGACGGCATAGCCGCCGGTGGTGTGGAGCACGCCTTTGGGCTTACCCGTGGAGCCTGAGGTGTAGAGGATGAAGAGCGGGTCTTCCGCGTTCATCGGCTCGGGCGGGCAGTCTTCCGGCACCAGCGGCGCCAGATCGTGGAGCCAATGGTCACGCCCCTCTTCCCAGGCGATGTCGTTGCCAAGGTGGCGCACGACCAACACCGCTTCGACCTCCGCGCCTTTCCCAATGGCGGCGTCAACATTGGCCTTGAGGGGCACCAGCTTGCCGCCGCGCAGGCCGCCGTCGGCGGTGATCACGACGCGGCTTGCGCAGTCCTCGATCCGGCCGTGCAAAGCTTCGGGCGAGAAGCCGCCGAAGACGACGCTGTGCACCGCGCCGATCCGAGCGCAGGCGAGCATCGCCACTGCCGCTTCCGGGATCATCGGCATGTAAAGCGTCACCCGGTCGCCCTTGGCCACGCCAAGCGCCTTGAGGCTGTTCGCCATCGCCACAACCTCGCGGTAGAGTTCGCCGTAGGTAAGGCTTCGGCCGGTCCCCGGCTCATCGCCCTCGAACAGGATCGCGACCTGATCGGCGCGGGTCTGGAGATGCCGGTCCACGCAGTTGAAGCAGAGATTCAAAACGCCGTCTCCGAACCAGCGTATGTCCACCGGATCGAAGGAGGAGCCGTCGACTTGGCTTGGCTCCTGCACCCAATCTATTCGTGCCATCTGATCGCGCCAAAAGCCATTCGGATTGCTGAGCGAGCGCGCATAGAGCGCCTCATATTCCGCCGCATTGCAGTGGCTGGCGTGGACAAGCGCTTCCGGCGGCGAGACTCGGTCGATCATTGATGACTCTCCTATGCCCGTCTGATTAGCCAGCCGGGCGCGGACGCGAAAGCCACGGCGGCGAGTAACCTGGATCAGCTTCTTCTTCCGGAACCCGCCCGCGATTTCGAGGGTTTAGGCAGATCATGTCGGCTCCGAACCAGTCCATAACCGCGTCTGCGCCACCGGAAGCTTCAAGCGATCAATCCCCAGGGGGAAAACAAATGTTCTTCGGCACGAAAACCGATGCAGGCACGGCAATGCTGACCCAGGAAGCTTCGGTGAACGAAGTCGCCGTCTACCGGGGGCCGCATTATTTCAGCCACACGCCAATGGTGCGGGTGCAGGTGGATCTCGGCCGGCTTGAGGAATTCCCGACCAATCGCCTGCCCGGCTTCACCGACGCCTTGCTCGCCCTGATCTCCGGCGTTGGGCGCCACCGTTGCTCGTTGAAGGTGCGCGGCGGCTTTGAAAAGCGCCTCAAGGAAGGCACCTGGCTCGGCCACGTCGCGGAGCATGTTGCGCTGGAGCTTCAAACGCTTGCCGGCTCGCGCGCCGTGCGTGGCAAGACGCGGTCCGTGAAAAACAAGCCCGGCGTCTACAACGTCATGTTCGCCTACAATGAAGAGCAAGTCGGTCTCGCCGCCGGCCGCGCGGCGTTCGAGTTGGTCAATTCGCTGCTCCCCGCCGACCTCCAGGGCATTCGCGGGCTTGACCGCATCTTCCAGTTCGAAGGGGGCAACAGCGGCGAATTCGATCTTGAGCGCCGCCTGGACGCGCTTCGCCGTCTGGTACGCCGCAACCAGCTTGGGCCGACCACCAAGTCGCTTGTCGACGAAGCGACGCGGCGCGGCATTCCCGTGATGCGCCTAGACAATCAGAGCCTGATCCAGCTCGGCCACGGCCGGTTTGCCAGACGCATCCGCGCCTCCATCACCGGCCAGACCAGCTTCGTCGCGACCGAACTCGCCTCCGACAAGAACATGACCAAGAAGCTGCTCGACGAGAGCGGCGTCCCCGTGCCGCGCGGCGTGGTGGTGCGCGACGCGGATGAAGCGGTGCGCGCCGCGAAGCGCCTCGGATACCCGCTGGTGGTGAAGCCGCTCGACGGCAATCACGGCCGCGGCGTTTCCATCGGCATCACCGGCGAGGATCAGCTTCGCTTCGCGTTCGGGGAAGCGCAGGCCCATTCCAAGGGCCGCCGCGACGTAATCGTTGAGCAATATTATCCGGGCAACGACCACCGCATCCTGGTGGTCAACGGCAAAATGGTCGCGGTTGCCGAGCGCATCCCCGCCCAGGTGGTCGGCGACGGCGTCTCAACGATCCGCCAGCTCGTAGCCGAGGTGAATACCGATCCCCGCCGCGGCAATGGCCATGAAAATGTCATGACCCGGATCAAGATCGACGCCCTGGTGGAGGAATTCCTCTCCCGCTCCGCGTTAACGCCGGACAGCATCCCGCTTGCGGAGCAGGTGGTGCAGCTTCGTGCCACCGCCAACCTGTCCACCGGCGGAACCGCGGTTGACCGCACCAACGAAATCCACCCGGACAATGCCGACATCGCCCGCCGCGCGGCGATGGTGATCGGCCTCGACGTCTGCGGCGTAGATTTCGTCTGCCCGGACATCAGCCGCTCGGTGCGGGAAACGGGCGGCGGCGTGATCGAAGTCAATGCCGCGCCGGGGCTGCGCATGCATATCGAGCCGTCGGAAGGCGCGCCGCGCGACGTCGCCAAGCCGATTATCGAGATGCTGTTCCCGCGTGGTCACAGGAGCCGGGTGCCGATCCTTGCGATCACCGGCACCAACGGCAAATCCACGGTCGGGCGGATGATCAAGCACATCCTGCGCTACACCGGTTGCACCGTCGGCCTGACCTCCACGACCGGCGTCTACGTCAATGACATCCTCACCCATGACGGCGACGCCACCGGCCCGCGCAGCGCGCGGATGATCCTTCGCGATCCGACGGTGGAAGTGGCGGTTCTGGAGACGGCGCGCGGCGGCCTGCTACGCGAAGGCTTGGCGTACAAGGAGGCGGACATCGCCGCCTGCCTCAACGTCACGCCCGACCACCTTGGCTTGAAGGGCATCGAGACGATCGACGACCTGGCCAACGTGAAGCAGGTGGTGGTGGAGGCGGTGCGCCGCGACGGTTATTCCATCCTAAACGCCGACGATCCGCTCTGCATCCGGATGGCGCGGCGGGCGGGCGGCCAGGTCGTCTGGTTCACCTTGTGCGGCGGCGCGGAGATGTCACCGATGGTGCGCGAGCACATCGAGAATGGCGGAATGGCGATCGTCCGGGAGCCCGGCCACGAAGGCGGCACCATTGTTCTTTACGAGGATAATCGCCGCGAGTTCATCATGAAGGCCGGCGACATTCCGGCGACCCTGCACGGTATGGCGGAGTTCAACGTCGCCAACGCGCTTGCCGCGGCGGCGATGGCGGTGGCGCACGGCGTGCCGATCCTCACCATCCGCTCGGCGTTGACCCAGTTCAGCTCCACGTTTGAGCAGAATCCTGGCCGCCTCAACGTCCATGACGCCCACGGCTTCCGGGTGATTGTTGATTATGCCCACAACGCCGCGGGCCTTGAAGCGCTTGGCCGGGTCGTGAAGGGCCTGAGCCACCGCTACAAGCGCACCATCGGCACCGTCTCCATGGCCGGCGACCGCCGCGATCAGGACATTATCGAACTTGGCCGGATCGCCGCCGGGATCTTTGACGAGTTGATCTTCCGTGAAGACCCGGCAACCCGCGGCCGGCCGCGCGGCGAAGTGATGGGTCTTCTTAAGGAAGGCGCTCAGGAAGCGGGCCGCACCGACGATCATATCCACCTGATTGCCGGTGAACCGGAGTCCACCGCCGCAGCGCTCGCCATGGGCCGGCCGGGCGACCTGATCGTGATCACTCCAACGGATGTGCGCGGCGCCTGGCAACAGGTCAACGAGTTCAAGCCCGCCGCCGCCCGCACCGGCGCGCGCGGTCCCTTTGTGGCGGCGGAATAAGGACACAGACATGTTCGGCAAGGAAGAGGGCCGCTGGGCCTTGATCGTCCACGGCGGCGCGAAGCCGTGGGAGGAAGAGGAAGAGCAGGCTAATCGCGAGGGGATCGCGGAGGCGGTGAAGGCGGGCGCGAAGGTGCTGGAGGGCGGCGGAAGCGCGGTGGACGCGGTGGAAGCTTCCATCCGCGTTCTGGAGGATCTGCCCGTGTTCAACGCCGGGCGCGGATCGGCCCCCAACGAGGCCGGAGGCATCGAGATGTGCGCCGGGCTTATGGACGGCAAGGACCTCTCGGCAGGCGCGGTGGGCGCGATCCGGCAGGTGCGCAACCCGATCAGCGTTGCCAAGCAGTTGATCCCGGAAAAGGAAATCATCCTGGTCGGCGAAGGCGCGCTGATGTTCGCCAAGGCCAAAGGCGCTTCTCTTGCTACGGACGAGGAGTTGAAGGCGGAAGAAGAGAAGCAGGCGCTTGCCGAAGGGCTTCACGACACGGTGGGCGCGGTTGCTCTCGACGCAGGCGGAAACCTTGCCGCCGGCACGTCGACCGGCGGTCTCAACGGTCAAAAGGTCGGGCGGATCGGCGATAGCCCGCTTCCCGGCGGTGGGCTCTATGCCGATAACCACCTCGCCGCCATCTCCTTCTCGGGTGACGGGGAGACGATCACGCGGCTGGCGCTTGCAAGCCGGGTGATGGCCTCGATCGAAGACGGGCTGCCGATGGAAGAGGCGATCGCCAAGGGCCTCGCAAAGCTTCCCGGCACCGGCGGCGCGGACGCGGATGGCGGCGCAATCGGCATCGACAAACACGGCACGCTCGCTTGGGCGCACAACAGCCCGATGTTCGCCGTCGCCTATCTCACCGCCGGCATGGCCGAACCCAAAGCATTTCTGCACAAGGATGAAGAAACACGTGGCTGACCAGGAAACCCGCCCACGCGGCTGCCTTATCATCATCGGCGGCCACGAGGATCGCGATCCCTCCGGCGACCGGACCATTCTTCGCGAAGTGGCGCGGCACGTAAAAGGCGGCAAGCTCGTCCTCGCCACAGTGGCAAGCCACCGGCCGGAGGGCTATTTCGAGGAATATGAAAAGGCATTCGCGGATCTGGATGTCGGGGAGCTTGTGGAGCTTTATGTCGAAGAGCGCAGCCGGGCGGGGGACCGGGAAAAGCTTGCGGTGCTCGACGACGCGCAGGCGGTGTTCTTCTCCGGCGGCGACCAGCTTCGCATCACCAGCCAGATCGGCGACACCGGGATCGAAGCAAAAATACGAGCGATCTTCGACCGGGGCGGCTTGGTAGCAGGCACGTCGGCCGGCGCTTCCGTGATGAGCGAAACCATGCTGGTCAAAGGCTCCAGCAAGGAAACGCACCGCATCGGCGACCTTCATATGTCACCGGGTATGGGGCTGATCCGGGACGTCATCATTGATCAGCATTTCGCCGAGCGCGGCCGGATGGGCCGCCTGCTCGGTGCGGTGGCGCACAATCCGCGCGTGCTGGGGCTCGGCATCGACGAGGACACCGCGGTGATGGTCGAAGGCGACGAATTCCGGGTCATCGGATCGGGCGGCGTCTACGTGGTGGACGGCACGGACGTCAGCTATTGCAACCTCGCCGAGGCACGGGCGGAATGCGCCCTCTCCATGCACGACGTGCGGGTGCACGTGCTGTCGAGCGGCGACGGGTTCGACTTGAAGACGCGAAAGCCGATCCCGCCGGAAAAGGGATGAGTGTTGTTCACGCGGAGCCGCGGAGACGCGGAGGGGCTCAGGCCTTCACTGCGGCCGAGCGACAGCTCGGGCGCGATTAGAAAGCGGCTTCGCCGGAAGGACGCAACGTCCTCGCCCCACACGAACCCTCCGCGACTCTGCGCCTCCGCGTGAATACTTATCTTCTTCTTTGACCGGGAGCTTTTCGCCCGCTCGCCGGTTATGTTGCGATGCAGCATAGTCAGACGCTCGATCTCGGCTCCGGCCGGACCCTTCACGTTCATCAGCATGGGAAGGGCCCAGACCTTGTTCTGATCCACGGCGCGATGACCACCGCGCATGATTGGCTGCAGAGCCCACTGTTCGCCGCGCTCGCGAAGTCGCATCGGGTGACGGTGGTCGACCGTCCCGGCCACGGCAAAAGCCGGCGGCCGCGCTTCGGCGGCACGCCCCGCGAACAGGCGGACCAGATCGCCCATGGTCTGGCTGCACTCGGCATCCGCCGCGCCGTGTTCGGGGCGCACAGTTATGGGGGGCTGGTGACACTTGCCATGGCGGAGCGGCACCCGGAACTCATCGCCGAGATGGTGCTGATCGCGCCCCTCGCTTTTCCGGAACCCCGGCTGATCGAGCATACCATGCTTACCCCGCGCGCCGCGCCTTTGTTCGGGCCGCTATTATCGCAATTCGCCGAGTTCACGCAGATGGACCGGCCGATGGTGGACCTGCTCCACCAGGTGATGTTCGCGCCTGCCCCGATCCCCGACCGATGGAAGGAGACTTACCCGTTTGGCGAGATCCTCACCGCCGAGGCAATGGTGGCGGAGGGCGAGGACGCGTCCTCGATGCTGCCGCTCTCCCCGGCCGGGACGATCGACATGCGCGGGATCGAGGTGCCGACGCAGGTGCTGACCGGCACGTCCGACCGGGTGGTGGAGGACGAGAGGCAGGCCAAGGCGCTTGCTCGCCAGCTTCCGCGCGCAAGCCTCACCGAGGTGGAAGGCGCGGGCCATATGCTCCACCACAGCCACCCCGATCTGGTGATCGACGCACTGAAGCGGGCCTTTGCTTCGGCCTGAAGCATCAACGCGAGCGAGGTGGCACCGGATCGGACGAAGGCTTCGCCGCACTCGCGGCCTTTTCCTACCTGTTGCATCCGAGTCACGTTGATCGAAATCATATGCTCTTATCTTGCACCGACACCAATTCGGTGATTTACCTGCCCCTAATCGCGCATCCGCGAGAGCGAAGAGGGGAAAGAAATGAAGAAGATTGCATTGATTGCAAGCGCGGCGGTTCTGCCGTTCGCGCTTCCGGCTGCTGCTTTTGCACAGGAATCCACGTCCGGCGCCCATGCTTATGTCGGCGGCCAGGTCGGCCTTCACAACCTGGGCATCGACGAAGAAGATTTCGACGATGACGATTTCCAGATCGACGACGGCGCCCTGATCTACGGCGTCTACGGCGGCGTTGATTTCGACATCGGCACCAGCGCGGTGATCGGCGTTGAAGGCAATTTCAACATGGGCAACGGCCCGATCGACACCGAATATGGCGTCGCCGGCCGCATCGGCTTCAAGGCCGGCACCAGCGGCACGGTGATCTTCGCCCGCGCCGGTTACCAGTGGATCAACATCGATCCGGAAGGCCTCGTCGGCGTTGACGAAGACCTGATCGACGACGACGATCTCGACGACACCATCGGCGATTACCTCGTCGGCGTCGGCGCGGACATCGCGGTCGGCCAGAATGCCGGCCTGCGCGTCGCGGTCGATACGATCTCGTTCGACACGCTGCGCCCGACCGTCGGCTTCCACTTCCGGTTCTAAAAAACCGGTAGCGCAAGCTGCGACTTTGAAGCGGCCGGTTCCCCTGGGAGCCGGCCGCTTTTCTGTGCTCCAATGCCGCCGTCTGCTCCCCTGTCGTTTTGCGCTGCGCTGGGTTAGGGCGCTTTCATGCTGACCAAGACTTCGCCCGACCTCGACGCGCTCCGCCTTCTCGACGATCGCCTGCGCTGGCTGTCCGCCTGGACGATCCACAACGCCAACCACCTCAGAGAAAGCCGCGACGGATTAAAGGTCGGCGGCCACCAGGCGAGCTGCGCGTCGATGACGGCAATTATGGCCGCGCTGTATTTCCACGCACTCGGGCCGAACGACCGGGTGGCGGTGAAGCCGCACGCCGGACCGGTGCTCCATGCCATCCATTATCTGATGGGCACGCAAAGCCGGGAGCAGCTGGAGAATTTCCGCGGCTTCGGCGGCATGCAAAGCTATCCGAGCCGCACCAAGGACAAGATCCCGGTGGATTTCTCGACAGGCTCCGTCGGGCTCGGCGTCGCCATCACCGCTTTCTCCAGCCTGGTGCAGGATTACATGATCGCTAACGGCATGATGCAGCCGGAGGATGCGGGGCGCTTCGTGGCACTGATGGGCGACGCGGAGCTCGATGAAGGCAATATCTACGAGTGCCTGATCGAGGGCTATAAGCACGACATCCGCAATTGCTGGTGGATCGTCGACTACAATCGGCAGTCGCTCGATCACACCACCGCCGAGCGGATGTTCCGCCGGTTCGACGACATCTTCGCCGCCTGTGGCTGGCGGGTGGTGACGCTGAAATACGGCACCAGGATGGAAGCCGCTTTCGTTGAACCGGGCGGCGAGGCGCTGAAGGCCTGGATCGACGAGTGCGGCAACGCCGATTATGCGGCGCTCACCTATCTTGGCGGCGCGGCCTGGCGGGAGCGGCTGCTCAAGGAGGCACCGGCCACCAAGCCGATCCTGGACGCCCGCGACGACGAGGCGCTTGCCTCCTTGATGACCAACCTGGCCGGCCACGACATGGCGAGCCTGGTGGAAGCGTTCGACAAGGCGCAGGACGATGTGCCGACCCTGTTCATCGCCTACACGGTGAAGGGGAAGGGGCTGCCTTTCGCGGGCCACAAGGACAATCATGCCGGGCTGATGAACCCGGGGCAGATTGCCGCTTTGCGCGAGCGCATGGGCATCGCCGAAGGCGAGGAGTGGGAGCCCTGGGCGGGGCTCGGCGGCAATTCGGCCGAGGCGGTGCGCTCTGTCGTCGAGAACAGCCGCATCGCGCGGGCGAAGCGGGAGCGGGTTTGGAACGTCGCGGACGTGCCGGCCATTCCGGTGCCTTCGGGTGAGGAGCAATCGACGCAGGCGGCGTTCGGGCGAATCCTGCTCGATCTCTCGCGCGCCGGCGGAGCGCTTGCGGACCGCATTGTCACGACTTCGCCCGACGTCACCGTCTCCACCAACCTCGGCGCCTGGGTGAACCAGCGCGGCCTGTTCCGCCGCCAGGAACTCGCCGACGTCTTTGCCGCCGCCAAAATCCCGTCCGCGCAGAAATGGGGCGGCCACCAAGCGGGCCAGCATATCGAATTGGGAATCGCCGAGAACAACCTGTTCCTGATGCTCGCCGCCATGGGCCTGGCCGGTGACATGTTCAGCGACCGGTTGTTCCCGATCGGCACCGTCTACGACCCTTTCATTGCTCGCGGCCTCGATGCGCTCAACTACGCCTGCTACCAGGACGCGCGCTTCCTGCTTGTCGCGACGCCGTCCGGCGTGACGCTTGGGCCCGAGGGCGGCGCGCACCAGTCGATCAACCCACCGCTGATCGCGCTCGGCCAGCCGGGCCTTCGCCATTACGAGCCCGCTTTCGCCGACGAGCTTGCGTTGCTGATGGAGGAAGCCTTTCGGCTGATGCAGACGCCGGACGGGGAGAGCGTCTATCTGCGCCTCACCACCCGCACCATCACCCAGGTCGCCCGCGAGGATGACGGCTGGAAGGCGGACGCGGTGGCTGGCGGCTATTGGCTCCGCAAGCCGGCCGGCGGCGCCGAAGCGGCCTTGGTCTATTCCGGCGCACTTGCCCCCGAAGCCCTCGCCGCCTGGGACGCGCTGAAGGATGACGTCCCTGGCCTCGGTCTCCTTGCAATCACCTCGCCCGATCTCCTCCACCGCGGCTGGAGCGCCCGCGCGGCGGGCCGCTGGAAGGGAGGCGGCGCGGAGCCGAGCCACATCGAGCGGCTGCTTGCCCCGCTTGCCCCAGGCGCGGGGCTCGTTACCCTGCTCGACGGCGCACCCGCCTCCCTCTCCTGGCTTGGCGGCGTGCGCGGGCAGCGGGTCAGTCCGCTCGGCGTCGACCGCTTCGGCCAAACCGGCGACCTTCACGATCTCTACCGCGAATACCGGCTCGACGTGGAGGCCATCGTCGAAGCGGCGGCGGAGCTGTTCCTGGGCTGAGCGGCGGAACCATCACCCGTCCGCCACTGTTTTCCAGCCGAACCTTTATTCGGAGACGAACCATGTTGGGCAAAATTCTCGGCGGCTATGTCGGCCAGCGCGTTGGCAACCGGTACAACCGCGAAAGCGGCGGCAGCGGGCTTCGCGGCGCATTGATCGGCACCGGCATTGCCATGGTTGCGCGCCGCGGCCTCGGCCCGCTCGGCCTGCTGCTCGGCGGCGGCTATGTTGCCAAGAAGGTGATGGACCGCCGCCGCGACCGGCGCGACCGCTAAGGACGCTTTCGCAGCGAAGCCTACGAAATCAGCCCCTCTCGGATTCGTTCGGGGAGGGGTTTTCCTTATCCCCCGCTTTTGATCTTGAGCAGCCACATGGCGGCGATCAACGCCGCGATGGAGGCAATGATCGCGTAGCTGATCAGGCGCAGGTTGCGCGCCCGCACCGTCTCCACCTCGTGCGTCTTAAGCCGCGACATGATCGCGCAGGCGCGCCGTTCAGAGGTCCAGAAGACGACGATCGCAATCAGCAGGAACGCGGTCGCGATGCCCTTGGGCACCCAGTCGGGCTCCATTTTGTTGAACAAGGCCTGGAAGCCGAGGCCCACGCCGACCGCGGCGAAGCCCGTGCGCATCCAGCCGGCGAAGGTCCGTTCGTTGGCAAGGATCGTCCGGTCCTCGGCAAGGTCCGTGCGGTCCTCAGCGAGTTCGGTCTTGCTTTCAGCCATCGCCGCCCGGCTCCGCCGATCCGCGTGCGCCGCGTCCGCCGGCGCCGCTCGGTTCCCCTCGCCCGCCGGGCTCGCGGCTTCGCTCGGACTGGCCTGGAGGCGCCGGGGGAGGACCGATTGTCGGTATCTCCTCGTCCGGCGCGTCGCGGTCGCTCGGGATCGGCTCGCTGCCGGTGTCCGATGGGCGGGCGGAGACGGTAAAGCCGTTTTCATCGACGCTGACGCCGACATCCAGCCCTTCAACCGGCAGCGTCACTGAAGCGTTGGAGCCGGTCGCCTGCACTTCCACCGGCGCTGCGATCGGCGGCGCGGTCGGCTGGGCCGGGCGGGTGCCGACGGCTTGTGCGGTGAAGTCGCGCCAGATCTTGGCCGGCATGCCGCCGCCCGCCATTCCGCCGGGGAGCGGGCTGTTGTCGTCGTTGCCGATCCACACGCCTACGACGAGGTCTTCGGCAAAGCCGACGAACACCGCGTCTCGGCTGTCCTGGGTGGTGCCGGTCTTCCCGAAAGCGGGCACAGACAAAGCAGCAGCGCGGCCCGTGCCCTGCTGAACCACCGCGCCGAGCATTTCCTTCATTTCATCGAAATTGGGATCGCTGGTCGCCCCGGCGACGCTGCGCTTCCACATGCTCTGCCACCAGCTTTGCTCCTCATCCTCCAGCCCCACCGGCCGGATCGGATAAGCACCCGCCGCGACCGCCGCATAAGCGGAGGTGAGTTCGAGCAGCGTGACGCCCGACGTGCCGAGGGCGAGGCTGGGGTTGGAGGTTAGCGGGCTGCGGACCCCAAGATCGCGGGCGGTGCGGATCACATTATCCATGCCGACGCGCTGTGCGAGCCGCACGGAGGCCACATTGCTAGACACGGCAAGCGCGTCCTTGAGGGTCAGGGTCCCGCGATACCGGTCTTGATAATTCTTGGGCTGCCAATTGCCGACGCGGAGCGGGCGGTCGGCGATCTGGTCGTCGGGGTCCATGCCGGAGCGCAAGGCGGCGAGCCAGACGAAGAGCTTGAAGGCGGAGCCGGGCTGGCGCCGGGCCTGGGTGGCGCGGTTGAACGGGCTGCGCGCATAATCCTTGCCGCCGACCATGGCGACAACGCGCCCGTCCGGCCGCATCGCGACAAGCGCGACCTGAGCGGAGCCGAGCCCGGCTTTCTTCACCGTCTGCAGCGCCACCTTCTGTAGCTTGGCTTCCAGCGTGGTTTGCACGGTCTGCGCGCCATAAGCTTCCTCCGCGTCGCCGCGGGCGCGCGCATCGGGGAGCACCCAGTCGGCGAAATAGGTGCCGGTGGGGACGTTGGCGCCCTGCGGCTCGACCTTGAGGCGCGCGGGCTTGAGCTTGCGGGCCTGGGCGTTGGTGATCATGCCCTGATCGATCATGGCTGCGATCACCAGCCGGCCGCGTTCGCGGGCCTGCTTGTAATTCTTGGTGGGCGCGAGGCGCGACGGCGCCTTGACCATGCCGGCAAGCATCGCCGCCTGCGGCACCGTCAGCTTTTCGGGAGGCACGCTGAAATAATGGTGCGCCGCGGCGCGTAGGCCGTAGACGTTGTCGCCAAGATAGACGTTCGACAAATACCGTTCGAGGATCTGCTCCTTGTCCAGCCATGCCTCCAGCCAGAAAGCGATCAGCACTTCCTGGCCCTTGCGGGTCATGGTGCGGTCGTTGGTGAGGAAGGAGATTTTGGCGAGCTGCTGGGTGATCGTGCTTCCGCCTTCCTTGACGCCGCCGGCGCCGAGGTTGCGCCACGCGGCACGGGCGATGCCGCGCACGGACACGCCAAGGTGGTCGTTGAACCTTTTATCCTCGATCGCGATAAACGCGTTGGGGACGTGCTTGGGAAGATCGGCGATGCGAACGGGCGCGCGGATGTCGGCGCCCCGCCGGGCGATGGGTACGCCTTCGGCCGACACCAGGGTCAGGCTCGGCGCCGCGATCGGCTGAAGCGATTTGGACAAGGGCGCGGTCACCGCCAGCCAGGCGATGATCAGCATCAGCAAGGCTATGCACGCGAGCGCGATCCGCCGCCAGCCCCAGCGCAGCGGGTTGTACCAGGCCCTGCCGCGCGGCTTTTCCGGCGGCTGGGTAGGGGGCGGAAAGGCCCCGGAGCCGCCAAAACCGGACGGCGGCTGTTGCCACTGGGCAGACTGATCCAAACGCATCCCCTCTCTCTAGCCGCGAAAACGCCGCGGGGGAAATCGAGTTGCGCTCAATGCGCCGAGCCGTTGAACAAGCGTTCGGGCTTCACGGCTTCGGGTAGAGCGCCGAGTTCGGCCAGACCTTTCGGCCACGCCCCGCCCGTTGCCAAAGCTTCAACTGCAGCCGCCATCGCAGGGGCGGTCTGGAGGCCGTAGCCGCCCTGCCCGACCAGCCAGAAGAAGCCGGGCGCTTGCGGATCGAAGCCGGCGGTCGGCACCCGGTCGGCGACGAAGCTCCTCAGCCCGGCCCAGCGGTGCGCGACGCGGGTGACGGCAAGGGTGGTATATTGCTCGAGCTGATAAGCAGCGAGGGCCACGTCATAGTCGTCCGGCTGCGCGTCGCCGGCCTCGTCCTCCACTTCATCGACCGGCGAGACGAGCAGCTGGCCGGACTGCGGCAACATGTAGAAGTCGCTCGCTGCGCTGTGCACGAACGGCAAGCCGCTGAAATCGACGCCCGCCGGTGGATCGACGACAATGACGGTTCGCCGCTTCGGCTGGAGCCCGATCGGACGCACGCCCGCGAGCTTCGCCACTCCGTCCGCCCAGGCGCCCGCTGCGTTGATCAATATTGGCGCCGACCAGCTTGCCCCGTCCTCCGCCTCCGCCGTCCAGCGCCCGCCGCTGTCCGAGACCTTCGTGATGCGTCTCCCGGTGAAGATCGTGCCGCCGGCCGCGCGAAGCTGGCGCGCGTAGGATTGGAGCAATGCGTCGGCGTCGAGCTTCAGCGCAGTGGGGTCGAGCAGGCCCGCCACCGCAGCATCTGAGCCGGTGCGCAGCATCGGGCAGAGCGCCAGCAAACCGGCTTCGTCGAGCGGTGCGACCTCATCCGTGAATCGTGCCATTTCCGCCCGAAGAAGCGCCAGTTTCGGCAGCATTTCCGCGGTCGCGAAGTAGACGGAGCGGTCAAGCTCGGCCACTGGGGTTTCGCAAAAGCCTTCCGGCTGGTTTTCAAAGAAGGCGCGGCTCCAGGCGGTCAAGCCCCGCACAATCGGGTCGCCGATCCCATAGTGGCTGAAGGAAACGCTGCGCCCCGACGAATGGTAGCCGAGCGCGTCCTCGGCTTCGAGCACGATTGCGCGCCCGTGTTTCGCGAGCCGCGCGGCGGCGGAAAGGCCGGCGATCCCGCCGCCGATGATCAGGAAATCGCCGTCCATGCCGTCCGTTACGCAGGTGGAACCCAGCCCCTTTCTGCCTGTTGAATGGGCATAAGTTCAACGGGAAAACGGATCATTCATGGCGACCAAGGCGCGGCTCGAAGCCGTTAACACGGCTTTTCCGCATTATTACAGCCACGGCTTCCAGGCAGCGCTCGCGGCCTGGAACAAGGACCGGCTTCAGCCGGACTTCCCGTCGGACGATTGGGAAAAGACGCTGGAGCGCGACACCCGCATGCAGCGGCTGGAAGGCGCGTTCATGGAGACGCTGCGCGCGGAGATCGCAGACCGCGCGGCAGAGGCTCCCGAAGACGCCGACGGCTTCATCGCATGGTTCGAAGCGTTGCAAGAGAATGCGCCGGGCCAGGGCGACCCGCTCTTTCCGTGGGTGGCCGAAGAAGCGAGCCTCGACGAGCTGCGCTGGTTCCTGGAGCAGGAAGCGGCCGGCGAAGCGGGGTTCGAGGATCTGACGGCGCTCACCCAGGTCAAGATGCCGACCCGCCCGAAGCTTGAGCTTGCCCGCAATTATTGGGACGAAATGGGCCGCGGCAATCCCAAGGGCATGCACGGCCCGCTGCTCGACACGCTTGTGGAGCGGCTGGAGCTCGAGCCGACCATCGAGAAGACCTGCTGGGAAAGCCTGGCGCTTGCCAATGCGATGACGGCGATGGCGACCAACCGCCGCTACGCCTTCCATTCCGTGGGCGCCCTCGGCGCGATCGAACTGACCGCGCCGAGCCGCTCGGCCCACACGGCGGCGGCTTTGAAGCGCTTGGGCTTCACCGGCCGCGAGCGCCATTATTTCGATCTTCACGCCGTGCTCGACGTCAAGCATTCGGAAGAATGGAACAAGGAAGCGATCCGCCCCCTGATCGAGGAGGACCCGCGCCGCGCCCGGCCGATGGCGGAAGGCGCACTGATGCGCCTGCTCTGCGGCGCCCGCTGCTACGAACGGTACCGCGACACGCTCTGGGGCTAAGCCGAGCTAAAGGCGGCGCCGGGATCACCCGGCACCGTTTCGATTCAGGCCGACAGCAGCCGAAGCGGCGCTTCGATCAGCTTCTTCAGATCCTGAAGGAAGTTGGCCGCGTCCCAGCCGTCGACGACCCGGTGGTCGCAGGAGAGCGACAGGTTCATCCGCTTGCGGATCTCCAGCTCGCCATCGACCACCACCGGCTTCTCTTCCAGCTTGTTGACCGCAATGATCGCCACTTCCGGCCGGTTGATCACCGGCGTGGACGCGATGCCACCCATTGGCCCGAGGCTGGAAATGGTGATAGTGGAGCCGGAAAGCTCCTCGCGGCTCGCCTTGCCGGTGCGCGCCGCTTCGGCGAGGCGGAGGATTTCGGACGCGATCTGCCACACGGTCAGCCGCTCGGCGTTGCGGATAACGGGCACCATCAGGCCGTTCGGCGTCTGGGTGGCCATGCCCATGTGCACGGCGCCTGAGCGGTAGAGGACGTTTTCATCGTCGTCGTAGCGGGTGTTGATCTGCGGATAGTCGCCGAGCGTCTTGGCCATCGCCGTCACCAGGAAGGGCAGCATGGTGAGCTTCGGGTTCGAACCGCGGTCCGTGTTCATCATCGCTCGGGTCTGTTCGAGCGCGGTGACATCGAACTCCTCGACGAGCGTGAAGTGCGGGATGCGGCGCTTGGCCTCCTGCATATTCTCGGCGATCTTGCGGCGCAGGCCGACGACCTTGACGATCTCGTCCTGGCGCGGGGCACCGTCCGAGCGGGAGACGCCGCCGCCGTTGTACATCAGGTAAGCGTCAAGATCGGCGTGGCGCATGCGCTCGCCGGCGTACTTCACCTGGGCAAGGTCGATTCCGAGATCGCGGGCGCGCTGACGGACTGCGGGGGATGCGAGGACTTGGGTTTTCCGAGCCTCACCGCCCCCACCAGACTCGTTCGTACCGAGCGAAGTCGAGGTGCGCGGCACAGAATCGGAGGTGCGCCCCTCGACTTCGCTCGGGACGAACGAGGTGGGGGTGCTGCTCGGTGCGGAGGCAGGCGCGGTCGCCGCACTTGGCACGGCCTGTTCCTGGGCTTCGGTTAAGGTCACCAGCCCATCGGCCATGGCGACCGTGTCGTTGCGCTCGCCCTCCGAGTCCGTTTCCTGCCCATCCTGCTGCGGGGTGGAAGGCGCCGCCTCCGAAGCTCCTGCCCCGGCTTCCGTTTCAAACACCACCAGCACGGACCCGATCGGGATCTGATCCCCAACCTCGCCGGCAAGCGCAACCACCGTTCCGGCGACGGGAGACTCCATCTCCACCGTCGCCTTGTCGGTCATCATGTCGGCGAGCTGCTGGTCTTCGGTGACCTGGTCGCCAACCTTGATGTGCCAGGCGACGATTTCGGCCTCGGCAATGCCTTCGCCGATATCGGGCAGCTTGAATTCGTAGCGCGCCATGGCTGGTTCAGTCCTCCAAAGTCTTCTTGAGCGCGAGGCCCAGGCGGACGGGGCCGGGGAAATAGGCCCATTCCATTGAATGCGGATAAGGCGTGTCGTAGCCGGTCACCCGGGCGACCGGCGCTTCCAGGTGGTAGAAGCAGCGCTCCTGCACCAGGGCGCTGAGTTCTGCGCCGAAACCGGCGGTGCGGGTCGCTTCGTGAAACACGACGCAGCGGCCGGTTTTCTTTACCGATTCTTCGATCGCCTCGATGTCCACCGGAACGATGGAGCGAAGGTCGATCACTTCGGCGTCGATGCCTTCGGCTTCGGCGGTTGCGATAGCGACGTGAACCATGGTGCCGTAAGCCAAGATGGTCACTTCATTGCCTTCGCGGGCAATCGCCGCCTTGCCGAGCGGAACGGTGTAGTGGCCATCCGGAACCTCGGCCGCAGGATGCTTGGCCCACGGCGTCACCGGCCGCTCGTAGAAGCCGTCGAACGGCCCGTTGTAGATGCGCTTGGGCTCGAAGAAGACTACGGGATCGGGATCTTCGATGGCCGCGATCAGCAAACCCTTGGCATCATAAGGGTTGGACGGGATCACCGTCTTGATGCCCGCCACATGCGCGAACAAAGCTTCTGGCGACTGGCTGTGCGTCTGGCCGCCGAAAATGCCGCCGCCGTAGGGGGAGCGGATCACCATCGGCATCCCCCACTGCCCCGCCGAGCGGTAGCGCATACGGGCGGCTTCGGAGACGATCTGGTCGAAGCCGGGGTAGATGTAATCGGCGAACTGGATCTCGGCGATCGGCTTCAAGCCATAAGCCGCCATGCCGATGGCGACGGCCATGATGCCGCTTTCGCTGATCGGCGCGTCGAAGCAGCGCTGCCGGCCGAAATCCCGCTGGAGATGCTCGGTGACGCGGAACACGCCGCCGAAATAGCCGACATCCTCGCCGAGAACGACGGTGGTCGGATCGCGCTCCATCATCACCCGGTGGGCGGAATTCAGCGCCTGGATCATGTTCATGACGCTCATTTGCGCTTCGCCTCCACTTCGGCCAGCGCCTGCGCCTGCTGTTCCTTGAGGTGCCAGGGCAGCTCGGCGAACACATCTTCGAACATGGTCGCGACCTCGTTGAACGGGTCGGATTGCAAGGTGCCCAAACGCTCCGCCTCCTTTTGCGCGGCGCGGACCTGGGCGTCCAACTCGGCCAGCAAGGCCGTGTCGCGGTCGTCGTCCCATTCGCCGAGCGCCACCAGGTGCTGCTTGAGGCGAACCACGGGATCGCCGAGCGGCCACGCTTCGCCCGCGCCCTTGGGGCGGTAGACGGTGGGATCGTCGGAGGTGGAATGGCCTTCGACGCGGTAGGTGAAGAATTCGATCAAGGTCGGCCCAAGGTTGGAGCGCGCCCGATCCGCCGCCCACTGGGTCGCGGCGTAAACGGCAAGCGCGTCGTTGCCATCGACGCGCAAGCCCGCAATGCCGTAGCCGACCGCGCGGGCCGCAAAGGTGGTAAGCTGGCCGCCGGCGATGCCGGAGAAGCTGGAAATCGCCCACTGGTTGTTGACGACGTTCAAAATCACCGGCGCGCGGTAAACGCCGGCAAAGGTGCAGGCGGCGTGGAAATCGCCTTCGGCGGTCGAACCGTCGCCGATATAGGCGGAAGCGATGCGGCTGTCGCCGGCGATCGCCGAGCCCATCGCCCAGCCCACCGCCTGCGGATATTGGGTCGCGAGATTGCCGGAGATGGTGAAGAAACCGTGGTCGCGCGCCGAATACATGATGGGGAGCTGGCGCCCCTTCAACGGATCGCCGCGGTTGGAATAAACCTGGCACATCATCTCGGTGAGCGGGAAATCGCGGGCGATCAAAATGCCCTGCTGCCGATAAGTGGGGAAGCACATGTCTTCGCGGTCGAGCGCGTGGGCGCCGGCCACCGCCACCGCTTCTTCGCCGGTGCACTTCATGTAGAAGCTGGTCTTGCCCTGCCGCTGGGCGCGATACATGCGGTCGTCGTAGATGCGGACCATCATCATGTCGCGCAGCATCCGGCGCAGCGTGTCGGGATCGAGCTTCGGGTCCCACGGCCCGACGGCGCGGCCTTCTTCGTCCAGCACGCGCACCAGCGAGTAGACGAGGTCGTGGGTATCGCTTGCGGGCCCGGAAGGGTCCGGACGGCGAACCGATCCCGCCGCCGGAACGTGGACGTGGCTGAAATCGATTTCGTCGCCGGGCCGCGCCTCCGGCTCGGGAACGTGCAGGGAGAGCGCCGGCCGGTTGGCACGCTCGGGACTGGTGGTCATCCTCTCTCCTTCGCCTCCGCAGCAGCGGTCGCCGCCGGGGTTCGTTTTTCGCGGGCGCCGCGGCGTACGCCCGGGCCTCTAAACAGATTTGCCTGCCCATGCCAACGCCCGCGCGGGCAAGCGGCTCCGCTCCGATCCAAGCAATTTGCGGTAAGGGAAAGCGTGGGGCTAGTCTGCTAAGCCTTAGCGGACACAGGGGAGACACGATATGGGCATGAAAGCGATGTTGCTTGGGTTGGCGGGCGCGGCGGCGATGCTTAGCGGCTGCGCGACCACCGGTACGGCCCCGGCGGGGCAGGCGCCGGCTTATTACGTAATGCGCCACCTCCAGAAAGGCGAAGGCGGTTCGGACCCAGCGCTGAGCGCCGAGGGCGCGGCCAATGCGCAGCGCCTCCTCGCCTGGTTCGAGGGCAGAGCGAAGCCGCAGGCGATCTACGTCAGCCCCACCCGCCGCGCGCGCGAAACGGCAGCGCCGCTCGCCGCAAATCTTGGCCTGACGCCCAAGGAGTACAACCCGGGAGACACCGCCGCCCTCTTGGCGCGGGTGCGGAGCGAAACGGGATCGGTGCTGGTGGTCGGCCATTCCAACACGGTGCCGGACATTGTAGCGGGGCTCGGCGGGACCCGCCCGGCGCCTCTCTCCGACAGCGACTATGGCGCGGTGTGGGTGGTTGCGAAGGCCGGGGGAGCGACGGAGCAGCTTGGCCTCTGACAGCAGCCGTGTCTTAAAACACCACCATCCAGACGACGACGATGATCACGACCACAACCGCAGCTCGGATCAGCGTGTTGTTCCTCGGTGTTTGTCTGCCAGCCATGGTTTTTCTCCTCTGACAGGATGAACGTTGCGAGGCGCCACAAAGTTCGATTGGGCAGTGGAGGAGGCTGAACCGTTCTTTTCTTACTTGGACTTAGCGGGCTCCGCAGGCTGCAGCCGGTGGCGGTGCGGGCGCAGCGGGAGGTCCTTGCCGTCGCCGGGGCGCCGCGTGCCGTAGGCCGGGCGGGTCAGCGTCGCGCCGCCCGGGCCGGCCAGCGGCAGGAGCTGGAAATCACAGATCGACACAGGATGCGATGCTTTCCAGCTTGCGGACCCGTTCCTTCAAGTCCGCCACTTCGATCAGGTCTCCGGCGCCGCCATGCGGCCGCTCGGAGACGCGGGTGCCGGCTGCGGCAGCGGTGAGTTCCAGCCGCTTCAGCTCCAGCCAGCCCGCCCAGCCCTTCAAGGCCGCGATCAGAGCGATGCCGAGGCCTGCAAGGCCGAAGCCCGCCATCGCCACCATGGTCATCGGTTCGGTCATCGTTTTTCCTCCCTTTCCTTGGGCGTCTTTGTGCGCTCAGCGCAGGCTGTCGATTTCCTGGGCGAGCCGGGCGTTGGGGCTGGTCACGAAATTCTCGACCTCCGCCATTCGGTGATCGATGTCGCGCATCGAATCGCGCAGCTCCGCCGTGCTGGTCTTGAGGCGCGGCGCGCCCGCTTCGCCTTCGGCGCCGAGCGGCACCGTCTTGGCGAGAAGCGCGGCGGCGAAATAGGCGATCACCGTCCATGGGAAGGCGCCCAAGAGCGTGATCACCACCGCGGCGACCCGGATCAGCGTCACGTCCCAGCCGGTGAATTCGGCGATGCCGGCGCACACGCCCATCGCCTTGCCGTCGCGGCGGTTGAGGTAGAATTTGCGGCCCCTTGCCATGATCGTATCTCCCTTGTGTCTTTGTTTGCGTGTGTCGGATCAGGCGGCGGCGGCGCTGGTGGCGGCGAGCCGGGCCTTTAAAGCTTCGAGTTCGGCGTCGACCTTTTCCGCATTGCGAAGGTCGGCGATTTCCTCTTCCAGCGACTTGGGTGGCGCGGCGAGGGCAAGTGCCTCGGCCTGACCTTCGGCATAGTCCGCGCGCCGCTCCAGGATGTCGAAGCGCGAGAACGCTTCTTCCGTTTTCGAGCCCGCATACATTTCGCGAAGCTTGACCCGCGTCTGGGCGCTTTCGAGCCGCGTCTGGATCGCATTCTGACGGCTGCGCGCTTCGCGCAATTTGCCCTGTAGCTTGGCGATGTCCGCTTCCGACGCTTTCAAGGCTTCGTTGAGCGTGTCGATCTCGCCGGTCAGGCTTGCGGCCATGTCGGCGGCGCGCTGCTTTTCGGTCAGCGCCGCCTTGGCGAGGTCTTCGCGGCCGCGCGACAGCGCCAGCTCGGCCTTGTCCGTCCAATTGTCCTGGATCTGCTCCAGGCGAAGCACCTGGCGGCGCATTTCCTTCTGGTCAGCGATCGTCCGGGCGGCGGAGGAGCGCACCTCGACAAGGGTTTCCTCCATTTCCAGAATGATCATGCGGATCATCTTCGCCGGATCTTCCGCCTTATCGAGAAGGTCCGTGAAATTGGCGGCGAAGATGTCGCGCGTCCGGGTGAAGATGCTCATGGGCAGGAACTCCGTGAAGGATCGGATCGTGCGGGCCGGGCTTGCAGCCCCTTGGCGGTCGCGGTGCCGCGGCGTCGGCCGGGGCGGGATGCGGACCAGATCGGCCCGCCCGACGGCGATCGCCTCAGGCACGGGCCGAAGCGTCCACCTGGGCGGCGGCGGCGAGGATCGTGCCGCCGTCGAGATTTTCGGCCGGGCCGACGGCGGCACCGACGGCGGTTGCGGTGAGAACCAAAGCGGCAACGGCGGCGATGAGGCTCTGCTTGAGTTCGTTCATGTTGAACATCGTATTCACTCCCTGAAATTCGTTTCTGCGTCCGCCACCGGGGCGGTTGCCGGGAGTGTTACAAGGGCCGTGCCAAACGCGAAAAGGCGCAGAAATCTGCGCATTTTGCGGCGGTGGGAGAGTTCAAACAGTGTGGCGCACCATCTTTAGTTGGGATTTTACGCCAAGCTTTCGCGCTGACCTTGGTAGAATTTGCGAACTGGCTAAGCGGCGCTACGCTGCCTGGCGTTCTTCCCGGGTCACCCGCTCCACGGCGGCACCGGCGGTAAGGCCGTGGAGCAGGGTGGAGAGCGCAATGGTGAGGGCGATGGTCGCCCAAAGCTGGCCTTCGTTGACCAGCTCCAGGTGACTGCTTGCATAGCCGAGGTAATAGATCGAGCCGATGCCGCGCACGCCGAAGAAGGCGACCACCAGCCGCTCGCGCGGCTTGAGCCCGCTTCCCGAAAGGCCAAGCCAGCCGACCGCCGGGCGGATCACCAGCAGCAAGGCGACGGCGATGGCGAGATGCTGCCAATCGAGTTCCGGCCACAGCATCGGCAGGGCGCTGCCGATCAGGATCAGCAATATGGCGGTAAGCGCATGCTCGATGGCGACGGTGAAACCGTGGAGGGTGCCGTGAAAGGCGTGCTCCGCCTCCGCGCGGCGCAGCGCCAAGCCCGCGACGAAGGCGGCGATGAAGCCATAGCCTTCCAGGAGTTCGGTTGCGCCGTAGCAGAGCAGCACCCCGGCAAGCGCGAGAACGCCGGAGCCGGTGTCGGCAAGCACATTGCCCTTTGGCACGGAAAAGAGGATCTTGCCGAGCAGCCAGCCGAGCCCCGCCCCCGCGCCCAGCCCGACGGCTATGCGGTAGAGCACGTCGCGTGCGAACCATTCCAGCGCCCACGATCCGGGCGCAAATCCTTCCGCGGCAATGATCAGCGCCAGGTAGACGAACGGGAAAGCGAGGCCATCGTTTAGCCCCGCTTCGGCGGTGAGGGAGAAGCGCACCGGATGCTCGCCGCCCTCGGTGGGCGGGCCGACCTGGACGTCGCCGGCAAGCACCGGATCGGTGGGCGCAAGCACCGCACCGAGGAGAAGGGCACCGGCAAGCGTCATTCCGGCAAGCAGCCAGCCGAGCAAAGCGACGGCGACGATGGTCAGCGGCATTCCGATGGCGAGCAGCCGCACCGTAGGCCGCCAGCGGGTGTAGCTGGTGAGGTTGTCGATCCTGAGGCCCGTGCCGAACAAGGCGACGATTACCGCAAGCTCGCTGGTCAGCTCCCAGATGCGCGGTTCTGTTCGCGGGTCAGGTGCGGCGGGCATGCCGGGAATAACAGCGAAAGCAAACGCGCCGACCGCGATGAGCAGCGCCGACGCGGCAGGCTCGCGCCCGGAGAAGAAGCGCGGAATCCAGAAGGCGACAATGATCCCCGTCCCCACCGCGGCCATCGCCACATGGTAGGGCTCGAGGCCGAAAAACGCTTCACTCGCCATTAGATCGCCGACCCTGCCCGCTATCCTGGATCAAGCGCGCGGGACTCCGGCGGGTTCCGCGCAATCCGGTGCAAGAACAAGCGAATAGGCGGAGCGGACACCCTTTCGCGCCGCCGCCGCGCCTGATAGGCCTGGCGCTGACACGACGCTTGGGGGGCTTCACCGATGTTCGAATATTTCACCGACACCTTGCCGCACTTCCTTGCCTATTTCGCGGCGGCGGTGGCGCTCGCGGTTGCGTTCCTCGCGATCTACGTGGTGATCACGCCGCACAAGGAGTTCGAGCTGATCCGCCAAGGCAACAATGCCGCGGCGGTGCAGCTTACCGGCACCTTCTTGGGCTTCTGCGTACCGGTGGCGATGGTGATCGGCCATTCGGTGAGCATTCCGGACATGCTGCTCTGGGGCGCGGTTGCCGCCGTGGTGCAGCTCCTCGTCTTCTTCGTCACGGCGCGCTTGCTGTTTCGCACGATCTCGCAGCGGATCACCGAAAGCTGCGCGGCTTCGGGCATTTTCGTCGGCGGCACCGGCCTGGGGATCGGCATCCTCCAAGCCGCCTGCATGGTTCCTTGAGCAGAGCCGGGGAGCGGACGCGATGAAGAAGCAGATATTCATGACGACGGCGATGGCGGCGGCTTTGGCCGGCCTCCCGGCTTGTTCGTCCAACGACGACTGGAACGGCGACGTGATCGCCGACCGCGACACCGCCGTCTGCGTCGACCAGCAGGGCCAGCGCGTCGACGACGACCGCTGCAGTGACGACCGATCGCGCGGCAGCGGGGTGGGGAGCGCCTTCCTGTGGTATTATATCGGGCGCAGCGCGGCGGTGCCTTATTATGGCGAGTCGATCCACGACCGCCGCTATTCGCGCTACGCCCGCTACAACAGCTATTCGCCGCGGGCCGGCGTCTCCTATGCGCGGGCGCCTGCCTCCACCCGCATGAGCCGCAGCCAAGCGGTTTCGCGTGGCGGGCTCGGCTCCAGTTCCAGGCGCTTCGGCGGCAGCGGCCGGTCCTAGGCCAAAGCGATGGAACGGCACGCAATCGCCCCGCGCGAGGGCTGGCAGGCAATCGTCGAGGGCCAGGGGCTGATCTGGCACAGCGAGGGCGACCAGGCCTATTGGGACGAAAGCGCTTACTATGCCTTCACGCTCGACGAGGTTGAGCGGATCGAAGAAGCAAGCGAAGCGGTCTTTCAGCTTTTTCTGGAAACGGGCGAGAAAATTGTCTCCGATCCCGAGCTGATGGAGCTCTTCGGAATCCCGGCCTTCTGCCACAAGCCGATCAAGGCGGCGTGGAAGGCGGAGCCGCCGTCGTTGAACTACGGCCGCTTCGACTTCGGCTACAACGGCACCGGCGAACCGAAGCTGTTCGAATTCAACTGCGACACGCCCACCTCGCTCCTCGAAGCATCGGTGATCCAGTGGGAGTGGAAGGAGCAGCTCTTTCCCGAACTCGACCAGTTCAACAGCCTGCACGAGAAATTGTTAGGGCGCTGGGCGGAGCTTCGGCCGCAGCTCTTCGGCCAGCGCATCTGGTTCACTCACACCGCCGACCCGAGCCACGAAGACACGATCACCACCACCTACCTTCGCGACCTCGCCGACCAAGCGGGGCTCGAGACTTTGGGCGTGCTGATCGACGATATCGGGCTCGACGCGATGGGCCGGATCGTCGACCAGGACGATCAGCTGATCACCGCCATCTTCAAGCTCTATCCGTGGGAATGGATCGTCAAGGAGGCCTATGGTCCGGACGTCGTCCGCCACCTGCCCGACACGGTCTGGATGGAGCCGATCTGGAAGATGATCTGGAGCAACAAGGCGATCCTCCAGATCCTGTGGAATATGTTCCCTAACCACCCGAACCTGCTCGCCGCCTCTGTGCGGCCGGAGCGGATCGGCGGGAGCTATGTCGCCAAACCCTTCCTTGCCCGCGAAGGCGCCAACATCGAAGTGGTCGAGCACGGCAAGACCCTCGCCCGAAGCGGCGGCGAGTATGTGGAGGGGCTCACCATGTATCAGGAGCTCTACCCCTTGCGCGACTTCGGCAACGGGTATCCCGTGATCGGAAGCTGGGTGGTGGACGGCGAAGCGGCCGGCATGGGCGTGCGCGAAGACGGACTGATCACCGGCAATCGCGCCCGCTTCGTGCCGCACGTGATCAGGGGCTGAGGGGGATGCAGAAGCTTCGCGCCGCAACGGACACGCTGAGGGAATTGGCGCTCCTCTACCTGCTCCTGATCCTCGGCTCCTCTTTCGCCTTCATGTGGGCGGAAGGGCACGATCTGGCGACCAGCGTCTACTGGGCGGGCACCACGGCAACCTCAACCGGCTATGGCGACGTTACGCCCAAAAGCTTTGCCGGCCAGGCGATCGCCTTTTTCCTGATGCACGTGTCGGTGTTCTGCGTGGCGCCACTGATCGTCGTCCGATTGGTGCAGCGGCTGAACGAGGATCGGGACGCGTTTACCCACGACGAGCAGGTCCATATTCTGGAGGGGCTAGCGCGGCTCGAAGCCGCAGTGGCCCGGCTCGAGGCGGAGCGCGGCGAGCATAAATAAAGGCCGGAGCATTGCTGCCCCGGCCTCGATTTCACTTAGCGCCTGCCGCTTACCAGTAACGGTTGCGGATCACCTGCAGGACGCGGCCGTTGCGGACGTTGACCAGCAGCAGATCGTCGCCGTAGCGGACCCAGCGCTGGAAGCGTCCCGGCTGACGCACGCCGAACTGGCCGAAGTTGGTCACGTGGTAGCGCGAACCGTAGAATGCCGGGCGCAGGCTATAGCCGACGCTCAGCGGGCGGTAGGCCCAGCCGCTATAGGGCGAGACATAGCGCGCGGTGCGGCGGCGGTCGCCGCGGTCTTCGCGCAGCTCGCGGCGGGCATCGCGCAATTCGCCACGCTCTTCACGAACATCGCGGCGGTCGCCAAAGCGGCGGGCGTCGCGAAGCTCCTGCCGCTCTTCGCGCACTTCGCGGCGATCGTGGCGGATTTCGGCGCGCGACTGCGCGGAGGCTGCGGTGGGCACCGCGACGGCGGCCATGAGGCTCATCAGGATCAACTTACGCATGGGTTACTCCAACTGAATACACTGACCGGCTGTTTCCGATCGTTGAGCCGCTTCTATCGCTTCGGCTCTGAACGGTGCGGGAACGCCTTGTTCATCGCCGCGACGGGTTGACGTTAACGTAAGGCCGGGGCAAGCCGAACGCACGTCCTTCAACCGGAGAGCCAGATGAGCCCGATCACCACCACCCGCCACGGCGACATCCTGATCGTCACCTCCAACAATCCGCCGGTGAACGCACTCGGCATCGCGGTGCGCGAGGGCCTGGTGGCGGCGATGGAGGAAGCGGACCGGGACGAGGCGGTGAAGGCGGTGGTGATCGTCTGCCAGGGCCAGACCTTTTTCGCAGGCGCCGACATCACCGAATTCGGCAAGCCGATGCAGATGCCGATGCTGCCGATGGTGGTGGATCGGATCGAAGCCTGCACCAAGCCGGTGGTGGCGGCGATCCACGGCACCGCGTTCGGCGGCGGCCTGGAAGTGGCGCTTGCCTCGCATTACCGCGTCGCCGTGCCGTCGGCGAAGCTCGGTGTGCCCGAAGTGAAGCTCGGCCTCCTCCCCGGCGCCGGCGGTACCCAGCGCCTGCCGCGCGTCGCGGGCGTCAAGAAGGCGCTGGAGATGGCCGCAACCGGCAATCCGATCGGCGCCAAGGAAGCCTATGAGGTCGGCCTGGTGGACCGGCTGATCGAAGGCGACCTCCTTCAGCACGCAGTGGCTTACGCCGACGAGGTCAAGGACACGCGGCCGATCCGAAAATCGAGCGAGCTTGACGAGAAGCTCGCCGAAGCGCGCGCCAACCCCGGCTTGTTCGACGAGTTCCGCAAGGAGAATGCCCGCAAATTCCGCGGCTTCGACGCGCCGGAATATAACGTCCGCGCCATCGAGGCCGCGGTTGCCAAGCCTTATGCCGAAGGCGTGCAGGACGAGCGGCGGCTGTTCATGGAGCTGATGAGCGGCACCCAGGCGCGCGCCCAGCAATATTTCTTCTTCGCCGAACGCAAGGCCGCGAAGATCGAGAACCTCCCCGAAGACTCCAAGCCCCGCGACATCCGCAAGGTGGGCGTGATCGGCGCCGGCACGATGGGCGGCGGTATTTCGATGAACTTCCTCAACGCCGGCATTCCAGTGCGGATCGTCGAGCAGCAGCAGGAAGCGCTCAACCGCGGCACCGGCACCATTCGCAAGAATTACGAAGCCACCGCCGCCAAGGGCAAGATGACCGCCGCGCAGGTGGAAGGCGCGATGGGGCTGCTGACGCCGTCCCTAAGCCTCGACGACCTCGCCGACTGCGACTTGATCATCGAAGCCGTGTTCGAGAATATGGACGTCAAGAAGGAGGTATTCGGCAAGCTCGACAAGATTGCCAAGCCGGGCGCGATCCTTGCCTCCAACACGTCCTACTTGAATGTCGACGAGATCGCCGCCTCCACGTCGCGGCCGCAGGACGTCGTGGGGCTCCACTTCTTCTCGCCGGCCAACATCATGAAGCTGCTTGAAGTCGTGCGCGGCGACAAGACGGCGCCCGACGTGATGGTGACGGCGATGCAGCTCGCCAAGCGGATCAAGAAAGTCGCGGTGGTGGCGGGCGTTTGCTACGGCTTCATCGGCAACCGCATGCTGATCCCGCGCCAGACGCAGGCGATGCGGCTCCTCCTCGAAGGCGCGACGCCTGAGCAGGTGGACCGGGTGCATGTCGAATTCGGAATGCCGATGGGGCCGTTCCAGATGGCCGATCTCGCCGGCGTCGATATCGGCTGGCACCGCGATTCCAGCCGGATCGAGAACATCCGCGACGCGCTCTGCGCCATCGACCGCTGGGGTCAGAAGAAGGGCGCGGGCTTCTACGATTATGACGACAAGCGCCGCCCCTCCCCTTCGCCCAAGGTGCAGGAGATCATCGAGCAGTTCCGGGAGCGCGAGGGCGTGGTGGCGCGCGAGATCAGCGACCAGGAGATCGTCGAGCGCACCCTGTACACCATGGTCAACGAGGCGGCCTTGATCCTGGAAGGCGGCTTCGCCCAGCGGGCGTCGGATATCGATGTCGTCTGGATCTACGGCTATGGCTGGCCGGTCTACCGCGGCGGCCCGATGTTCTGGGCGGACACGGAAGGCCTCCCCAAGATCGTCGAAGGCATCCGCCGCCAGCAGGAGCGCCTCGGCACCGACTTCCAGCTTTCCGACCTGCTCGTGCACAAGGCGGAAGCAGGCGAGAAGTTCACGCGGTAACCGCCAGTGCCTCCCCATCGATAGATGGGGAGGGGGACCACCTAAAGGGTGGCGGAAGGGTAGCTGCCGTGACGCCCGCGGTTTGCGCGTGAACCTCTGAACCCGGCGCCAGGTCACCCCTCCACCACCCTGACGGGTGGTTCCCCTCCCCAAGCGCGCTGCTTGGGGAGGCACAGTTCAGATCGGGTCTTTACCCGCGCACTAAGCCTGTGTTCAATTCGCCTCCACAACGACTTTGGGGGATGAACGATGCCGAACGAAATCGTGATTGGCCTGATCGCCGTAGGCGTCTTGTGGACCGCCGGCTTTGCCTGGGCGCACTTACGGGCGTTGGCGAAGGCGAAGGCGGCGCAGACTTGGCCGACGGCGATGGGGACGATCGCAAGCGCCACGGTGGTCGAGGAAGAAAGCACCGACCGCGAGGGTCACACCAGCACCTGGTACAATCCGGTTGTGGCCTACAGCTATTCAGTCGGCGGCAGGAGCTTTGAAAGCAAGCGGCTGCGCTTCGGCAATTACCGGCGCGCCAGCCGCCCCAAGGCGGAAGCGATGCTGGGTCCCTACCGCGCCGGCGGATCGGCGCAGGTGCGCTACAATCCGGAGGCGCCGGAAGAGTGCGTGCTGGAAACCACCGCGCCCGGCCCGATCTACGCGATCATGGCGTTGGGGGGTTTGGTGTTCATCGGCGTCGGGATCTACTTCTCGACGCTGAGCTAGGCTTTAGCCTTCGCTGGAACCCTGGAGGTCGGTGAGCTTCAGCCGCTCGAAGCGCGCCGCCCAGGGCGAATCCGCCTGGGTTTCAGTCTCGAGATAAGCGGGCTTCAGCACCGGCGGCGGCAGATCGGCGGCGGTGGGCGGCGGCGGTGCAAGCGAATCGAGGTCGAACTCAGCGGCGAAGCGAAGGCCGATCTGGCCGTCCTTTGCCCAGCGCACTTCGGCATATTGGAAGCCGGCTTCGCCGAGATCCAGCTCCACCTCGACTCCGGGGTTGAGTCCCCGCTCCGACTCGATGCGTGCGCCGCCGCTGGAGATGTTGCGCAGGCGCACGGGAATGGAGATGCCGCTCCAGTAGAGCGTGCCGCTGCGCAGCAGCGTCTGGCGCGGCTCGCGTTCCAGCACTTCGCGCGGGCCGCTCCCTTCGCTGCCTTCGTAGCGGAACACCGGCCCGCTGGTTTGCGCGGCGTCCCAGAAGATGGTCTCGTTGAGGAATTCCACCCCGATCCGGCCTTCGCGGACCCAGCGGACGACGCAGTTGGTCTTGTTCTTAGCAGTGAAGAGGAGATCGAGCTTTTCGCCGATCCGCGGCTCGATATCGGCGACAATCATTGCGCCGCGCGAGGAGACGTTGACCACCTTCACCGGCTGCTTCTTGCGGCGGAAGACCATGACGGTTTCTTCCACGATGTCGCGCAAACGATCCTCGCACCGCTGGTTGGTGAGGCGGGCTTCCTCGCGCTTGATGGCGATCGCGGTGAGGCCGCCGAGGCCGCCGCCCTTTGCCTTTTTCGCTGCAACGGGCGTCGCGGGGCGATCGGCGGCGCCGGACAGGATCGAAGAGCGAAGGTCGTGCATTGGGTCCCCCGAATAGGCGTTCGAGCCGGACATGCCATGGAAAGGGTTACCGAATTGCTAGCCACGCGCCGGAAAGCGGAAGGGTGACGGGCGCGCAACCGGACCTGTTCGGCGCGGCGCCGGTGCCCGATCTGCCGGAGGGGCTTCGCTACCAGCCGGAGCTGATCAGCGCGGCGGAGGAGCAAGCGCTTGCCCAGCGGATGGCCGAGTTGCCGTTCAAGGCCTTCGAGTTCCAGGGCTATCTCGGCAACCGCCGCACCGTTTCCTTCGGCTTGCACTACGAGTTCAACGGCTCGGGCCTTCAGGAGACGGAGGCGATGCCGGAGTGGCTGCTCCCGGTGAGGAACCGCGCCGCTGGCTGGGCTGGGCTCGCCGAGGAGGCGCTCGAGCACGTCCTTCTCACCGAATATGCGCCGGGCGCAGGCATCGGCTGGCACCGCGACCGGCCGGTCTTCGAGGACGTGGTCGGCCTTTCCCTCCTTGCCCCCGCCCGGCTGCGCTTCCGCAAGCCGCTGGGGGAGAAGTGGGAGCGAAAGGCGCTCCTTGCCGCGCCGCGTTCCGCTTATCTGCTGCGCGGGCCGGCGCGAGAGGAATGGCAGCACAGCATCGCTGCCATGGAGGCGCTGCGCTACTCGATCACCTTCCGAAGCCTGAGGCCCGGCGTCAGGCCAGCTTGATCTCGCGCAAGCGCTCCATGAGGTAGTCGTGGCTGGAGATCGGCGGCCATTGCGGCGGCCGCTCCTCGCTGACGCATTGCGGAAGCGTCTCGATCATGAAGTCCGGCCGGAAGTGGAGAAAGAAGGGCATCGAGTAGCGCGAATGGCCGCGCCGCTCGGCCGGCGGGTTGACCACCCGATGGGTGGTGGAGCGCAGCACGCCGTTGGTGAGGCGCTGCAGCATGTCGCCGATATTCACAGCAAGCTCGCCCGGCTTGGGGCTCACGGGAAGCCAGTTGCCGTCGCGGTCGAGGAGCTGAAGCCCCGCTTCCTCCGCGCCGAGCAGAAGCGTGATCGTATTGATATCCTCATGCGCGCCGGCGCGAACATTGGGACCGTTGCCGTCGGTGGGCGGATAATGAAGCAGGCGAAGCACCGAATTGCCCTCGCGCACCGTGTCGACGAAATAGTCCGGGGCGAGCTTCAGGTAGCGGGCGATCGCTTCGAGGATGCGCAGGCCTGCGGCGTCGAAGGCGGCGAACAGTTCCAGGAAGGTGGAGCGGAAGGATTCGACCTCCTCCGGCCACACATTAGGCGCCATCACTTCGCGATAAGGGTGGCCTTCCGGAAGCTCGCGGCCGACGTGCCAGAATTCCTTCAGATCGTACGCCGTCGCGCCCTTGGCGGTCTCGATGCCGAACGGCGTGTAGCCGCGCGCGCCGCCGCCGCCGGCTGCGTGGTAGCGGCGCTTCACCTCCTCCGGGAGGGCGAAGAACGCCTTGGCCTTCTCCTCGGCGCGCTCGATGAGCTCCGCGGGGATGCCGTGATCGGCGATGATCGCGAAGCCGTAGCGTTCGAACGATCCGCCAAGCTCCTGGGCGAAAGCCTCCGGATCGGACCCGGCAGCGGCAAGGGACACGGAAGCGACGGTGGGTTGTGCAAGAGTAGCCATGGGGTGGCTTTACCCACTCCCAGGGCGCGCGTCACCTAGCGGTGAGTAGCCAAACCCACTTCGTCATTCCCGCGAAAGCAGGAATCCCGCTTCTCCTTTTCCCCGGCTGAAAAGAAAGAAGCGGGACGCCCGCTTTCGCGAGGGTGACGGCTCAGGGGAGGAGAAGGCCGGCGAGGGCCGCGCTCATCAGGTTGGCGAGCGAGCCGGCGATCAGCGCCTTGATACCGAGGCGCGCGATCACCGGCCGCTGGTTGGGCGCCAGCCCGCCGGTTACCGCCATCTGGATCGCGATGGAGCTGAAATTGGCGAAACCGCAGAGCGCGAAAGTGACGATCGCGCGGCTCCGCTCGCTAAGCTGCCCCGCCTGCATTGCGCCGAGATCGAGAAAGGCGACGAATTCGTTGAGCACGATCTTGGTGCCGAAGAGGCCACCGGCGACCCCTGCTTCGTTCCAGGGCACGCCGATCAGGAACATGATCGGCTGAAAGATGTAGCCAACGATCCGCTGGAAGCTGAGGTCGCCCATGCCGAACCAGGCGCCGACGCCGCCGAGCAGGCCGTTAGCGAGCGCCACCAATGCCACAAAGGCGAGCACCATCGCGCCGACCGCGACGGCAAGCTTGACTCCGGTCTGGGCGCCTTGCGCGGCGGCCATGATGATGTTGGCGGGCTTTTCACCGTCTTCAAAGGATTCGGAGACTTCCACCGGCTGATCGGACACCGGCTTTGCTTCGGGCAGCAAAGCCGCCGGCCCTTGAGCGCTGATCCTGGCGGCCGGCAGTTCGAGCTGTTCCGGTTCCTTGGGCGCTACTTCGTCCGGCATCATGATCTTGGCCATCAGGATGCCGCCGGGCGCCGACATAAAGGCGGCGGCGAGCAGGAAAGGAAGCGCCTGCGGGCCGAGCAAGGCTGCGTAAGCGGCCAGGATCGTGCCCGCGACGCCGGCCATTCCGACCACCATCAACGTGAAAAGCTGGGCGGGTGTCAGGCTTGCGAGATAGGGCCGCACCACAAGCGGCGACTCGGATTGGCCGACGAAAATGTTGGCGGCAGAGCCGAGCGATTCCACCCGGCTGATCCCGGTCACGTAGCCGATCGCGCCGCCCACCCAGCGGACCACCCGCTGCATGATGCCGAGATAGTAAAGAATGGACACAAGCGCGGCAAAGAACACGATCACTGGCAGGGCGCCGAGCGCAAAGGTGTTGGCGAGCGGGTTGGTCGCGGCCGGCCCGAACAGGAATTCGGTGCCCTTGTTGGCGTAGCCGAGCAGGTTGGCGACGCCCTGCGCCATGCCCTCGATCGCACGCCGCCCCCATGGCGTGTAGAGGACGAGCACCGCAATGCCCGCCTGCAATGCGAAGGCGGCCGCCACGACGCGCAGGCGGATGCCCCGCTTATTCGAGGAAAGAAGAACGGCGATAAGGAGGATCAGCGCGATCCCCGCGACCCCAAGCAGCTTGTCCATTGAAATCCCCGCCCTTTTATTCGGTCTTACCAGACCATCTTCTTTTCCGACGCCCCCGCGGCGCTGTCCAGCTTTTCAATCGCTTCTTCGATGGTCTCGGCAACCAGCAACTGCGCGCGCCGCGCGGGCGACATGAAGCCGCTTGCCGTCGCGTGGTCGAGGAAGCCGAGCATCCCGTCCCAAAAACCGTTCACCTGGAGCAGGCAGAAAGGCTTGGCATGGTAGCCGAGCGCATTCCACGTCCAGGCTTCGAACAATTCGTCAAAGGTGCCGATGCCGCCCGGCAGCGCGATAAAGGCGTCGCAGAGCTCGGTCATCTTCGCCTTGCGCTCGTGCATGGTGACGACGGTATGGAGTTCGGTGAGGCCGGTATGAGCGACTTCCGCATCGACCAGCGACTGTGGGATCACGCCCAAGGCTTCACCGCCGGCGGCAAGCACCGCGTCGGCGACCACGCCCATCAGCCCACGATGGCCGCCGCCATAGACGAGGCCAAGCCCGCGCCGCGCCATTTCCTCGCCAAGCGCCCGGGCAACGGTTTCGAACGCCGGATCGGCGCCCATCGAGGAGCCGCAATAGACCGCAACACGCTTCATGGCATCAGTGCCTTCAGGTCGACTTCGGGGCGCGCGCCGAAGTGGGAAATGATTTCGGCCGCGGCGATGGCGCCCATGCGCAGGCTTTGCTCCACGCTTCGGCCCCGCGCCTGGCCCGACAGGAAGCCTGCCGCGAAGAGATCGCCGGCGCCGGTTGTGTCGACGACCCTGGCTACCGGAGCGGCCGGCACGTGGATGCGCTGTCCCCCGTCCACCGCAAGCGCGCCTTTCTCAGAGCAGGTGCAGACCAGAAGCGGCACCTTATCCTTCAACGCGTCGATCCCCTTGTCGAAATCGTCCTCGCCGGCAAGCGCGCGTACTTCATTTTCATTGGCGAAGAGGAGGTCGATCGCCCCGCGTTCGATCAACGCGAGGAAGCTGTCCCGCCGCCGCGCGATGCAGGCGATGTCCGACAGGGTGAAGGCGACCTTTCGCCCTGAGTCGTGTGCCACCTCGATCGCCCGCTCCATCGCGGCCCGCGGTTCGTCCGGCACCCAAAGATAGGCCTCGAGATACAGAATGGCGGCATCGCGGATCTGTTGCTCGTCCAGCGCATCCACCGACAGCGTATGCGAAGCGCCGGGCGAGGTGTTCATGGTCCGTTGCCCGTCGGGCGTCACCAGGATCAGGCAGCGGCCGGTGGGAAGGTCGCCGGGGCGCGGCGGGGTGCGGAACTCGACGCCGAGGGCGCGGATGTCGTGGGCGAAAATCTCGCCCAACTGGTCCTTGGCGACCTGGCCGACGAAGCCGGCGCGGCCGCCCAATGCCGCGACCCCGGCCATGGTGTTGGCCGCCGAACCGCCGCTGGTTTCGCGCGCCTGGCGCATCAGGCCGTAGAGGCGCGTCGCTTCCGCCGGATCGATGAGGCGCATCGAGCCCTTCGGAAGCTGCTCCCGAATGAGGAAATCGTCCTCTGCAGTGGCGATAACGTCCACAATGGCATCGCCGATCGCCAGAACGTCCAGTCTTGCTTCTGTCACACCGACCCTGATGGCCCGGATGGGCGGCAACGGAAAGCTCTTTTTGCGGGCCGGGAAACCGGTTACGCCGTGCCCCATGACGACACAAACCGCTCCGGCCGCGCCGATCACCCGCTCGCTTTTCAGCTTTGCAATCTTTTACGGCGGCATGGTCTGCATCGCCGGGGTGCTGGGCAACAAACAGGTGGCGCTTGGGCCGCTTGCCGTTGAGGCCGGAATCTTCGCCTTTCTGCTGCTGGTGATCACGTCGAGTGCGGTCGCCGAGCTGCACGGGCGAACAGTCGCCAACCGGTTGGTGGTGATCGGCTTCGTGCCCTTGATCGTGTCGCTGCTTTTGACCCTTCTCGTGCTGGCCGTGCCGGCTGCGGAGGAAATGCCGAAGGAACGCCTCGCCGCATTCGAGACCATCATGCTGGCGACGCCTCGCATCTGGGTGGCGGGCATCATCGCCTACGGCATTTCGCAATTCCTCAACGTCACCATCTTCAGCCGCCTGCGCCGCGAAGGCGGCGGCCTGCTCTGGCTTCGCGCCGGCATTGCAAGCGTGCTCAGCCAGATCGTCGACACATTGCTGTTCATCACCATCGCCTTTTACGGCGTGTTCCCGATCGGCAACCTGCTTGCCGGGCAGATGCTGGCCAAGGTGGTGCTTTCGGCCGTGCTGGTGCCGCCGCTCGTGTACCTCTTCGTGGCGCTCGGCCGGAAGCTCGACGCGCGCGGCTGAGGCGGCGGGGCCGCTCCGCCGCGTCCCTTGCCGAACCCCCCTGCCCGCTGTACCTTGAGCCCAAGTCAAGGACGGCGGGGGCGCCGTTCGAACGAGAACAAGAGTGTTAAGCATGGCGCAGCAGGCCGCGAAGGCTCCGCTCCCGCCGGCAACGGGACCGGCGCAAGCGGATGGGGAGACGCATCCCGAAAAGCGTCACCACCCCCGGCACACTTACGGCGCGCTCGATCTCGGCACCAACAATTGCCGCCTGCTGATCGCCCGTCCGGCCGAAGACGGCTTCGTCGTGATCGACGCATTTTCCAGGGTCGTGCGACTTGGCGAAGGCTTGGCTGCGAGCGGCCGGATCAGCGACGCGGCGATGGACCGGGCGGTCTCCGCTCTGGGCGTCTGCGCGGAAAAATTGTGCCGGCGGCGAGTCACCCTTGCCCGCTCGGTCGCGACCGAAGCTTGCCGCCGCGCCGCCAACGGGCGCCACTTCGTTGAACGGGTGAAGCGCGAGACGGGGATCGCCCTTGAGGTCATCTCTCCCGAGGAGGAAGCACGGCTCGCCATGCTCGGCTGCCACCGGCTGCTGGAGCCCGGCGACGGGCCTGCCTTGATCTTCGACATCGGCGGCGGATCGACCGAATTGGTGCTGGTCGATACGGACGGCATGAACACGCCGCAAATCAAATGCTGGTGGAGCGCGCCGTGGGGCGTTGTCTCGCTGACCGAAAGCGAAGGCCGCCATTTTGCCGACCCGGACGAGCGACTCGCCGCCTTTGCCCGAATGAAAGAACGGGTCCGCCACGCCTTCCGCCGCTTCGCCGAGCTACTTCCGGCCGACAAGACGGACATCCGGCTGATGGGGACCAGCGGCACCGTCACCACTCTCGCAAGCGTCCACCTCGCCCTTCCCGCTTACGATCGCCGGGCCGTGGATGGGCTGCAGATGCCGTCGGCGGCGATGCGCGCGGTGAGCGAGATGCTGTCGCGGATGAGCCCGGAGGAGCGCGCCGAGCTGCCGTGCATCGGTGCCGAGCGCTCCGACCTGGTGGTGGCAGGCTGCGCGATACTGGAAGCGATCATGGAAATCTGGCCGGCCGAGACGCTCGGCGTCGCCGACCGCGGCATTCGCGAAGGCATTTTGCGCTCGCTGATGGTGCGCGACGGATTAGTCCCATGAAGCGCGTGAAAACGGCCAAGGGCCGCAAGATGAGCTCGATCAAGTGGCTCGAGCGGCAGCTCAACGATCCGTACGTCAAGCGTGCCAAGGCGGAAGGCTATCGCTCGCGCGCGGCCTACAAGCTGATCGAGCTGGACGAGAAATATCACTTCCTGAAGGGCGCGGAGCGGGTCGTCGACCTCGGCATAGCGCCGGGCGGATGGACGCAGGTGGTGCGCAAGCAATCGCCCAAAGCGGCGGTGGTCGGCATCGATCTACTGCCGACCGATCCCATCGACGGCGCGACAATCCTTCAGATGGATTTCCTCGCCGACGATGCACCGGAGCGGCTGCGCGAAGCTTTGGGCGGCGCGGCCGATCTGGTGTTGTCCGATATGGCGGCGAATACGGTCGGCCACCCGCAGACGGATCACCTTCGCACCATGGCACTGGTGGAGGCCGGGCTGGAGTTCGCAGGTGAAGTGCTCAAGCCCGGCGGAACCTATGTTGCCAAAGTCCTTGCGGGCGGCGCGGACAACAATCTCGTGTCCGAACTCAAGCGGCGTTTCACCTCGGTGAAGCACGCCAAGCCGCCGGCGAGCCGCAAGGGCTCTTCGGAATGGTATGTCGTGGCGCAGGGCTTCAAGGGCTAGGCGCCCGAGCGGGCTTTATCGATCGCTTCCTTGAGCGCGCCGTAGCCGACGGCGCCTTGCAGCACTTCGTCGCCCACGACGAAAGTGGGCGTGCCGCTTGCGCCTATGGTTTGGGCGAGCTGCATATTCTTCGACATCTCGTCGCGGGCGGCCGGTGACGCGGCCATTTGCGCCACAGCCTGCGGGCTAATCCCGGCCGCCTGCTGAGCGCGCGCGACGGCGGCAGCGTCGGGGCGACCGGCGGCGAAGAGCGTGTCGTAGAAGGTGCGGTACTTGCCGGCCTGGGCGGCGGCGAGGCTGGCGATTGCGGCCTGTTCGCTGTCCTGACCAAGCACCGGCCATTCCCGCCAAACCACCTTGAGCTTCGGGTCCTCGCGGAGCAGCCGGTCGACGTCGGCGTTGCTCTTCTTGCAGTAACCGCAGGCGTAATCGAAGAACTCGACCAGCGTCACGTCCGCGTCGGCGGCGCCGGCCCAGGCACCGGCGAAGGGGGTCTCGAAGGCGGCGCGGTTGGCCTCCACGGCCTTGCCCATTTCGCGCTGCTGGAGGCGCTGGGAAGCTTCCTGAAGCACCTCGGGATGTTCGAGCAGGTAGGCGCGGACGGTTTGCTCGATCTCGCTCTTGCTCGCGCCGCCGCCTTGCACGCCCGAGTAGAGCGCCATCGCGCCGCCGCCGACCAGCACGCCGACTGCCGCCGCCAGCAGCCCCCATTTCGTGTTGCTTGTCATGCCGCCCTTATTTGCGTCCGTCATGGCCGCGCTTCTGCACCTCCACCGCCGTGCGGGAGACCATTGCGATATCCTGCGCGCGGAGCCAGTCGCGCGAACCGGTGGGGATGGCAGCAAGCGCTTGCTCGGCATTTGCGAGGGCGAGCTTTGGCTGGTTTTCCAGATTATAGCGTTCGGCGGTGGCAAGCGCGGCGCGGCCCTGATCGCCTTCGCGATCGTAGACGATGCCGAGCTGGTACCAGGCGAAAGGATTGGAGTTGTCGCGGCCGATGGCGGTGCGAAGCACGCTTTTCGCTTCCTCGAAATGCTCCGGCTTTTCCGTCGCAATCAGCGCGTGGCCGAGCAAAGCGGCGATCAGCGGCTGATCCGGAGCGCGGGCGGTTGCGGTGCGCAACGACTGAAGCGCTTCAGCGGGACGGCCGGATTCGAGCAGCACCTGGCCGCGCAGCTCGAGGAAATAGGGATCGTCCGGGTAGGAAGCGAGAAGGCTGTCGATCTCGCCCAAGGCACGATCCGGGTAGGCCGTCTTGTGCCAGGCATAAGCGCGGGCATAGCGCGCGGGCACCGTTTTGTTGCTCTCGGGATATTGCTGAAGCGTCCGCTTGGGATCGTCCACGAAACCGGCAAGCTTCGCCTTGATGCGCTCGAACCGCGACTCCAGCGCCGGGCTCGATTTGGTCTCCCAGGAAGGCGCGGTCTTATAGACCTGCTCAAGGGCCGCCATCCGCTCGCCGGTCAGCGGGTGGGTGCGCGCATAGCTGTCTTCCTGCGGGATGGCGTAACGAAATTCCTGGTTCTGCAGCTTCTTGAAGAAGGACAGGCTGCCCTTGCCGGTGATCCCGGCCGTGTTGAGATAGCTGGCGCCCGCCGCGTCGGCCGAGCTTTCCTGAGTGCGGGTGAAGGCGAGGAACTTGCCCATCGCCGCCTGCTGCCCGGCCGCCATGATCCCCGCGCCCGCATCGCCCGAGCCCGCGGCCATCGCTGCGACGCCAAGGACCAGCGACAGGAGCATGATGCCCGTCGCCATCTTGATCCCTTCCTCAAAGCGGAGAACGTGGCCGCCGGTGATGTGGCCAAGCTCGTGCGCGATCACGCCCTGCACTTCGTTGGCGCTGTCGGCGGCGGCGATCAGGCCCGAATGAATGTACACGATCTGCCCGCCGGCAACGAAGGCGTTGATGGAGCGATCGTGAACCATGACGATCTTGACGTTGTCCGGGCGAAGACCCGCCGCGGCGACGATCGGGTTGGACATGTCGCGAAGCAAGGCTTCGGTTTCGGCGTCGCGCAGAATCGATTGCGCCGCCGCCGGGTGCGCGGTGGCCGCGAAGCTCAACGCGAGAAGCATCAGGAAGCGGGCGAAAAAGCTCGCTCTGCCTCGGCGGGAGGGGGAATGCGTCGCGTCAGCCATGCCGCTCCCTATCCCGTTCACGGGCTGAACCGGACATGAGCGCGCCTGCTTGAGACAAGCGGCTCATGTCCGGATCCATGCGGCTCAGGCGCCGAAGGTGCGCTGCCACCAGCCGCGGCGCGGCGGGCCGGCATCGGCGGCGGGTTCGTCGCGCTCGGCCACCGCTGCGTCGGCCCCGGAGGCTTCGGCGGGTTCGGCAGCCGGAGTAGCGGCAGGCGCGGCAGCCGGAGCAGGCTCGGCCACCGGAACTTCGCCTGCGGGCGCTTCGGCAGGTGCCGCTTCGGCGTCGTCCGCCTTTTTGCGACGGCGGCGCTTCGGCTTGGCCGGTGCTTCCTCCTCGGCAACAGCGGCAGGCGCTGCCTCCTGGGCGGCGGGCGCAACCGCTTCGGCGGCGGCAACCGCTTCAACCGGCGCGGCCTCGGCGGCAACCGCTTCCGGCGCATCGCCGACCTTGCGGCGGGCGCGCGGACGGCGGCGGGGCTTGGGCTTTTCCTCCTCGGCGGCGGCTTCGGCGATCAGGCTCGGCGCTTCGGCTTCGGGAGCAGGCGCGTCCTCGCGGGCGGCCTCGTCCTCCTGGAGCTTGGCGGTGCTTTCCTCGTCCATGCGGCCTGCGTCGTCGTCCCGGTTCTCATCGGCCTCAGCCGAGGCCTCGAACGCGCGGCCTTCCTCCTGGCCTTCCTCGCCCTCGGGCCTGCGGCGGCCGCCGCGGCGGCCGCGCCGGCGGCGGCGCTTGCGGCCGCGCTCTTCCTCGGCCTTTTCGCGCTCACGGTCGCCGCCACGATCGGCGCCGCCACGGCCGCGCTGCTCGCGCGGCTGTTCTTCGGCGTCGTCTTCCTCGTCGGCTTCGATCTCGTCCTCGATGTCCTCCGGATAATCCTCGTCATCGTCTTCGATCGCCGCCGCGATCGGCTCGAAACGGGGACGGGCCACCGGTGGCGGGCCGAAGCTTTCAACCGCCATGCGGGCGCCTTCGAAGCTTTCGTCGATCAGCACTTCGATCTGAACGCCGTAGCGCGCCTCGATTTCGGCGATCTCGCCACGCTTGCGGTTAAGCACGTAGATCGCGGCTTCGCGGCCGGCGCGCAGGCATATCTTGCTTCCGCGGCCACGGCCCGCTTCTTCCTCAAGCATGCGCAACGCGGAAAGGCCCGCCGACGCGGCGGTGCGCATCAAGCCGGTGCCTTCGCAATGCTGGCACGGCTTGGTGGAGGCTTCGAGAACGCCGGTGCGCAAACGCTGGCGGCTCATTTCCATAAGGCCGAAGGACGAAATGCGGCCGACCTGGATTCGGGCTCGATCGTTCTTCAGCGCGTCCTTCATGGTCCGCTCGACTTTGCGGATGTGGCCGTTCGATTCCATGTCGATGAAATCGATCACCACCAAACCGGCCATGTCGCGCAGCCGAAGCTGGCGAGCGATTTCGTGCGCGGCTTCGATGTTGGTTGCGTAGGCGGTCTGCTCGATATTGTGCTCGCGCGTCGAACGGCCCGAGTTGATGTCGATGGAGACCAAAGCTTCCGTCGGGTTGATCACCAGATAACCGCCGGATTTCAGCTGAACCACCGGCTGGTACATGGCCGAAAGCTGGTCCTCGACCCCAAAGCGCTGGAACAGTGGCACCGGGTCAGCATAATTCTGCACGCGCTTGACGTGGCTCGGCATCAACAGCTTCATGAAGTTGCGCGCGGCCTTGTAGCCTTCGTCGCCCTCGATGATCACTTCGTCGATGTCACGATTGTAGATGTCGCGGATCGCCCGCTTGATGAGGTCGCTGTCGCCGTAGATCAGAGCCGGCGCCGAGCTGCCGAGCGTGCGCTCGCGAATTTCGTCCCACAGCCGCGCGAGATAATCGAAGTCGCGCTTGATCTCGGTCTTGGTACGCGAAAGACCGGCGGTGCGGACGATCAGGCCCATGGAGGTCGGCAGCGCGAGATCGGCCATGATCTGCTTCAAGCGCTTGCGATCGGCGCCGTTGGAAATCTTGCGCGAAATGCCGCCGCCGTGGGTCGTGTTCGGCATCAGCACGCAATAACGGCCGGCGAGGCTCAGATAGGTGGTGAGCGCCGCGCCCTTGTTGCCGCGTTCTTCCTTGACGACCTGGACGAGCAGCACCTGGCGGCGGTGGATGACGTCCTGAATCTTGTAGCGGCGGCGCAAATTCTGGCGCTTGCGGCGCAGAACCTCGGCGGCGCTTTCCTCCGTTGCGCTTTCGGCGTCTTCGGGCTCGGCCGGGGCTTCGTCGTCATGCGCATCTTCCGGCGCGGCGACATTGCCTTCCTCCTCGTCGTGGTGGTCGGCATCGTCATGATCATGGTCATGATCGTGATCGTCGTCGCCATATTCGGCGGCGCGAAGGCGGGCTTCCTCGGCGGCATGCTCCGCTTCCTCGCGAAGCAGGGCTTCACGATCTTCGCGCGGGATCTGATAATAATCCGGGTGGATTTCGCTAAAGGCCAGGAAGCCGTGGCGGTTTCCGCCGTAGTCGACAAACGCCGCCTGAAGCGAGGGTTCGACCCTGGTTACCTTGGCGAGATAGATATTGCCTTTGAGCTGCTTGTGCTCGGCCGATTCGAAATCAAACTCCTCGATCCGGTTTCCCTTGACGACGGCCACCCGGGTTTCTTCCCGGTGGCGCGCGTCGATCAACATCCGCATGGTCATTTAAATCACTCCACGCGCGCACCCTGGCTTGAAAAGCCGCGGGAAACGCGCGCCTGAAAATGGACAAAGGCGCGGCGTTGATCGCGCGCGCCTCAGATGTCCGGGTTGGTAGGAAAATCGTGTCCGCTGCTCTTGCCGGGCCGTTGGAAAAAGCCGGCCGCGACGCCCCCGCCGCAACGTCCGTCCCCAAAGGGGGGCGAAGCGAAACGGGGGCGAAATGGCTCATGCAGCGTCAACCTTGTGTCCGGCGCCCGTGAAAGGCGCCGGCGCGAATTCTGTGCGGCCATTTGCTTTGGAGCGAAGGCAGACCTTCAATCTCTGGCCGACTGTAGCTGCTAGCACCCCCGCCGGGCAGCGGCAATGGCCGACACCGGATGCTACGGCGTTTTTGCTGGACCGGAGGCCGTGCGCCGCGCCAGAAACGAACGCGTGGGACAGATACTGGCCATGTTGATGCACTATCTGGCCTTGCTGCTGCCGCAGCCGGACGGTGCAGGCGATGGCGGCGTCACCATCCAGCTCGATCAGCCGAACAGCAGCGCAGCAAGCGCACCTTTGCCCCGCATCTACGGCGCGGCGGGGGCCGATCGGCCGCTGGTTGTTCTCGACGCCGGCCATGGCGGCCGCGATCCCGGCGCCAAGTCTCCGTTCGATGGGCGCCAGGAGAAGGACGTGACGCTTGCGATAACGGCCGCCATCCGCGACGCGCTGGCCGCATCGGGCCGAGTGCGGGTCGCCATGACGCGCGAGGACGACCGCTTCATCGTGCTTCGCGACCGCTACGAGATCGCCCGGCGAGTGGGCGCCGACCTGTTTATTTCGATCCACGCCGACGCCGCGCCAAGCAATGACGGCGCGCGCGGCGCTACCATCTACACTTTGTCGGAAGTGGCGTCCGACAGGGAAGCGGCCTCCCTTGCCGAGCAGCAGAACGAATCCGACCGGATCGGCGGCGCGGCGCTTGGCGACGACGCGTCGGTGAACCGCATCCTGATCGATCTGGCCCAGCGCGAAAGCATGAACATTTCCGCCGATTTCGCAGCGTTGCTTCGGCGCGAAGCCTCGCCCTTTTTCCCGTTCCGGCCGGAATATCACCGCTTCGCGTCCCTGGTGGTGCTGAAGGCGCCGGACGTGCCGTCGATCCTGTTCGAGACCGGCTATCTCACCAACCAGGTGGATTCCGCCTACATCCAGTCGGAAGAAGGGCGGCGGCAGATTGCGCTGGGGATGAAGAGCGCGATCGAAACTCACTTCGCCAGAAGGCTGGTGGACGTCTCGGCGGCACGCTGAGGCAAAGCGGCGGCTGGCTGGGTAAGCACCGACCACCCCTTCGGCAGGTGGTCGGTGGACATATAGAACCAATAGTCGCACTTGCCGCTCCGGCTGTAGGTGCCGCCGCCTTTGACGATGCCGAGCGCGGTGGTGCCGATGAAGACCGGGCCGCCGCTGTCGCCGCCTTGGCAGGCGCCCTTCACCATCACCCAGGTCGGCGCGCAGGGGCCGCCGCACAGGTCTCCGGGCGGCGCGAAGTCGGTGAGCTCGATCTGGGCGCAGCCGAAGCCGGACGTTTCGCCGCGGCGGCATACAAAGTCGCCGACCCGGCTGCTCGCCCGGCGCCGCACCGCCTCGATCGGCCGCGCAAGCGTCTTGGCGGAGTCCGCGTAAACGAGGGCGCTGTGCGCCAGCCCTTCGGTGTCCGGTACGTGAAGCTGCACGTCCTGATGGCTCCAGCCCCATTGGCCGAGGAAGCTTAGCTTCGCGTCGCCGCTACCTTGCGGGTCACGGTAGCTGAGTTCGTCCGGGCAGTGGGCGGCGGTGACGACACCGGTGCGGGTGCCGTCCGTGACCACAAACCCGGTTGTGCAATATTCGCGTCGGCCGCTGACGCCCGATACGCCGTGCACCCTAGCGCCACCTTCCAGGCCGAGGTCGGCGCTTTCGCCGTCCATGACGCGAATTCGGACGGGCACGCCGGTCAGCTCCTCGAAGCGCTCCTCCAGTTCGTCGGCGCCCTCACGCGCCGCGTCCTTGCGGTTGACCAGGATCACCAGTTCGCCCGTTCTGGGGTCAGCACCCATGGCAGGCGCGTGGTCCAAAGCGGCGCGAATCGATGCCTGGTAGCGGACTATCGCCGCCGACAGCTTCCCCTGTGTCGCCTTTGCGCCGGTGCGAAAGACCACCGGGATCTGGGTGCCACCTGCGATGATCGTCTGTGGCGGGACACGCTTCTTGCCGGTGAGCAGCACAACGATCCGGTAGTCGGGGCGATGTTCGATGAAGAGGCCGGCCAGCCGGTTCCGGTGAAGCACACGGAGCCGGTCGGTCGCGACAACGCTCGCTTCCTGCGCCCTGAGCCGCCGCAGCGCTTCCGCTTCGCTCACGCCTTCCGCCTGCGCATAAACGGCAGCATCCCTGGCCAGCGCCTCGGCCGCGCTTTGCACTTGCGGGTAAGAGGCGCCGGAAGCAGGCGCAGCGACCGCCGCCAGCCCGAAGGCCGCCGCGCACCAGGCGAGTTTTCGTACAATCAATGAAGCCATAAGCCGTCTCCATGGCCGGGCTGGGATTGACGGGAGCTGAAAGGCTTTCTCCGATACGGACGATTCCACCTCCAAAGCGGTCCAGCACTCTGGCGAAGGCAGCGGTGCAACGTGGCAGATGCTCGAGGCCGTGTTGCCGCCAGAGCCCCTCCCCCAGACGATCCGTTCGCCCGCCAAAGCACGCGCTTTGCTTGCGCCGCTGTTCGCGGTCGCGGAATCGGAGAAGGTGGCGGTGCTGCATCTAAGCAACGAACGGCGTGTTCTTGCGGTGAGCGTATATCCAGGTTCAACCGATGCGGCGGACGTACCGGTGCGGGACATCTTCGCCGAAGCGCTGCGACTGGGAAGCACGCTATTGGTCGTTGCGCACAATCATCCGAGCGGAGAACGCGAGCCGAGCGAGGCGGACATCCGCACGTCGCGGCTTCTTGCCGAAACCGGCCGGAGCCTTGGAATTCGGCTCGTCGACCACCTCATCTTCGCCGGAACGGAGATGACCAGCCTGCGCGAACTCGGGCTTCTTTAGACGCCGCTTTTAAGCGGGGCAGCTCGGGATCTTGTCCGGCTCCGGGCGGGCGCCTTTCGGTTCGAATTGTGCGAAATAGCTTTCGCTGTCGCCGAGCCGCTCGAAGCGGGTGAGCTCAAAGCCCAGAGCGGCGAATTCGCACATCAGCAGCTTGGGTGGGGTGCCGTGACGGTCGGTGGGGCGATCGGCGTCCACCACCACGACGCGCGCCCCCTTCTTCAGGTCCGAACGAACGTGCCACAGGAACTCGCTGGGCATCTCAATCTCATGGTACATGTGGATCAGCAAGATGCGGTCGAAAGACGCGTCGGGCAGATGCGGGTTGTTCGGCTCGCCCAGCTTTACCGCGACGTTTTCCAGGTTCTCGCGCTGGACGCGCTGGGCAAGCGTGTCTCTGGTCTCGGGGATAATGTCTTGGGCAAGCACCCGGCCGCGCTTGCCGACCAGTGGGGCGAGGCGGACGGTATAATAGCCTTCGCCGGCGCCGATGTCGGCGACGTACATGCCTTCGCGGATGTCGGCGAGCTTCATCACCGTTTCCGCTTCGCCAACGCTGTCGCGGGCATCCTCGTTGGAATAACGCGGCGAAACGATCGGCGACACCGGCCGGTTCGGCTTGGGGAAAGCGGATTGCTCGGCCGCCTTCTCGCAACCTGCCAGCAAAATAGCCGAAAACAGCAGCCCCCCCCACCCCGTTCGTTTCAAGCGAATTCGAGAAACGCCCAGGGCTCCGCAACGCGTCTCTCGACTTCGCTCGAGACAAGCGGAGGGGGCGACAGCCTTACTCCACATCTTCCACGTCTATTTCTTCGCCAGTTACCCGCTGCGACAGAGCCGCCGCCATGAAGCGATCGAGATCGCCGTCCAGCACGTCGAGCGGCGCGGTGGAGGTGACGCCCGTGCGCAGGTCCTTTACCAGCTGATAGGGCTGGAGCACGTAGGAGCGGATCTGGTGACCCCAGCCGATGTCGGTCTTCGACGCGGCAGTGGCGTTCGCTTCGGCTTCGCGGCGCTGAAGCTCGGCCTCGTAAAGCCGGGCCCGCAGCTGGTTGAAGGCTTCGGCCTTGTTCTTGTGCTGCGATCTTTGGTTCTGGCACTGAACCACGATGCCCGACGGCAAGTGGGTGATGCGTACCGCGCTGTCCGTGGTGTTGATGTGCTGCCCGCCGGCGCCGGACGCGCGGTAGGTGTCGATGCGCAGCTCGCTTTCGTTGATCTCGATGTCGATATTGTCGTCCACCACGGGATAGACCCAGACGGAGGCGAAGCTGGTGTGGCGGCGGGCCGAGCTGTCATAGGGGCTGATCCGGACGAGGCGGTGAACGCCGCTCTCCGTTTTGGCGTATCCGTAGGCGTTCTCGCCCTTGAGCAGCAGGGTGGCGGACTTGATGCCGGCTTGCTCCCCGGCGTGGAAGTCGATCAGCTCCACCTTCATGCCACGTCGTTCGGCCCAGCGGGTGTACATGCGCTGGAGCATGCCGGCCCAGTCATTGGACTCCGTGCCGCCCGCGCCCGAATTGATCTCGATATAGGTGTCGTTGGCGTCCGCTTCGCCGGCCAGCAGCGCCTTGACCTTGTCCTGCTCGGCGCGCTCGGCAAGGGCCGCGAGGGCAGCAACGGCGTCGTCGACCAAAGCATCGTCGCCTTCCGCTTCGGCCATTTCGCTCAGCTCAACGGTGTCGGCGAGTTCGCGCTCGATGGCGCGGGTGGCGCCGATCGCTTCGTCCAGCCGGCGGCGTTCGCGCATCACGTCCTGCGCGGCCTTGGGGTCGTTCCAGAGCGCCTGGTCCTCGACGCGCGCGTTCAGCTCGTCGAGCCGCCGCAGCGCCCGGTCCCAATCCAGGAAGCGGCGAAGCAGCGCGAGCGCCGAATTGATCTGGTCGACATGGCCTTGCGCTTCGGCGCGCATCGAAAATTCCTCAATTCAACAATTCTAACACGGAAGCCGGACGGCCTCCTCAAGCTGGCTGCGCCCTACCGAGTGCCCGCCTCGCTTGGCAAGGCGTCGCTGGGCACGGCCGCGGACGGCGGAGACGGCGCGGCGGCGGGGGCGCGGCGCGGCGTGGCGGCCTTCGGACGAGGCCGGGCGCGGGGCGCGGGGGCTGCCGCGGCCAGCTCCTGGCGCTGAACGGTGCGGCGCGGCTCGCTCTCCGGCTTGAATGCTTCCCAGATCACCGCCGCCTTGGGTTCGTCGGTCGGCCAGGCGCCGAACACCTTGCGGCCCGAACGCCGGTCGATGCGCACCATGCGGATGCCGGCGGGCGCGCGGAACGGCACAACCGGCATGTCCTTGAACGCTACTTGCGCAAACTGCTTGAAGATCGGCGCGGCAAGGGTGCCGCCCTGGGCATAGCCGCCCATCGAGCGCGGCTGGTCGAAGCCCATGTAAACACCGGCGACGATGTCCGCCGATCCGCCAATGAACCACACGTTCGTCGGGCCGGTGGTCGTCCCCGTTTTGCCGAAGATCGGGCGCTTGAGGTCGCGGAGCACCTGCGCGGTGCCGCGCTCCACCACGCCTTCCAGGATGTGGACCATCTGGTAGGCGGTCATCGGGTCCATCAATTGCTTGGTGCGCAACGGCGGGCGCGGCATCGGCTTGCCGTCCCAATCGGGGGCGTTGCAGCCTTCGCAAGGGCGGCGGTCGGCGCGCCAGATCACCTTGCCGTTGCGGTCCTGGATATAGTCGATCAGCGTCGGCTTAAGCTCGCGGCCATGATTGGCCATGATCGCGAAGGCGTTGGTGATCTTCATCACCGTGGTGTCGCCGGCGCCGAGCGCGATCGACAGATAATTGGGATATTCGCCGACGCCGAGCAGCTTGGAAAGCCGCGTCACCTTCTCCATCCCGGTCTGGTTGGCGGCGCGCACCGTCATCAGGTTGCGGGACTGTTCGATGCCCCAGCGCATGGTCTGCGGCCCGGCATTGCCGCCGGAGAAATTGCGGAAGCATTTCTGGCCAAGGCCAGCGCCCTGCCAGACGCAGAAGGAGCCGTCGATGATGATCGAGGCCGGCGTCATGCCGTTGTCGAGCGCGGCCGAATAGACGATCGGCTTGAAGGTGGATCCCGGCTGGCGCTGCGCCTGGGTGGCGCGGTTGAAATCGTCGCCCCTCGCGTCCCAGCCGCCGTGCATGGCGAGAATTCGGCCGGAGGAGACTTCCTCCACCACCATGCCGCCCTTGATCTCCGGCACCGAGCGAAGCGAGTAGGCGCCGCTCGCCTCGCGCTTGACGATGATGATCATTCCCCGGCGCAGGAAATTGAACGCGGGCGTGCCGGTGCCGCGCTTGGGCATTGAGGCCGCAGACGCGGGCAATTCGGCAGTGGAGCCGTCGGCAAGGCCGATGGTGGCGCTCCCGCCCGCCTTGCGCAGCACAACCGCCGCGCGCCAATCGTCATAGCCCGGCCCGATCGGCGCCCGCGCGAGCTGCCCCTGCCAATCGCCGTCCGCTTCGATGGAGAGGCCCGGATCGCGCCAGCCGCGGCCCCGGTCGTAGCGGGACAGGCCGTCGCGAAGCGCATTTTCCGCCGCTTTCTGCTTTTCCGGATCGATCGACGAGCGCACCCAGAGGCCGCCGGTATAAACGCCGTTCGGCCCCTTCTCCGTCTCGCTGCCGTAGGTGGTGGCAAGCTGGCGGCGCACTTCTTCCATGAAGTAGCCGCCGATGTTGCGCACAGTGTTGGAAGGCCCGCGAACCGTGCCGAGCGGCTCCGCCTGAGCGGCAATGCGCTGGGCGGCGGTGATCTTGCCGTTGCGCTCCATTTCGCCAAGTACCCAGTTGCGCCGCTCGATCGCCCGCGCCGCCCGGCGTTCCGGATCGTAATTGCTCGGCGCCTTGGGCAGCACGGCCAGATAGGCGACTTCGTGGAGCTGCAGATCCTCGACATCCTTGTCGAAATAAGCCCGGGACGCCGCCTGCACGCCGTAGGCGTTCCGGCCGAGGAATATCTGATTGAGATACAATTCCAGGATCTGCGGCTTGGTCAGCACATTCTCGATACGCCGGGCGAGAAAGGCTTCCTTGGCCTTTCGCGTCACGGAATATTCGTCGCCGAGCAGCAGGTTCTTCGCCACCTGCTGCGTTATGGTGGAGCCGCCGCGGGCGCGCTCCCCGGAGCCCGCCTTGCGGACGTAATCCCCGATCGCGCCGAGCACGCCGGGATAGTCGATGCCGCCGTGGGTGAAGAAGGTCTTGTCTTCCGCCGATGTGAACGCATCGACAAGGATTTTCGGATATTCCTCGAATGAGAGCTCCACCCGCCGCTCGCGGGCAAAGGTCTGCACCGGCTCGCCGTTGATGTCGCGCACGTGGGCGGGAAGCGGCGGCTGGTAGGTGAGCAGCGATTCGGCCGACGGCAGATCGCGCGCGAACGTGACCCACAAGAGGATGTAGAAGATCACCGGGATCGCGGCGAGGTAAGCCAGGATCCGGACCCACTTCCTGCCCCAGGCGCGCCGGATCGCGCCGCCGAAGCGGCTGCCCGCGTCGCGATACAAGGTCATTCGGGTGGCGGTGGGGGCGTCGGCGGTCATCCGATCCGGCTCTAGCCGATCATGATGGGCGGGTGAAGCGCCTGCGCCATCCAAAGCGCCGCTCTTTCAAACCGCAGCATCGCCCGGCATAGGAGCAACATGCAAGTCTACCACCAGCTCCTGCAGCGAATCCTCACCGAGGGCGTCCGCAAGGAGGACCGCACCGGAACCGGCACCTTGTCCGTATTCGGCCACCAGATGCGCTTCGATCTTGGCCAGGGCTTTCCGCTCCTGACCACCAAAAAACTGCACCTGCGCTCGATCCTGATCGAGCTGCTCTGGTTCCTGAGAGGCGACACCAACATCGCCTGGCTGAAGGAGAACAAGGTCAGCATCTGGGACGAATGGGCGGACGAGAATGGCGATCTTGGCCCCGTCTACGGCAAGCAGTGGCGGGACTGGGAGGGGCCGGACGGAACGCGCTTCGACCAGCTCGCCGCCCTGATCGACACGATCAACAACAATCCGGATTCCCGCCGCCAGATCGTTTCCGCTTGGAACCCGGCGGACGTGGACCGGATGGCGCTCCCGCCCTGCCACCTCCTGTTCCAGACCTATGTCGCCAACGGCAAGTTGAGCCTCCAGCTCTACCAGCGCAGCGCCGACGTGTTCCTGGGCGTGCCGTTCAACATCGCAAGCTACGCGCTCCTCACCCACCTCCTCGCCGAGCAATGCGGGCTGGAAGCGGGCGAGTTCGTCTGGACCGGCGGCGACTGCCACCTTTACTCCAACCACCTGGATCAGGCGCGGCTCCAGCTCACCCGCGAGCCGCGCCCGCTCCCCAGGCTCAACATCCTGCGCAAGCCCGACGCAATCGACGGCTACCGTTTCCAGGACTTCGAAATCACCGGCTACGATCCCCACCCCCACATCAAAGCCGCGGTGGCGGTGTGAGTGAGCGGGAGATCGTCCTGGTGGTCGCCCGGGCGCGTAACGGGGTGATCGGCAAGGATGGCGCCCTCCCCTGGCACATCCCGGCGGACTTGAAGCATTTCAAGGCGGTGACCCTCGGCACCCCGATGATCATGGGCCGCCGCACCTTCGACAGCCTCCCTGGCCTGCTGCCGGGGCGGCGCCACATCGTGCTGACCCGCGACGGCAAATGGCAGGCTGAAGGGGCGGAGGTCGCGCAATCGGTGGAGGAGGCACTCGCCCTCGCCGGGTCCGAACGTGTATCGATCATCGGCGGCGCTGAAATCTTCGCTTTGTTCGAGCCGCTCGCCACGGCGGTTGAGCTCACCGAAGTGGCACTGGATGCTCAGGGCGAAACGCTGATGCCCGCTTTCGATGCGGTGCGCTGGCGCGAGACCGCGCGCGAAGAGCATCCCGCGGCAGACGGCCGACCGCCTTTCGCCTTTGTTCGGCTGGTTCGTGCCGACGCCTAGCGGAGCGGTTGTCGGCCCCTCGCCCCGCTTCTATACGGCTCCCATGCAGCGGCTGGACGGCGGCTCGGCGGTTCCTGAGGCGCTTCGCGGGGGCATCGTCGCGCTCGGCAATTTCGATGGTTTTCACAAAGGGCACCAGGCGGTGGTCGGTCGCGCGGTTGAACGCGCGCGCGCCGAAGGGCGGCCTGCTCTGGTCGCGACCTTCGATCCCCATCCGGTGCGCCATTTTCGCCCGGACGCGCCGCCGTTTCGGTTGACCAGCCTCGACCAGCGCCAGCGCCTTTTCGCCGAAGCCGGCGCGGACGCAATGATCGTGTTCCGCTTCGACGGTATTCTTGCCGCAACCGCCGCCGAGGAGTTCGTCGCCGAGCGGCTGGTGCGCTTGATCGGCGCGGCGGGCGTGGTGACGGGCGAGGATTTCACCTTTGGCCGCGGGCGAAGCGGCAATGTCGAGGTCTTGAAACGGCTCGGTCCCGGCCATGGCTTGTCCATGGACGCCGTCGGGCCGGTGGGGGAAGATGGCGAGCCGGTCTCCTCCAGCCGCATTCGCGAGGCGCTGAAGGCTGGGGACTGCGAGACGGCCACCCGCCTTCTCACCCGCCCCTTCGCGATTCAGGGGGTGGTGGAGCATGGCGACAAGCGTGGCCGGACGCTCGGCTATCCGACCGCCAACCTCAATTTGGGCAAATATCTGCGTCCGCGCTTCGGCATCTATGCGGTGCGCGGCCGGCTGCCGGGGGGCGAGGTGGTGAACGGGGCCGCGAGCCTGGGGGTCCGCCCCACCTTCGATCCGCCCAAGGAATTGCTGGAGCCCTTCTTTTTCGATTTCTCCGGCGACCTGTATGGCCAGACCATCGAGGTCGAACTCGTCTCCTTTCTCCGGCCGGAGGAGAAGTTCGGCAGCATGGAGGCTTTAACGGCGCAGATGGAGGCGGATTGCGTGGAAGCGAAGCGGCGGCTGGCATGAAAGTGTGGAAGCCGCTCGGCCTCGCCATCGCGGGAAGCGCAATCGCTTTGTCGCTGATCAACGCGTCCTGGATCGCGCCGACGCCGAAGGGGCAGCTCGTGCTTGTCGCCCGGCGAGGCCTGGGTCCGCAGCCGGCGGGCGGAGAAGTAAGAGCAGACGGCTGCGCCGCGACACGGATCGCGCCGCCGGGCGACAATTTCTACATCGGGAACAGCCTGCCCTCCTTTTTCCGGGCTATGCGGATGGGCGCTGACGCGATCGAGGTCGATGTTCGGCGGACCCGCGACAACCAGGCGGTGCTGTTTCGCGACGAAACGCTGGAGTGCCGCACGAATGGGCGGGGTGCGGTCGGCAACCACGATCTGGCGGCGCTCAAGGCGCTCGACATCGGTTTCGGCTACACGGCGGACGGCGGCAAGACCTTCCCGTTCCGGGGGCGCGGGATAGCCGGCATGCCCACGGTGGAAGAAGCGCTTCGCGAGACGCCGAAACTGCGCTTCATCTTCAACCTGCCCGGTGGCGATCCGGCCGATGCTGATGCGCTGGTCGCCGCCTTCGCGCGCGCCGGACGGGAGATCGACGGCAAATACAGCTTTCGCGGCAACCCTAAGGTCGTCGGCCGTCTGAAGGCGCTGGTGCCGTCCGCCTGGACTTGGGATGCTGCGGCCCCGCAGACCTGCCTCGCCGACTATTCCAAGATCGGCTGGACGTCGTTCGTACCGGAAAGCTGCCGCAACGTGACCATCATCATCCCGGTCGATCAACAATGGTCGATCTGGGGCTGGCCGAACCGCTTCCAGGCGCGGATGGCTGGGGCGAACAGCAAGGTGATGGTGGTGGAAGCCGTAAACGGCGCGGACGTCACCGGCCTCACCCGGGTCGAGCAGATCGACGACGTGCCGCGTGATTTTCGCGGCTACCTTTGGATCGAGGATTTCGCCACCGTCGGCAGCGCCGTCCGGCGCTGAGCACGACCTGAATTAGGCGGCGTGCTCGTGAATCGGGGCCGGTACCGAGCCGTTTTCCCGTTCCCATTCCTTCCAGCGCTGCCAGAAATTGCCGGGGCGCGGGGCTCCTATCCGCGGCGTTGCCGGCGCGGGCGCCGCAGGTGCATGCTGGCTGCTGTTGGTGTTGCTCACGATTCGTCCCCTCGATGCCGCGAGCTTTCACTCGCGTAATCTTGTGGGGTGGCCGTTATCGAGCGCAGCGGTCTCATCCCACGTGGCGGCGTATGCGCGCGATGCTCCACCGCCGCCACGGCAAGAGGCGGCAAATGTCCGCCACGCGCACCCTGGCGGCTTGGTATTGCTGCAACCGGTTGACGAATTGTGCGGAAAAGTGCGGAGTGTTGCCGAACTCGGTCGGGAGCGCGGCGCGTGCAGGGGGATCTGGACTTCAATCAGAGCGAAACGGTCGCGCTCAGGGTCCGCGAGGAACTGGCGCGCCGCCGCCTGTCGCGGCAATGGCTGGCCGACTCGGCACGATTGAGCATCTCTACGCTGGAGAAGGCGCTTTCGGGGCGCCGGCCGTTCACGCTGGGCACGGTAATCCGGCTCGAGGAAGCGCTCGGCATCGAGCTGCGAATGCTTGCCCCGCAAGCGGCGGCTGCCCCGATTCAGATGGTGGGCGTCGCGCCGCAGTCGATGGGCGCTTATGCGCGCGCCGCGGTCCGTTGGCTGGAAGCGGACTACCTGACGCTGCGCCCGTCCTTTGACGAGCCGGGGGCGATCTATGCCTACCGAACCATGATCGAGTGGGATGACGAGCATAGCCACCTGCGCTTCATCGAAGCCGCGCGGCTGGACGCGGCCTTCACGCAAACCGGCTTCGTGTCGCTGCCGCACCTATCGGGGCACATCTACCTCGTTACCCAATCGGAAGGGCAATACCGGATGGTGATCCTCGGACGGCCGTCGGCGGCGGCCGGAGGGGCGCTGTGCGGCATCCTGAGCAGCCTCGTTTCCGGCGCGGGTTCGCAGCTCATCCCCGCGGCGACGGCGATCACCCTGATCCCGACAGCGGGTCCGGACGAGCCGCAGCTGGGCGTCGTTCGGCCGGGCGACGCTTGCTACGACGCGTATCGCCGGCGGGTGGATCAGATCGGAGAGCGGGGCTTTGCCCGCTTCCCCGGGTGAAACCCCGGTTCCGGCGATGAACAACAACGTCATGTCCGTCAGCGGACTTAGCAAGAAGTTCGCCGCCGATCTGCGACGCTCGCTCCGCTATGGCCTTCGCGATATCACCGCGGAGTTCCGGCCAGGCCTACCGTCCCCGCGCCTTGCCGCCGGAGAATTCTGGGCGCTGGAGGACGTCTCCTTTGAGATCGCGCCTGGGGAATCGCTTGCGGTAATCGGCGACAACGGATCGGGCAAAAGCACTTTGCTGAAGATCCTCCACGGCCTGTTGAAGCCGGACGCCGGCGAGATTCGGGTCCGCGGCCGCAGCCAGGCGATCATTGAACTCGGCACGGGCTTCAACGGGCTTTTGACCGGCCGCGAGAATGTAGAGGTCGGCGCCGCCTTGCACGGTTTCGATAAGCGGCAGGGCCGGCGCCTGCTCGACCAGGTGATCGAATTCGCGGAACTCGACGCGTTTATCGATGCGCCGGTGCAAAGCTACAGTTCGGGCATGAAGGCGCGCTTATCCTATGCTTTGTCGGCGCATCTCGAGCCCGATCTGCTGCTGGTTGATGAGGTTCTTGCGGTTGGCGACCTGCCGTTTCAGCGCAAATGCATAAGCCACATGCGCGGATATCTGGACGCCGGTGGAGCTTTGATTCTGGTGTCGCACAACACCTACCAGGTGCAGGCGGTTTGCCAGCGCGGAATGGTTCTGAACGAAGGGCGCGCGGTTTTCTCAGGCGGGGCGATGGAAGCTTTGAACCACATGTTCGAGCGGCGCTCCAGCGTGGCTCCGCGTCCGGCCGGCTCGGAGGTGAACGATTATCCCGTCGCGGTGGAAGATATGCGGGTCGCGTCGGCGGATGAAGCGGCGTTGCGAACAGGAGCAGAGGCGCGCATCCTTCTCCAATACCGGTGCGACAAAGCGCAAGAAGCGCTTTGGGGATTCGGCTTCTGGACGGCCGATCACTGGGTATGCATCGCAGGCGGGGAGACTGACCAGCCCGTTTATCTCCGGGAAGGCGGCGGCACCTTGTCCTGCTCCATTCCCCAGCTGCCGCTGCTCCCGGGGCGTTACGTTCTGCGCGCGGCTTTGCTTGACCCGATCACTCGCGTTCCACTTGCCCTCGCCGGTTGGAAGGATGCCGGCCTACCGGTGGAGGTCCGCGGCGAAGCCACGGCGGCCCGCATCAGCCAGCGCAACCTGAACCAGCTCGTCACACTCCCCATCATCTGGAACTGAAAAGGCATAACCACCGCTACGGCCTGATCCGCCAAATATCGTGGAGGGTGTGGAGGGGGCGGCGGGGGAATATGAGGTAGTGGATGAACAGCGCCACGAGGTCGGCGGGCCAGCGCCAGGCGCAGGCGAGGAGCAGCGCCAAAGGCAGCAGGACGTCGTAATAATCGTGGAGAATGATCAGGTAGCGCGGGCGCGGCTCAACGACTACCGCGACCATCCGGAAAATGCGAAGCTTGCGCTTCACCAGCGGAAAATAAAGAAACAGGAACAGGATCGGCAGCCAGCTGGGCATGTGCGCCAGCACCACGGCGAAGGCGATCAGCTCCACCGGGAAAACGACGTAGCGGGCAAGCGCGACCGTGTGCGCCCTGCCGCTTTGCTGAACAAAGGTCGTAACTTCGGCCGCGCGGTCCGCTTCGGCGTCCAGCAATTGGTGCCATAAGATGCCGCGTACCCCGTAGGCGAATGCCCACAGGCTGGTTGCCGCAAGCCACAATGGATCGGGCGAAATCCCCCCGAAGCGCAGCACAACGGCAACCGCAACAATCGTGGGAAACAGGTGCGCGCCCGCCGCGTCGGCAAGAACGCCCGCCGCCCCGCACGATTTCAAGCGAAACGGCGGCAGCGAATAAGCGGTGAAGGCGATCCAGGCCGCGAGATAGGGCCACAAACGAAGCGGATCCGCGCGCCAGTTCCAGGCCACCGCGAGCCCAATCGCGATCGGCACCGCGATCAGCAGAACAACCATCGCCGGAGGGCTTCCGGTGACGCGGTTCGCCTTGCCGGCCGCCTTGTCCTCGTGCCGGTCGGCAAGATCGTTGAGGACGCTGACATAAACCGCTCCGGCGCCGATCGCGGCGAGAAGCAACAAGCCGCCCTGCCACATCCGATGCAGCGGCAGGCCGGTCACCAAGGCGGTTGCGTAAAACATCGCGAAAACGGGAACGAGCTTATATTCCCACCATTCGCGGGCACGCGCCATGGACGCCAGGCTGGCGGCGACGCCCACCGGCCGTCCCAGCTTCCCCAAGTTGCGCGCCGTCCCCATCCCGTGCAGCCATAGGTGAGCCGCGACCTTTCGCGCAATGGCGGCCGCTTTCGATGCAAAATGCGCGGAACCGCCGAGCGCGCCGCGCGATTGTAACGCCGGCGGCACTTACCGTGACAGTTTCGAAGGGAGCAGCCCATGTATCGCAGCAATGGCGACGCAAGTTATTGGCAAAGCGAATTAATGGTGTGGGCGCCCCGGATCATCGGCGCGATCGCGATCCTGGTCATTGCCTGGCTGCTCGCCCGCGCGGCGAAATGGGCGATCGCCAAAGCGGTCGACAAGGTGCCGGCGCTTCGCAAACATTACGAAGCGGAGCCGGGTAAGACGCTAGGGAGCCTGATCGGCGACATCGCCTTCTGGCTGATCCTGTTGATCGGCATCATGCTCGCGCTTCAGCCGCTTCGCCTCGGCAACGTGCTGGAGCCGGTGCGCCAGCTCACCACCAACGTCCTCTCATTCATCCCCAACGTCGTCGGCGCCGGGCTGATCTTCTTCATCGGCCTGATCGTTGCGCGCATCGTGCGGCGGCTCGTTGAGGGGGCCTTGCTCGCCGCCAATGCCGACGGCTGGCTGCGCAAGAGCGGCCTCTCGGAAAGCGCCGGAACCGTTCCAGCCGGCGCTGCCGGCGCTCCGCCGTCCGTCGGCGCCGGCCGCTCCTCGATCAGCCGCTCCATAGGCATGGTCGTCTTCTTTCTGATCATGATCCCGGTGACCATCTCCGCCCTCGACGCGCTCCACATCGAGGCGATCTCCGGCCCGGCCACCCGCATGCTGCAGACGATCCTCGACGCGATCCCCAACGTGCTCGGCGCATTGCTGCTGCTCGCCATCGGCTTCTTCGTTGGCCGCCTCGCCAAGGGCGCGGTGGACCAGATCCTGCCGAGCATGGGCTTCGACAACAGCGTCGCCGCGCTCGGCATCTCGTCGGACAAGGTGAACCCGTCGCGGACCGTCGGCACCATTGTGATGATCGCGATCCTGATCGGCTTCGCGGTACAGGCGGCGGTGCTTCTCCAATCGCCGCTGATCGCCGCGATGCTTGCCGAAATCCTCGAGCTTGGCGGGCAGGTATTGTTCGGAACGGTGATCATCCTCGCCGGCGTCGCCATCGCCCGGCTCGTCTCGGGGCTGGTGAGCGGCGGAAGCGGTAGCGGCTGGCTGCCGACGATCCTCAACTGGGCGATCATTGCGCTCGCCGTTGCCATCGGCCTGCGGTTCATGGGCCTTGCCAACGAGATCGTGATCATCGCCTTTGCGTCGATCATCGGCTCCGCGGCCGTTGCCTGCGCCCTCGCCTTCGGGCTCGGCGGACGCCCGACGGCGCACAAGCTGCTGGAACGCTGGACCGATGCCAACCGCATCCCGGCACCCCCTGCCCCGCCGGCGCCTCCCGCGCCGCCGACCCCGCCGGTAACGCCGGCAGGCACGATGGGCGACCAGCCGCCCCTGGTGTGACGCACTTCCAGCGCTTCGCGGCGATCGACTGGTCGGGCGCGAAGGGGAAGAGGCACAAGGGGATCGCCGTCGCGCTGGCCGAGCCCGGGGCGGCGGCGCCCCGGCTTGTTGAGCGGGAGAAGCCCTGGTCGCGTAACGAGGTGCTGGCGTGGCTGCTGGAGGCGGCGGCGGAGGCGCCGACATTGTTCGGGTTCGACTTCAGCTTTGCGCCCCCGATCGCCGAGCGCGGCGAGTATCTTCCCGGCGAGCCGGGCGTGCCCAAAACGGCGCGCGAATTCTGGGCGTATGTCGACAGCCGCTGCGCGGATGAGGACCTCGGCGCGGCGAGCTTTCTTGAGCAGGCGCACCGGCGGCATTTCTATTTCGGGATCGCCGACGGGTTGAAGGCGGACTTCGTCCGGTTCCGGCAGTGCGACGCGAGCCTCAACGCGCAAGGCGGGCGCAAAACGGCGAGCGCCTATGACGCCATCGGTGCCGCGCAGGTGGCCAAGGCGAGCTTCTCGGGCATGCGGCTGCTTCACCGGCTGGATGGCGAGGTGGCGATCTGGCCGATGGACCCGCTTGTGCCAGGTCAGAGCGCGGTGGTGGAAATCTATACGCGCATCTACCTTCGCCGGGCGGGGCTCTCCGGCACCAAGATCCGGACGGCGGCGCAGCTCGATCTGGCGCTGGAAGGGCTGGGCAGCGCGCCCGCCAAGCTGCCGTTCGAGCCGGACGATCATCAGACGGATGCGCTCGTCACCGCCGCCGGCATGCGGGCGCTTGCGGGCAGCGAGCCGCGCGCCTTTGCGCCGCAGGGGCTGACGGCGGAGCTTGCGCGCACCGAGGGCTGGACCTTCGGGGTGCTTTGAGCCGGGGCGTTGCGACTCCGCTTCCCCTTTCCGCAGCGTCGGCATAGGCTGCGCGCAAATGCTAAAATCCGAGGGGAGAATCACATGGGAATGCGCAACCTGGCTCTTGCGGGCCTGCTCGCGGTGACGGCGCTTGGCGGAGGCGCAATGGCGCAGCAGCCGGCGGGTGGCGGCGACGATCCCTTTATCTGGCTGGAAGAGATTGAGGGCGCGCGGGCGCTGGAATGGGCGCGGGCGGAGAATGCCAAGAGCCTCGGCACCCTTCAGGCCGATCCGCGCTACAAGCAGTTCGAGGCGCGGGCACTGGAGATCCTCCAGGCCAAGGACCGCATCCCCTTCGTGTCGATCACGCCGACCGGACTCTACAATTTCTGGCAGGACGAAAAGAACGTCCGCGGCGTGTGGCGGCGCACCACGCTGGCAAGCTACCGCACCGCCGATCCGCAATGGGAAACGGTGCTGGACGTCGATGCGCTTGCCGCCGCCGAGGGTGCGAATTGGGTGTATCAGGGTTCGTCCTGCCTTCCGCCGGAAGACACGCGCTGCCTGATCTTTTTGTCGAACGGCGGCAAGGACGCCAATGTCGCCCGCGAGTTCGACCTCAAGACCAAGCGTTTCGTCGATGGCGGGTTCAACTTGCCCGAGGGCAAGCAATCGGTTTCCTGGCTCGACAAGGACACCGTGATCGTTGCCCGCGACTGGGGCGAAGGCACGATGACCAAATCCGGCTATGCCTTCGTCGCCAAGACGCTGAAGCGCGGCCAGAAGCTGGAGGACGCCACCGAAATCTACCGCGGCACCGCCGAGGACGTGCAGGCATCGGCCTTTGCGCTCCGCGACAACAAGGGCGTGGTGCACGCGCTGATCGGCCAGCGCGGCACCAACTTCTTCGACCGCGAATATAGCGTGCTGACTCCCACGGGCGCGGTGAAGCTCAACCTGCCGAAGAAGGCCGGGCCTGCCGGAATCATCGACGGGCGGATGCTGCTGACCATTCGCGAGGATTGGACGCCGGTGGCGGGCGGCCGCACCTTCAAAGCGGGCTCGCTGCTCTCCTACGATCTTGGGGAGTGGAAAAAGGACCCGAACAAGGCGGCCGTGTCGCTGGTGTTCGAGCCCAATGCGCGCCAGACCCTTGGCAGCGTCGCGACGACGCGCAACAAGCTGATCCTCACCATCCTGGACAATGTGCGCGGCAAGGCCTTCGCCTACGATTATGCCGGCGGTGCCTGGAAGGCGACTCCGATCGCGCTTCCCGACAATGCCACGATCGGACTCGCCGCCGCGGCGGACGAGACCGACCAGGTGATGTTCTCCGCCGCCAATTACCTGTCGCCGTCCTCGCTTCATTATTACGATGCGGGCACCGGTAAGCTGGAAGTGCTGAAGACCACGCCGGCGCGGTTCAACGCCGAAGGCCATGTCGTTGAGCAGTTCGAAGCGAGGTCGCGCGACGGCACGAAGATTCCGTATTTCATGGTGCGGCCGAAGAACGCCAAGATGGACGGTTCCACGCCGACCTTGCTCTATGGCTATGGCGGCTTTCAAAGCCCGATGGTGCCGAACTATTCGGGATCGATGGGTAAGCTTTGGCTCGAGCAGGGCAATGCCTATGTTGTCGCCAATCTGCGTGGCGGCGGCGAGTTCGGCCCGGCCTGGCACCAGACGGCGCAAGGGGCGAACAAGCAGCGCACCTGGGACGATTATATCGCGGTCGCCGAGGACCTCATCGCCCGCAAGTTGACCAGCCCGCGCCGCCTTGGCGTCGTTGGTGGAAGCCAGGGCGGCTTGCTGGTCGGAACGGCGATCACCCAGCGCCCCGAATTGTTCAACGCGGCGATCATCCAGGTGCCGTTGTTCGACATGGTGCGTTATTCCAAGCTCGGCGCCGGCGCGTCGTGGATCGGCGAATATGGCGATCCGGACAAGCCGGAGCAGCGCGCCTGGATCGACGGCTATTCGCCCTACCAGAAGCTCGTCGCGGGCAAGACCTACCCGACCCCGTTCATTCTGACGTCGACCAAGGACGACCGGGTACATCCGGCGCACGGGCGCAAGGCGGCGGCCAAGATCGCGGCGCTTGGCCAACCATATTATTATTACGAGAATATCGACGGCGGGCACAGCGCGGCGGCGAATCTTGCGGAAAGCGCCCGGCGCCTGGCGCTGGAATATACCTACGCCAGCAAGCGGCTGGTGGATTGAGGCGGCGAGCGAGGTCCGGCCCGTACTCGTGCGGGCTGGACCTCGCGCCGCACTTGCGCCATCTGGGGCGAACAGGCCGGGTTAGCTCAGCTGGTAGAGCAACTGATTTGTAATCAGTAGGTCGTCCGTTCGAGTCGGACACTCGGCACCACACAGCCTCTCAAGGTTAGGCTGCACCCGCACGGATCCGCGCTGAAGGCTGGAAAACGGTAGACTTCCGCCACACCCGCGGCTTGCTCATCAAGATTTCTAGGACAGAGACCCTCTTGCGATCTGAAGGGGCTACTCGAATCGATCCTTCGTCTCTGGAACGCGAAAAAGCGACACGGGAAGACGGACCTGTGTCAAAGCGCCCGTCCTACGCTCTTGGCCGGGAGCGAACGGTCCGCTTCTGCACTGGCTAAGCGGAAATCGCACGGTCAGCCTAAGACCTGAGAGCATCTGCTTTCGACCCAAAGCCTACGCTGCGGAAGCTTATCGCATCGCCCGCAGGAGGACACTCGTTCAGGTAGCGGCGCAATGTCCGCTAACGACTTGAACCAGACCAGCTTACGGCCTTTGGGTCAGGTTCACTTCCCATAGAAATGCGGTAGAACGTCTCACCTCCGTAACGTTGCGTGCGTAGGCGCGATTTTCGCCTCTGCGCAGCAACTGGCGAACATCATTGAACAATCTTCCTGTCTTGCTGCTTGTAGACGACGAACCGCTGATTCGTGCCGCGCTGGCCGATGTCCTTACGGAAGCGGGCTACTTCCCTCTGGAAGCAGAAGATGGCGCAGAAGCGATGGGCTTCATCGAGGTTTGCGCAACGCTTCTTGGGGTAATCACCGACATCCGGCTTGGCTCCGGCGCGTATGGATGGGAGGTTGCCCGCCACGCTCGCCATCGGTTTCCGAACATCCCTGTCGTTTACATGACAGGTGATAGCGCGGCGGATTGGAGTGCTGAGGGCGTTCCAAACAGCATTCTCTTGCAGAAACCTTTCGCCAACGCGCAGCTGGTTACGGCGATCTCGAACTTGCTGAATGTGACAGACGTGTATCCGAGTCAGGTCGGATCTACGAAGGATTAGACCTGATTGTCCGCTTTCCACCCAAAGCAGACATTCGGAACAGCCCACCCTGCCGGCTGCTTCTGGCCGATAGCGGCCCGTCTGCTTCCGCGCGGGCATAGTGTGAAGGCAGACGCTCCCGCTCACCTGTGCGGCGGCACGATCTGCACCTGCGCTAAGGACGAGCGCGAGCGACCCGGCTCAGTCAGTTCCGAGGCGTGCGGTTATCCACGTTGATGGAGTGTCGCTTACGCGGGAGAAGCCCCGCAAGTCCGAGCAGGCCGAGGAGGCCCCACGGAAAGCCGTCGTCGTCTTCGCCCTGCGGGTTCCCGTAGGAAGTGTCGATGGTGCCGTTGCCAACGCCAGAGCCCGGGGTCCCCTGGCCCGTCTGTTGGGCGAGAGCGGGTGTGGAAACCGCAAGGGCGGCGGCGGCGGCGAGAGTCGCGATGCGCATCGTGTTTTCCTTCCAGATAGGTGTCAGCGGGAACGGCGATCGTTGGGATCGTCGCGGCGCTTCAGGCCAAGTAGGCCCGCCAGGCCGAGTAGGCCGAGCAGATCCCATGGGAAGTCATTGTCCTGTCCTTCGGAGCGCCGTTCCTGCGTCTCCGTGGCAACGCCTGTGTCGTTGCCCGTCTGCTGTGCGGACGAGGCCGCCGGAACGGCCGCAGCCGCCAGCGCCGCCGCGATTAGCGTGGCTCGCATCTCTTCCTCCTGTTTGCTCTCGATTGGAGAGGCTGGCGTAGCAACAGCCTCGTGCGAAAGCCGTTCCAGCGAAGTCGATGATCTAGATCAACACCGAACGCAGTGCCGGGACATCTCACCGGGCGAACAAGGCTACGCGGCGAATGAAAGATTTTTCTCCCTATCATTTGTTAGATCGTCCCTCGCCTTGGGATGTTAACGGAGGTTCACTGCCTTTCCAGCCACGCGCTTTGGCAGCTGAGAGTCCACTTCGTGCTCCCGCGCTATCCTCGTCTTGGGAGCCTCCTTCATGATCGACCACCCTGTTCTGCATCGTATGGTGAGCAAGCTCGCCCAACGGGCAACCCTTGATGAAGCGGATCGCGAGGCGCTGTTGTCGCTGCCTTTCCGAATAAAGACCTTTGAGCCCAGCAGCTACCTCGTTCGCGAGGGCGGGCCGACGGAAGAAAGCACCCTCCTTCTTGAGGGCTTTGCATACCGGCAGAAACTAGCCGTCAGCGGGGACCGGCAAATCCTTAGCGTTCACGTTCCGGGTGACTTCGTAGATCTTGAAGGCGCTTTGCTCAATGTCGCAGACCATAATCTACAGGCGCTTACCCGCTGCGAGGTCGCAGCTATTCCGCGGAAGGCGCTGAGGGAGCTGATCGACTCGCACGGCCGGGTCGCTCATGCCCTGTGGGTCGATACGCTTATCGATGGCTCTATTTTCCGCGAGTGGCTGCTGAACGTTGGCAGACGCGACTCCAAGGAAAGGATAGCGCACCTCCTTTGCGAGTTCGCGAAGCGCCTGGAACTGGCGGGGCTTGGGGACGAAAACGGCTACACTTTGCCAATGACACAGGAGCAGCTTGCCGACTGCACCGGGCTCACACCCGTGCACGTGAATCGCACGTTGAAAGCACTTGAGGAGGCTGGCCTCATTGTGCGTAGCGGTCGCTCGGTCTCCATTCCGGACTGGGAGCGGTTGCGTGATGCTGCCGGTTTTAGCGAGCTTTATCTCCACCTCGATCAGGCGGCCTGACCAGCTCGCGTTCGTGCGCCGGTTTTCCCGGCGTAACAGTGGTATTCACGAAGACGGCTCCATCGGCATGGAACCTCGACTTCAACCGTCTATTGGACGGAGATAGCCAGGGAGTCTTCGATGTCAGGCCAAGAAAGCAACGACTGGAAGCCGCTTGATCAAGTAGCAGGCACGCGTGGCGGCGATCCTCGCGGTGCTACTACCGGCGACGCGAAACCCAAGAGCCGGGCCATGGGCTCCGGCGAAGCTCCCCTCTCGTCAGCTGGCGAGCAGACGGGCACACTTCCGAACGGAGATCGGGCGGACGCCCGCGCGCGGCCATCCGTAGACGAGCATCCTTCTGCCACGGAGGCGGGTCGGGAGCATTATGTCAGCGCGAACGGTCCTCCAGGTTCAGAGCGGCATGAAGCTTCGCGACGAGAGGTGCATCGGAAGCGGGAACCCTAGACAACAACGGTGGGTGCCAACGGAGGGTACCAGCGGCTATGTGGCGTATCCCTAATCAGCTCGGACGAATGAGACAGCGTCGGTGAACGCGAGAGAGTGCACCAGATGACCACCCTCATCGTGCACATCAATGCGGTGCTTCAACGAGACCGTCCCGCTACGGATATCATTCGCCATGCAATCGCGAGCGGTGGCCAGTATATAGCCAGACACGGCCTCTGCGGGCATCTCAACACCGTCAGGGTCCAAAACCTCATCGGTGCCGTCTCTCAAGTGCATGAAGAAATGAGGCATAACGCGACTCCCTGCTGTGGCGGGAGCACGGGGTCTCTCAGGCGCCGATGCCAGCGAACTCGGTCGGCGATTTTTCCACTATAGCACACCAACGTGAATGGCGCCTGCCGCGGCCACCCTGCGCGTGCCCGATGTCCCCATTCTCGTGCCTAACGCGCCTATCGTGCAGCGGCCTTCAGCTGCGCGCCCGTCGGAGCACCTCGAGTTCGCTTATTATTCGGTCGTTACCCCGACACTTCTCGATTCGCGACATATCGGCTTGGTGGCGAGCCCCCAAGAGGATGCCGTCTTGCCTTGGCCGCTCCCGGCGGAACAGCGGCAGCGCCGCGAAGTTGTTTGTGCGCCGGTCCAAGGCCGTCGCCGTTGCACCTGCTCGAACTGGAGACCCAAAAGTGAAGATCGGAAGGTTGAACGTGGCTGCCATTCGCGCCGAATTCCCGATCCTTGCGCGGACGGTGCGTGGCCAGCCGCTCGTCTATCTTGATAACGCCGCAACGAGCCAGAAGCCGCGCGCGATGATCGAGCGCATCGACCAGATCTACCGGCACGAATATGCGCGGGTCGAGGAGGGGCACACGCTCAGCCATGAGGCGACAAAATCGTTCGAGGGGACGCGCGCGAGCGTTGCCCGCCTGCTCAATGCCGCCGAACCACGCGAGATAATCTTCTGCCGAGGCGCGACGGAAGCGCTGAACCTCGTCGCGCGCATGATCCAGCACCAGGGCCTCACGTCCGGCGACGAAATATTGATCACGGAGATGGAGCATCATTCCAACATCGGCCCTTGGCTCATGGCCTGCCAGGAGACGGGTGCGACCCTGAAGGTGGTCCCGATTACCCCTTCCGGCGACCTCGACCTTGCTCGCCTTGAGGCGATGCTGGGCGACCGAACAAAGATCCTGGCCGTGACGCACGTATCCAACGTCACCGGCACCATCAATCCGGTGAAGCGGATCACTAAGATGGCCAAAGCCAGAGGTATTCCGGTGCTGGTGGATGGCGCCCAGGCCGTGCCGCACTTCCCCGTCGACGTGCGCGACATCGGCTGCGATTTTTATGCGGGCACGGGGCACAAGATGGGCGGCCCGTCCAGCGTCGGCTTTCTTTGGGGCCGCGCTGATGTTCTGGAAGCTATGCCCCTTGCAGATTCCGGTTCAACCATGTCGGAGGACATGACGTTCGAAAAGATCACGCCCAAGCCGCTTCCCCACAAATATGAAGCCGGCGAGCCGCCGTTCAGCGAAGTCGAAGCATGGGGGCCCGCGCTGGATTATTGGAAGAAGATCGGGCTGGACCGGATCGAAGCGTATGAGCGCGAACTGACGGAATATGCCCGCTCGCTTCTTCAGGCGATCCCCGGGGTACGGGTGCTCGGCGATCCACTCGACCGCATCTCGGTGGTGAGCTTCGTTGCCGAGGGCAAGGATCCGAGCGAGATCGAGCAGGCTCTCGACAGAGACGGCATCGCCGTTCGCGCCGGCAATCTGGAAGCGGCTCCGCTGCTGCGGGCGCTCGGCGTTGAGAAGGCAGTCCGCGCCTCTTTCATGTTCTACAACACTCGAGAGGAGGCCGAGGCGCTGGCGCGTTCGGTCAGCCGGATCCTTCACGGTCCCGCTTCCGTCCAGGCGCTCCATCTGGCGGAGCGCGCGCCGGCGGCCGGCGCTGCCGTGATGAAGAGAGCATTTAATTGGAGAAAGGCCGCTGCCGTTGGCGGCGTTGCGCTGGCAGCCGCAACGATCATGGCTGGCGTCCGTGCCCAGCCAGGAAATAGCTGATCGGTGGGATCTTGACCCAAAGATTCGCGACGCCGATACAGTTGAGCTTTCCAGCTATCTTGGCGGCGTGCTTCACGAATATGCGTCCGGGGGCGGCCAATGTGAGCTTGAGGTGGAGCCCATGCTGGTTCCCCGTGCCTTCGCTTAGGACGTGGCGGTCGCGCTCGCCCAAGTATGAGAAGTGGCGTGCGATCAGTGCAGTGCTCGGCCGAGGGCGGCGTGCTGCTCATCGTCAGCGATAGGGAGACCGCCTCTCCAGTTCCGGATCGTGCGCGTGCGCCGCTTAGCGGCTCAACGTCCGGATGAGAATGCCCTGCTCCCCTTCGTCCATAAGGACCGCTTGTGCGAAGCGACGGGAACGACCGGGGTCGTCCTACCGGACGGGCGCGGGAGCATGAGTTTCGTGTCCCACCGCAATCCAACACCGCACAGCTTGCTGGAGGGTTGACGAGGCGCTTCAAGAGAGTCGTCCTGTTGCAGAAAAGTGATTGCTGTAGGTTAAACCCGTGACTTCAGCCGGAACATGGAAGCATTAACTCCGTTCGTTTCGCACCTTGGCCGATTCGCCATCCAGTTTTGGAAGCTCCCACCGCGCTTCCAACAAGTCACGAAGGTACGTATGAACTCAATCGAGTTGTGGGGCGGATATGAATGCACCGTCAATCGGGTTGGACACGAATGGTTTGATCAAACACCCCGCAGCGGTCATGAAGAACGGATCGATGACTTACAACTGTTCGCAGATCTAGGTGTACGATCCCTTCGCTATGCAGCTCTTTGGGAGCGGATCTCCCCGCAGGCGCCTGCGAGCCGCGACTTCCGCTGGACCGACGAGCGGCTGCCCGAGATTCGCCGACTTGGGATGAACCCCATTCTGACGCTCTGCCACCACGGCAGCGGTCCCCACTATACCAGCCTCATCGAAGACAGCTTCGCGCCGGGCCTCGCCGACCACGCCGCCGCCGTCGCCGCACGATATCCTTGGGTACGCGACTGGACGCCGGTGAACGAGAACCTCACCACCGCGCGCTTCAGTGCCCTCTACGGCTATTGGTATCCCCACACCAAGGATGAGCGGCTCTTCTGGGTCGCCCTCCTCAACGAAATCGACGCCACTAGGCTGGCGATGCGGGAGATCCGCCGGATCAACCCGGAAGCACGGCTGATCCAGACGGACGACCTGGGCTATTGCCACGCGACGCCGCCCCTTCAATGCGATGCCGATTTCCAGAACGAGCGCCGGTGGGTCGGCTGGGATCTGCTGTGCGGGACGGTTGTTCCCGGGCATGCGCTTTGGGATCATATCGCGAGCTTCGGTCTTGGTGACCGGCTACGAGTGATCGCCGACGATCCCTGCCCTCCGAACATCATCGGCATCAACCATTATCTGTCGAGCGAACGCCTCCGCGACCACAGGGTGGAGCTTTACCCCCATCGCTCGCTGGCCGACCGCGAGACCGGGAAGTGCTCCGGGCTCGAATTTGTTGACGTCGATGCGATCCGCAATCGCAAGGAGGGCGTTCTTGGCCTCCCGGCCCTGCTGCGGCAGGCGTGGGACCGCTATGGTCTGCCGATGGCGGTGACGGAATGCCATAACGGAGCCACGCGCGAGGAGCAGGTTCGCTGGTTCGTCGAGGTCTGGCAGGGGGTAGCCGAACTCCGAAATGCCGGCGTCGACATCTGCGCCGTTACTGCATGGTCGCTGCTCGGCTCCCACGACTGGAACCGCATGGTGACCCGCTTCATCGGTCACTACGAAACGGGCGTCTACGACTGCCGAACCGGCACGCCGCGCCCAACGCTGATGGAGCCGGTTCTCAGGCAACTTGCCGCCGGCGAAATGCCCGATCTTCCGTTCTTGAAATCGCCCGGTTGGTGGCATCGCAGCTCCCGCTTTATCGACGCCATCCCGGGCAGTGAAGCCAGCTTTGAGGTCGAGATCGAGTCTCCCGGTGTATCCCCCCTGATGATCGTTGGAGACAGCGGACCGCTCACCCGCCTTGCCGTCCGGGCGTGCGAGGTGCGCGGGCTGCAGTACGTCCGTTGCGGTCAGGAAGGGGGGGAATTGGTCAATGCCGCTCAACCGTGGGCGGTGCTGGACGTCCGCGACGGTAGCGGAGCATCGGAGCTCGTGGACGCTTGTGAGCGCCACGGCGTCAGATGCGCCGTTGTGGCGAGCCTCACATCGAGACATCCGGCGCCCCAAGCGGATAACCTGCTGCTCGTTCGAACCGGCGCCGTTTATGCGCCTTGGGATCGCTCAACCCGCGCCGCGCGGATCCTCGATGCGCTTGATAGCGGACGGTCCATCGAGGTGGATGGCAGCCGGCTCTGGGATCGCGTCTACGGCCCGGACTTGATCGACGGCGTGCTCGACCTGCTGCTCGACGAAGTCACCGGCGAAATCTGGTTCGTTCCCGGCGAGCGGCTCAGCGAGGCCGAGTTCGCGCGCGCCTTGGCGGAAGTCGCCGATCGCGACGCCGGCCTGATCGAAGAAGTCGGGTCGCCGGCCGGCCCGCCCCTCTTCGCGTTCAGCGGCGAGGCGTCCTACTTGCCGCCAGGCGAAACCACGCTCGAGCGCTTTGTTCGGGAATGCAGGGCCGCCCGCTGCGAAGGGGATCTGGCGGTGCACCGGCGCGAAGATGAGGTCAGGCTTGAGGCGGCCGAATGAGCGCCCGCCGATAATCGCAAAAGGGAAGATCATGAAGCCCGAGGACGTACTCTATCACTCGCAACGAGCCGAACGCGAACTTCATCTCGGCCTTACCGCGCCGTCGATCTCCGTCGCACGATCGCATCTCCAGCTCTCCTCATTGCACAAGAAGAAGGTTCTTGAGACCCGCGCTAGCGAAAGCCGGAAGCCACGGCCCCCCTGCATCGTCGGTTGATTGGTTTGCATCTGAATTTCGGTAATTTACGGGGGGTGGTAAATAGGAGAGGTGCCGCCGCCGCTTAGTTACATGAGTCGCTGATGACGCGCTCGCTGCTCCTGCTCCTCTTCGCGCTTTGACTGACGCCCGCCTCCGCGCAGCCGATTGATCGACAGGCGGAGCGCGAGATGATGGTTCTTTCCATCGCCAACTTATCGGAAATTGCGAGCCCGGCCGAAGGCCGCCGGCTAGACCCGCGTGTGCTAGCGGCCATGCGGGAGGTGCCGCGTCACCGGTTTGTGCCTGAAAACGTACGCCCCCAAGCCTACCAGAATAGGCCGCTAGAGATCGGCCACGGGCAGACTATTCCGCAGCCCTATATCGTTGCGCTGATGACGCATCTGCTGCGTGTCGAGCCGGGCCAGCGCGTGCTCGAAGTAGGCACCGGATCGGGCTACCAGGCTGCGGTGTTGGCGCACCTCGGTACCCGTGTCTGGTCGATCGAAATTGTGGAGCCACTCGCGAGGAAGCTTCAGAGCGCCTGCGGGCGCTAGCTTACACAACGTGACGACACGAGCCGGTGACGGCTATGCTGGTTGGCCTGAGGAAGAGCCGTTCGATCGGATCATCGTTACCGCCGGAGCGCCGCACATTCCGCCTGCTCTCATCGCGCAGCTGAGACGCGGCGGACGGATGGTGATTCCCCTCACGCGGGCAGAGGGCGACCAACTGATGCTTGTGACCAAGGACTCCGCAGGCCGCGTCCGCTCCGCGCTCTGCTCGAGGTACGCTTTGTCCCGCTTACGCGACCCAGAGATTGAGTCACGAGCCGATCCGGAGGTCGCCCATACGTTCGGCATCGACGATGCACATCAGGGCAGCCGTGTGCCGACTAGGGCTGTCTGTGCTATCGTTTTCGCGAGCGCGTACAAGGAGGGCGACGAGGGGCCCGGAAAGACTTCCCGGATAACCTTCGCGGTCACGCTGTCCAACTCGGACGGGCGCGGGTCGCGGCCCTCCACGATGCATCCCAGTAAATCGCGCGGAAATAGGTCCATAATCTATCAACTCTGAAAAGGGCCAAACACGCTGTAATCAGAAAATTATGCACCTCCCGAGCTTCCGCAACATTCGCTTGCGTTAGTTGAGCTAAGCTATTGATCTTGCGCCCGCCACGCCTCAGCGACGCGCCAGCTTCTGCTTTGCCTCAGAAGCGGAGAGTCGCTGAAACCTGCAGCAGGTTGCGAAGGCCCGGGTGCTTGTCCCACCGGTGCAGGTAGGTGACGCCCAGTTGCAGATTATTGTCTCCGGCGAGTGCAAATTGGTGGGTGAGATTCGGGCCGATGAAGTGGCCTTTGTCGAGCGGCTCGCGAAGAAAGCCGCCCAACTCCACGGCTTGGCCAGACGCCTCGATGCCGACCCAGGTTGCAGTGCCTACTGCGCGCCTGCCCCGCGCCGCGTAGGCGATGAGGGCGCCCTCTTGCGCTCTCTCGTTAACGCGGCGAAGCATCAGGTTTCCCTGTGCCGACCAGTGCCGCGTTTTCTTCTCCGCAATCAGCCGCGCTTCGAGCCGCGCCAGCTCACCATCGCTGAGGTCTAGGCCGGCCTGCACCCACAGCCCAAGGCCGATCGGATCCTCCTCGGCATCGTTGAAGCGGAAGATGGCGATCGCGCTGTCGTAGTCGAAGTAGAGGCGGTCCTTCCTGACCAGCGGTCCGCTTCTGTAGCTGAGCTGGGTCTCTCCGCCGAGTGCCAGCCGATCCGTCACGCCATAGAACGACTGCCCCGAATGCTGCCGCTTGTCGCGGGTGCCGTTGGCTTTCCCAAACTGGCCGACATATTCCAGCTCCCAATCGCCTCGGTCCGGTCCCAGTCCTTCGACCGTTTCGGCCTCCTGCGCGGCGGCGGGCAGGCCCGTCAGGAGCAGAACAGCGGTTGCGCATGGGGAAAGCCGCCGGAGGGAAAGCTTGGTGGCAGCGCGCAACCTCATGGTCTCCTCCTCCTGTCTCCGGACCGACAGCCGTAATCTTTGACGCTTCTGACGCCCGCACACGGCTGGTGAGCCGCGCGCGGAGCGCCAGGGTAACGGAGTTTACCCGCCGGTTCCGTTGCCGCCGGTGCCGCCCCCAGTTCCAGTGGTGCCCGTGCCGCCGGTGCCGCCGCCGGTTCCAGACGTGCTCGTTCCGCCGGTACCGCCGCTGGTCCCTGTGGTGCCCGCACCGCCAGTGCCGCCGCCGGCCCCGGTGGTGCCCGCGCCGCCGGTGCCGCCCGCTCCGGTGGTGCCGCCCGCTCCGGTGGTGCCCGCACCACCCGCGCCGGTGGTAGCGCCCGTGGTTCCGGCGCCGTCGGTCATGCCCCCGCCGGCTCCAGCACCCATGGTTCCGTTTGCATCCATGGCGCCACCAGTCGTACCGCCTGCGCCCATATCACTCGTTGTACCGGTCGCGCCCATATCGCCGACCACCATATTGCCGGCGTCCATGGCAGCCGTGTTGTTCTGCGAGTCACCGCCTCCACCGCCGCAAGCGGCAACGGCGAGCGCTAGGGTAATCGCGCACGAGCTTCGCATGATCAATCGAGTCATTTTCATCTCCTCAGCGCCTCACGCGCAGAAGGTAAACAACTTGGAAGATTACCAAGCGTTCCCGCGGTTCTGACCTAATTAGTCACTGATAACACAGGTTATTATTCTACATCAGTAGACGCGCTTTTGGTGTTATTGAGAGGGTTCTAAGTATAAGTTGCGATGGGCGTCGGGCGGGCACGGTACCCCTAAGCAGCATTTTCCAAAGCGGCCACTTTGTGCCGGACGATCTCATGAGGAATGCGCTTAGGACGTCGTGACTCAAAGAGCCTGTGAGGAAGCTTTGGACGCCGCACACGAGCTCGCGCGTGCGGCGTCCAGATGTTTCGTCAGGGCGATTAGCGGCGGCGCATGCCGCGCTCATTTCGTTGGATGCAGCTATCAGTGACGGTGCGCGAACAAGTCGAATAGCTGCGCGTGCCGCCGGCGGTCCCGTAAGGTCCACCCGTGCCGCCAAACGCGCCTGTTGTGCCGGCTCCAGCGCCACCTGCCGAGCCGCTGGTGCTGTTCCAGGTTCCGTTGCTCCCCGCCTGCCCCTGGCCGCCTTGGCCAGCTCCAGCGGAGCCGGACTGGCCGGCTTGGCCATTCATAGACTGCCCGCCCATCGACTGCCCACCCATGGATTGCCCGCTCCCCGACCCACGGTTCGACTGAGTGGAGGTCGACTGACCGGTCGCGCCGCTCGAGGTTTGGCCATTCGCAGCCTGCCCAGCGTGGCCGGAATGGTTCATTGACGTTCCCGTCTGCGCGCCTTGGGAACTGCTACCGGTTTGAGCCACGGCGATGCTGCTGGCGCAAATGGCTGCCGCGAAAAACATGACTCTCATATGCCTGTCCTTTCCGTTTCATCGGGAACGATGCCGTTACTGCAAGCCGACACCTGAGCAGCTAAACATCCCTCGTCAGACCCAGGTCCGAGTAATCGCGCAGGGTCTCACCTAGATCAGTGATTTTTGAGGTGGATCCGGCAATCAATGGAAAGAGACTTAGCGCTGTCTTACGTCCCTTTGACTGGATCACGTTCGGCGGTGGCCCACAAAGCCGGCGCGGCGGCCGCATTTGTCGGGGATGAAGGAATCTGTCGGCGAAAGTCGTCGCTGAATCGGCCGTCGACACGAATGCTAAACGAGAGGCAACCGGTAGCGTCAGCGCCGTGGTATTGATTGACTGTATCGAACCAAGCGCTGTTAGAGCTTACGTATAGCTTCTCACCGGTTTCCGGGTTCAGCACGTAGAACGGCTTTTCCAAGTTCGTGCGAAACCACATGAACTCGTGGCAGAGGTCCGTGCTGTCGTGATCACGATGTGCGGAGACCGACCTACCGCTGTCGTCATACATGATGATGATCCGTCCCGTGGCTTCGAACGGGAGGGTCGCGATGAAACTCATCAGCTCCGAATATTCCTCGGCATCATCCGTCGGGTGCCAGAGGTCGGTACGATCGAGGTCGTAGTAGTCCTGTTCCCGTGCCGATTGGGTGAGGTAAACCAGCCGCGATCCTGGCAGGTGCGGATCACGGCCGTCCAGCAGGAAAGGTCCGGTGTAAAAAGCGAGGTCTTTCGCCCTGCTCAGCCGCGTTTCGAGACGACTTCGAACATAGGAGTCCAAGCTTCTGAGCCGCAAGACGTCGATGTAAGGATCGAGATCCTTGTAGTTCGGGTAAATGGGAGTCACCTCTTAGCGGTCCTCGCCGTTCATCAAGGAGGAGAACGCCGCGCAGTACCAGGCAGTGCGGACTTCGTTTCGACGAGGGGCTGATCGCCTGGAGAATCTCTGAGTGATGTGCACTTCGCTTTCTTAAGCCTCCGCCTGGACGAACCGAGGTTTGAGGAACCGGTTCCCCGCGTTGCGACTAAAGGCACGCGGGAGGCTGGGGCTATCCTGATCCGGCTCAGCCGACGCGAGGCGCCCCAATAAGATATTGCGGATCGAAATCCCCTAGTTCGGCAAGCTTCGCTGCGTCGCGAAGGACGACCTCATTATCGGTGACGTCGATCGCACCCGCATCGGCGAGACTCTTGAGCTCTCGCTGGACATAAAGCTCTACCGAGCCGAGCGCCGCTGCGATTTCGGCGGCGGTAAGCGGCAGAACCGTGGCCTCCAAACCATCGGCGTTGATGAGTTGCAGCCGAACGGCGGTCTCCGCGATCAGGTGCGCTGCTCGCCCTTTGAGGCCACGCCGCTGGTCGTTAAGCAGCCACTCTCGGTAGAGCGCCGACTCCATCTGACCTTGCAACCAGATTGCTCGACCGACGGCCGGAACGGAGAAGACAAGTTCCCGCAGCGCTTCGGCAGGAATGGCGGCCACTTCACCTGCCCGAAACGTGCGGGCGGAATAGTCACTACCACGGCCCAACATGGCCTCGATGTTGATGATTTCTCCGGGCAGGTTGATTGCGACGACCCTGATCACCCTGCCGGAGAACTTCTCCTTGTGGGCAAAGGCGCTGATGAGGAGGTGGCATTCGTCCGCTGGATCACCCGGCTCGACCAGCCGCGCCCCGCTTCCATAGAATTTCAGCTCACAGGGAAGTGCCCGGATCGCGGCACGCTCGCGCTCATCGAGGGGCGTGAGCCGCGCCAGCACTCCGATCATCTTTTCGAACGGCGCCTCGCGGTCAAGTGGTTCGGGGCGTGCAGCTTCGCTTCGGTGCATCGGGGACATCTGCCACACCCGTCTAGACGCTTCACCAATCCAGGTTAGGCGCGGTGCTGCCGGAGGGGACTCGTCTGAATCAGGTGCGACCAAAGCGGTCACTAACCCATTCCGAGCAACTGTGAGGAGAAGCCCAACACGTCACCGCTTTCATTCACGATGCGTAATATTCCCTTGTCGCCGGGACGCTTGAACCCAACATAGGTTATAAGCCGGTTGAGTTTCCCCTTGCTCGGCCCGTCCGGGCGCGTCGGTTGATGCGCGGTTAGCTCCCTGGCCTGCTGCTTACCGAGGCGCCCGGACTTGGGTTTGAATTCCCCACTCATAAACTAAGCAGATTGGAGAGTCGGCATGCCGCGCAACCGATCAGTCGCGGTGGGTACGCTCACACGGCGCGACCTTGATCTAATATCAACCGGCTTCAGAAGGGCATTCCCGCTAACCGACGCGAATGATTTTGCCTCTCTCTTGATCGAGATCGATCAGGCCGAGGAGCGCTGTAGCACCCCTTCACCGGCGGCCATCAGCACAGGCCATGACTGAGTTCGCCTACAGCGGACCTCTGGTGCAAGCGAACCTCCGCTCGGATGTTCACCTGCCCGGTACCGACTTGAGAAGGCTCGATGTGCCGCAGGATGAGGACGCCTGAGCCTAGGAAGGTGCTCAGCCTCCCTGCGACTGGTTGTGCTCGCCTCCGGGTTCAGAAACGCCGCTCAGCGCAGCCTCTGCTGCGTCGCTATCGCCCTGGACGGCGAGATCGCCAATTGAAACGATTCCAACCAAGCGGTCGCCGTCCCGGCTCAGCACCGGCATTCGGCGCACCTGCGCGTCGCTCATCTGTATGGCGACGTCAGCGACATCTTGGTCGTCCCACGCGAAGAGAAGGTTTTCGCTCATTACCTCGCGCACGGGCGTGTCCGGACCACGGCCTTCCGCTATGGCACGCACGGTGATGTCGCGGTCGGTCACCATTCCGATCAGCTTTTCCCCCTCGCGGACTGGAAGCGCTCCGGTGTCGCCGGTGATCATGAGCCGCGCTGCCTCCTGGATGGGCTGTTCAGGGGTAACGACCTGGACGTCAGAAGACATGATCTGGGCGATTTTCATGGGGCACTCCTCGCGTTTTCTCGATCAGGCTAGAACGTTGCGAGTTTCGCTTTGGTCCTGGAAAACTAGCTCAAATAGATCAAGCGGCGCCCGCAGACTTCGACAGCTTCTCCCATTCCTTGATCCTTAGGCGGCCGCTTCGCGATTTCACCGCGCCGCTTGTTCACATTCAGAAGACGGTGTCGCTTATCGGCTCCGGAACATCAAGCGGTACACGGCCCAGACGACAGTGACGGCCACGAGAAGCGAGATTGCGGCGGCGCTCCACAGGAAGAAGGCCTCGCCATCACCAAGGAAATTGACGGCAACGCCGGCACCCATCAGTCCCGACAGCGTCGCGGTGATGCAGGTGACGACGATGACAACGGTCAGCGTGTGCATCTCCTGGCTCGTGTTCTCTGCGGTGCGCGATGTGTAGAGTTCGAAGCCGCCGTTTACCATTTCGCGCGTGCCCTCCACTGCGACCATTATCTTCGAGTACCGCACGCTCAGGTTCCTGCAGTGACCGGCCACCGTGTCACTCATTGTCGGGTCAAAATCGGGACGGCCGACGGCATCGAACAAGTCCCTCTGGATCGCGAGCAACCGCCGCAGACGCGATGCCGATCGCCTGAGCCGCTGCATGTCGCGCAGGTGCCGGTGACTGGGGCGACTTAGGACAAGTAATTCTAGGCGGTCCAGTACAGTCTCAAAGCCGTCGCGCACGTCCAGATAAGCCGTAAGCAAACGGTCCATCAGTGCGATTGCGAAGCTCATCGCCTCCAGATGACCCGCCCGCAGGTAGTCGGTCTCGCTTTCGTGGATAGCGACGATGAACTCCAAAGGTTCTCGATGAAACGTGAGCACCATATTTCGGCCGACGGCAATCGTCAGCGGCACGTCTTTCAGGCGCTCCACCTCCGTCCAGTCGAGTGCACGGGGATGGAGGAAAGTCCAGCCGTCCCGCCGCTGAACCTCGCTGTAAACCGGTCCCTGGTTCGTGAGCAGCGCACCATCGACGCCGAGCGCCTGGAGCAGCCGCGCCGGGATGTTCGTGCCGACCACATCGATCCAGAGCAGGTGGGTATCCGGGAGGGCCGCCGGCGCAGGAAGTTCATGTGGGGCGAGTTCCCGGCTGCTCTGCCCATCTTCGAACAACAACACGCGCACTGCGTTCTGCGGCTCCGATTGCGCCACCTGCATAGCCTCATCGGACCCGGATCGCTTCGACATGTGCACTCCTTGGCCTGTTTTGCTCGTATCCTTTGCGCCGGCACTGCAAAGGCTGAACGCGACAGGTGTTCCCGCCTCTCCGTTCCATATTCTTGTGCAGCCTTTGCGCGGGCGCGAAAATGGGCGTTCTATACCGAAAGCTACTAGACTGGCCCCGGAGGTTTTTTTGCTTGCCAACCATGGGCTTAACCAAGGTGAAAGCAGCGTCGAACTGCCCCCTCTACAAACACGGGGCGACTCGGTAGCTGGGTGACCGGAGCGTGTGTGTTGCTTGAGCCAATCCTGCCCCGGAGGCCTTTATGCAACACTACCGCCTCTTCCGCGTCGACCGCTTTGGGCGGCTGCTTGGGTGCGAACAGTTTGACGCTCCCGATGATAGCGCCGCCGAGGCTGTAGCGCGCGATATCAAGGGAAGAGACTTCGCTGAGCTTTGGGATCACGGCCGCAAGCTCAAGGAGTTCGAGGCGGCAACCAACCCTATGCCGGCTCCAGCCAGGTAAGGTCCTTCGCCGATGAGGCCTGCCTGACCCGGTGAGCGGCAGTTCGCCGGGCGAAGCTGCTCGGCTCGTCGAAACGCAAGAACCCGGCGGCGCGCCGGGCGTTGGCGCGGCACAGGAGAGACATCATGAGCAACAAGCACCTACGCCCCGACGAGACGCCGGTCGATCTCCAGGATGACCTGGAGCGCAACCCGGGAATTGGCCAATCCGCCGGCCTCTCCGCCCGCACCGGCGGCAAGGATGCGGATCTCGTCGAGGGCGAAAATACCGTTGAAGGCGACACGGAAAACGACGGCGGCGTCGCCGGCGGTGTGAACCCCGACCTCGGGCGCGATCACTAAGAGCGGGTCGGCTGCGGCGCCAAGGTGTAAGCTTGCTAGGTGGTCACGATCACCAAAGCATGCCGGGTGCGGCACGGACCTACCATGCTCGCTGCGCTTACACGGCCACCGGCGCGTTGCGGATGCCCTCGGTGCCGAAGACGGCGCGATAGTAGGCGATCTCCTCCGCGGGGCCGGTCGCCTTTTCATAATTATCGCTTAGCTTCACCGCCGGGTGCCAGTTCACGTCATGGACTTTGCAGACCAGCGAAATCGATTGCATGACCTCGGCGCCTTCAGGGTGGCAGCCGATGAAGTCATTGGTGAGATTGGTGCCCCAGCCGAAGCCCATTAGCACCCGGCCTTCGAAGTGGCGGTAAAGTTCGGCAATGTCCGTGCCATTCGCCGACGCGCCGGGCACGCGGACGTCTAGCCCGTCGGAAAAGATAATGAGCTTCTTCGATGCGATGCTTTCGGGTTTCAGTCCCATTCGCCGCCAGAAGGCGATCAGCTCTTCGCCGCCTTCGATCGGATCCTTGGAATCCGGCCGCGCCCCCGTCCAGAAGCTCACCCAGTGCGGCGCATTGCGCAGGAACTGGGTCGTCCCATAGGTGTCGGGCAGGAAGACGAGCAGGTTGCCCCGATATTCGGTCTGCCACTGCTGCAGCACATCGTATTGAGCCCCCCTCACGGCCTCCGCGTCATCTGCGCTGCGCCGGCGAGCGAGCGCCGTGAGCACCATCGGCAATTCGTGGGCATTCGTTCCCTTCGCTTCGAGCCCATGCTTCATCGCCAGATACACGTTTGACGTTCCGGTGAGGCGGTCCCCCAGCACCTCGCGCGCCGTCAGCACGCAATGCTCCTGCCAAAGAAAGGAATGCCGGCGCCTGGTCCCGAAGTCGGTCAGGTTGAGTTGCGGCAGCCCGGCCAGCACCTCCAGCTTGGCGTAGAGCTTCACCTTCGCCCGCGCGTAGAGGATGTCGAGCTGCGAGCGCGACATGTGCCGCATCAGCGCCCGCGACCTGAGTTCGTTGATAATGGAGAGCGCGTAGATCTCCCACAGGGTGGTTTGCCACCACGGGCCGGCGAAGGAGAGGTCGATCTGCCCGTCTTCGGTTTCCCGCAGATCGTATTCCGGCAGCTGAAAAGAGCAAAGCTTCCCCAGGTAAGCCTCTTTGAAGATGCCACGTTGACCGTAGAAGCTCTGGCCGCGCAGATGGATGATCTCGGATGGGGTAAAACGCAGCGTGCGGACATGATCGAGCTGCTCGCGCAGGGCGCCCATCTCGATCTCGCGGCCGAGTTTCACGCGGCCGCTGCGGTTCGTGACGCGCCAGCCGACCTGCTCGTTCGGGTAATGCTCCCGGATGAATTGCTGCATCAGGAGCTTGTAAAAGTCGGTATCCAGAAGCGATCGAACGATCGGGTCGAAGGGAAAGGTCTGGTTATAGGCGCGGGTCGCGAAATCCATGGCGTCGGCAATGCTATCCCTGCGCACCGGTTCCACATTTAAAATAAGAAGATCACCTAGGTTAAACGGTTACAGGTCTCTGGAGCCCCGCCTTGAGGGGACGGCATGCCCGCCAAGACCCCGTAGGTTCGCGGCGGCGTGAGCGGGTTCACTTTGCGTTTGGACGCCAGCTTGGGCTTAGACGGTCGAGCAACTCCCATCCCTTCGGGGAGGGTGCAGCCCACATCTTGCCAAGCTGCAAAGTTCGCACCGCTCTTGGTGGCGGGCTGCCGTATGAAGTGGAACCATCGGCGCCTGCGTGCACCACGATGCCGATGCTCATTGCCTCGCCGGTACCGTCGAGCAAAGCGCATACGGGGCGCGCCAATCCTTCGAAGATCGCTGGCGGAGCTGGATCGAAGGAAGCCTCGGCAGGGTTGAGGTGAAGCGCTTCGGCCTGCCCCATCGCTTGTGCGAAGGCAGCCTGCCTTGTTGCGCTCCGTTCTGAAGGTGCCTTGCGACGGGCCGCCGGCGCCGTTCCGAGATCAATAGCCGGCACCTGACCATGCGCTTCAAGAACGGGCGCAACGTCGGCGGGATCACCGAGAACCACAAGCAAGTCCGGGGCAATTCTCGCTATGGTCGCGGCCTGCAACCTGGCGCCCAAGCCGCGCACGAAACCTGAGGTGTTGACGATGAAGCCGTGGGCCGCGTCCTCGGCGAGCTTCCCCGCGGCGTTGACGATCCTGGACACCTCGCTCGCGCTTGTGCTGCCAAGAAAGATGAAGCGGCGCAGGCACGAAGCATCTCCAAGGCTCGCGGTGCCGGGTGGGCCGAGCATCTTCTGGCCGGGATCGAGATCAATCAGGCTTAGCGGCGTCGACGCCTCCGCCGCAGCGCCCAGTGCAGCGCGGACAAAGCTGCTCTTCCCGGCATCCGTGGGGCCGATCACAACGACGCGCCGCTTCTCGCGCCGGGCGATGCGATCAAGGATGGCGGCCCACCCTGCGGGAATTTCAAAACCTGCCGTTCGCATTCATCGCAATCGCGGCGCGCGCCACATGTGTCACCGGTTGAAGGGGCCGCCCCTACCCTTGAAACCAGTGGGAGCGGCCGCCGTTCAAGCGATCGATCTCAGGTGAGTCTCACCCCCGCTCGCCGCGCCGCAACTGTTCGGTTGGCGCAGTCACACAGGCCGCAGACGTGGGCAGGCTTTGTGCGTGCCCGAGATGCGCCTGGATGGCGGGAACCGCCTGCGAAGCAAGTGCGCGGAACGGCGGGAGGTCACCGGCATCGGCGTAGCTGCGATGAAGGTTCAACGCTTCCTGATGCGCCATGACCTGTTCGTTCCTGAATGCTGCTTCGAACGAACCGGGAGGCGCCCGATCCAGCGTTTGAAGCATGTTCATATGGTGGGGGAGCATCTGCACGGGTGGCGGCGGGAGGCCATTGGCCCGGCCGGTGTCCATCATCATGTTCGACATTCGCGTATGATCGTTGATGATCATCTGCGCGAACGAACGAACCGCGGGATCGCATGACCTCTGCAATGCCAGTTGGCCGGACTGAATCTCGAACATGTCGCTGCTGGCCGCCGTTTGCATGTAGGTTGCCGCGGACATCGCGGGCGGTGCTGCATCGGCGGGCATATAGTCATCGTCCGCCGTCGTGTGGCAGGCGGTCATCATCAGGGCAGCGCTCGCTGCGAGCAAGAAAGCTTTCATTCGCTCTGGTCTCCTTCGATTTTCCGCTCACCCGCTAGACGATGCCGTATCGGTCAGGTTCCCGAATCCCGCAGAAAGGTTGGGATCAGCGTCTTCTGGCGATCTCCTTTGGCCCGAAAGACTGTGCTCGGCCGCGCGCACGTGCCCACGACCGAGTTAAAGCGGAAGATCAATTTCAGTAGGCTGTAGCGGCCGCTCGAGCGTGCCAACCGATATGTAGAGGTGCTCCGCCCCCACATCGTCGGCCCAGGCTAATCCCGCTTCTTCAGCTTGTTCTACGCTTCCATAAGGGGGCCCATCTACGATTGAGACAGACTCTTGGTCGTCTCCTCCCGCGCAAAGGGCTGACGCGGTCATCTTGAAGGTGCCGTCCGGCTCCTGCTCGATGCGAACGCAATCTGTATCGGAAGGAGCCACAACTCCTAAAGGTAATTTTGTGATCTCCATGCCTTGCTCCCTTGCCTGGAGGTCCGAACGCGAGACATTGGTTTTTTGTTGCTGAGCCGATCGTACCGCTGAGCCACGATTTGACGGGCGTCTCACTTGCGCAAACTGCTATAAGCATGTTCCGTATGCTTTGCGCGAGAGCCGTTAGGAGCGAGCAAAATGCCGTTGGGACGGGTGATTAATGCCGCCGGGCCGACTGGCGATTGGATCGACCGGTTCAACGCGCCGGCCGGCACTGACGAGGAAAGGTACTCCTTGCTCGTTCAAAGGTTCGCTTCAGTGGGCGAGCAGGCTCTTATTCGGCCACCGTTCTTCTGCGATTTTGGGTACAACATTTCGTTGGGGGGCGGAGCCTTTCTCAACTACAACTGCATCATCTTGGACGTGGAGCCCGTGTCCATCGGTGAGGGAACGGCGATCGGCCCGGCTGTTCAGATCCTCGCCTCCGATCACCCACGAGATCCTGCCATGCGACGACAGAAAGTGCGCTTCGGTCGGCCGGTGACGATCGGGGCCAATGTGTGGATCGGAGGCGGCGCGATCATCCTGCCAGGTGTTACGATTGGCGACGATGCCATCGTGGGTGCTGGAAGTATCGTGACGCGAGATGTCGCCGCAGGCGTCACAGTTGTTGGCAACCCTGCGCGCGAAAAGTGAAGGCTTCCCTGGTGGAGTGGATCAAGCAACGCTGTGTACAAGCGTTCTCTTCTACGGTCGGTCAGGCGTTCGCTGGACGTCCGCTTTTGGCGCATCGCCGCCATCAGCGGGAGTCGTTACAATGGACGGGAGCTTCCCGCCTAAGCTCATCCAATGAGCCGAAGAGCGTCCACGAGTAACGCGAATGCCGGCAGCTGCTGCCTACGGTTCGGAAAATAGAGATGGTAGGCAGGGAGCGGCGGGCACCAGTCCGCCATCACGCTGACCAGCCGGCTGTCGTCCAGGTGACGCTGCACGATGTCCTTAGGTAGGAAGGCCAGGCCAAACCCATCGATCGCCGCCTCGCGAATCATCTTCAGGCTGTTGAACGACATTGCGCCATCGATGCGGACATTGGGCGCGTGTTTGCCCTTCCGGAACTCCCAAGGGGCTTGTCCACGCGTCGCCCCAAGGCGCAGCTTGATGCACTGATGGTCGACCAGCTCCTGAGGCACTTTAGGCCTTAGGTGCCGATCGAAATAGCTTGGCGCTCCCACCAGGGCCATCGGGATCTCCGGTGAGATGCGGACCGCGATCATGTCCCTGTCGACCTGCTCACCGAGCCGCACCCCCGCGTCCAGTCGTTCGGCAACGATGTCGGTCAGACCATAGTCGAGGATGATTTCGATCCTGATCTCGGGATAAGTCCGTAGAAACTCCCTCAGCCTGGGCCAGAGCACCGTCTCTGCTGCATGCTCTACCGAGGTGATGCGAATGATCCCGGCGGGCTTCTCCCTTAAGGCGCTCAGGGCCGCCAGAGTGGCATCAAGGTCGCTGATCGCAGGAGCGAGCGTTTGAAGCAGGCGTTCGCCCGCCTCGGTCGGCGCAACGCTGCGGGTGGTTCGAGTCAACAGGCGCAGCCCGAGCCGCTCCTCCAGACGCCGCACAATCTGGCTGAGAGCAGACTGGGACAATCCAAGCCTGACCGCCGCCTTTGTGAAGCTGCGCTCCTCGGCAACGGCCAGGAAAGCCGTGAGATCGGACATCTCGTCGCGATTCATTCATTGCTCCAGCTTATAGGCTCATCCGCTTTATAGCATCTAATCTCTGGCACGCTAGGCGCCTACCTAAGCCGCATGCGAGGCCAGGCAGGCTCTCCGCATGGATCGATGGACGAACATGTGGGCGCGCTCATCAGGCGCTCAGGAGGAGCTGAAATTGGGCAAGGTTTTTCTCATCACGGGCGCCGCGCGCGGAATGGGCGTGGACATGGCAAAGGCGGCCCTCGCCGCCGGGCATAAGGTGGTTGGTACCGCGCGGAACGCGGACATGGTCTCTACCGCACTCGGCCGGCACGAACGCCTGCTGCCTGTGCGGCTGGATGTGACGAGCCCTGCGGACGCCGAAGATGCCGTTCGGAGAGCAATCGAACGGTTCGGAGTCATCGACGTCCTCATCAACAATGCCGGCAACTTCTACGGCGGGTTTTTCGAGGAACTGTCGCCCGAACAGGTGCGCTCGCAGATCGAGACAAACCTCTTTGGCCCGATGAACGTGACGCGTGCCGTACTTCCACACATGCGCAGGCAGCGCTCCGGCCTTGTGATCTCGATCTCGTCACTGGCGGGTCTGGTCGGTGGCGAATTCACCTCGGCCTACGCGGCATCTAAGTT
>DASWNT010000023.1:0-134068 GCA_036399095.1 Allosphingosinicella sp.
CAGCTCGAGCTGCGGCGCGGTGTGAGCCCAATCGTCCAGCGCCGCCTGAAGCGTTGGAGCGATGTGGGATGCGTCGGCGCACCAGGCGAGATCGTGGCTTACAACCACCAATCGGCCGTCGCGGCCTCCCTTCAGCGATCCCAGCTTCATTCGGCTTTCACTCCCTCACCTGCTCCGGAGCAACTGGCATTTGCCGAACGGCTTGGCTAGGGGCTCGCCAACATCTTAGTTCAAGTCCAAGGACATCCCATGCGTAAGATCGATCATTTCATCGGCGGTGCCTCCTTTGCGTCCGGAGAACGGCAAGGCGACGTGTTCGACCCGAACAATGGCGGCGTGCAGGCCCATGTGGGCCTCGGCAAGGCCGCCGATCTGGCGCGCGCGATGGAGAAAGCCCGAGCCGCGCAGCCGGGTTGGGCCGCCACCAATCCGCAGCGCCGCGCCCGGGTGATGTTCAACTTCAAGGCGCTGGTCGAGAAGCACATGGACGAGCTCGCGCTTCTCCTCTCCTCCGAACACGGCAAGGTGATCGCCGATTCGAAGGGGGACGTGCAGCGCGGCCTGGAAGTGATCGAATTCGCCTGCGGCATCCCCCATGCGCTCAAGGGCGAATACACCCAGGGCGCGGGCCCCGGCATCGATGTCTACTCGATGCGCCAGCCGCTCGGCATCGTGGCCGGAATCACGCCGTTCAACTTCCCGGCCATGATCCCGATGTGGATGTTCGGAATCGCCATCGCAGTCGGCAACGCCTTCATCCTCAAGCCCTCCGAGCGCGATCCGTCGGTGCCGGTGCGCCTCGCCGAGCTGATGAAGGAAGCCGGGCTTCCCGACGGCATCCTGCAGGTCGTTCACGGCGACAAGGAAATGGTCGACGCCATTCTCGACCATCCGGAGATCAAGGCGGTCAGCTTCGTCGGTTCCTCCGACATCGCCCACTACGTCTACCGCCGCGGCGTGGAGGCGGGGAAGCGCGTTCAGGCGATGGGCGGCGCCAAGAATCACGGCATCGTTATGCCGGACGCCGATCTCGACCAGGTGGTGAACGACCTGACCGGCGCCGCCTTCGGATCGGCCGGCGAGCGCTGCATGGCTCTCCCCGTGGTGGTGCCCGTGGGCGAGAAGACCGCGGCAAACCTGCGCGAAAAGCTGATCCCGGCGATCGAGGCGTTGCGCGTCGGCGTCTCCACCGATCCCGACGCCCATTACGGCCCAGTGGTCAACGCTGCCCACCGTAGCCGGATCGAAAACTACATTCAGATGTGCGCGGACGAAGGCGGCGAGCTTGTCGTCGACGGCCGCGGCTTCACGCTCCAAGGCCACGAGGAAGGCTTCTTCATCGGGCCGACCCTGTTCGACCATGTGAAGCCGCACTTCCAAAGCTATCAGGAGGAGATTTTTGGGCCGGTGCTCCAGATGGTCCGCGCCGACAGCTTCGAGGAAGCGCTTCGCCTGCCGAGCGAGCATCAATATGGCAACGGCGTCGCCATCTTCACCCGCAACGGCCACGCGGCCCGCGAATTCGCGGCGCGGGTGAATGTCGGCATGGTCGGCATCAACGTGCCGATCCCGGTGCCGGTCGCCTATCACAGCTTCGGCGGCTGGAAGCGGTCTGCCTTCGGCGACATCAACCAACACGGCATGGAAGGCATCCGCTTCTACACCAAGACGAAGACCATCACCCAGCGCTGGCCCGATGGCTCGGTGACGGGCGAAAACGCCTTCGTTATCCCGACCATGGGGTAAAGGCATGAGAGCCGCCGTCACGTTGCTGTTGCCTCTCGCCTGTCTGGGCGTTTCAGGCGCGTTGCATGCAGGTGAGCTCAGTGGCCCGGGCCGCTTCTGTGGCTATTCGCCGATTATCGACCTCCTTCCGGGAGAGCGCGTAATCACCGGCAAGGCGGGTATCCACGCCGGTGAGTTCGTGTGGCAAGGCGCGTTTGGGAAGCTTGAAGTGAAAGGCATTGGTTGGGCGGGCCGCCCTACGGGCATAGGGGCTGCCGGCCGAACGGCTAAGGGGCTCGAAAAGTCTGAACCCCGGCGTGAACGGGGTGGTTACGTAGTGGCATTGTGGAACGGTCGTAACGCAGCCGCCTACTTCTTCTCCCCTCGGCGGCTGACCCGTGCGCAACTCACCGCCATCGATCGGGTCGACCTTTATCAGGAAGGCGAGGAGCCAGAGGGTTGCAAGCTGAGGACGGCTTTCTCGTGGGAATGATGCGCCTCCTACTTGCCTTGATCCTGCTGCCACTCGCCGCCTGCTCCACCCTGCGGGCGGAGCCTCTAGAGGTTGAGCAGAAGCGGATCGCGCTTACATTCGACGACGTTCCTCGCGGCCCCGGCGCCTTTTTGGCGCAGGAGGAGCGTACTAGGCGGCTGATCGCGGCGTTGCGGAAGGCTCGGGTCGGCCAGGCAGCGTTTTTCGTTAATCCCGGCTTTCTCGCCAATCCCGAGCGGGCGGGCGGAGAAGAACGCATCGCCTCCTACGTCAAGGCGGGCCACGTGCTCGCCAACCACAGCTTCAGCCACCCGGCGCTGACCGCCATTACCGCCGAGGCCTACCTAGCCGACATCGACAAGGCGGAAGGCTGGCTCAACGGCCGCGCCGGGCGCCGCCCCTGGTTCCGCTTTCCCTACCTGATCGAGGGCGGGCCGGACAAAGCGAAGCGCGATGCGGTGCGGGCGGGGCTCAGGGCACGCGGCCTCCGGAACGGCTATGTCACGGTGGATGCTTCCGACTGGCACATGGAGCAGCTGGCGGTCGACGCGAAGAAGGCCGGTAAGGAAATCGACATGGACGCGCTGCGCGACCTCTACGTTGAGGGTCACGTCCAGGCGGCGGAGTTCTACGACGGCCTTGCGCGGCAGACACTTGGCCGATCGCCGGCGCATGTACTTCTGCTCCACGAGACCGATCTTGCTGCCCTGTTCATCGACGATCTTGTCGCGGCGCTGCGGGCGAAGGGGTGGCAGATCGTCAGCGCGGACGAAGCCTTTGCCGATCCAATAAACGCCCTTATGCCCGACGTGCCGGTCGCCCGCGGCACGCTCACCGAAGCGCTGGCCTGGGAGAAAGGCCTCCCCGCGCCGCGTTGGTACGCGCGCAACGACACCAAGCTTGCGAGCCGCCTCTTCGCGGAACGCGTTCTCAAGGAAAACCCCGCCTCATGAGCCAGTTCGACCTCACCGACGAGCAACGCCAGATCCAGGAAATGGCGCAGCAGTTCACCGCCGACGCCATCACGCCCCACGCGGCGGAGTGGGATGAGAAACACATCTTCCCGCGCGACACGATCAAGGCAGCGGCGGAGCTCGGCTTCGGCGCGATCTACGTGTCGGAGGAGAGCGGCGGCATTGGCCTCGGGCGCCTTGAATCGGCGCTGATCATGGAAGCCATGGCTTATGGCGATCCCTCGACCTCGGCCTTCATCTCCATCCACAACATGGCGGCGTGGATGATCGACCGCTTCGGCTCGGACGTGGTGAAGCAGAAGTATCTGCCGTCGATGGTGACTATGGACCAGCTTGGCTCCTACTGCCTTACCGAGCCCGGCTCCGGCTCCGACGCGGCGTCGCTGAAGACAAAGGCGGTGCGGGATGGGGACCATTATGTCGTCTCCGGCTCCAAGGCGTTCATCTCGGGCGGCGGCGAGAACGAGATCTACGTCACCATGGTGCGCACCGGCCAGGACGGGCCGAAGGGGATCAGCGCACTGGTGATCGAAAAGGACATGCCCGGCGTCTCCTTCGGCGCGCAGGAGAAGAAGCTCGGCTGGCACAGCCAACCGACCTGCCAGGTCAATTTCGACGAGGTCCGCGTGCCGGTGGAGAACCTCGTCGGCGCGGAGGGCGAAGGCTTCCGGATCGCGATGATGGGCCTGGACGGCGGCCGCCTCAACATCGGCGCCTGTTCGCTCGGCGGCGCCCAGCGCTGCCTCGACGAAGCGGTGCGCTACACCAAGGAGCGCAAGGCGTTCGGCCAGGCGATTGCCGACTTCCAGGCGACGCAGTTCACCCTCGCCGACATGGAGACCGAGCTGCAGGCGGCGCGCATCTTCCTCTACGCCGCCGCAGTGAAGGTGACGGAGAACGCCGCCGACAAGACGCGGTTCGCGGCCATGGCAAAGCGGCTTGCAACCGACACCGGATCCTCCGTCGTCGACCGGGCGCTGCAGCTCCACGGCGGCTACGGCTACTTGCAGGATTACCCGATCGAGCGCTTCTGGCGGGATTTGAGGGTGCATTCGATCCTGGAAGGCACCAACCAGATCATGCGCGTGATCGTCGGCCGGGACATGCTGCGCCAGTGATTTCCCTGACAAGAAGAAAGTTGGTTCGTGCAGAGGCGCAGAGGCGCAGAGAGGCTGTGGCCTGTCACGCAGCGCCTTTCCGCGTCTCAGGCCCTCTGCGTCTCTGCGTCTCTGCGCGCACAATTGCTGCGGCGGCCGCACGATGACGCAGGACGTCCTGGCTCTGGCCGATGGCAAGGTCGGCCGGATCCGCCTTGCCCGCCCGAAGGCGATCCATGCGCTCACCCGCGACATGTGCGTGAGCATGACCGAGGCTCTGCTCGCCTGGCGCGACGATCTTGGCGTGGAAGCAATCATGCTCGACCATGCGGAAGGCCGCGGCTTTTGCGCAGGGGGCGACGTGGTGATGCTTGCCAAGAGCGGCTCAACCGACGGATCGGAAGCGCGGGCGTTCTTTTTCACCGAATACCGGCTCAACCACCTGCTCTTCACCTACGCCAAGCCGACCGTGGCTTTCATGGACGGGATCGTGATGGGCGGCGGCGTCGGCATATCGCAGCCCTGCAGATACCGGATCGCGACGGAGAATACCCGCTTCGCCATGCCCGAGACGGCGATTGGCCTGTTTCCGGACGTCGGCGGCGGCTGGTACCTTTCGCGGCTGCCGGGCCGCACGGGGCAATTCGTAGCTTTGACCGGCGCGCGGCTGGACGGGGCCGAGTGCCTGCACCTCGGCCTTGCTACGCATTATATCCCCTCCTTCGCGCTCGATGACGTCAAGGCGCGGATCCTTGCCGATCCGCAGAACATCGCAGCGATCCTGGAGGAATCCTCCGCCCCCGCCCCGGAAGCGCGCATCGCCGGCAACCGCGAGCAGATCGACCGGCTATTCGCGTCAGAGGATTATGAGGAAATCCTCGCGGCGCTGGCAGCGGACAACTCGGACTGGGCGAACAAGGAGCTGGAAACGCTCCGCTCCAAGAGCCCGCAGGCGTGCAAGGTGTCGCTGCGCATCGTCTATGACGGCGCGCGTGTGCAGGATTTCGCCCACGAAATGCGCCAGGAATATGCGGTGGCAAGCCGCGTCGTGCAGCGCCACGATTTCGTGGAGGGCGTCCGCGCCCTGCTGATCGACAAGGACAATCAGCCGCGCTGGGAACCGGCGACTCCGCAAGCCGTCACCGATCACATGCTCGACACCATCTTCGCGCCGATGCCCGAAGGAGAGGAATGGACGCCGCTTTGATGGCCAGGCACTGCCTCTCCTCCCCCGTCACCCCAGCGAAGGCTGGGGTCCATGCGGCGGCAGGGACGCCCACAGCCCTATGGATGCCAGCCTTCGCTGGCATGACGGGAATATCACCGGATCCACGGAGAAGACGATGACTTACGAAAACATCCTGGTGGAACAACGCGGCGCGGTGACGCTGATCACGCTGAACCGGCCCAAGGCGCTCAACGCCTTGAACACAGCGGTTCTTGCCGAGCTGATCGCCGCCTTCGCCGCCTATGACGCCGACGACAGCCAACGCTGCGCGGTACTGACCGGATCGGAACGCGCCTTCGCGGCGGGCGCCGACATCAAGGAGATGGAAGCCCAAGGCTTCGCCTCCATGTACGCCTCCAACTTTTTTGCAGGCTGGGAAAAGGTCACCGCGACCCGCAAGCCCTGGATCGCGGCGGTTGCCGGCTATGCGCTTGGCGGTGGCTGCGAAGTGGCGATGATGGCCGATTTCATCATCGCCGCCGACACCGCCCAGTTCGGCCAGCCGGAGATCAAGCTTGGCGTCACCCCGGGGATGGGCGGCTCGCAGCGGCTGACCCACGCCGTCGGCAAGGCCAAGGCGATGGAGATGTGCCTCACCGGGCGGATGATGGGCGCGGAGGAAGCGGAACGCGCCGGCTTGGTGGCGCGGGTGGTGCCGGCGGATCAGCTGCTCGACGAGGCGCTGAAGACGGCGGAAGCGATTGCCGGCATGGCGCCGCTCGCCGCGATGGCAACCAAGGAGCAGATCAACGCTGCCTTCGAGATGGGCCTCGCTCAAGGCATCGTTTTTGAGCGCCGGCTGTTCCATGGCCTGTTCGGAAGCGAAGACCAGAAAGAAGGCATGAGCGCCTTTGTCGCCAAGCGTAAGGCGGAGTGGACGGGGCGCTGATGTCGGGGATGCTTCTTCTGCTCTTCGGGATGCTATTCTGCTGGATGGCGATCTCTGGCTGGCGCAGGCGCGGCGAGGAGCGGATCAGCGTCATTGAGGGCGCAATCCTGAAAACAGCCGGAACCGAGCCGCTTCCGCTGACGCGCTTTGACAGGTGGCTACAGACTTTCCAGCTTGTCATGCTGTCGGTGTTCGGGCCCCTGATGACCACAGTTGGCCTTCTAATCCTTTTTACCTGACCGCGGAGAACCTATGGCACGCGTAGCATTTATCGGCCTTGGCAATATGGGCGGCGGGATGGCCGCGAACCTGGTGAAGGCGGGGCACGCCGTCACCGCGTTCGACCTGTCCGAAGAGGCGCTCGCCAAGGCGGAGGCGAACGGCTGCACGCGTGCTGCCTCCGCCGAAGAAGCCGTGGCAAACGCCGAAGCGGTGGTGACCATGCTTCCCGCCGGCAAGCACGTCCGCGCGGTCTATGAAGCAAGCGTGATCGGCAAGGCGCCGACATCGGCAATCCTGATGGACTGCTCCACCATCGACGTCGCCACGGCACGCGAAGTGGTCGGCATGGCGGAAGCGGCCGGTTACCGGATGGCCGATGCGCCGGTATCCGGCGGCATTGCGGCGGCGGAGGGCGGCACCCTCACCTTCATGGTCGGCGGCTCGAGGGAGGCGTTCGCCGCCGCCCAGCCCTTCCTTGAGCAGATGGGCAAAGCGGTGATCCACGCTGGGGGCCCAGGCGCCGGTCAGGCAGCGAAGATCTGCAACAACATGCTGCTCGGCGCCTCCATGGTCGCGACTTGCGAGACGTTCGTGATGGCGCAGAAGCTCGGCCTCGATCCGCAGACCTTTTTCGACATATCTTCGAAAGCGTCCGGCCAATGCTGGTCTATGACCAGTTACTGCCCCCTGCCCGGCGTCGGGCCGGTGACGCCCGCCGACCGCGATTATGAAGGCGGCTTCGCGGCGGCGCTGATGCTGAAGGACCTGCGGCTCGCGATGGAGGCGGCGCAGAGCGTCGACGCCTACACACCGATGGGCGCGCATGCCGAGGAGCTTTACACCCGCTTCGCGGAGAAGCTCGGCGGCGCGGGTAAGGACTTCTCCGGCATCATCAAGATGATCGACGATAGCTGGCAAGCCCGCTGACCCGCCGCTCGTCCCCGCCGTAACGGCGGGCGAGTTCGGCGGTGAGCTCGGCGGGGCTCTGCTTGGCGCTGGGCAGAAGCGCGGGCCCGCTGCTGCGCCGGCGAAGATCGGCCAGGCAGCGCGCGGCGGTGGCGCCGTCCCAGAATTCCGGGCACGGCCGCACGGCGCGCGGGGTGGAGATCGCCTTGGTGAGCTCGATCAGCAGGGTTTCGGGCGTCACGAGGCGGTTGGTGCCTTCGGTAACGGTGATCGGCCGCTCCGTACTGTCGCGCAAGGTCAGGCAGGGGATGCCGAGATAGGTCGTCTCCTCCTGCACGCCGCCCGAATCGGTGATCGCCGCGGCGGCGCCGGTGACCAGGCTCATGAAGCGCACATAAGGCTGCGGCTCGATCAGCTTCACGCCGGCGCGAAGCAGCCGCGTGTCGATGCCGTTCTGCTTCAGGCGTGCGGCGGTGCGCGGGTGGACGGGGAAGACAAGCGGCAGATCGCGCTGCACTTCGATCAGCGCGTCGACCAGCCGGATGAGCTGCGCCGGCTCGTCGACGTTGGATGGGCGGTGCAAGGTCACAACGCCGTAGCCGCCGCGCTTCAGGCCAAGCTCGGCGGGCAGGTCCGCGGCTTCGATTGCGGGGCGGACCAGCTCGAAACTGTCGAGCATGATGTTGCCGACGCGGGTGATGCGGGATGCGGCGACTCCCTCCGCGGCGAGGTTCTCGTCGGCGTCCGGCGACGGCGTCCAAAGCACGTCGGCGAGCACGTCGGTGACGAGGCGGTTCACCTCTTCCGGCATAGCCCGGTCGCGGCTCCTGAGGCCCGCTTCGAGGTGAATGACCGGAAAGCCGATCTTCGCCGCCACCATCGCGCAGGCGGCGGTGCTGTTGACGTCGCCCACCACAACAAGCCAATTGGGACGGTCGTTTAGCGCGACGTTCTCATACTGAATCATAACGCCGCCGGTCTGCTCGGCATGACTGCCCGACCCGACGCCGAGATGGTGGTCCGGCTCCGGGAGCCGCAGGTCGGAGAAGAAGGCGTCCGACATGTTGACGTCGTAATGCTGCCCGGTGTGGATCAGCACGGGCGTGAAATCGGGCGCCGCGGCAAGCGCGTGCCAAAGCGGCGCGACCTTCATGAAATTGGGCCGCGCGGCGGCGACGAGGTGAATACGCTGGGCCATGGGGGCCGGATAGCGGCACAGCGGTTAAGATTGGGTTTGGCCCCGTCGCACCTGAAGCCCCTCCCTTCAGGGGTGGGGCTGTCAGGAGAGGACGCCTGCCACCGCTTTGCGCCAGCCTTCCAGCCGCACGTCGCGGAGGTCCGGCGTCATCTGCGGTGCAAACGCCTCAACCCGGCCGCGCATCGCCGACGCCTCCTCGAGCGAGGTGAACATGCCGCAGCCCAGCCCCGCCAGCATCGCCGCGCCCAGCGCCGTTGTCTCCACACAAGCCGGCCGCTCCACCGACAGATCGAGCACGTCCGCCAGATCCTGAGCCAGCCAGCTATTCGCGGCCATTCCGCCGTCGATCTTGAGGCGCGCCCAAGCGGCGCCGTCGGCGGCGAAGGCCGTCATCAGGTCGTGGGTCTGATAGGCCATCGCTTCCAAGGCGGCGCGGGCCAGGTGGGCGCGTCCGGCGGAGAAGGCGAGGCCGGTGATTGCGCCGCGCGCCTCCGGCCGCCAGTGCGGCGCGCCGAGGCCGCCGTGGGCGGGGACGATGTAAACGCCGCCGCTATTTGGCACGGAGCGGGCAAGCGCTTCCGTTTCCGCGCTGGTGGTAAGCAGGCCTAGGGCGTCCCGCAGCCACTGGATCAAACTTCCCGCCGAGAAAACCGAGCCTTCCAGCGCGTAGCGGCGTTCGCCGCCGAGTTGCCACGCGACGGTGGACAGCAGCCGCTGCCCGCTTCGCTTCTGCTCGGCACCGGTGTGGGTGAGCACGAAGGCGCCGGTGCCGTAGGTCGCCTTGGTTTCGCCCGGCGCGAAGCAAGCCTGGCCGATCGCCGCCGCCTGCTGGTCGCCCGCCAGGCCGCAGATCGGGATCGGCGCGCCGAACAGCGTTGTCTCGCCGAAGCGGCCGGCGCAGTCCACGATCTCCGGCAGTGCGCCCACAGGTGCGTTGAACAGGTCGCACAATTGCGCATCCCACCGCCCGCTGCCGATACCCATCAGCGCGGTGCGGGATGCGTTGGTTGCGTCGGAGACGTGCAGTCCGGCGGTCAGCCGGAAGACCAGCCAGCTTTCCACCGTGCCGATGCACAGATCGTCGCCCGCCTCGCGAAGCTGCGGCCACTCGGCCATTGCCCAAGCGATTTTGGAGCCGCTGAAATAGGGATCGAGCAGAAGGCCGGTGCGCGCCTGCACCGCCTCCTCATGCCCCTCCTCGCGAAGTCGCGCGCAGAGCTCAGCCGTTCGCCGATCCTGCCAGACAATTGCCGGCGCAAGCGCCCTGCCGGTCCGCCTCGACCAAAGCACTACGGTCTCGCGCTGGTTGGCTATGCCGAGCGCCGCCACCCGCTCCGCTCCGCCGGCACGCGCCACCACCTCGCGCGCGCATTGGAGGCTGGAGGCCCAGATCTCCTCCGCGTTCTGTTCCACCCAGCCGGGCCGCGGATGGTGCTGCGCCAGTTCCCGCTGCGCGTTCGCTACGCAGGTGCCGTCCGCCGCGAACAGGATTGCCCGGGTGCTGGTCGTGCCTTCGTCTAGAACAAGGAGCAGGTCTCCGGCCATGCTTGCCAGCTTTCACGCAAACCCGGCGATGTGTCGAGCCTATGCCGGCCGCTTCGCCCATTCCTCCTTCATTGTGGCCTTGAAGGCGAGGAAATCGGCGTCCGAATTGGGGTCGAAATGTTCGATACTGTCTTTGCCCAGATAGTCGAAATATGGCCAGTGCGTGTCGTTATCGTCGCCGTATAAGTAGCATTGAATAGTGATGCACGGCTCGTCCATGTTCTTGTTGAGAAGCTTGTGCACCTGGTTGAGCCGAGCCGAGATCCAGGTGACTTCCTCCGTTTTGAAAGTCTCTTCCCCGAACGGCTTCGTCTCGTCCGTGGCAAGATAAGGGTAAAGGCTAACGGTGATCTCGCCGTGCAGAACCCGGATTACCGCATCGGCACCGCCATGATTGTGTATCGGCGAATAATTGCCGCTGGGCCAGATCTCCATCACGAACGGAATACCGGGCGATTCGCCCTGGTTGGTGCCGAGCGTGATGCGAAGATAGGTCATGGTTGGATCGTGCGTTCCGAACTCGTCCGCCTTGCGCTTCAGGGTTTGGGCGCACCAGCCGTCCGGGTCTAATATGCTGGCCTTGATCGCCTCCGAAAATTCCGGAAAGTCCGGCGTATCAAGGATGAAGCTTTTGCCCGCCACGTTGTCGTAAAGCTTCTGGCAAGTAGGCGTCAGACTGGCGGGGACGGTCAGTTCGCCCGTGGCGATATCGTCCATGGTGATTGCATCGTGCGCGACGACCCGCATCGGCAGCTCAACCGTGACCGGATCTTTCCAAAGATCGACGAAGTCCGGAATGGACGCGGCGATCTCGACCCGCTTGATCTCCTGAAGCCATGCCCAGGGATCGTTGTCGCTCTTCTTGAGCGGAGGCGGCGGCAACGGGCAGGAGGCGTGCATGGTGCCGAGCCGCATCTCGCCCTTGCCGTAGCGCATCAGCCGGTTGTGGCAGTCGAAGCTGAACCAATAAGGGCACAGCAGCGAAGGATCGAGGCCGACGTCCGAGACGCGCATCAGCTCCGTCGCTTCGCCGCCTGGTGCGAGGAGGTCGAGCCGCACGTCTCTCTCGCTCACCGTCCAGCGCAACGCCGGGGCGCCAATACCGCCACGCGCGGTGACGGTGAACTCTTCGCTCCTGGTAAGGAGGAAGCCCACGGTTCCCTGGCCGGTAACCGGAAGCTCGACATTGTGCCCGCCGCCGACCGCCCCAAGCAGCCCGTCGCGGCGCTTCAGCGATACCGTTTGGTACGACAGCGGCCGTGCGGCCGGATCCACGTAGGTCATGATTTCACCCTCCCCTTTTCACCAGCCAAGGGAGCGGGCGGGGGCCCACCCGTCAATCGCTGCTGCATCCGTTTCGGAGGCGGGCTACACCGGTGCCATGGATAGGTTCGATCTCCTCGTCGTCGGCGGCGGAATCAACGGGGCGGCGATCGCCCGCGACGCTGCGGTCCGTGGCGCCAAGGTGCTGCTTGTGGAACGCGACGATCTCGCCGCCCACACCAGCTCGGCCTCGTCCAAGCTGATCCACGGTGGCCTGCGCTATCTAGAATATTACCAGTTCCGGCTGGTGCGGGAGGCGCTGAAGGAGCGGGAGATACTGCTTCGCACCGCGCCGCACATCGTCCGGCCGCAGCGCTTCGTCCTGCCCCACGCCAAGGCGATGCACCCGCACTGGATGCTTCGCGCCGGGCTTTACCTCTACGACCTCTTCTCTATCCGCGGCAGCCTGCCCCGCTCACGCCGGGTACGCGGCAAGGAGGCGGCCTTGCTGGAGCCTTTGTCGGAGCGGCGGCGGGCTTTGTCCTACTGGGACGCTTGGGTGGACGACAGCCGCCTCACCGTGCTGAACGCCGTCGACGCTACCGAACATGGCGCGGAAATTGCCACGCGCACCGCCTTTCTCTCCGCGCGGCGGGAGGGTGGCGTTTGGCATGCGGAGCTTTCGGACGGCCGCACCGTCGCTGCCAAGGCAATGGTAAACGCAGCAGGGCCGTGGGTGAGCGACATCCTCGGCCGCGCCGGCGTCTCCGCCCGAAGCGCGACGCGGCTGGTCAAAGGCAGCCACATTGCGGTCGCGGCGCTTTGGGAAGGCGACCAAGCCTACATCCTCCAGCAGCCGGACGGACGGGTGGTGTTCGCCCTTCCCTGGCTCGGCCGCTTCACCGTGATCGGCACCACCGACGTGCCCGTGGATTCTCCGGAATTGCCCGCAATCTCACCGGAGGAAATTCGATACCTCTGCGACGCCGCCAATCGCTACTTCAACACCCAACTCCGCGCGTCCGACGTGCTGACCAGCTATTCCGGCATCCGCGCCCTGTACGACGACGGCGAAAAGGACGCCAAGGCGGTGACCCGCGACTGGCATCTCGACGTGGACGAGGACGGCGGCGCGCCGCTGCTCTCCGTCTACGGCGGCAAGATCACCACCGCGCGCGCGCTGGCCGAACGCGCCCTCGACCGGCTCGGGATCGAAGGCCGCCGCGCCACGGCCACTCGCACCTTGCCCGGCGGCGACATCTACCCGGCCTTTGTGGAATGGCTCGGCGAACTCTCCGCCTGGATGCCCGCCTTGCTCGTCGCCCGCCTTTCTCAAGCCTACGGCACCCGCCTAAGCGACCTGATCGGCGACGCCACCAGCCTCAAGCAGCTCGGCCGGCACTTCGGCGGCGGCCTCTACGAAGCGGAGCTGCGCTGGCTGCGCGACCGCGAATTCGCCCGCACCGCCGACGACGTGCTGCTGCGCCGGACCAAGCTCGGCCTCACCCTGTCCGCAAAGGAGCGGCGGGCGGTGGAGGCGTGGTTCGCTTAAGGGCCTTCGTGGAGCGGATCGGTGCCGGGCTCCGGCACCTCATCCAATTCGCGGCGGTTCTTTTCACCTTCCTTGCCGATTTCGGAATCGCCGGATGGCAGGTCCCCCTGCGGCGGGCGCGGTTCGTTGGTCATGAGCGTGTCTCCTTTCCCCACCGAACGCGGCAGCGGGGAACCGGCTCCCCTTCCGGCGCTTTTCTCCTCCATGCCACCCACGGCCTCTCAAGCCTTCGATAGCGCCGGCAGCGGCGACAGCGTCCTCGGCTGGAAGCTCGACCCCGCGCAGCGAACGGAGCTTCTCCAGCAATTCCCTCCGCGCTTCGCCCAAGTGGTAGCGGATCACGTCACCCTGAAGCCGCGCTCTTCCCCCAAGGCGCCTCTGCCCGACGAGACCATCGGCGAGATCGTTGGCCGCGCAACGGACGATAAGGGTGTCGAGGCTTTGGTGGTGCGCATAGACGGCACCACCGACCGCCCGGGCGGCGGCACCTTTCACATCACCTGGTCGCTTGCCGAAGGGCGGCGGCCGAAGGAGTCGAACGACGTCCTCGCCGCCGCCGGCTGGCAGCCGATCGAGCTGCCTATGCCGGTGAAGCTCGTGCCCGCGCGGTTCCGCTAAATGGTGAAGCGCCAACTCTTTCTCGACTGCGACGGCGTTCTTGCCGATTTCGATCAAGGCGCCACAGCGATCCTCGGCATGCCGCCCAAGGCATTCGAGAAGCGCCACGGACTGGGGCGCTTCTGGGCCAAACTTGCAAGCGCGCCGGATTTCTACTTCAGCCTGCCTTTGCTCGCCGGCGCGACCGACCTGTTCGAGGCGGTGAGGCACCTCGATCCGATCATTCTCACCGGCCTGCCGCGCGGCAATTGGGCCGCGGACCAGAAGGTGCGCTGGGCGGCGCAGCATTTCCCCGGCACCCGCATCATTACCACCATGGCCCGCGACAAGCGCAACCACGGCAAGCCCGGGGACGTGCTGGTCGATGACATGCTCCGCCACGCGCCGCTCTGGGAGGAAATGGGCGGCGTCTTCATTCACCACAAAGAAGTCGATGCGACGCTGGAGCAGCTGAAAGCCTATTTCCCACTCTAGCGCCCCCCGGCGCGCCTCAGCTCGGGTGCGCCTGCACTTCCTCTGCGGTGCTTTCCTCCGCCTGCGCGCCGCGCCCGCGCCGCCACAGGAACAGGCCGCCCGCAACTGCCGTAGCGGCGGCGAGGCCGGCCCCGAGCACAGAGTTGCGGCTGCTCCTGCGGTCACTTTCGTTATTTCGCTCGGCCATCGGGCGTCTCCCTCAATGTTCCACCCAAACGCGCGGTCGCGGCAGCCGTGCCATTGCCGAGCCCCCGAGCCGCTTTATAGTTGCGCGATTCCGGAGTGCCTTCCTTGACCCTTCCCCGCTTTGCCTTGCTGTCCGCCGCCGCCGTCCTTCTCACCGCCGCCAAGGCGCCCGAGGACAGCGTCATCAGCTACAAGCTCACCCCGCTCGCACCCGGCGGCTTCGGCAATGCGCTGCGGGTGGAGATGCGCTTTCGCGGCGACGCGGACGGCGAGACGACCTTGCTCCTTCCCGACGAATGGGGCGGCTCGGCCGAGCTGTGGCGGCACATCACCGATCTCAAGATACGCGGCGGCAAGCGCTTGTCCGGCTATTACGCGACGCCGACCATCCACCACCGGCCCGGCGCAACGATCAAGGTGCGCTACGACGTCGTCACCGCCTGGCCGAACGATCCAGGCTTCGACTATGAAAAAGCGCGACCGCTGATCCGGCCCAACCACTTCTTCGCCCACGGCGAGGGCGTTTTCGCGGCACCGAATGGGCGGCAGGCAAAGGATGCGCGCTTCCGCTGGGGCACGATCCCGAAAGGCTGGAAGGTCGCCTCCGATCTCGACCATCTGCGCGGCACCAAGACGACCGTCGCGAACCTGGTCAACAGCGTGGTGATCGGCGGCAACGATCTGACGCTGGTGGAGCGAAAGATCGGCCCCTCGCCGCTCCGCGTGGCGGTTACCGGCAAGTGGAACTTCGCGCCGGAGGCATTGGCCGACATGGTGGAAAAGGTCGTGGCCGCGGAGAACGCCTTCTGGGGCGAGGAAGCGACGCCCTTCCTTGTCGCCATGGCGCCGCTGGGCGATCTGCCGAGCGGGCTCAGCTACACCGGCACAAGCCGGGCGGACGCCTTCTCCATCGCGTCCACCGGAGCGTTCGAGCTGAAGCACGCGACGCGCTTCCTGGCCCACGAATATATGCACAGCTGGGTGCCGATCGGGCTTGGCGGAATGCCGGAGGATGAGGCCGCGAATTTCTGGTTCGCCGAAGGATTCGCCGATTATCTGGCGTCCAAGGTGCTGCTCCGCTCCGGCCTTTGGACGCTGGAGCAATGGGCGGCGGACAAGAATGAGACCCTGCTGCGCTACAACACGTCACCCGCCAAGACCATTGCGGCGCGCGATGTCGGCGAGCGCTTCTGGAGCGACCAGGCGGTGCAACAGGTCAGCTACGACCGCGGCCAGCTGCTCGCCGCCATGCTCGACGCCGAGATCGCTGATCGCACCGCGAGGAAGCAGTCGCTGGACAGCGTGTTGCGCACCCAGAAAAAGGCGGCGGAGGGCAATGAGACGCCGGCGAGCGAACTCTTCCGCGCCACTTTGCTCACGGAGACCGGCATCGACGCCACCGCTTTGATCGAGCGGCACGCGCAAGCGGGCGAAGCCATCGCCCTCCCCGCTGCGCTGCTCGGTGAATGCGGCACGGTGCTGACCGAGCAGCGCCCCGCCTTCGACCGCGGCTATGACGCGCAGGCGACCCGCATCGCCGGCGGAGCGATCGCCGGCGTCGATCCGGCAGGCCCTGCTTACGCCGCCGGCTTGCGCGACGGCATGAAGCTCATCCGCCGGGAAAGCGGCACGATCGGCGACGCAAGCGTGCCCCTTTCCTTCCGCGTCTCGGACGAGGGCGAGGAGAAGCTCGTTACCTACCTTCCGGTCGGCAAGAGGGAGCACCAAGTGCAGCGCGTCGTCCTCACCGCCGCGGACGCGGAAGTGGCGCAGGCCTGCAAGGCTCGGCTTGGCGGAACGGCGGGATGAGCTTCACCGCGAGAATGATGCTGCTCGGCTCCGGCGAGCTCGGCAAGGAGTTCGCCATCTCCGCCAAACGGCTCGGCGCTTACGTGATCGCCTGCGATTCGTACGCCGGCGCTCCGGCGATGCAGGTGGCGGATGAGGCGGAAGTCTTCTCCATGTTGGACGGCGATGCGCTGCGCGCCGCGGTCGCCAGGCACCAGCCCGACTTCGTGGTGCCGGAATTGGAAGCGATTCGCACCGAAATCCTGGCGGAGGTCGAAGCGGCCGGCACAATCGTCGTCCCCTCCGCCCGCGCGACGCAGATGACCATGAACCGCGACGCGATCCGCGACCTCGCCGCGCACGAGCTTGGCCTTCGCACCTCTCGCTACCGCTTCGCCGAAACCTTCACCGAAGCCGAAGCCGCCGCCGAATATGCCGGTTTTCCGTGCGTGGTGAAGCCGGTCATGTCCTCCTCCGGCAAGGGGCAAAGCACCGTCGAGAGCCCCGCCGACCTGCGCCGCGCCTGGGATTATGCAGTGGCGGGGATGCGCGGCGACCGGGTGCGGGTGATTGTCGAGGAGTTTATCCGCTTCGATTACGAGATCACTCTGCTGACGGTGCGGACCCGCCAGGGCGTGCTCTTCTGCCCGCCGATCGGCCATCGGCAGGAACGCGGGGATTACCGGGAGAGCTGGCAGCCGACGCCGATGTCGGCGAAGGCCTTGCGCGACGCGGAAGACATGGCGCGCAAGGTCGTTGACGACCTCGGCGGCTATGGCCTGTTCGGGGTCGAATTCTTCGTACGCGGCGACGAAGTGATCTTTTCCGAACTCTCCCCGCGCCCGCACGACACCGGCATGGTGACGCTGATTTCCCAGAACCTGTCCGAGTTCGACCTCCACGCTCGCGCAATTCTCGGCCTTCCCATCCCCCACCTGCGGATGACCGCGCCCGCGGCGGCATCGGCGGTGGTTTTGGCGGATCGGGAGTCGGAGAGCTTCGAGTTCGAGGGGATCGCAGAGGCGCTGGCGCTGGGCGGCGAAGGCGCGGAAGTGGACGTGCGCATCTTCGGCAAACCAGTGACGCGGCCCTACCGGCGCATGGCGGTAGCGCTTGCGACGGGAGGCACTGCGGACGAGGCTCGGGCGCTGGCGCGCAACGCGGCGAACAAGGTGCGGATTACGTACGATTGAGGTTCGAAACCGGCATTTATGCCGAACCTGCGCCCCTCAACTTCGCTCGGGACGAACGAGGGTGGTTTACTGCCCGGTCTTTGAGAACTTTAAAAAAGTTTATTCGTCCCGAGCGAAGTGTAGGGGCGCACCCGCACCATAAGCGCAGCCCTCAGCCCTTCTTCCCCGTTCCCTCAAGCGCCGTGACAAAGGCACGGCGCCACCACACCACGTCTTCGCGCTCCACCACTTCGTTCATCGCGCGCCAGCGGCGGATGCGCTCTTCCTTGGGCATCCGGATCGCCTGCATGATCGCGTCGGAAATCTCTTCCTTGCTGTACGGGTTGACCAGCAAGGCGTCTTTCAGCTGCAGTGCCGCCCCTGCAAAGCGCGACAGGATCAGCACGCCCGGATCCTCCGGGTCCTGCGCGGCGACATATTCCTTGGCGACCAGGTTCATGCCGTCGCGCAAGGGCGTGATCAGGCCGATCTCGGCGGCGCGGTAGAAGCCGGCAAGGTCCTCGCGGCCATAGCCCTGGTTGACGTAGCGGATCGGCACCCAGTCCACTTCGGCGAACTCGCCGTTGATCCGCCCGGAAAGCTCGTCGAGGCTTTCGCGGATCGTCTCATAGGTATGCACCTCGCCGCGCGACGGCGGCGCGACCTGCAGCATGAAGATCTTTCCGCGGCATTCCTCATTCTCCTCCAGAAAGCGGCGGTAGCCGAGGAAACGCTCTTCCAGCCCCTTGGAGTAATCGAGCCGGTCGACGCCGATGATCGTGCGCCGCCCGTCCGCGCTCTTTTTCAGCCGCTCATATGCGGTGCGCGCGCCCTCCGTCTCGGCTGCGGCGCGAAATTCCTTGTAATCGATCCCGATCGGATAGGCCGCCGCGTGCACCGATCGGCCGCCGACATGGATGGTGCCGTCCGAGTCGCAATGGCCGCCAAGCTCGCGCTCGACGTAATTCTGGAAGCTTTCGAGCCATTCCTCGGTCTGGAAGCCGATGACGTCGTAGGCCAGGAGCGACAGCGCCAAGCCCTCGTGAAAGGGCAAGGAGACCATCAGCCGCGACGGCGGCCAGGGGATGTGGAGGAAAAAGCCCATCCGGTTGCGAAGCCCGCGCTCGCGCAGCATCCGGCCGAGCGGGATGAGGTGGTAATCGTGAACCCAGATGAGGTCGTCCGGCTCGATCAGCGGCTGAACGGTCTCGGCGAAGCGGGCATTCACCCGCTCGTAGCCGCCGGCAAAGCTTCGGTCGTACTCGGCGAGATCGATCCGGTAGTGGAAGAGCGGCCAGAGCGTCCGGTTGGCGTAGCCGTTATAATATTCGTCGACGTCCTGTTCTTCCAGGTCGATCGTCGCCGAGGTAACGCCTTCGTGCCGCTGGAAGTCGATATGGCCGCTGAATTCGTCCGTTTTGTTGCCGGACCAGCCGAACCACAGGCCGCGATATTCCCGAAGGGCAGCGGAAAGCGCTACGGCGAGGCCGCCTTGGGCGCCGCCCTCCCCTTCCGGCTTGGGCGCGGCGACGCGGTTGGAGATGACGATCAGGCGGCTCATCGGCCAACCCCCGTCACCCTGGCGAAGGCCGGGGTCTCGCCCGGTGAATCACACCGGTGCCTTTTACCCGCTGAGATCCCGGCGTTCGCCGGGATGACGTAAGATGTACTCATCGGATGGCGCTCCACGGCTTCGACAGCATCATCGCGCAGTTGATGAGGCCGACGAGGGAATAGGTTTGCGGGTAATTGCCCCAAAGCTCGCCAGTCTCGAAATCGGTGTCCTCGGACAAGAGACCGGCGGGCGTCAGGCGCTCAAGCGTCTGCTCGTACAAGGCGCGGGCTTCTTCCGTCCGGCCGGAGAGGTGCAGCGCCTCGATCAGCCAGAAGGTGCAGAAGTTGAACGCCGTCTCCGGCAGGCCGAAATCGTCCTCGGCGGCGTAGCGCAGCATGTGCTCGCCCCGCCTGAGCTCGCGCTCCACCGCTTCGAAGGTGGCGAGGAAGCGGGGATCGTCGGGTTGGAGGAAGCGCATGTCGACGAGCTGGAGCAGGCTTGCATCCGTCTCCCCGCCGCCGAAGCTTGCGCCGAAGCGCTGCTCGGGCGCGAACCAGGCGTCCTTTTCGATGCGCGCGCGGATCGCCTCCGCCCGCTCCCGCCAAAGCGCGGCTCGATCCTCCAGCCCAAGCACTTCGGCGGCGTTGGCGAGCCGGTCGCAGCCCGCCCAGCTCATTACCGAGCTGTAGGTGTGGACGGCGCTTCGGGTGCGATATTCCCAGAGACCCGCATCCGGCTGGTCGTGCATCGCCCAGGCGCGCTCGCCGACCTTCTCCAGCGCCTGGAAATCCGCAGCGGTCGCCTTGCGCAGCAGGCGCTCATCGAAAAAGGCCTGCACGTTGGAAAGGATGATCTGGCCGTACGCGTCGTGCTGGATCTGGAAATAGGCCGCGTTGCCGACCCGCACCGGCCCCATGCCCCGATAACCGAGGAGGCCGGGCGCCTCCCATTCCTCGATCCGCGCTTCGCCCGACACCGCGTAAAGCGGCTGTATCTGTCCGCCCTGCGCCTGATCGACGATGTTGCGGAGGTAAACGAGATAGGATTCCAGCACGTCGAGCGCGCCCAAGCGGTTCAGCGCCTGCACCGTGTAATAAGCGTCGCGGATCCAGCAGTAGCGGTAATCCCAGTTGCGCCCCGAGTTCGCGGCCTCGGGAATGGAGGTGGTCAGCGCCGCAACGATCGCACCAGTTTCCTCGTGCTGGCACAGCTTCAGCGTGATCGCGGCGCGGATGACGACCTTTTGCCACTCCAGCGGGATGGCAAGGCCGCGCACCCAGTCCTGCCAATCCTCGGCGGTCTGGTGGAGCCAGGCGGCAATTGTCTGCCCGACATGGCCGCTGAACGGCTCGTCCGGTCCGAGGAAGAAGTGCAGCGCTTTCTCCAGCCGGAAAGCGCGGCCCTCCTGAATCTGCCCCACCGGCGCGTCGGTGGTGAGGCGGAGCGGCTGCGGCTTCAGCAGATAGCGGATGTGGTTGGTGCCGCTGGTCCGCTCGGCATCGCGCTCGCCCCAGTTGGTTGCCGGGTTCAGCGCCACCTTGAGCCGCGGCGCTCCGGCAAGCGGCCGGACGATCCGGCAGAACGCCACCGGCCGGTACATCCGCCCGCTGCGGGCAAAGCGCGGGCAGAAGTCGAATATCTCGGCGACGCCGCCGTCCGCGTCGGTGAGAACGGTGCGCAGGATCGCCGTGTTGCGTAAGTAGCCTTGCTCAACCGACACCTGGTTTTCGAGGCTGAGCCGCCACTCGCCGCGGGGCGTCTCCGCTTCGCCCTTCGGGCCGAGCAGCGAGCAGAACAGGGGATCGCCATCGACGCGTGGCGCGCAGGCCCAGACGAAGCTGGCTTGGCTGTCGATCAGCGCGCTGACCTGGCAATTGCCGATCGGCCACAGGTTCAAGTCAGGCATAAGCCACCGCCCCGCTCAGCCAGGCAGTCACGGCCTCCACGCTTTCCAGCCGCCAGGCAGCAGCCGTCTGGCGCGCTGGGCCGACAAGGATTCCCGCCCCGCCGAGCGCCGCGGCCGCCGCAAAAGCGTGCTCGTCGGTCAAATCGTCTCCCACAAACAAAGGACGCGCACCGGTAAAGGGTGGTTCCGTCATCAAGCGCCGCACCGCGTCGCCCTTGTCCGCGCCATGCGGGCGAAGCTCGAGCACCATCTTGCCCGGCTGCACACACAGGCCGGTACGTTCCGCAACTTCCGCCACATAGGCTTCCGCCTCCCCCGCCCGCTCCGGCGCCTTGCGAAAGTGAAGCGCGACGCTTGCCGGCTTGTGTTCCACCAACAGGCGCGGGTCCTTCGCAGCGAGGGCCGTAAGCGCCTCCCGCGCCTCCTCCAGCGCTTCCGGCAAGGCGAGCGGAAGCGCCTGGCCGTCGGCAAAGCGAAGCTCCAGTCCGTGGGAGCCGGACACGGCGACGCCGCACCGGCCGAGATGCCCGTCGAGGTCGGCGACCGCGCGGCCGCTGACGATCGCAAGCCGTCCCTCGAGCCGCTCCGCCAACCGTTCAAGCAAGGGCCGAAGCGTGTCGGGGAGCCGAATCGCATCCGGCGTTTCGGCAAGCTCCACCAGCGTCCCGTCGAAATCCAGAAACAAGGCCGCGCCGATAAGCAGGTCGGCGGGCGGCGGGAGCAGATCGGCCATGCCGGTGCGATTGGCCCGCTTAGCCTGGATGCGCAAGGCGGCTTTCGCTCGAAAGCGGCTCTTGTCGCGCTTGATGGGGCGGAGGTTTCCGATATGCCTCGCGCGCGACGTGCAGCCGAAGGTGCCTCGAGCCGATGAACAGTTCATTCGAAAACGCCGAACGCCTCGGCCTCTCGCTCCGGCCAATGACCGAAGACGACCTCCCCTTCCTGTTCGGCCTCTATGCCGGCACCCGCGCCGAGGAAGTCGCCGCCGCAGGCTGGCCGGTTGAAGCGCAGGTTCAGTTCCTGCAGCAACAATTCCAGGCGCAGCACCACCACTACCAAACCTATTACTCCGATGCCGAATGGCTGGTGGTGGAGCGCGAAGGCGCGCCCGTCGGCCGTTTCTATCTTGAGGATTGGCCCAGCCAGATCCGCATCATCGACATCGCCCTACTGCCCGAAGTGCGCGGGAGGGGTTTCGGCGCGGCGCTGATCACGGACGTCTTCTGCCGCGCCGAAGCGGCGGCGAAGAAGGTGTCGATCCATGTCGAAAAGAATAACCCGGCAATGACGCTCTACACGCGGCTGGGCTTCACCAAGGCGGAGGATAAAGGCGTCTACGATCTGCTGGAATGGGCGCCGGGCGCAAAAGCCTCGGCTTAAACGAAGATCGCCTCGTAGCGCGTGCCGTGTTCGTCCGACCCGATCGGCACGATGAAGATGTCGTCGCTCCGCCGCTCCCCCTGAAAACGGTAGGTCGCCTGGGCAAGGATCGGCTCGACCGGGCCGCTAAGCTCCAGCCTGAACGCCCCGCCCTCACGCGCCGCGCGGGGAAGCTCCTGCACCGCAATCACCGTCAGAACGAAGGGTTCGCCTTCCGGACCGAGATTGAACCGATCCCCGGCCGCGAAGTCGCTTGCCTGAAGCACGTCGGTCATTGCGTCAGTCCAACTGCTCGCCGGGATCGCTGCCCCAGAAGTCGGCCGCGCGCATGTAACCGTCGCGGCCCCCCACTTCGAAGCGGCACCAGCCGTCGGCGCATTTCGAAAGCCGCCCAACCACACCCGGCTCGGCGCGAAAGCGGATGCGCGATCCTTCTTCCGGGCTTTCGTGCATCGCCTTGGGTTCGTTGCCGGTGACGATGGCGGTGCGCTGGTCGCTGAGCAGGCGCTGCAACATCCAGCCGGTTGTGCCGGTCGGATCCTGCACCTTTCGCCAATTGGGGTAGGTCTCGACCACACGGATCGGCAGATCGGCGCGCACGTACAGCCAGGAAGCAGGATAGTTGCGCCCGGGGCCGGTGCGCATCAGCGCCTTTGTTGCGGAGATCGACGCCCAATAAGGGGGCTCGCGGTCACGCTGCGCATCGGCGGCGGTAACGGCAAAGCTAAAGGGAAGAAGAACAAGCCAGGCTTTGCGCATCTCGATCCTTTGTCCTCCTTTCTCCCTCCTTTTGCAGGAGGGCGCGTGCCGTTCAACCGCTTGTTTTCCGCTCCGGACGCAAGCGGAGCGGAAAAGGAGGTTCAAATCGGCACGCGCCGGTGACTCAGTCTCCAGTCTGGATGCGCTCCACCAGCTGCTTCACCGTTGGGACGAAGCCGTTCGAGTAAAACGGATCGGTCTTGAAGCGGAACGCGGCGTGGCCGGCGAACATCAAGTTTTGATCGACCGGGCCGCCATGGGCGATGTCCTGAAGCGTCTTCTGGATGCAAAAGCTGCGCGGGTCGGCGAGGCGGCCGGTGGAGTTCTTCTCATTGTCCGCCCAGGACGAGAAGGCGCATTGGCTAAGACAGCCCATGCAATCGGCCTGATCCTTCCTGATCTGCACCTTTTCCAGCGGCTCGACGAAGACGAGCGTATCGTCCGGAGTCTTGAGCGCCTCCGTATAGCCGCGGTCAAACCATTCGCGGGCGTGGAGGAGATCGCCGCGCGTCACCCAGAAGTTCTTCTTGCCGCCGACGCCGACGTCGAGCTGGAACTCATGGTCGCCGATCGGCTCCTTGGTGAAGGCGATCTGGCGCTCGGAGCGCGCTTCCAGGCTGCGTAGGAACGGGTTGCGCACCGCCGAGCTGTAGAAGCCGGTTGGCGAGAATTTGTGAAGCAGGATGTCGCCTTCCTCCAGCGTCATCAGCCTTTGCTTCCATTCCTCTGGGATCGGGCTTTCCTGGGTGAGCAACGGCCGGGTGCCGAACTGGAACGCGACCTGGCCAAGCTCCGGATTGTCGATCCAGTGATCCCATTCCTTCAGGTTCCAGACGCCGCCGGCCATGACGATCGGCACTTCGTCGGAAATACCGCCTTCGCGCATCGTGTCGCGAAGCGCTTTTACGCGGGGATAGGGGTCTTCGGGCTTGAGCGGGTCCTCGGCGTTGGACAGGCCGTTATGGCCTCCGGCCAGCCAGGGATCTTCATAGACCACGCCGCCAAGCCATTCCGGCACCTTGGAGTAGGCCCGCTTCCACAGCGCCCGGAAGGCGCGGGCGGAGCTGATGATGGGCAGGTAGTAGACGCCGTGGTGAGCGGCGATTTCGGAGAGCTTGTACGGCATGCCCGCGCCGCAGGTGACGCCGGCGACCATGCCCTTGGTGCGCTCCAAAGTACCTTCCAACACGCGCTGGGCGCCGCCCATCTCCCAAAGCACGTTGATGTTGATCGCGCCCGCACCGCCCGACATGTCGTAGGCGCGCTGGACCTGCGCCACCGCGCCGTCGATCGCATATTGGACCAGCTCGTCGTGCCGCTCGCGCCGGGTCAGCGCGTGGTAGACCTGGGGCACGATCTTGCCTTCAGGATCGTAGCTGTCGGCGTTGACCGCCGAAACGGTGCCAATCCCTCCGGCCGCCGCCCAGGCGCCGGAGCTTGCATGGTTGGTGGCCGACACGCCCTTGCCGCCTTCGATCAGCGGCAGCACTTCACGCCCGCCGTAGCGGATCGGCTTCAAACCTTTGAACATCGTTCCTCCGAATAGTCGGGGCGCCTATAATCCGACTTCCCGCGAATTGCGCGAAAAATTGATGGGAGGCGCCTAGGGGATGAACGCGCGCGGCTGCCCAATGGCTTCACCGTAAAGGCGGGCATAGCGCGCGATCATCGCCTTCTCGTTATGATCCGTCTCCGCCTTGCGCCGGTTGGCGAGGCCGATTGCGTGGCGAAGGTCCTGCCTTTCGGCCAAGGCATCGAGCGCCGCCGTAAAGCCCCCTTCGTCGGCAGGGGAGACGATCATCGGCCGGTTGTCGGCCGAAACCATGTTCGGAATATCGCCCACCGCCGTCGCTACGGCAGGCAGCCCCGCCGCCATCGCTTCAATCAGCGAGATTGGCGATTGCTCGCTGTCCGACGACAAAGCGAAGATGTCCAACGACCCGATCCACCGCCACGGCTCGGCTCGGAAGCCCGGCAGTTCGACCTGCGCCTCGACACCGAGCGCCCGCGCTTCGGCAAGAATGCGCTCGCGTTCCGGCCCTTCGCCGACGATCATGAGGCGGCATTTGGCCGTCTTCATGCCCGCAAAGGCGCGCACCAGCCGCGGCAGGTTCTTCACCGGCCGGAGCCCCGCCACCGTGCCGATCACGACCTCGCCCCGCTCTCCGTCCAAGCCGAGCAGCGCCCGCTCCGGCTCGCTCGCGTAAAGCGGCACGGCAATTCCGTTCGGAATACGCTCGATCCGCTCCGCCGGCTGCTTCCACGCGGTGCGTGCAAGCCCGGCAAGCCGCGCCGATGGCACCACCAGCCGATGCGCAGCGGGGAGGCCGAGCCGACGATAAAGGTTGCGCTTCGGGTTCAACGCCGCCGCTTCGTCCTGGTTGAAACCATCTTCGTGGTGGATCAGCGGCGGGCCCCCAAACAGCCGCCGCGCCATCACCATGTCGAAGCCGCCCCAATTGTAGGTCAGCACAAGATCGAAGCGGCGGGCGTAGCGCGCCAACGCGGCGAGCCGCCACGGCGTCGGCGCGCCCGTCAGCGGCGGCGCATCCTCCGGGAAGTCCGCCGCCACCGCCGGGTCCAGCGACTCCCGCGCCGAAAGCGCCCCCGGCACCGCGCTGAGCACCGTGTGCCGCGCCGTGACTCCAAACGCGTTCATCAGCCGAACCGCGCGTGCTTCCTTGCCGCCGAGCGCGAAAGTGGAATGGACGTGGAGGATGCGGGGAAGCGTCATATCGGCTTCCTCGTAGCAGCACGTAGCGTAGCGCTGCAAAGAACGAAATCTTAAGCGAAACCGTTGCACAAGCGTCCAATGATCCACGTGGACGAGGAATCGCTTCGGGCGGCGATCGCACCGGAAGCGGATGAGCCGGGCTTCTTTCGCGAAGCCCTGGCCGCGGCCGGCGTCGGCACTTGGCGCCTCGACATGGAGACGGGCATTTCCGCCTGCGATGCAATCGCCTGCCGCTTGTTCGGGCGGGAAGCGCCGCCGGGCCAGGGCGAAGTTCTCCACCCCCTTCTTCCGGAGGATCGCGCGGAAACCGGCGCGGCGATGGAGGAAGCCTTTCGAACCGGCACCACCTACGACCGCGAATTCCGGACGCTTCTCCCCTCCGGCGAAACCCGGTGGATGCGGGCAATCGCACGCCCTCAAGCCGGTCCCGACGGAAAGCAGCGCCTGCTCTGCGGTATCGTGTTCGACGTGCACGAACGCAAGCAGTCGAACCTCGCATTGCGCGACAGCCGCCGTCGGCTCTCCACCCTGCTCGGCAACCTTCCCGGCTTCGCCTACCGCTGCGGCCTCCAGGCACCCTGGCGCCTCGATTATGCAAGCGAAGGCGCCCTTGCCGTCACCGGTTACCAGGCGCAGGAATGGCTGTCCGGGGAAATCGAATGGGCGGCAATCGTTCACCCCGAAGACCTTCCGCTGCTTGAGGCCGACGTTGCCGAGGCGGTCGCCGCCAATCGCGGCTTCGACCTCACCTACCGGATTTGCCACAAGGACGGCTCCACCCGCTGGCTGCACGAGCGCGGCCAGGCCATCCATGGCGCGGACGGCGCTACGTGGCTGGAAGGCTTCATCAGCGACGTCACCGAGCGCAAAAAGGCCGAAGCGGCCGCGCGCGAAAACACCGACCGCGCCCGCTCCATTCTCGATTCGGTGCCGCAGATCGTCTGGTCCTGCGAGGCTGGCGGAACCTGCGATTACCTCAGTCCGCAATGGGCGGAGTTTACCGGCCGCGACGCCCACACCGATCTCGGCCTCGGCTGGATGGAGGCGGTGCACGAGGAAGACCGGCAGCGCGCCCGCTTCGCCTGGAAGCGCAGCGTCGCCGACAGCGCAAAATATGAGGTCGAATTCCGCCTCAAGCACCGCAGCGGCGAACATCGCTGGGCCCTCGCCCGCGCGCTGCCGGAACGGGACGGCGAAGGCCGGGTAGTTCGCTGGTACGGCACCTGCACCGACATCCACGACCGCGTCGTCGCCAAGCGCGCGCTCGCCGAAAGCGAGGCGCTGAACCGCTCGATCCTCGATTCCAGCCCCGATTGCATCAAGCTGGTCGATGCCGACAGCCGCATCCTATTCGTCAACCGTCTCGGCCCGCGCGCCATGGACATAGACGATGCGGGCCCGCTGATCGGCGCCCGCTGGCTCGACTTGCTAGAACCGGCCAACGCCGCGGAAGCGGGCAAGGCGATCGCCCGCGCCATTTCCGGCGAGACGGCGCACTTCACCATGATGCAGGCAACGGTGAAGGGCGTTCCCAAATGGTGGGATGTTGTCGCGACCCCGGTCGCCGCCGATGGCGCCGAGCCGCGCGTGGCGGTGATCGCACGCGACGTCACCCGCCAGAAGCAGTCGGAAGAACGGGTGCGCTGGATCGCGAACCACGATCCCCTGACCGGCCTTCCCAATCGCTTGTTGTTCCAGGAGCGGCTTGACGAGATCGCCGCCGGCGGCGCAGCGGGGAGCGGCTTCGCCTTGCTCCTCCTCGACGTCGACGATTTCAAGCGCGTCAACGACAGCCTCGGCCACGATGCCGGCGACTCGCTGCTTTGCGCCTTTGCCGAACGGCTGCGCTCCGCGACGCGCGCCGACGATTTCGTCGCCCGCCTCGGCGGCGATGAATTCGCCGTCATCCTGAACGGCATCGCCACGCCGGAGGAAGTCACCAAGGCCGGCGACGCGATCCTAAGCGAGCTTCGCCCGCCGCACATCCATTGCGGGCGCATTCTCGATTGCAATGCAAGCATCGGCGCGAGCCTGTTCCCCGAACACGGCACCGGACGAACCGAGCTTTTGAAGCATGCGGATATCGCCCTCTACGTCGCCAAGGCGAGCTGGCGCGGAAATTTACGTGTGTTCGACGCGGGCATGCGGTCGGAAATGCAGGCCCGCATCTCCATGCTCGGCATCGCCCGCGAAGCTTTGAAGAGCGATCTCATCGTTCCTTACTACCAGCCCAAGGTCGACCTTCGCTCCGGCGAGGTCGCGGGCTTCGAAGCCCTCTTACGCTGGCGCCACGCGACCCGCGGCATCCAGGCGCCCGACACCATCGCCGCCGCCTTTGAAGACCTCAGCACAGCCGCCGCGATCAGCGACCGGATGGTGGAGAAGGTGATCGCCGACATGCGCGTCTGGCTCGATCAGGGCCTGTCTTTCGGCCACGTCGCAATCAACGCGGCGGCCGCCGAGTTCCGCAAGGGCGACTTCGCCGAAAGCCTGCTCGAGCGGCTCCACCGCGCGCAGATTCCCCCGGCGCGCCTCCAGCTCGAGGTAACCGAAACCGTGTTCCTCGGCCGCGGCGCCGATTATGTCGAACGGGCGCTCAAGACCTTGAGCCGGGCCGGCGTGCAGATCGCGCTCGACGATTTCGGCACCGGCTACGCCTCGCTCTCCCACCTGAAACAGTTCCCGGTGGATGTCCTCAAGATCGACCGCTCATTCGTATCCGATCTCGCCGCCGATCCGGACGCTGCGGCGATCATCGGCGCGGTGATCACGCTTGGCCAAAGCCTTGCGATTGAAGTGGTCGCGGAAGGCATCGAAACGATCGATCAGGCCCAGCGCCTCAGCCACAAGGGCTGCCATTATGGTCAGGGCCACCTCTACTCGCAGGCCATTCCCGCCGAGCAAGTGCCCGAAGTGATGGCGCGCCTCGCCCAGCCCCGCGCCGCCTGATCTTAGGCCTTGTTTTCAGCCGGTGCGTCCGGGCCGCTGCACGCCTCCGCCGCCACCGGTGCCGGGTCCCGGTCCTCGCGCATCATATAGAGGATCGGCCGTGCGACATCGATCACCGCCCGGTGCTCCTTCATCACATCCTGGCCGATGATCCCGGCGATCGGCGCCTTCGACAAGGTGCCGAGCACCTTTACCAGCTGCGAGAGATCGGACGTCATGATCCGCGGCTGCCGAATCGAAATGCTTCCGATCGCCATCCGTTCAAGCCTTACCTGCTGCGCCTTCATGCCCCCGCCCAGGCCGTAAGCGCCGGCGGCCAGGCCCTTCGCCGGAAGGCTCAGACGCTGGGCCATTGAAGCATCAACAACGCTGGCGTTGGCGCCGGTGTCGAGGATGAAGGTGGCCTCCTTGCCGTTCACCGTGACATCGATCAGATGGTGCCCGGAGGCGAGCTCGCGAAGTGGAACGGCGGCAAAGCCGAGCAGGCACATGGCTTCATCCACCGATCCTGCTTCGGTGGGATCATATTCCACCGCCTCCCCGGGCGTCGCCTGTTGGCAGGCGAGCAACGGGGCGAGCAGGATCAGGGGCAGGAAGCGCTTCATCCGCCCTTAATCGCAGGCGGTGGCGATGGTTCCGGCGCTTAGCCCAGCCGCGCTATGAACGCCTCGATCGCTTCCACCGCCACGGGCTCGTCCAGCGTGGGCGCGTGGCCTGCGCGGGGCACCGTTACCGTCTCCAGCTTCGGATGCTCGGCCTTCATCCGCGCTTCGGTCTCTGCGCTGAGCAGATCGGACAATTCGCCGCGCAGCAGCAAGGTGGGCGCCCCTGAAAGCGCCCGCCAAGCGTCCCACATGTCGAACCCCGCCTCGCCGCCCGGGGCCTTGAACGGGTCGGCAATGCGCATGTCATAGTCAAACACCACCCGGCCGTTCGGCGTCAGCTTGCACAAGCGCTTGGCGTAGGCGATCCAATCCTCGATCACCCAATCGGGATAGCGATCCCGCTGCGCTTCGGCGATTGCGCGGGCGGCGTGGAGCCAGGTCGGCCAGTTCTGCGAGCGCCCGACATAGCCCCTGATCTTGTCCAGCCCCCGCGTTTCCAGCACCGGCCCAATATCGTTGATGACAGCTCCGGCCACGCGGCTCGCGTCGCGCTGGGCGAGCAACATGGTGACAATGCCGCCGAGTGAGGTCCCCACCAGCACCGCCTTCTCCAAGCCGCGCTCGGCGAACAAAGCCTCTAGGTCGTCGGCATAGCGCGCCGGCTGGTAGCTCATGGGGTCCTTGGCATATTCGCTGCCGCCCCGGCCGCGCAGGTCGACGCAGAGCACGCGCCAGCGGCCGGCAAGACGATCCGCAACCCCTTCGAAGTCGCGCGCGTTACGAGTGAGCCCGGGGATGCATATGATCGGCGGGCGCGACGAATCGCCCGGGTAATCGCGAAAGTGGAGCCGGAGGCCGTCGCTCGACGACCAAAACCCATCGGACCACGCCGCCATTCCTTCTCCCCAACTACCTCAAGGCCCATATTCACTGATGCCCACGCTCCCGCAAGCCGCCTCCTACACACCCGAAACGGCCATCCTGTCGCTTGGCGGCGCGTTCTACGATCCCGTGCAGGCGGCGGATTTTCCGCAAACGATCCTGCGCTTTCGCAACGACCGCTGGGCCCCCGCAGTCGGGCTCGAGGGACTGAGCGAGGAGGAGTGGGTTCGCCATTTCGGCCGCTTTGCGCCGCTGCCGGACAATCTGCGCCAGCCGCTGGCGCTGCGCTACCATGGGCACCAGTTCCGCTCCTACAATCCGGACATTGGCGATGGGCGGGGTTTTCTGTTCGCGCAGCTTCGCGACGGTGCCGGGCGATTGCTCGACCTCGGCACCAAGGGATCGGGGCAGACGCCCTACAGCCGCTTCGGCGACGGACGGCTGACGCTGAAGGGCGGCGTGCGCGAAGTGCTTGCCACCGAAATGCTCGAAGCCTTGGGCGTCGAAACCTCCAAGACCTTTTCGCTGATCGAGACGGGCGAAGCGCTGGAGCGCAACGACGAGCCCTCCCCTACCCGCGCCGCCGTGCTTGTCCGTTTGCAGCACAGCCACATCCGTATCGGCACTTTTCAGCGGCTCGCCTACCATGAGCAGGCGGAGGAGATGCGCGCCCTCTCCGAATACTGCCTCCGTCATTATTATGGCGAGGAGCCGGACGAGGACGCACCGGCGCGGCTGCTTGCCCGCTTCGTTCCCGAAGCGGCCCGGCTTGCCGCGTCCTACGTTGCCGCGGGCTTCGTGCACGGGGTGCTGAACACCGACAATATCGCGATCACCGCGCAAAGCTTCGACTATGGACCGTGGCGCTGGACGCCCTTGTGGGACGGCGCCTTTACCGCGGCTTATTTCGACCATGCCGGCCTTTACGCCTTTGGACGTCAGCCCGAGGCTATCCACTGGAACGGCGTGCAGCTTGCCCGCGCCCTCACCGGCATTGCGACGGTAGAAGAATTGACGCCGTCCCTGGAAGCATTTCCCGCCACCTTTCAGCATGCGCTCGTGTCGTCGATCTTCTGGCGCCTCGGCATCTGGCCGACGGAGCAGGAGCGGGACAATGCATTTCTGGTGGCGCTGGAGACGGCGCTGGCGAAGAAGACGGTGGAAATCGACCGCTTCTTCTTCGACTGGCGCGGCGGCCGGCGGCGCGGCGCCTCGCCTGCCGAAGCAGCTTATGCGGACAAAGCTTTTGTGGAGCTCGAGCGGCTGCTCGGCGGCTACGAAGCAACACCCGGAGCGCTCGATCACCCCTTCTGGTCGGACGCCGAGCCGTGTTCCATGCACATCGACGAAGTGGAGGCGATCTGGAGCCGGATCGACGAAGCGGACGATTGGTCGGCGCTTCACAACAAGGTTGGCGCGGTGCGGCGAATGGGCGAGGCACTGCGCGGCGCTTGACCGGCCCCCGCAAAAATGGTGCTTGCGCGCAAATGGCGACGCTTCTTCACTCTCATGAGCCGGCGACCGGCGCCCCGCTTTGGACGGGAGAAAGCGGCGATGTCGATGCCGAGGTCGGCCGCGCCCGCCACGCCTGGTCGGCCTGGGCGGCAAAGCCGCTCGCCGTGCGCATCGAGACCTTGCGCCGCTTCGCCAACGTCGTGCGGGGCAAAAAGGAAGAATTCGCCGATCTGATCGCACGGGAGACCGGCAAGCCGCTTTGGGAAAGCGCCACCGAGGTCGACGCGGTGGTCAACAAGGTCGACATCTCCGTTTCCGCTTATTCGGAGCGCACCTCGCAGCGCCGGCTGGAGGGCGCATTGGGCGCCCGCGTCGCAGTGCGCCACAAGCCGCACGGCGTGCTTGCGGTGCTTGGCCCCTACAATTTCCCGGCGCACCTTCCCAACGGCCACATCGTGCCTGCTTTGCTTGCCGGCAACGCAGTGGTGTTCAAGCCGTCTGAGAAGACACCGGCGGTCGGTGAATATCTCGTCGCGCGCTTCCACGAAGCGGGCGTTCCGGAGGATCTCCTCCGCTGCGTGCAGGGCGGGCCGGACATTGGCAAGGCGCTTGCCGCCCACCCTGGGCTCGACGGCCTGCTATTCACCGGCTCCGCGCGCGCCGGCCTTGCTCTCCACCGCCAATTCGCCGAGACGCCGCAGAAGATCCTGGCGCTCGAAATGGGCGGCAACAATCCGCTGGTCGTCTGGGACGCCCCCGATGCCTACGCCGCCGCGCTGATCGCGGTGCAGTCCGCCTTCATGAGCGCCGGCCAGCGCTGCACGGCCGCGCGCCGCCTGGTCGTTCGCGACGGCGCGCATGAGGAGTTGGTCGCCAACATCGTCAAGATTGCCAACCGGGTGATCGCCGACCATCCCCACGCCAACCCCGCCCCGTTCATGGGGCCGGTGATCGACAACCAGTCCGCCGATCACCTCCAGGAGGCATTCCTCGGCCTGCTCACCAAAGGCGGGCGGCCGATCAAGCACCTTGAACGGCCGCGCGACGACCTGCCGTTCCTTACCCCTGCCTTGATCGACGTGACCGAAGTGCGCGACCGGCCCGACGCGGAGCTGTTCGGACCGGTGCTGCAAATCATCCGCGTGCCCGACTTCGACGCCGCCCTCGCCGAGTGCAACGCCACCCGCTACGGCCTCGCCGCCTCCTTGATCGGCGGCAGCCCGGAGCTGTACGACCGCTTCTGGGCCAACGTCCGCGCCGGCGTGATCAACTGGAACAAGCCCACCAACGGCGCGCCGTCCAACGCCCCGTTCGGCGGGCTCGGCCTGTCGGGCAATCACCGCCCCAGCGCCTTTTATGCCGCCGATTATTGCGCCTACCCGGTCACCAGCTCCGAAGCCGAACAGGCTCGCGCCAGCATCGGCGTGGGCTTACGCGATCCCTACGCCGCCAACGAGCTGGAAGGCTGAGCCGAGCTTAATTGCTGGCTGCGGCCGTGGCCGTCGGCACGCGCCACCCCGCAAGCGCAGGAGCAAGGTTCGCCGGCAGCGGCTGGAAACGATCCTTCGCGGCAGCAATGACTCGCGAATCGGCTCGAACCTGTTCCCAAACCTTTCTGACGTCGTTCGGCACCTGGAAGTGCGGCTGCAGGGCGAGGAGAATGTAGGGCATCAGCCCGCCACTCTCGAGCTGGGTTACCGACAGGCGAACCAGCCCTTCCACGTCGCCGAAACACTGCAGCGCCCTGGTTTCGATCGAAGCGTTCGAAGGAACGATCCAATCTTCGTCCACCGGGTCCGGCCGCGCCTCCAGGTCGGGAAAGCCCGCCTTCGCTTCGGCAACCCTGCCGAGGCCGTGCAAGGCACAAGCGCGAATCCAGGCGAACTGCCGCTCGCTGCCTGCCACCTTTTCGTCGCCGCGCTTCCGATGGCGGTCCCAAAGCTTGTCGATCGCCTCAAGCCCTTCGGCGTAGCGCCCGCTTTCGGTTAAAATCGCTGCCCGGGTGATTGCTAGATTATCGGCATATCGGCTGCTTCCAAGAACGCTCAGCGCTTTGGAAACCTCCCTGAGCGCCGCATCGGATTGCCCTGAATTGTGCAATACGCCCGCCGCTTGCACCCCAAAGATCGAATATTCGGCACGATCCCAGCTTTTCTTGAGGTTCAACGCGGCGCCTTCGCGGCGAAGCACCTCCAGCGCGTTCTCGATGTTGCCGGTTCTTTCAAGCGCGCGTGCATATTGCGCAACGGCGCGTGCCCGCGGGCGAAGGATCGACTGCCCGGTGTCGTTGGCAAAAAATACAGCCTGCCGCTGCTCGTAGCCGAGTCGTGCGCTGTTCAGCAGGTTGCTTCGAAGCCGCTCCAGCGAAGGCCCTGCCCATTCCCTCAAGGCCGGCCAAAGGAACGCGACCTTTTTGTCGGCGAGCAGAAGGAGGATTTCGGCCGGTGCCGTGAGCGGGTGGATGGCCACATCGCCCTCAGCCCGTGTCAGCCGCAACACCGCGAGGGGACCGTCGGCCAGGAACTCCAACCGAACTCTTGCACCTTCGATCTCGACGTCCCCGCCGGCTCGCACCATGGCTGCGAACGGGTCGCCCGGCGGCGAGGGTAGCAGTCGAACCATTGGGGGCGCTGGCGCAACCGGCGGTGGGCTGCTCTGCGCAGCGGCGGCCGACAGCGGAGCAGCGGCAAGACAGGCCGCCGTCAAGAGGGCCCTCGGCGTCACCCCCGCACTTCCGGCAGGTATGCGTCGTCGATGGCGTCGGAGAAGCGGGTGATCTTGGCTTCGAACTTCATCTTAACCTTGCCGGTCGAACCGTGGCGCTGCTTGGCGACGAGCAGTTCCGCCATGCCCGACGCCCGCTCCATGTCGAGCATCCACTTGGCATGGTCGTCCCACACCTTGGCGTCGTCGCCCTCCATCGGCCGCTTCGGCTCCTTAGCCTGGACGTAATATTCCTCGCGGTAGACGAACCAGACCATGTCGGCGTCCTGCTCGATCGAGCCCGATTCGCGAAGATCGGAGAGCTGCGGGCGCTTGTCCTCGCGCTGCTCCACCGCACGGCTAAGCTGTGACAGCGCGATCACCGGCACGTGCAGTTCCTTGGCAAGCGTCTTCAAGCCACGCGAGATTTCGGAAATCTCCTGCACCCGGTTCTGGTCGCCCCCGCTCTTGCCCGAACCCTGAAGGAGCTGAAGGTAATCCACCACGATCATGCCGATGCCGCGCTGCCGCTTCAGCCGCCGTGCCCGCGTGCGGAGCGCCGCGATGGTCAGGCCGGCGGTGTCGTCGATATACAGCGGCAGGCTTTCCAACTCCGCCGCAGCGCGCGCGAGGTTGCGGAAATCGGTCTGGCTGATCTTGCCCATGCGCAGATTTTCGCCGCTGATCCCCGATTGTTCGGCAAGAATACGCGTGGCGAGCTGATCCGCCGACATTTCCAAGCTGAAGAACGCCACCGGCGCGCCCACCGATTTCTCCGGGAGGATACCGTCGCCCATGTCCTGGATGTAGCGGGCCGCCGCATTGTAGGCGATGTTGGTCGCAAGCGCCGTCTTGCCCATGCCGGGACGCCCGGCGAGGATCACGAGATCGCTGTGGTGAAGGCCGCCGGTCTTCGCGTTGATCCCGTCCAGCCCGGTGGTGACGCCCGAAAGCCCGCCGCCGGTGTTAAGCGCCTTTTCGGCCAATTGCACCGCCATCCGGGTCGCTTCGGCGAAAGTCTTGACGCTGCTTTCGCCGCCGCCTTCTTCCGCCACCCGGTAAAGCGCCGATTCCGCTTGCTCGATCTGGCCCTTGGGATCGACGTCCTCGCTGGTGTCGAGCGCCTTCTCCACCATCTCGCGGCCGACGCCGATCAGCGCTCGCAGAAGCGCAAGTTCGTAAATCTGCCCGGCGAAGTCGCGCGCGCCGATCACCGCGGCGCCCGATCCGGTGAGCTGGGCAAGATAGCCCGGCCCGCCCAGCGCCTTCATCTCCTCGTCCGCTTCAAAGAGCGGCCGCAACGTCACCGGAGAGGCGATCATGTTGCGGTCGATCATCTTCAACACCTGCTCATAGATGCGGGCGTGAAGCGGCTCGAAGAAATGGTCGGGGCGAAGCTTGAGCTGAACGTCTTCGGCAAGCCGGTTGTCGATCATCAGCGCGCCAAGCAAGGCCGCTTCCGCCTCTACGTTGTGGGGCAGAGTCGAAGTCTCGGGAACGGGCGCGTCGCCCGCCAATCTGATGATGTTGTCGGCCATGGAGCCCTTGTCCTCCCTTTCCGGCCTTTGCTCAAGCCAGCAAGTCTGTGGAACTGCTGTGGATAAGGCGAAAGGCAGCGGCTAAGGCGCCCCGCATGGGCGAGCCCCGCATCATTGCCATCGAACTCGACGAGCGGACCATTATCCGCCGAAGCGACGACATCGAACGCGAGCGTGCCGTAGCGGTTTTCGACCTGCTGGAGAATAACAGCTTCCACCCGGTCGGCCACGAAGGTCCTTTTCGAATCAAGCTCCGGATCGAGGAAAACCGCCTCGCCATCGAACTAAAGGACGAAGCCGGCGAGCCGCTCGACACGATCCGCCTGGGCCTAGCCCGCTTCAAGCGGCCGGTGCGCGATTATTTCGCCATCTGCGAAAGCTATTTCGCGGCGGTCCGCTCAGATTCGCCCAAGGGGCTGGAGACGATCGACATTGCCCGCCGCGCAACCCACAACGAAGCGGCCGAGCTCCTCCAGGAGTGCCTGGCCGGCAAGATCGAGATGGACTTCGACACCGCCCGCCGCCTCTTCACCCTGATCTGCGTGCTTCACATCAAGTGAGGCTTGCGTTCGGCGCTGCATTGCGGCGAAGGTCCGGCCGCGGCTGAAGGGGTACGACACAGATGGCGATCATGGCGGACAGGTGGATTCGTGAGCGGGCGCTTGCCGACGGCATGATCGAGCCGTTCGAAGACGGCCAGCGGCGGGACGGCACGATCAGCTACGGCCTGTCGAGCTACGGCTACGACGCCCGCGTGTCCGACGAGTTCAAGATCTTCACCAACGTCGACAGCGCTGTCGTCGACCCGAAGGACTTCGCCTCCAACAGCTTCGTCGACCGCAAGACCGACTGCTGCATCATTCCGCCCAACAGCTTCGCCCTTGCCCGCACCGTGGAATATTTTCGGGTTCCGCGCGACGTGCTGGTCATTTGCCTCGGCAAATCGACTTATGCGCGTTGCGGGATCATCGTGAACGTGACCCCGCTCGAGCCCGGCTGGGAAGGCCATGTCACCCTGGAATTCTCCAACACCACGCCGCTACCCGCCAAGGTCTACGCCAACGAAGGCGCCTGCCAGTTCCTGTTCCTCCAAGGCAATGAGCCGTGCGAAGTGAGCTACGCCGACCGGGCCGGCAAATATATGGGCCAGCGCGGCGTGACGCTGCCCAAGCTTTAGGCCGGCGGGGGGCGGTTGCCGCGCCCGGCTCCCGCCGGTAAGCGCCCCGCAATGGACGCTCCCGCGCACCCCCTCTCCATTCCCAACTTCCGCTATTATTGGGTGGGGCGCCTCGCGGCAACGCTTGCTCAGTCCGCGATGCTGCTGATCATCGGGTGGCAGGTCTACAACATCGCCCGCGACAGCGGCATGAGCACCTCCGCCGCCGCCGCCCAGCTCGGCCTCATCGGCCTTATCCAGTTCGTCCCCCTCTTCGCGCTGACCCCGATCACCGGCTGGGTCGCCGACCGGCTCGACCGCCGCCATATCGCCCGCGCAACGCTTGCGCTTCAGATCGTCGGCGCTGCTTTGCTGGCCTGGGGGACCTGGACCGGCACGATCAGCCTGTTCATCCTCTTCACCGTCGCATTCCTGCTCGGCATCGCCCGCGCTTTCTCCGGCCCTGCACTAGGAGCGCTCGCGCCCAACCTGGTGCCGCGCGAGATCCTGCCAAAGGCGATCGCCTTGTCGTCCATCTCGTGGCAGGCGGGCATGGTCGCCGGGCCGGGTCTGGGGGGCTACCTGTACGATTGGCGCCCGGAGGCGGCCTATATCGGCGCCACCATCCTGTTCTGCGTGTCGCTCTTCTGCTTGTTCATGATCGGCCCTGTTCCACGCCCGGCGGTGGAGCGCGGCCGCCACCCGATCCGCCAGATGATCGACGGCCTCTCCTACGTCCGAACCAACCGTCTGGTGCTTGCCGCCATAACCCTCGACCTCTTTGCCGTGCTCCTTGCCGGCGCAACCGCCCTCCTCCCCATCTATGCGCGGGACATATTGAAGGTCGGCGCCGAGGGCCTGGCCCAGCTCGGTGCCGCCCCGGCGCTTGGCGCGACGATCACCGCGATCATCTTCTCCTTTCGCCCGCTCAAGAACAATGTCGGCGTGAAGATGCTCGGGGCGGTTCTGATCTTCGGCGCCGCGACCATCACCTTCGGTCTCTCCACCTGGATGCCGCTCTCGTTGCTGGCGCTCTTCGTGGTCGGATCGGCCGACATGTTCTCCGTCTTCGTGCGCCAGTCGCTGATCCAGCTCCACACGCCCGACGCAATGCGCGGACGCGTCGGCGCAGTGTCGCAGCTCACCATTTCGGCCTCCAACGAGCTGGGCGACGCGGAATCCGGCTTTCTCGCTTCCCTCGTCGGCCCGGTGGCCGCCGTTGTCGCAGGCGGGGTTGGCGCGATTGCCGTGACTTTGCTGTGGGCGAAATGGTTTCCGGAGCTGCGGCTTGCGCGAAGCTTCGATCCGCCCAACATAGATAGCGAAACGAAACCTAGGGAGTGAGCACCATGAAAGCTTCGAGCATCCTCGATACCATCGGCGGGACAGCGCATATCCGGCTGAACCGCTTGTTCGGCGATGCGGAAGTGTGGGTGAAGTCAGAACGCGCCAACCCCGGCGGTTCGATCAAGGACCGCATCGCGCTTGCCATGATCGAGGATGCGGAACGCTCCGGCGCCTTGAAGCCGGGCGGCACGATCATTGAGCCGACCTCCGGCAACACCGGCGTCGGCCTCGCCATGGTTGCGGCGGTGAAGGGCTACAAGCTCATTCTGGTGATGCCGGAAAGCATGAGCATCGAGCGCCGCCGGCTGATGCTCGCTTATGGCGCAAGCTTCGATCTCACCCCGCGCGAAGGCGGCATGAAGGCGGCGATCGCGCGTGCGCACGAACTTGCAGGGGAGACGGAAGGCGCCTGGATCCCTCAGCAGTTCGAGAACCCCGCGAATATCGACGTTCACGTCCGCACCACGGCGCAGGAGATACTGGAGGATTTCCGCGACTCGCCGATCGACGTGCTGATCACCGGCGTCGGCACCGGCGGGCACATCACCGCCTGCGCGCAGGTTCTGAAGAAGGCTTGGCCGAGCCTCAAGATCTTCGCGGTAGAGCCGACGCTTTCGCCGGTGATCTCCGGCGGAGCTCCGGGCCCGCACCCGATCCAGGGCATCGGCGCCGGCTTCGTGCCGAAGAACCTCCAGGCCGATCTGCTCGACGGCGTCATCCAGGTCGATCCCAACGATGCCAAGGAAATGGCGCGGCGTTCGGCGCGCGAGGAAGGCATTCTCGTCGGCATCAGTTCGGGCGCGAGCCTCGCGGCCGTTGCGCAGAAGCTCGCCGAGTTTCCCGCCGGGAGCCGCGTCCTGTGCTTCAACTACGACACCGGCGAGCGTTACCTCTCCGTGCCGGACTTCCTGCCCGAGCAATGAAGACGGCGGCCGGCGGCAATCTCCGCCGCCAACGCTTCCGCTAGGTCCCGCCGCACATCCACGATCCGGGCGCCCCTCGCCAGCGGGGCGCCCGCCGTGTCGATGGACAAGGTGGCAAGCCCCAGCCTGCGCTGAAGCCAGGATCGGGCGACGCTGATCGCTTGCACGTTGGAGACCGGCAGAATCCAAAGCCGCTGCCGCCAGATGCCCCGCGCGATGAAGAGCAACTCGCCGTTCAGCGCATAGCGGTGGAAGCGCCGCTGCAACGCCGCCGCCGCGCCTAGCAGCGGCAGCAAGGTGAGCAGGAACAATGCCGGGGGGAAGAAGAAGCCGCCCAGCAGAATAGCGACAAGGGCCGGAGCGCAGCTCGCGACGATCGCGCGAACGATGTGGCGGCTCGAAACCATGGTCAGCTCCGGCGGCGGCGGGAGGCGCAGCGCGCCGCCGTCGGCCAGGATCGCCGCGATCTCTTCGCGCTTTGCGAACGGCGCCGCGGCCTGAAGCCCGCTACCGTCGCTGCCCGCGCCGAGCGTCTGAAAGAACAAGCCGCTCCAGCCGAAGCGGCCGCGGATCGGCCCGCTCGAAACCAGAGCGAGCTGGACCCGCGCCTTGGCGATCACCGCCTCGGTGCGGGTGAACAGCCCCCGCTCACGCCGGAAGCGGCTTCCTTCGCTGAGCAATTGGTAGCCGTAATCCCGCGCCACCGTGCGCGCCAAGCCTGCAACGATTCCGAGCAGCACCGCGAGGAACAGCAGAAAGAAGATGGCCGCCGCCGTGAGCCGGCCAGGTAGATTGTGCTCCACTAAGCCTACCCAGCGCGCAGGATCGTAGATGTCGAACGGCAGCGCCTGATCGAAGGTCTGCAAAAGCGCGAACAGGCTGGCGATATAGACGAGCGAGAAGCTGAACAGCCCAAAGACGAGCACGCGCTTGAGGTCCATGGCAAAGAGCAAGCGGCCTTCTTGAGCAGGAGCGGCGGCAGCGACTGCCTCCGCTTCCGCCGGTTCAGCGGCCTGAGCAAGGGACGCGCCGTGCGCGTGCCATGCCCGTACCGCCGCGCGCAGCCGGTCGGCTTCTGCGACCGTTACGCTGTCGAGGACGCCCTCGTCCTTGCCGCCCGCGCCCGTTTCGATCTTCACCTTGGCCAGCCCGAACATGCGGGCGAGCAGCCCGCGTTCTATGTCGATGTCCTGCACCCGGTCGAAGGGGATCGAGCGGCGGTTGCGCGACAGGATGCCGCTTTCGATCACGATTTCGCGGGCCGCAACGCCGTAGCGGAAGCTCCGCCAGCCGAGCCAGTTGACGAAAACCACAACCGCGCCGATCGCGGCGGCGACGCCGAGCACCACCCAAAGGTTCGACTTCGAGAAGAAAGCAAAGGCGGCGGGAAGGCCGAACACCGCCGACGGCGCTTCCTTGAAGAAGCGCAAGACGATCGAGCCGGGGTGAACCCGCCGGTCGGCGACGGTCGCTTCGGTCACGCGCTTTCCCGCTTGATCCGCGCGCGGATGTCGTCGCGCATCGCTTCGGCCGTCGGCCGGGCAAGGCCGGGAAGCACCACCTGGCTGTGCAGCGTCCCCGCCGTGTGCACGATCAGCCGCGACACGCCGAAGCTGCGCTCCAGCGGCCCTTGCGCGATGTCGAGGTGCTGGACGCGGTCGAGCGGCACCGTCGTGTGAATTTGGGTCAGCACGCCGCGCGCGACCTGCAATTCCTCCGCATCGATCGCATAGCCCCAGCGCCGGAAGCGGCGACCGGGGGCAATAAGCACAAGGTAGACAGACAGGATCAGGATCGGGCTCAGCAGCGAGCCGCGCGGCAGATCGATCTTGTCGCGAAGCAAAGCCTCCGCGCCGGCTGCGCCAAGAAGCAGGATCAGCGAAAGCGCGGCTGCATGGATCCGCAGCACCCACAATTGGCCCTTGTCGAGCGGCGTCATTCTTTCGGTCCCTCCCCCTTGGCCGCGGACCTTAGCGGCGGCGCCGCCGCGATGCGAGAGGGCGCGCGCCGGAACCGGCTCACCAAGAAGGCGTTGAGCCTCCGTAACAAACGGAGAAATGCCATGAGTGACCACGATCGCGAACGCGAAACCACAACCATTGTCACCACGGACGGCGGCGGCCGCGGCGGCGGAACGGTGATTGCGGTTATTCTTCTGATCGCGGTGCTTGCCCTTCTTTTCTACCTGTTCGGCGGCAATTTGATGGGCGGCGGCGGGGAAACCACCGACGTCAAGGTCGACATTGCGGCGCCCACCGGCGGCGGGTCCGGCAGCTAAACCTTTGAGAAGCCGCCGCTCTTCAACGGGCGGCGGCGGCTCGGGACGCGTATTTATCGCTTTACCCGCGCGCTCGTTTCGGCTTTGCATCGCCACGCCTCCCGCACCCGCGGGGGTGAAGGGGTGAGGGATTGAAGTTGAAGCGGGCGCTGCCGGCGGGGCTCCTTTTATTCGCGGCATATCTGCCGTTCGCCATTCTCGGCCTGCAATGGGCGCGAGTCGGCGGCGCTGGATCCGCCGTGTGGCCTGCATTCGGCATCTCGCTTGCCGGCCTCCTGCTCGGCGGCTGGCGGCTTTGGCCGGCCATTTTCTTCGGCCGCCTGGGCGCAAGCCTGGTGCTCGGCACGGCCCAGCCGATGTGGGCCGAACTGGCGATTGCGGGGGCCAATGCCGTCGCCGATCTTGCCGCGGCTTTCATCTTGCAGCGTTATGGCCGGATTGACCCGGCGCTTCGCACCCGCCACGATCTGCTCTGGCTCGCGCTCGGCGTTGGCGGTTCGGCCGCCATCTCGGCAACTCTGGGCGCAGCGATTCTCAGCCTGTCCTGGAATCTCGCTCCGCCGGAGCTTGTTCACGTGTGGAGCGCCTGGTGGTTCGGCAACGTCGTCGCCGGCCTCACCATTGCGCCGCTGATCCTGAGCTGGTGGCGCTCGGGGCTCGCCGAGATGTCGCCGCGGGCCTGGTCTCACCTTGCCTTGTGCGTCGGCGCCACCGCTTTGCTCTCGTGGCTGGTTTTTAGCCCAACTTACCTTCCCTGGCTGCGCAGCTGGCACTTGTTCCCCGTGCTGATCTGGGCGGCGATCGCATTTCACGTCCGCGGCGCCTCCCTTACCCTCCTCGTCGCCTCCGGCTTCGCGATTTGGGGAGTCGGGCTCGGCGCCGGCCCGCTCGTGACCGATCTGCTGGACCCGATTCTCAACACCCAGCAATTCGTAGCCGTCACCTCCCTCACCGTGTTGCTGCTGGCCGCAATTTCGGACGAACGGCGCAAGGTCGAGCCGATGGCGCGGCTGGCGGCGATTGCATCTTCGTCGCCGGACGCAATGATCGGCGCTGATCTGGATGGCCGGATCACGAGCTGGAACCAGGGTGCGGTCCAGCTCTTCGGCTACAGCGCCGATGAAGCGGTCGGCGCGCACATCTCCATGCTTTCGCCGCCGGACATGGCAGCCGAGGAGTCGCAGGCGATGTTTGCGCGAATCCTTGCCGGTGAGCGCGTCGATGTTGAAACGGTGCGCAAGGCGAAAAGCGGCGAGCTGATCGACATCCACTTTGTTGGAACACTGCTCCACGGCAGCGGCGACGCGGTGATCGGCGCACTTGGCGTGATGCGCGACATTCGCGGCCGCCGCGCTGCCGAGCAGGCGCTTCGCGAGCAGAGTGAAACGCTGGAAGTGCTGAACCGCACCGGTGCCGCCCTTGCCGCGGAGCTCGATCTCGACCGCATCGTCCAGATGGTCACCGACGCCGGCCGCGAAGTCAGCGGCGCCGCGTTCGGCGCTTTTTTCTACAACGTATACGACCGTCAGGGCGGAAGCTTCCTGCTCTACACGCTTTCGGGGGCGGAGCGGTCGCAGTTCGAATCCTTCGGCCTGCCGCGCGCCACCCAGGTTTTCGAGCCCACCTTCGTCGGCGCCGGCGTGGTGCGTTCGGACGACATCACCAAGGATTCGCGCTACGGCCACAGCGCGCCGCACCATGGCATGCCCAAGGGCCATCTGCCGGTGCGCTCCTACCTTGCCGTGCCGGTGTTCTCCCGCACCGGGGACGTCCTGGGCGGCCTGTTCTTCGGCCATCCCGAGCCGGGCGTGTTTACCGAGCGCGCCGAGCGGATCATGGTCGGCCTTGCCGCTCAGGCGGCGATCGCGATCGACAACAGCCGCTTGTTCGGCGAAGCGCAGGAAGAAATCGCCGAACGCACCAAGGTGGAAGCGGCGCTTCGCGAGTTGAACGAGACGCTGGAGCAACGGGTCGAGGAGCGCACGCTTGAGCTGGTGTCGGCGCAGGACCAGCTTCGCCAGGCGCAGAAGATGGAAGCGATCGGCCAGCTCACCGGCGGCGTCGCGCATGATTTCAACAACCTGCTGACAATCATCCGCTCCTCGGTCGATCTGCTCCGCCGCGGCGAAGTGCCGGAAGAGCGTCGGCGCCGCTACCTCGATGCGATCTCCGACACGGCCGACCGCGCCGCCAAGCTCACCTCCCAGCTTCTTGCCTTTGCCCGTCGTCAGGCGCTGAAGCCGGAAGTGTTCGACGCCGCTGAGCGGGTGCAGATCGTCTGCGACATGGTGCGCACGGTGGTCGGATCGCGAATACAGCTCGAACTCGACATCGCCTGCAACGATTGCTTCGTGGAAGCCGACATCGCGCAATTCGAGACGGCGGTGATCAACATGGCGGTCAACGCGCGCGACGCCATGGACGGCGAGGGCAGACTGACCATCGCCGCGAGCGCGGTGGACGGCATCCCCGCAAGCCAGTGGAACGAAGCGCGGGAGGGAAGCCATGTCGCGCTGGCGATCGGCGATACCGGCCGCGGCATCCCCGACGATGTGCTCGCCCAGATTTTCGAACCATTCTTCACTACCAAGGAAGTGGGCAAGGGCACCGGCCTTGGCCTCAGCCAGGTCTACGGCTTCGCGCATCAATCCGGCGGCGACGTTCGGGTGCACAGCGAAGTCGGCCAGGGCACCACCTTCACCCTCTACCTTCCCCGCGTCGCGCCGCAGGCGCCCGTGGCGGCGAAGGAGCCAACGGAACGCAGCGCGCCGATGGAGAGCAGCTGCATCCTCGTCGTCGAAGACAATAAGGAAGTCGGCGAATTCGCCACCCAGCTGCTGCGCGAGCTCGGCCACGAAACGCGGCTCGCCACCCACGCGGACGAGGCGTTGCGGATGCTGGAGGAAGACGCCGGTCAATTCGATCTGGTGTTCACCGACGTCGTCATGCCGGGGATGAGCGGCATCGATCTGGGCCTGGCGATCCGCACCAGATGGCCGAAGCTCCGCGTGGTGCTGACCAGCGGCTACAGCCACGTCCTCGCCCAGGACGGGCGGCACGGCTTCGAGCTGCTCCACAAACCCTATTCGGTGGAAAGCCTGACGCGCATCCTGCGAGAAGCAACAGCCTACAGCGCTTGAACGGAACCCCGCTTTCCCACGACGCGTTTCGGGCCTGAAACATTTTGAAGGGAAAGCAGCATGAGCGATTTCGACCGGGAGCCGGAGCGCGTTCGTGAAACGGAGCGGCACACCACCGTTGTAACCGGCGGGGGCGATGGCGGGCCCCGTGGCGGCGGCTGGATAATCGCCGTCGTGCTGCTTCTCGGTTTGCTTCTTCTGCTCTTTTTCCTGTTCGGCGGCGGCTTCAACAAGGCGGCCGACAAGGTCGGCGTCAACGTGAACGTCGAAGCGCCGAACATCGACGTTCCCGACAATGTGAAGATCGACGTCCCGGACGAGATCAAGGTCGACGTGCCGGACGAGGTGAAGGTGGAAACCGGAAACAGCGCCAACTGAAGCGGCTCCGTCCAAGTTCCAAGTTGAACAATGGCTGTCGGGCCCATTCAGCCATTTCTCAACCGAATCAAGGCATAAGCGCGAGTGTCGGTCTCCGGGTCGGTTCCCTTCGGTAGCGTAACAGGGGGGCCAACGGAGGGATCGACCCCTCGCGTCGCGTATCGAGGGAGGGGCCGGCGCTCGAGTATGAGCGTCGGCCCCTACTGTTTCGGAGAAGCGGCGCTTAGTCTGTCTTGGAACCAGTGTGCCTGGTGGCCGAGTTGGAGTTCTCTTCCTCGCCCGTCTCCTTTCCGCCGAGCTGCCCCTTGCCGTAGTAGGGCTGCTCGGTTTGCCCGCCATGCCCCATATAGCCTTCGCGGTCGCCTGCGCCTTCTTTGCCGGTGTGCGGATTGGGATACGCGCCGCCGCCCGCCTGGCCGCCGCCGGTGGAGCCGTTGAAGCTTTCTTGGCTGTCTGGATCGCGACGTGAGAGATCGCCGCTTTGGCCCCAGCTTTTGGGGTTGTCGGCGCTGTCGGTCTTGGCGTTCGGCGTTTCTTCGTTGGACATGGGCCATACTCCTTCGCCTCTCCAATGGCTTGAGCCGCAAGGCGGTTCCCCTCCCCTTCCCGGCGCCGGCTTCCTACATGTTCTTCATGAAGCCGATGACCGAACAGCATCTCGCCATCTTGCGCCGCCACATGGTGGAGGTTGTCGACCTCCATTTCGACCTGGCCGCCGAGGAGATCGGCAAGGCGGCGCTCGAGCCGCGCCTGCGCAACGCCCTGATGCACGTGCCGCGCCACATCTTCGTTCCGCCGCAGCTTGCTGCCGTCGCCTACCAGGATTCGCCGCTCCCGATCGGCTTCGACAAGACGCTCTCCCAGCCGTTTATCGGTGCGCTGATGCTGGATCTGCTCGGCCTTGAGGCCGGGGACCGGGTGCTCGAGATCGGCACCGGCCTCGGCTACCAGGCGGCGGTGATGGCGGAGCTTGGCGCGGAAGTGTTCACCGTCGAGATTGTCGAGGAGTTCGCCGACGCCGCGGGCATTCGCATAGCGACGCTTGGCCTGGATGCCGAGATCAAGACGGGGGACGGCTCGCGCGGCTGGGCGGACCATGCGCCCTTTGACCGCATCCTGGTCACCGCCGCGTCCCGCGAAGTGCCGCCGGCGCTTGGCGAGCAGCTTGCCGAAGGCGGCCGCATGGTGATCCCGCTCGGCGGCAAGGACGTTCAGCAGCTCACCGTCATCGAAAAGGGGCATGACGGCAGCTTGGGCGTGCGCGAGATCATGCCGGTGCGCTTCACCCTTCTGGAAAGCTGAGCCTCGCCAGAAGCGCGCTTTGCCGCTACACGCGCTGCCGATCCCCAATCTGATTTGAACATGCGGCGGCGCCCCGGTGCCGCGCACGGAGCTTGTACGATGACCGAGACCGCCACCTTGCCCAAGGAAAGCGCGCGCGCCGACGCCGTGCCGGCCGAGCGGCGCACCTTTGCGATCATTTCCCACCCGGACGCCGGCAAAACCACGCTGACCGAGAAATTGCTCTATTTCGCCGGCGCCATCCACGAAGCCGGCGAAGTGCGCGCCCGCGGCGATCGTCGCCGCGCGCGATCCGATTGGATGCAGATCGAGCAGCAGCGCGGCATCTCCGTCACCTCCTCCGTGATGACGTTCGAAGTCGGCAACATCCTGTTCAACCTGCTCGACACGCCGGGTCACCAGGACTTCTCCGAAGACACCTACCGGACGCTGACCGCCGTCGACAGCGCGATCATGGTGATCGACGCCGCCAAGGGTATCGAAGCGCAGACCCGCAAGCTGTTCGAAGTCTGCCGGCTTCGCAACATCCCGATCGTCACCTTCATCAACAAGGTCGACCGCGAGGGCTTGTCGCCCTTCGTGCTCCTCGACGAGATCGCCTCCACCCTTCAGCTCGACGTATCCCCGCGCAACTGGCCGGTCGGCATGGGCGGCATGTTTGAAGGCATTTACGACCTCGGCTCGAACGAGATGCTGCTCGCCGACAAAAGCGACGGCACCGCGCCGGGCCGTGTCGTTCCTGTCGAGGGCATGGACGATCCAGTGCTCGACGCAATCCTCCCCGCCGATGCGCTCGGCCTGCTCCGCGAGGAGGGCGAGCTTGCCCGCGAGGCCTATCCAAGCTTCGACCTCGACGCCTTCCGCAACGGCGACCTCACCCCCGTCTTCTTCGGCTCGGCGCTTCGCGAGTTCGGCGTGGACCGCCTTCTCGCCGGCCTCGGCGCCTTTGCCCCGCCCCCGGGCGCGCAGCCGGCGCGCGGCGGGCCGGTGTCTCCGGACGAGCCGAAATGCTCGGGCTTCATCTTCAAGGTCCAGGCCAACATGGACCCGAACCACCGCGATCGCATCGCCTTCATGCGGATCTGCTCGGGCAGCCTGAAGCGCGGCATGAAGCTCACCAACGGGCGCTTGGGCAAGGCGATGGCGATCCAGAACCCGATCACCTTCTTCGCCCGAGACCGCGAGCTGGCCGAGCTTGCCCGTCCCGGCGACATTGTCGGCATCCCGAACCACGGCACGCTGCGGGTCGGCGACACCCTCTCCGAACGCGGCGATATCGCCTTTACCGGCCTTCCCGATTTCGCGCCGGAACTCCTCCGCCGAGTCCGCCTCGACGACCCGATGAAGTCGAAGCAGATGCGCAAGGGCCTGCAGGACTTGGCCGAAGAAGGCGTGATCCGCATCTTCAAGCCCTCGATCGGCTCCAACTGGATTGTCGGCGTGGTCGGAGCGCTGCAGCTCGACGTGCTCGCCACCCGAATGGAGGGCGAATACGGCCTGAAGCTCGGCTTCGAGCCCTCGCCCTACGAAGTCGCCCGCTGGGTCGGCTCCGACGAGCCCGGCGAGCTCAGGCGCCTGATGGAAACCCACCGCTCCGCAATGGCCGAAGACGCCGACGGCGAACCCGTTCTGATGCTGCGCAACGAGTGGGATCTCGGCCGCTTCCAGCAGGATTGGCCGAAAATTCGCTTCGCGAGTGTGCGCGAGCGGCACTGAGGAAAGCTGCAAGTCTTTCAAGGTCCGCTCGCGGTGAATGCCGCGAATGTCATGAAGGTCGTGAGTGTCGTGAATGGCACACGCCTCGCCGGGGGGGTGCCCCTGCCCATGCGCCGCCGTGGGGGAGGCAGAGGCGCTTGGTGGACGTGGCGCGGTTCGGGAACATCGGCAGGGGGTGGCACGGCTACCACCATGTAGGAAAATGCTATTTCTCCGGCGTCGCGTCGCCGTCCGGGGTGCTGATGCCTTCATCCTCAACGGCTTGTTAAGCCTCCCGTGGCATCACTCCTTTTTCTACCCGGAAGGAGTTTCTCATGTCGCCACGCTTGCTCAACCCTTGCGCCGGCTGCCGCGACGGGGAGGCTCTGGATTTCGACATCGCCATGGCGTTTCAGCCGATCGTCGATCTCGAAACCGGCGCGCCCTTCGCGTACGAAGCGCTGGTGCGCGGCACGGGCGGCGAAGGCGCGGGCACGATCCTGAGCCGGGTGACGGCGGAAACGCGCTACGCCTTCGACCAGAAGTGCCGGGTGAAGGCCATCGAAACGGCGGCGCGCGTCGGCCTGCTCGACACGGGCGCGAGGCTGTCGATCAACTTCCTGCCCAACGCGGTCTATTCCCCGAAGGCTTGCATCCAACTCACCGTCCGCACGGCGGCGGCGACCGGCTTCCCGATCGACCGGCTGATCTTCGAATTCACCGAAAACGAGCAGATGGCGGAACCGGAGCATGTCGCCAACATCGTCAACACCTACCAGGCAATGGGCTTCGGCACCGCGCTCGACGATTTCGGCGCCGGCCATGCCGGCCTCAGCCTTCTTGCTCGTTTCCAGCCGGACATCATCAAGCTGGACATGGAATTGGTGCGCGGCATCGAAACCAGCATGCCGCGCCGCGCGATCGTCGGCGCGGTGGTGCGGATGTGCCGCGAACTCGGCATCACGCTCATCGCCGAAGGGATCGAAACCCATGAGGAGCTTGGCGCGCTTCGCGGGCTCGGAATCCGCTTCGTGCAGGGCTATCTGATCGCCCGGCCGCTGTTCGAGGGGCTGCCGGCGATCTCCGATGCGTTGGAAGCACTCCCGCGCCGCGCTTACGGCTGAAGCGGGTGCGGACATAACCTGAGTTAGTGCTGCACCGGAACCGGGGGCGTGCCGGCGCGCTGTCGCGGGCATGACCATCACCGCAATCGCAATCAACTGCACCTTGAAGTCAAAGCCGGGGGAGGAAAGCTCCACCGACCTGATGATCAAGGTGGTTGGCGACGCCCTTGCCGAACATGGCGTCAGCCTATCCGAGACGATCCGCATCGCCGAGCACAAAATCATGCCGGGGGTGAATTCGGATGAAGGCCCGGGCGATGCTTGGCCGGACATCAGGCGGCGGATCCTTGAACACGACATCCTGATCTTCGGCACGCCGATCTGGCTCGGCCAGCCCTCCAGCGTCGCAAAGCGGGTGCTCGAGCGGATGGACGCGTTTCTCGGCGAGACGGACGAGCGCGGGCGGATGCCCAGCTTCGGCAAGGTCGCGGTGGCGGCGATCGTCGGCAACGAAGATGGCGGCCACAACGTCACCGCGGACCTGTTCCAGGCACTCAACGACGAAGGCTGGACGATCCCGGCGGGCGGCGCCTGCTACTGGACCGGCGAAGCGATGCACAAGACCGACTTCAAAGACCTGCCCCGGGTGCCGGAGAAGGTGACGGAGACGGCGAAGATGCTTGCCTCCAACGCGGCCCACCTCGCCGGTCTTCTCAAGGCACAGGCCTATCCGGGCGTGGACGGGAGCGACGGCGCCTGAGCTTGCGTCTCGGGCGGTTGCTGGCCATCGTGGCGGCACCCAGGCGGAGAGCAGGCATGAAGTTCCCTTTGCTGACCCTTGCAGCGGCCGCGGCTTTCGCCGTGGCGAGCCCCGGCACCGCACAGGCGCCTGAGGGCAAGCCGATCGCAATCGGCACGTCCCACCTGCTCCCTTCCGCGATTTTGAAGGGCGACCGCGAGATCAACATCCGCCTGCCCGCCGGCTATGCCTCGGCTAAGGAGCCGAAGCGATACCCGGTGCTGTACGTACTGGACGGGGCGGTCGATCAGGACTTCCCCCACATTGCCGGCCTCGCCCAGCATGGCGAGATCAGCGCCACGTTCGACGAGTTCATCCTGGTCGGCATCGGCACAAAGAAGCGCATCTGGGAGCTGACCACGCCGACCCAGGACGAGCGTTACAGCACTTATTACCGGGCCAATGGGGAAGCGGTGGAGTTCGCCAGCGGCGGCGGCGCGGCCGAGTTCCGGCGGCACATTGCCGAAGAGGTGATCCCCTTCGTGGAGAATAACTACCGCACCGACGGTCGCCGCACGTTGATGGGCGAGTCTCTCGCGGCTTTGTTCGTGGTCGACACGCTCCTTCGCCAGCCCGCCTTGTTCGACGATTATGTCGCGATCAGCCCCAGCATGTGGTGGAACCGCGAGGAGCTCGGCACCCGCTCAGCCGAGATGCTGAAGGCACAGCGTCTTGACGGGCGGCGGCTCTACGTCACCATGGCGTCGGAGGGCGGCACGATGCAGCGCGGGCTGGACCGGCTCCTCGCCGCCCTGAAGTCCCCGGCAGCGGGGGCGCTCAAGTGGACCTATGTCGACCGCCGCGATTCGGAGCACCATGGCAGCATCTACCACCTCGCCGCCCTGGACGCGCTCCGCACCCTCTACCCGCAGCCGTACCGCCCGGGCGCGCCGCTGCCGTGGCTTTACATCGACGCACTGAAGCCGCTCAGCGCAGCCGCCGAGGCCGATCGCAAGATCCCTTGCACGGCCGAACGGGCGAAGCGGGTGACCTTTGCCGAGATCAACCGCAAGCGCGAGCGGTGGGAGGCGTTTTGCGTGATGTCGCCGTTCGGCGAAGCGCCGGCGCCGCGGCTACGCTCAACCAATTGGTGGGGCGCAGCCGCGAAGTAGCGGCTCAGAAAGCCTCGGCGGGAAGGGCCATCAGGGAGTCGGCGCCCGCTTCCAGCTTGCGGCGGAGCGCGCCGGTTTCGGGCAGGATGCGCTCGGCAAAGAAGCGGGCGGTGACCAGCTTGGCTTCGTGGAAGGCGGCGTCCTCGCTGCCTTCGCGCAAAGCCTTGGTGCTCGCCTGCACCATGCGCAGCCACATCAGGCCCAGGCCGACATGGCCCATCAGCGTCATGTACGGATAGGCCGCCGCGCCGGCATTGTTCGGGTTGGCCATGCCGTTCTGCATCAGCCACATCGTCGCCGTCTGGAGATCGGCGGTCGCCCTTTCGAGCGCACCGGCAAAGGGTTGGACGCTGTCTTCATTCTTGGCCGCGGCGATCTCCTCCGCAAGAATGCGGAACAGCGCCTGGACGCCCCGGCCGCCGTTGGCGCCGAGCTTGCGGCCCACGAGGTCGAGCGCCTGGATGCCGTTGGTGCCTTCGTAGATCTGGGCGATGCGGGCGTCGCGGACGAACTGGTCCATGCCCCACTCGCGGATGTAGCCGTGGCCGCCATAGATCTGTTGCGCGTTTACCGCGGTCTCGAAGCCCTTGTCGGTGAGGTAGCCCTTGATCACCGGCGTGAGCAGGCCGAGCAGGTCGGTCGCCGCTTCGCGCTCTTCCTCCGATTGCGCCTTGCGGCTGATGTCGACCTGAAGCGCGCCCCAAAGCACGAACGCGCGCGAGCCTTCGTTGAAGGCTTTTGCTTCCATCAGCATGCGGCGGACATCCGGGTGGACGATGATCGGATCGGCGCGAGCATCGGGCTCGCGCTCGCCCGGGACGAGGGCCCGGCCCTGGCGGCGGTCCTTCGCGTAGGTGACGGCGTTCTGGTAGGCGACTTCGCCCTGGGCCAGGCCTTGAAGGCCGACGCCCAAGCGCGCCGCGTTCATCATGATGAACATGGCGGCGAGCCCCTTCTCCGGCTCGCCGACGAGATAGCCTGTCGCCTCGTCATAATTCATCACGCAGGTCGAGTTGCCGTGGATGCCCATCTTGTGTTCGATGGAACCGCATTGGAGGCTATTGCGCTCACCCAGCGAACCATCCTGGTTCACCAGGAACTTCGGCACAATGAACAGCGAGATGCCCTTCACCGTGTCCGGCGCGCCGGCAATCTTGGCGAGAACGAGGTGGATGATGTTGTCGGACAGATCGTGCTCGCCCGACGAAATGAAGATCTTGGTGCCGCTGATCTTGAAGCTGCCGTCCGCCTGCGGCTCGGCGCGGGTCTTGAGGAGGCCGAGATCGGTGCCGCAATGCGGCTCGGTCAGGTTCATCGTCCCCGTCCAGCGGCCGGAGATCATGTTGGGCAGGTAAATCGCCTTCTGCTCGTCCGAACCCTTGATCAGGATGGACGCGATCGCCCCCTGGGTGAGGCCGTGATACATCTCGAACGCCTGATTGGCGGAGAGAAGATATTCGCTTACCGCCGTGCCGATCACTTGCGGCAGCCCCTGGCCGCCGAATTCCTCCGGCGCCGTCAGCGTCGTCCAGCCGCCTTCGACGAACTGGTTGTAGGCATCCTTGAAGCCGGCCGGCGTGGTGACAGACCCGTCGGCGTGGCGGGTGCAGCCTTCCTCGTCTCCGCTGCGGTTCAGCGGCTGGAGCACCTCCGCGGCGAAGCGGCCGCCTTCGCTGAGGATCGCCTCGATCAGGTCGGGCGTGGCGCTTTCAAATCCTGGAAGGTGGGAATAGCTGTCGAGCTTCAGCACGTTTTGGAGGACGTACTGGGTTTCGCGGACCGGGGCGGTGTAGCTCGGCATGGATAGTTCCTCGTCGGTGGCGGGTGTTCGGGCGGATTATTCAGCGGCGGATTCGACCTTGTCGACGAACCGTTCGAGTTCGGCGATTGCGGCGGCGATGTCCTGCTGCTGCTTGCGGAGCAGGCCGATCCGGTCGCGGCATTTCTCAAGCGTGACTCGGCGCTGCTCGGCACGGCCGTCGCCGATGTCGTACAAGTCGATCATCTCGCGAATTTCGGCGAGGCTGAAGCCGACGCGCTTGCCGCGCAGGATCCAGGCGAGCCGCGCGCGGTCGCGGCCGGAATAGATGCGGGCAAGGCCGCGGCGCTCGGGGGCAATCAGCCCTTCATCCTCGTAGAAGCGTAAGGCGCGCGGCGTGACGGCGAATTCCTCGCACAGGTCGCTGATAGAGTAAGCGCCGGCGGCGCCGGCGGGCGCATCGAAATCGGCGGAGGAAGCAGCGCGCGGCATGAGGCGCTCCTACGCCAGCCTTACCTTTACGTCAACGGCAGGCAGCTTCAGCCCTTTGCAGCATCGCACAACGGTTCATCGACAACGTCGCGCGCCTTCAAGGCGTCGGCCTGGCTGTTGCCGGTGCGGGCGAGGCTTACGCCCGCCATTTTCGCCTGCTCGCCGCAGTAATAGTTGCACGCTTCGGGAATATCGCTCGGCAGGCGGATCGCGTCGCCTTCGATGGTGGCGGTGACGGTGCAGGCGCGATCCCCCTCCATTGCCAGCGTCAGCTTGCCGCCCTCGCGGGTGACGGTGCCGCTGCCCGAGCACGCGTGCATGTTGCCGCCCCAGATGTTGAGCCCGAAGCGCGCCGCCCCCTGCCCCCGCTCGACGATGCAGAGTTGGCTCGAAAGCCCGCCCTCCTTTTTCTCGTACAGACCGGTAAGACTGTCGCCAGCCGCGATCGGCGTGCCCGGCTTCACGGATTGCGCGGCGGCACCGCCCTTGGCGCCGCCCGCCAAGTTTCCGGCGCTGTTCCCCTCATCGTCTCCCCCGCAGGCGCAAAGGGACAGAGTGGCGATCAGGAGGAGCGGCAATGTCTTCATCATGGGTCCTTCTGTGCCAGCCAGCGTGGGTTCACACAAGAATCGCCAGAAGCCGAGCCGTTCCATAATCCACATCAATTAAGCGCCCGGCGGGGCGACATCTGCGGACGGCCTGCCTATATGGGCGGCCTGGGCGGCTTCATCGGCGGGGCGATTCTTGAACATGCTGACGACCAATCCATTCGACGACGACAAGCTGCGCGAGGAATGCGGCGTGTTCGGCATCTGGGGCTCGGACAGCGCCTCGGCCGTTGCCGCGCTCGGCCTTCACGCGCTTCAGCATCGCGGCCAGGAAGCGGCGGGCATCACCAGCTGGGACGGCCGCTCTTTCCATTCGCACCGCGCCATGGGCCATGTCGCCGGCAATTTCGACAAGGACGACGTGATCCGCCGCCTCGCCGGCCCCGCCGCGATCGGCCATGTCCGTTACTCGACGGCAGGCGAGACGGCGCTTCGCAACGTCCAGCCGCTGTTCGCCGAACTCGCCAGCGGCGGCTTCGCGGTCGCGCATAACGGCAACATTTCCAACGCGCTGAAGCTTCGCCGCGATCTCAACCGGCGCGGCTCGATCTTTCAATCGACCTCCGACACCGAAGTGATCATCCACCTGGTCGCGACCTCCACCTACCGCACCCTGCTAGACCGTTTCATCGATGCGCTGAAGCAGGTGGAAGGCGCCTACTCCCTCGTCTGCCTGACCAGCGAAGGCATGATCGCCTGCCGCGATCCACTCGGCATCCGGCCGCTGGTGATGGGCCGATTGGGCGACGCCTACATCTTCGCCTCGGAAACCGTTGCTCTGGACGTGGTCGGCGCGACCTACCTGCGCACAGTTGAACCGGGCGAAATGATCATCGTTTCCGAGAAGGGGCTGCGCTCGCACCGTCCCTTCGGCGCTGTGCGCCCCCGCCCGTGCATCTTCGAGCATGTCTATTTCTCACGGCCCGACAGCATCGTCGACGGATCTTCGGTTTATTCCGTTCGCAAGCGGATCGGCGCGGAGCTTGCCCGCGAGAACCATGTCGATGCCGATTACGTCGTGCCGGTGCCGGATTCCGGGGTGCCCGCCGCGATCGGCTATGCGCAGGAAAGCGGCATTCCGTTCGAGCTCGGCATCATCCGCTCTCATTATGTCGGCCGAACCTTCATCCAGCCCGGCGACGCCGTTCGCCATCTGGGCGTGAAGCTTAAGCACAATGCCAATTCGGCGCTGATCAAGGGCAAGAAGCTGGTGCTGATCGACGATTCGATCGTGCGCGGCACCACCAGCCTGAAGATCGTGCAGATGCTGCGCGAAGCCGGTGCGCGCGAGGTTCACATGCGGATCGCCTCGCCGCCGACCCGGCACAGCTGCTTCTACGGCGTCGACACGCCCGAGCGGAAGAAACTGCTCGCCGCGAACATGAACGTCGCGGAGATGAACGCCTATATCAAGGCGGACAGCCTTGCCTTCATTTCCATCGACGGCCTCTACCGCGCCTGCGGCGAGGATGTGCGCGAGGAGGCGCAGCCGCAATATTGCGACGCCTGCTTCACCGGTGCCTACCCGACCCACCTCACCGACCATGACGATTCGGAAACGGTGGATCAGCTCGCCCTCATCGAAGAGCGCTACGCCTAGCCAAAGCGCGCGCCCGCTTTTAGGGGCGGGGTATGAACGATAAATTCCTTGAAGGGCGCGTTGCCCTGGTCACCGGCGCAAGCCGCGGCATCGGTGCGGCAACCGCGGAAGCTTTGGGCGCGGCCGGCGCGCACGTGATCCTCACCGCGCGCACCGCCGACGATCTCGAACAGGTAGAAGAGCGCGTCCACGCCGCCGGCGGAAGCGCCACCATCGCGCCGCTCGACCTCACCGAAAGCGACAGCATCGCCCGCCTCGCCGCGGCCATCGCCGGCCGCTGGGACGCGCTGGACGTGCTGGTGCTGAACGCCGCCACGCTCGGCAGCCTCACCCCGGTCGCGGCCATCGACGGCAAGGAGTTCAACCGCGTCCTGACGCTCAACGTCCTCGCCAACCAGGCGCTGATTGCCGGCTTCGATCCGCTGCTTCGGCAAAGCCTAGCCGGGCGGCTGCTTGCAGTGACGTCCAGCGTCGGTGCCAACCCGCGCGCTTATTGGGGCGCCTATGGCGCGTCCAAGGCGGCGCTCGAGACCCTGGTGCTGAGCTACGCCGAGGAAGTGCGCAACATTTCGCCGGTCAAGGTCGCCATCGTCGATCCCGGCGCGACCGCGACTACGATGCGGGTGCGCGCCTTCCCGGGTGAGGACCCGGCGACGCTTAAGCAACCTTCCGTTGTGGCCGAGGCAATGACTGCTTTGCTCCGCCGCGACTTCGAATCCGGCGAGCGGCTGACCGTCCGCTAGTTTGCCCGCGCCCGGGCAAGCATCCGGGCCATGCTTGCGCGCCGCACCCGCGGCGGGCGCACCGCGTCGAAGATTTTGCCGCCGGCGAGAAAGATCGTGCCGGTGCAGGCCGCGAACAGCAGGTAGCCGAAGGTGCCGGGATATTGATCCAGGTACACATAGCCCCGCGTTACCGCGCCCACGGAAAGGGCGTAGATCACGGCGCAGGCTTCGAAGCGGGTCTTGATGGTGAACAGACGGGCAAGCTTTGTGAACATGCCGGTAAGGATAGCAAGAGCCGGGCCAATGGCGGAATTGCGCGAGTCGCGCGCGCGGGTGGTTAGCGAGTTGTAAACCATGCCGACATTTGGCGGTTAAAGGTCGAGCTCGATCCAGGTCGGCGCGTGATCGCTTGCGCCTTCCTTGGCGCGGGTGTCGCGGTCCACGTCCGCCGCCTTCAGCAAAGGCGCCGCAGCCGGGTTCAGCAGATGATGATCGATCCGGATCCCGGCATTCCGCGCAAAGGCATTCCGCCAGTAGTCGAAGAAGGTGAATATCGTCGCGTCCGGGTGGAGCGTGCGCAGCGCGTCCGTCCAGCCGAGGTCGAGCAGGCGGTAGAAGGCCGCGCGCGGCTCCGGCTGGAACAAGGCGTCGTCCGTCCAGCGTTCGGGCTTGTAGGCATCGGCATCGGCATCGGCGGGGATGACATTGTAGTCGCCGGTGAGCACCACCGGATTGTCGAGCGCCACAAGCTTTGCCGCATGGGCGTGGAGCCGCTTCATCCAGGCAAGCTTGTAGTCGAACTTGGGCCCCGGATGCGGATTGCCGTTGGGCGCGTAGAGGCAGCCGATCAGAACGCCGTTCACCGCCGCCTCGATGTAGCGCGCCTGCTCGTCCGATGGATCGCCCGGCAAGCCGCGCGCCGTTTCGACCGGCTCGCACCCGCGGGCGAGTATGGCGACGCCGTTCCAGCGCGGCTGCCCCTGCCAAATCGCGCCGTAGCCGGCTTTCTCCAGCGCGGCGGCCGGAAACTTCTCGCCCGGCGCCTTCAGTTCCTGGAGGCAGGCGACGTCCGGCCGCGTCTCCTCAAGCCATTCAAGCAGACGCTCCAGCCGGCCGTTGACGCCGTTGACGTTGAAGGTTGCGATCCTCACCGCGTCCGTTTCCGCACAATCGGTGCCCGCAAGCGCACGCGCGGGCCAGAAACCCCGCTGATTTTCCACGTTTTCCGCAGGTTTTCGGCTGGCATCTTATTTGCTTCCGTTGCTCGATATGAGCTCAATGCCCAACGCGCCCTACCGATCCGTCTCCATGCCGCAGGCGACGCCCTTCTACTTCATGTCGGCCCATGGCGAAGGCACCCGCCTGCCGCTGAAGAGCGGAACGGTGGTGCTGTCACGGCTCGGCACCGGGCGAAGCAAGATGCGCGCACTCGCGCCGTCGGTGAAATACGTCCTCCAGGGCGAGGAGACGTATGAGATCGACGGCCGCAGCCGCCGGTTGCGTGCCGGCGAGTTCATGCTGGTCGAAGCGGGCGTCGAGTTCGAAGCGCGCATGGCGGCATCCGACGATGCGGTGGGCCTGTGCGTCTACCTCGGCGTCGAGGATGGCGGGCGCGAAGGTACCCATGCGCCGCTCGGCCGCGGCCGCGCCATCGCCGGAAGCCGGATCGATCCGCTCGCCCACCTGCTCGGCAATTATGCGCGGCTGCTGCTTGAGCGGCCGGCGGCGGGGCCCGGCCTCGCCCGGCGCATCGTCCAGGAAGCGACGGTGGGCGCCGAGGATTATCTTGCCACCTTTACCAACCGGCTGGAGCGGCTCGGATCGGTGAAGCAGTCGACACGGGTGGAAACGCTGCAGCGGCTGGAGCGCGCGCGCTGCTTCATTCACGACAATGCCGAGCGCGCGATCAACCTCGATGAGGTAGCGAGCGAGGCGGCGCTGTCGCGCTTCCACCTCACCCGAAGCTTCGCCGAGGTGTTCGGCCTGCCGCCGCTCGCCTACCACCGCCGCCTGCGCCTGGAACATGCCGCGGTGCTTCTGAAAAGCGACGCGGTGAGCGCCACCCAGATCGCCGAACAGCTCGGCTACGGCTCGCTCAGCGCCTTCACCCGCGCCTTTCGTCAAACCTTCGGCGCCCCGCCCAGCCAGGCGCGGTTGGTGTGCTAGGACAGCCTCCGCATCGGGGATGCGGAGGAGGTTGAGGAGAAACCGCCAACGCTCTTCCCGTCGCCCCAGCGAAGGCTGGGGCCCATGCTGACTCTCCCCGCGCCGGAAAGTCTCCATCGCAGCATGGATGCCAGCCTTCGCTGGCATGACGGTGTAACTGTCTAGCGGCCCGGCCGGTAGACCCGCTCCGTCTTCCCCTTGAGCTGGTCCGGGTAGAAATAGACCTCTCGCAAATTGCCTTCCGCGTAGCGCTGAGCCTGGTCGTTGAAGTGCGGCGACTGGGGGTTGCCGCTTTCGCCGCCGGCGCTGACCGCGACCGCCCGCACCCGAGGCCCGAACTCAACCACCGCGACGAAGCTGTTGCCGCTGGTCCCGTACCAGCGCTTGCTGCCCCCGCGCGGGGCGGCACCGAACGAAGCAAGCGATCCCCAGCGGGCGGAGGAGAAGCCGACCGGGATGCTTGGGCCGGCATCGCTGAACGGGTGGACGATGTCGCCGGTGAGCCGCTGGAAGCGGTTCACGTCTCCCCAGGGCGTGTCCCAGCGCCCGAAATCGCGCTCCAGCTTCTCCACCGCGGCGGCAAGCGCTTCGAGCTTCTCGCGCGGCGGTGCTTCGTCGATCTGGCGATAAGTGGCGCTTCCTTCATCCCACTCGATCGCCTTGATCCGGCGCCACATCTCGTCGCCCCAGAACATGGCGAGCGTGTTCGGCACCGAGCTCACGCCCCAGCGGTAATCCCAGCCGCGAAGCGCCGCGATCGGCTGCTCGAGGCGCAGCTTCAGCATGGTGCGCGCCGGCAGGGCATCGTAGGCCCGGACGAGACCTGGGATGAGCTGCGCGAATGCAGGCTGATAGCTGTCGTAAGCGGCGGCGCGGAGGCGCTCCACCGTAAAGTCCTTCCGCGCGCCAAGCACCTGCAGCGCATGAACGCCGCGGGGATTTTCGCCGAATGTGTCCATGTAACGCGGAAAGGCATTCGGCTTGTGGCTGTCGGGGCCGGCGGCGGAATAAGGCCAGTTGTTGGTGTTCTGGATCCAGCCGACGCGCGGGTTGAGGAGGTTCGGCGCGTCCCGCAGCGCGTGCGTGCCGCGCCAGTCGGTGCGCGGGTCGGAGCCGTCCACCGGCTTGGTGTAATCGAAGCGGTCGTCGCGCACCGGAATGAAGTGCGGGTGGTGATAGGCGATATTGCCGCTCGAATCGGCGAAGATCGTGTTGTTCGACGAATTCGCCTTATACTCGGCGACCTTCAGGAAGCTTTGGTGGTCGCTCGCCTTGGTGCGCAGGAAGCTCTGTTGAAGCGCCTCCACCGGCTTGTGCATCATCGCAAATGCGACCCACTTGCCGCCGGTTTCGCGGACGATCGGCCCGTGGTGGGTGCGGTAGGTCTCGAAGCTCCGGCTCGTCATCGATCCGTCGGCGGCCCGGTACGAAATGGTGATCGTCTGCGTCGTCACCGGGCGGAGCTCGTTGCCGTAGCGGTAGGAGAGGCCTCCCGGCCCCTGCTCCACGGTTTCCAGGAACTCGTCGACCACGTCGACGCCCGACGACGTGTGCATCCAGCCGGCGCGTTCGTTGAAGCCCTGATACACGAAGAACTGGCCCCAGGTTGCGGCGCCGTAGGCGTTCAGCCCTTCGTCGCTGGTCACCTGCTGCTCGGCGCGGAAGAAGAAGCTGGTGTGCGGGTTGATCAGCAGCAGCGCCTTGCCGCCTTCGGTGTTGAACGGCGCGACCGCGAAGCCGTTCGAGCCGCGCGGCTCCGGGTCCTTCTCCGGTGTCGCGGCGGCAAGCGCCTTGCCGCTCTTCGAGTAAAAGGCTTCCAGCGCGGCAAGGTCGATCCGCTCGATGTCGCCGCCGATGCTGCCTTCGGTGAAGGACAGCGCCATCCACGGCTCGAACCGGGCAATCGCCCGCGGCTTCACCTCCGGATGGGTGAGCAGGTAGTAATTCAGCCCATCCGCCCACGCGTTCATCAGCCGCTTCAGCCAGTCGGGACTCCCGGCGTAGCGGCGCCGGAGATCGTCCGGGTCCATGTACAAACGCGCGCGCAGATCGGCCCAGATCGCCTTCTCCCCTTCCGCCTCGGCGGTGCGGCCGAGCGCGGTCAGATAGTTGGTCTCCACCCGGTTGAAGTCGTCTTCAGCCTGGGCGTAGATCATGCCGAACACCGCGTCGGCGTCGGTTTTGCCGCGGATGTGGGCGATGCCCCAATGGTCGCGAACGATCGTCACCCGCGCCGCCTGCGCTTCAAGGCGCGCACGTTCGGGATCGGCGGCATGCGGCGTGGCGCAGGAGGCGAGCAGCGCGAAAGCGAGCGGAAGGAGGCGCTTCATGCTTTCAACTCCGCAATGTGGCGATCGACCACGCGTTCAAGCAGGGTCAGCGGCACCGCGCCGCCGAGCACCAAGGCATCGTTGAAGCGGCGAAAATCGAAGCTCTGCCCAAGCGCCCCTTTTGCCTTGTCGCGCAGCCGGTTGATCTCGCTGTGGCCGACCTTGTAGCCGCAGGCCTGGCCCGGCCACGCGCAATAACGGTCCACCTCGCCTTGCACTTCCTCGACGGTGGAGCCGTTGGTGGAGGCGAACCATTGGATCGCTTGCTCGCGGGTCCAGCGCTTGGCGTGGAGGCCGGAATCCACCACCAGCCGGCAGGCGCGGAAGGAGAGCGACTGGAGGTAGCCGAGGCGCCCCACGGGATCGCCTTCGTAGACGCCGAGTTCGTCGCCGAGCTGCTCCGCGTAGAGTGCCCAGCCTTCCGAATAAGCGTTGAACGCAACCAGCGAGCGCACCAGCGGTAATTTGTAGGTATATTCGCCCTGCCAGATGTGCCCCGGAATGCCCTCATGGTAGGTCAAGGTCGGCAGCGCATGGCGCGGCCACATGGCCGTGTCCCGCAGGTTGATGTAGTAATTGCCGGGCACCGAGCCGTCCATCGTGCCCGCCGCGGCGTAGCCTCCGGGCGCGCCGGCCTCGATCTCCACCGGCACCCGTTTGATGACCAGCCGGCCCGGCACCAGAGTCGCGAATGCGCGCGGCAGCCGGGTGCGGATGTCGGCGGTGCGTTCGTTGACGTAATCGAGGATCTGCTTCCGGCCCGCTTCCGTGTTGGGGAACAGATATTTCGGATCCTTGCCGAGCGCCGTCATGCGCTCGCCGACGGTGCCGCTGGTATAGCCGATCGAACGCAGGATCGGATCCATCTGCGCCTGAAGCGCCTCCAGTTCGGCGAGGCCTCGGCGGTGCACTTCGTCCGGGGTAAGCGACGAGGTGGTCGCGGCACGAAGCGCCCAGGCATAATATTCGTCGCCGCGGGGAAGCTTCCACACCCCTGCCCTGCTGTCCGCCTGCGCGCGGTGGCGCTCGAGCTCGGCAATCTGCCGGTCCATGGCCGGCGCGATCCAGGTATCGACAACGCCCTGGGCCCGCGCGCCCCAATCGCCGGGAATGCCGGCGGTGCGGCGGGTGAGCGAGGTGACGAGGCCCCAATCCTTTGTCGGCTGAGCGCGCGACGCCTTCATCTGGCGAAGCGTCTTATCGAGCAGGAAATTGGGCGCGATCACGCCAAGCGCGCGGTTGTTGGCGAGCCGCTGCGTTTCACCGTCGAGCACCGCCCCATAGCCCATCAGGCGGGACAGGTAGGCGTCGGCTCCGGCGGCGTCCTCCACCTTGTGATTGGCGTCGAGAAAGTCGGGGATTTCGACAAAGGCGCCGGTATTCTGCGCCACCACGTAGGGCGAGTTTCGGTAGGACCAGTTCTGGTTGAGCACCACCGAGTCGCCGAAGGGGAAGCGGAAACCCTCGGCGGCGAGGGCGTGGGCGGTCTCGATTACGTCCACGTCCAGCCGCGTGCCCGGGCTCAAGCGGGAGCGGTCGAGCGCCTTCAGGCGGCGGTGACGCTCGGTGGCGGCGGCGCCCAAGCGGCGGTAGCCGGCAAGCGAGCGATCCGTGAGCTGCCGCTTCAGCGACGCGCGGGCGCCCGTGTCGAGGCCGAGCGAAGTCGCGTTTTCCGGATATTCGCGCAGCATCTCCTCCGCAATCTCAGCGAGAAGCGCCTGGGCGGCGGCATCGTCCGGAGCGCCTCCCGCCCCTGCCCGCGTTGCGCAACCCGGAAGCAGGGGTAAGGCTGCAACAGCCGCCGCGGTGGAAAGGAACTGGCGGCGGGCGAGCGGGTCCATAAGGAGCCTTCCGGTTGGGGAGTCGAAGGCGTTCCTTCTGCCCGGCGCGATGCCGCTCCGCAATCCGCCAGCGCAGCGCTCGTCGTTATTCCGCCGGTACCGCCGTCGTCTGGTTGCTTTCGCCCAAGAGCTTGCGCGTCAGCCGCGGGATAGGGCCGTTGCGCTCCATCCATTGGGCATAAGCGCGGTAATCGGGATCGGCGCCGAGGTGCCGCTCCTCCGTCCGCGCGCGCCAGTAATAAACCCCGCTCACCGCCGCCAAGATCGCGGTGTTGCGCACCGCATCGTTGATGTTTCCGGTAACGGTGAAGAAGGGCATCGCGCCAAGCCACCAGAAGAGGTTCTTGGACAGGTAGGCCGGGTGCTTGGTCAGGGCATAAGGGCCGTGGGTCAGGATGCCGCGGTGGGTGAGGTTGGAGAAGCGGATGCCGAACGCAACCGTTGCCCAGGCGTAAAAAGCGGCAAGGCCGACCAGCAGAACCGCCCACAAGGCGATCAGCCCCGGATAGCCTTCCAGCCAATGCACCCACCCGTCCGATCCGGCGGTCCCTTGTAGGTAATCGAGCGGCCCGTTGGGGTTCATCAGCACAAAAGGCGGATAACAGATCAAGGCCGCGGTCCAGCCGGCGGCGAACGGATTGGCCGAGCGGATGTGCGCGTCGAGCGGCTTCATCGTCAGCGCATAGCCGACGGTGGCGATCACCGTGTCGATCATGAACATGATGCCGATCAGCCAGAATGTCAGCGTGACGATGTTGGCGCTGATCTCCTGCCAGGACGGAGTCACCGTGGCGAACCAATTGCCCGGAACGATGGCCAGCATGAAGGCCAGAAAGAAAGCCTTGATCGTCCAACTGCGCAGGAAGTCGAAGAGCAATTCCTTGTCGATTGCGGTGTTCCTGCCGATCACCAGCTGCCCCATCTGCCAGGCGCCGTCGCGCGGCTCCTTCAGGCGGCGGTCGATCCAGATGACGTAGGGAACCGAGAGGAGGAGCAGCGGCACGGCGGCAAGGCCGAGCACCTTCATCGACCAAAGGTACAGGCCTTCCCAATACCAGCGGCCGACGCAGTAGAACATGGCGATCGCCGCCCACGTCGCCCACAGGCCGGCGATCTTGGCGATGCTGATGTCGAGGGTTTCCTTGAGCGGGCGTGGCGGGCTCGTCCAATCCACGCCGGTGGACGGGTTGCGGTGCACCTTGTCGATCAGGATCGACCAAAGGAGCATCGGCGCGCCGCACGCGACGAATGCGCACAAGGCCGCGTTCGGCCCGGAATATTCGAAGATGCGGGCGATCGTCACCCAGGCGAACAGGCCGGCGAGGCCGGCAAAGCCGACACCGGAGCTTACCGCCGAACGCGGCCGCGGGTCCGCCTGTCGCGCGGCGGGCATTTCTGTCTCTGCGTCCATTCGGCTTTCTCTACCCGCCAACCGTAAGGAAGAGGTGAACGGCCGCACGTCGCCCAATCGAATGCCGTAAACTCCCCTCCCCACCTCGTAACCTGTTCTTAAGTCTCGGCAGTCTTATTGGTGGCGCGACGCGGTATGTGGGGGTCCGGTTGTTTGAACGATTTCGATAGCCCGGGGAGGACATCAATGCTGTCGAAGGAAAGTCATCAGGAGACCACCTTCTCCTTTTCCGATCTTACGCCCCAGCCGCGCGAGCGGCGGCGGGATCCGCGCCACCTCACCATCCTTCGCGTCGGCGCGTTGATCAGCCCGGCGGGCCGCGAGCTTTGCCTGATCCGCAACATCTCCGCCGGCGGCCTGATGGCCCACGTTTACTCGCACCATGCCAAGGGTGAGGCCGTTTCGGTTGAGCTCAAGGGCAACGATCCGATCGAGGGCAAGGTCGCCTGGGTCGAGGAATCCAACATCGGCATCCAGTTCAACAAACAGATCGATGTCGCCGAAATGCTGTCCAACAATGCGTCGCTCGAAAACGGACTTCAGCCGCGCCTCCCGCGGGTGGAGGTCGACCGCCTCGCCACCGTGCGCTGCGGCGCACGGCTTTGCGGCGTCAACACCCGCGACATCTCGCAAGGCGGCGTCAAGGTCGAGACGGACGAGCCGCTGGAGCTTGGCGCCCAGGTGGTGATCACCATGGAGAAGTTCCGCCCGGTTGCCGGCGTCGTGCGCTGGTGCGGCGGCGGAATGGCCGGCATCGCCTTTCACCAGCTCCTCCCCTTCGGCGAGCTGATGGCCTGGCTGATCCCCGAGCGCGCCGCGAACCGGGACTGATCCTCCCTGCCCGCGCTTAGCGCGTGCCGCGCATCCCGGTGTTAAGCGACGCAAGCCGCGCCTGATCGCGGCGGTAGACGTCCGAACGGTACGCGATCCGCCCCGCTTCCGGCAGCGCCGTGAAGTAGGTGATGTAGACCGGCACCGGTTCGGGCAGCACCACCGTTTGTTCAGGGGCCTTGGACGGTGCGACCAAGGGCTTCTTGAACAGCCAGCGGGCGAAGCGGGCGGCGTCCTCCAGCCGAACGCAGCCGGAGCTGAGCTGGCGTTCGGCGCGCTTCATCAAATGCTTGTCCGGCGTGTCGTGCAGATAGATGCCGAGGTCGTTCGGGAACATGAACTTGGCGGCGCCCATCGAGTTCGACTTGCCGGGAAGCTGCCGCACCCGAAGCTCGCGCCGCCCGGCGGCAACCGCGCGCCAGTCGATGGAAGCAGGATCGAGCACCCGCGCATTGTCGGTCCAGTCGGACAGGATCTCGTAGCGGTTGACGCGCAGGTGCGCCGCCCCTTCCTTCAAGACGGCGGGCGCGATCTTGCTCGCCACCAGATCGGGCGGCACGTTCCAATAGGGATTGGTGATTGCGTGGCGAATGAAGCCGGCCATCATCGGCGTCTGCTGATCGGCCTTGCCGACGACGACGCGCATCGTGTCCTTCACCTTGCCGTTTTCGTACATCCACAGCCGCGCCGAAGCGGCGTCGACCAGCACGTAACGGTTGGACGGATTGGCGGGAATCGCGCGTACCCGGTCCATGTTGACGCGCAGCAAAGCGTCCTGCTCGCCGTCCAGCGACGGGTTGGCGAGCGCGGCGCGGAGCTGCGCGTAGAGCGGGTGCATCCAGCCCATGGTCTGGAAATATTGAGCAAGCGACGGCGCGGCGGCGGCTGCGTCGAGCGCCGCTTTCTTGGTCGGCACCACCGGCGCAAGCGCCTCGCTTTCGTAGCGCATCTCCGCAGCGCGCGGGCGGCGGATCGCCTGGATGTAATTGGCGAAGGCTTCGGACAAGGCCACTTCTGCACGCGCCAGTTCGCGCGGCGAGCCGCTCTCGGCGCGGCGCAAGGCCGAGTCGAGCCGTCCCGGCCGCAAGCGCCCCGAATCGACGCCGTCCAGAGATGCCGAATCGATCAGCTCGAGAAGCTGGAACGCTTCCGGCGCAAGTTCGCCGCCGCGCACCCACAAGGGGCGCCAGCCGCGCGCCTGGTAGAAGCTTCGGATGTCGCGGTTGTCGATGTCCGCGCTGCGCAGCGCGCCCGGGATGTCGCCAAAGCCCTGCGCCTGAGCGGGCGCGGGCGGCGCAACCGCCGCCGTGGCGATGGCTGCGGCGAGGAGAGAAAGGGGCGCCGGCCGAAAAAGCCGGCCGGCGCCATGTACGCATACACTTTTGATCATCAGTCGCTCGATCAGCCGCGCTCGCCGCGGCGCATCGGGGTGGTCTGATACTGGTTGGTCGGCGCGCCCTGGTAATAACGGCCTTCGCGGACATAACCGTCGACGCAGCCGTCATTGTTCTGGTCGGCCCAGATGGCGCCGGCGAGACCGCCGACAACCGCGCCGGCAAGGGCGCCTTCAAGCGGGCTGACGCCGCCGATCACCGCACCGGCGCCTGCGCCGGCAGCCGCGCCGACGCCCGCGCCGGTGGCAGCGCCGCCGAGCGTCGAGGGGCAGGAACGCGACGAGGCATTGGCGTCATAGCCGGCCGGGGCGCCCTGATAGTAACGGCCTTCGCGGACATATCCGTCGGCGCGTCCGTCACGGTCCTGATCGGCCCAGATCGCGCCGGCGAGACCGCCGACCGCGGCGCCGGCAAGCGCGCCTTCGATCGGGCTCAAGCCGCCGAACACCGCACCGGCACCCGCGCCAACGCCGGCACCGACGGCCGCGCCCGTTCCGGCGCTGGCGAGCGTGTCATTGCTGTTCATGGTGCCGCAGGCACCAAGCGACATCGAGGCTGCTCCAAGCAGCGCAACAAAAGATTTCTTCATACACAAACACTCCCTGCTGAGGCTCAGTGTTCGCGCGGGCTTCAACCGCCGCGAGGTGGCGGCAGCCGGCGCGAATCGCTGCGCACCCTCAACGAGATGGGCGGACGAACGTTCCAGCGCGGGAAGTGCGGCGGCGGGTCAGCGCAGCAGCGCCCATCCGTCCGGCAGGTAATCCGTGGACATGTAATAATAGAAATCGCAGCGCCCCGAAGCGGCGTAGCTTGCGCCCTTCAACATGCCGAACGCGGTTGCGCCGAGAAACACCGGGCCGCCGCTGTCGCCCCCCTTGCAAGAGGGGCCGCGCACCGTGATCCAGGTCGGCGCGCAAGGCCCGCCGCACAGATCGCCGGGCGGTGCGTAGTCGGTCAGCTCGACCTGCGAGCAGCTGTAGCCGCTGCTTTCGCCCTGGTGGCAAACAGTGTCTCCGGCCCGAGTGCTGGTGCGGTTTCGCCAACCCGCCAACCGGCGAGCCGTGCCTTTTGCGGGATCGGCGAAGAAGAGCGGCTGCTCGGCTCGGTTGCTTTCGTGAAGCTGGACGTCGCGGAAGCGCCAGCCCCATTGGCCAAGGAAACGAAGCGCCTCGTCCGCTTTGCGTCCATCGCGGTAGCTCAGGACATCCGGGCAGTGGGCGGCGGTGGCGATGGCGGTGCGGCTTCCGTCAGTGACGACGAAGCCGGTGGTGCAGACCGCGCGGCCGCCGCCGGCTTGCTGCGGACCTTCGAGCCGGGCGCCGCCCGCCGCCGCGTCGGCATGCTCCAGCCCTTGCGGGCGGATGCGAACAGGCACGCCGGTCAGCGCTTCGAAACGGCGGTCGAGCGCCGCCTCCCCTTCACGCGTGAGATCGGCGGCACCGACCACCACCACCAGCTCACCGGTGCGCGGATCGACGCCCATTCCGGGAGGCCCCTTCAAAGAGGCACGGATCGCCGCCTGGTGCTGCTCGATCGCAGTTACCAATTGCTCGCGGCTGGCGAGGGCGCCGGTCTTGAAGTGGATTGGCACGCCCAGGCCGCCCGCCGAGACGACTTGGTCGGCAACAGGGTCACTGCCGGTTAGAAGGACCACGATGCGGAAATCCGGCTGGTGCTCCAGCGCGATGCCTACGAACCGGCCGGCGTAAGTGTTGCGGATCGCATCCGTAATCGCCGCGCTTTCTTCCTGCGCGCGGAGCCGGGCGATCGCCTCAACAAGGGGAATGCCGTTCTGCCGAGCATAAAAACGGGCGTCTTCCACCAGCGCCTCCGACGGCTGCTGTACGGCGAGCGGCGCGTCCGCAGTCTGCGCCTCGGCAGAAGCCGCTGCTCCAATCGTCAGAAGGCCCAGCACGGCCGTCCGCAGCCCCATCCCCACCCGATCCTCCCCGCACCCGCCGCGCCCCCGCGCGGCGAAAATGCCTTTGCCCGAAGCGGTGAAGCTATAAGCTTTACCGCTGATAGCAATGGGGAATTTGGAAGGGCGCCGGCGCCGGTTCGCGCGGCAAGAAAGTGGAGCGGGTAGCGGGAATCGAACCCGCGTCACAAGCTTGGAAGGTTGCTCCTAGTTCAACCTTTCCAATGACTTACGCCCTTAGCCTGTTCCGAGATCGTTGAAGCTTGGGCCTTGCGTCGGAACGGCGGCGGCGGCACGTTCAAGCGCGCTTACCAGCGCGGCGAAGGCTTCGTCGGTTGTGCGCCGTGCCGAAGCAACCAGTTCCCGCGTCGCCGCGTCGCCGAACTGCCCGATGGTTGCGTCATAGGCGATGCGGGCAACCGCCACCACGTTCATTTCACCCGACACGCGGCGGTAAACCGCCTCGGCTTCGGACTGGCTGATCGGGCTGGTGCTCGCCGCGCGGCGGTCCACTTCCGCTCGAACGGCGCTGAAGCGCACCGCCGCCGCGCCTTCGGCCGCAACGATTGCCGGTTTTTCCACCGCCTTGGCAATACCGCCGACGCCGCCGATCGACTGGCTTGCGCCGCATCCGCCAAGCGATGCCGCCGCTACCGCAAGCGCCACCATCAGCATCTTCTTGATGTTCCCCATTGTCTTTCCCCCGTTGCATCCCGGCACCCGCCGGGCATTTCGTCACCGCCGCGCCGGATCGATCAGCGCATACGGAATGGTTGTCCGGCTCCACTTGTCGCCATGGTAGCGTTTCGCCTGATCGACGGCGGACGCGATGAAGCTGTCCCACTGCCCCGGCGGGATCGTCTGGCAGCCCTCGCTTGAGGTGGTGCCGTGCCCGCCGCGATGGATGTTGATGCCGAACATCCCGGTGTCGGCGTAATCGCCGGCCGCGCCGTCGCGGGTGACGGTTACCGGCCCGGCGCGCTGGCAAAGCGCCTGATACTGGCCCTTGTGCTTGTCGAAGCGGTGCACCCGCCACAGGCCCGGCTTCAGCGTCGCCATGCCCTTCGCTGCGCCCGTACCGCTGCCCGCACGGGTGCGGCTCGGATCGGTGTTGCCGTTATAGGCGGCGAACAGGGATGGCGAGACCAGGAACAGGGCATCGTCGTACAGGCCGCGGTCGTTGCGCCCCGGCGCGCCCATCGTGTCGGCATAATAGCCGCGCACCCCGACAACGAACACCGGATCGCTTGCCGGCGTCAGGCCCAGCGGCGCGACCATGGCGAGCAGTTCGGAAAGCGAGAGCCGCGGGCGGCTTGGCGGTAACATCATGGCAATCCCCTTTGTCAGCCGAGCCGCCGAAGCAGCTCCCGTTCCTCCGGCTTCACCCCTTCGCCCAACGTGCTTCGGTAGGCGGCGCGCAGGCTGGTGCGGATGCCGACGCGGCAACACAGGTCCGAGCAGGCGTCCGCCAAATCCTCGGCTGCCAAGCGGAGCGCCTTTGGCCCCTCCACCGAATATTCGGCCTTCACGGCGCGGTCTTTTCGGTGAGGTGGCGAACCGCTTCCGTTAGCGAGGTGAAGGCGACGATCTGCGCCTTGTCGGTTTCCACCCGCTCGCGCCGCTCCTCGCGGTCCAGTTCCTCGCGCTTCCCCCGCTCCGCGCGGTCGGCATTGTCCCGATCGAGCAGCACCTTGAGAAGAAAGCCCGCCAGCCCGAGCTGCGCAAGCACGCCGCCGAACGCAGCTATATCGACCTCAGCCATAACCCACCCCCATGTTCGGCCGCCGACGCCGCGCGTCCTCCCGGCACCTCAAAAAATAGCGTGCCTGTCCGGAGCGAAGCGGCGTCATCGCGCTCATGCCCCGGCCTCGCCGCCCGCTTGCTGCGCGGCGATCGCATCGGCGGGCCAGAGCGGCACCGGGCCGTCCTCGCCGCCTGTTCCGAACCATGCCTGGAAATCGGCAACGGGCTCGGCAAAGGTGCGCCACCGCGACAGCGGGAAACAATAACGAATGATCCCGCCCTCGACGGCGAGCACGAACCGGCGGCTCCGGCCGTCGCTGTAGGTTTTACCAGGCTCGAAAATCATCGGCCGCCCCTCACAACGAACCGCTGGAGACGATCTGCCAGCCTGCCAGACGGTACCGGAACCGCGCCCACGTGTTCTGCGCCAGCGCCTTGGTGCCGCTCGTGGCGGCGATGTTGAGAAGAAAGGCGCCGCCCCCGGTGCGTGTGAAATGGAATTCCTGCCCGAGGCGCGGCGCGGCGGGGTAGAAGCCCTGGGCAGTGCCGGCGGTGCCGAGCGTAATGGTCCGGTCGGCCGTCAGCTCGGCATTGGCCAACTGGTGCATGGCCGCGCCGCCCGGCTCGATCGTCTTGCTTTCGTCGCCGATCGTGTCCGTCCACAGCACGTTGCCCGATCGGTCTATGGTGGCGGGGTAAAGAATGCGGGCGTTGTTGGCGTCGATCAGCTCCCACGCATCTTCGGCATGGCCGAGATTGGCGCGGCCGACGATGACGTTGCCGCCGCCGGGCACGTTGACCTGGCCGGTGCCACTTTCGCGGAACACCGTTCGTCCGCTGAACCGCCCGTACAGGGTAAGCGTCCCGCCGCGCGACTGGATGGTGCAATTGTGGAACCGGGTTTCATCGGTGGAGCCGTTGGACGAGATGCTGCCCGGCAGCCCGAGATAATCGAACAGGCAATCGTCGAAGCGGACGTAGCCGCCGACGCTTTCCAGGAAGAGGTTGTTGACCTGGTACACCGTTCCCATGGGGCTGTGCGCCGGATCGTTGGTGAACCTGACGCCGGCGAACGCCGCCGCATCGAACGGGCTCGCCGGCAGTCCGCTCCAGGCGAACACAACCGTTCCCACGATCTTGCCCCCATTGATGCGGAAGCCGGGCCGGTTGAACCAGGCCGCATAATTGGTGGTGCCGATCAGCGTACAATAGTTGAGCTGCGTATCGTTTACGTCGGTGCCGCTGTCGGCAATAAAGTTAGGGCCGCGGTTCCCGACGAATTCGCAAACGTTGTAAACGGCGCCGCGCACCGCCTTGCCGCCCTCGGCCTCCTGATCGACGCCGGCGCCGGGGTTGGATGCGACAGGGCCGGGCGTGCCGTCCTCGTTGGTGCCCGAGCCGTTAAATTTGCAGCTGTTGAAAACGGGGCCCTTGCCGCCCACCAGCGAGGTGTTGTTGCGGCCGTTATGAAGAAACGAGCAGTTATTGAAGATCGCTTGCTCGATCGTCGCCGCATCGTCCAAAGCGGGTCCGTCATAGTGCAGGCCGTCAAGGCCGCAGCGAACGACATTGAGGTTTTCGCACAATACGCCGCCGGGGCAATTCTGGATGTTGAGCCCGGTGAACGGGATCTGGATGCCGGTATCGCCGAAGGGGCCGCCGATGATCAGGTTCTGGATATTGCCGTCGATGTCGAGATTTTCGACGGTGATCTTCCCGGTGCAGTTTTCGAGGTGCACGAAGGCGTGAAGCGGCGTCGCCAGGCCGGGGCCGTCAATGTCGTTCTTCGGCGAACCGTCGTTGTTGAACACGCCGTAACGCTGGCCGGGCGCCGTTTTGAGCTGCGCGCCGTTGCCGCGCACCACCACGGCCTTGGTGCAGCCCACCAGCTTGAGCCCGTAGGCGGCTTCGTTGGCAACCGCCTGGGCGGAAAGCCAGTTGTAAAGAACGCCCACTGGTGAAGCGCGAAACGTCTGATCGCCGAGCAGATATTCCTTGCCGGGCGTGAAATCGACAACGCCGCCGCCCGCTTCGTTGATCGCGGCGGACAGGGCAGCGAAGCCGGCCATGTTCCCGGCGGGCGTGTTTTCCGTGCAATAATCGTCGACCTGGAAGCCGATGGTGTTGCCGCCGCCCACCGGCCCCTTGTCGCCCTGATCGCCTTTATCGCCCTTGAAGTCCGCCTGTGCGAACAACGCCAGCGCGCCAAGCGCGTTGAAGCCGAGCAGCTTCGATTTGCGCAACGCCGCCGGCGGCAGAACGGGAAGCGTGTCGCCCGGCGGGGCAAGGAACATGCGGCTGAAGAACCCCCGCATTTCCTGAAGCACCATCGCAAGCCGATCGTGCTGCTTTTCCTGCGCCTCCGCCGGTGCCCCCGTGCCGGACAAAAACCGCACGTCCTGCTTGATCTGGGTTTCGCGGTCCGCCCGCCAGCCGGTGAAGCCGCTTTGCTTGGCCAGCGGCACGTGCAGCGTCGCCGAACCTGTCCGGCTGTTGCCGGTCAGCGTGTAATCGTCGCCAAGCACCTTCGCCGCTGTGGCGCCCGCCGCGGTGACGAACGCGATGCGCAGGTCGGCGGCGTCCAGGAAGTGAAGACCGGACAAGGGAAAACCGGTGGAGACGCCGTTGAAGGCCCCCGCCGCGCCGATCGTTCCGGTAGTGACGACCATGAAAAAACCCCCGCTGCGCGCGGCATGGCCGGGCGCGAACAGGGGTATGTGGCGCGAAGCTTAGCCTAAGCCGGGCTTGCCGCCAACCTCATTCTTGCGGCGGCTCGGCAAAGGCGGTTCCGAGCTCCGGCGCCCGCTCCGGCGTCCATTCGCCGGGGCGCCAGTACAGCCCCTGTCCCGCCTCGTCCGCCTTGCTTTCCATCCGCTCCCAGCTCGAGGCATAATCCTCGTCGCTCCATTGGCGAAGTTCGTCAATGAACAGCCGTTCGTAGGCAAGCCGCCCGTACCAGAGCGAAGACCCTACCGGCGTGTAGCGCTTGGCATAGGCCGCTTCTTCCATGTTGCCGGAGGCGAGCCGCGCCGTGTCCGCCGCCATGCCGACGCCCGGCCCAAGAATCGCTTCCTGCAGGCTTCCGCTCCGCTCGCTGGTGCCCGCCGCGGCGAAGTCGCCGAAGATCCCGAAGCCGCCGCCCTGGAGAAGTGCGCGAAACCAAAACTCACCTTTCGGTTCACCGTCTTCATCCACGATCGGCAGCGGGTCGCGTCCCTTGGCGACTTCCTTTAGCTGCATCGCCAGCGCTCCAAGCAGGGTGGTGGTGATCACAAGCCCAGCGCCATAAGCGGCCCGACCGCCGCCGCGCAGCTCCATCATCCTGCCCCCATGATTGAGCAGCACCGACACGCCGAAGCCCTTGAACAGGAACATGTTGCGGCTGACTTCGCCCCAGAAGGTCCCCGGTTCATCCTTGGTCGTAAGAGCCCGGCCGCGTACGCTTGCGGTCGGCACCGCATATTCGGTCTCGGTCAGCACCATCGCGTGAAGCTTATCGGCGAGCCGGGCATCCGCCACGTCCTCCGGCCGCAGAAAGGCCGCGCCTTCGTGCTGGTAGGGCTCCGAGGCGCGAATGGTGTCCCACCCCTCCGCGTCAATCCCATAGCGCTCCAGCGCGCCCCTGAGACCCCTATCGAGCCCGTCAAAGCCCTTGCCGCGCTCGTCGGCGAGCTTTCCCAGCATTTCCATGCCGAACGCCCAGCGGCCCGCCTGCGTCCATGCTGACAGCCCCGAGGAACGCAACACGAAGTCGGCAAGCCGCCGCGACCGTTCGTGGCCGATGCTTTCGCCCAGGTAGCGCTGCTGGCCTGCGCCGAGCTTCGCCGCTTCCTCGGCAATCAGGCCAAGCCGCACCGCCACCTGCCGGTCCGCGGCGTTGGCCGGATTGAGCAGCTTCACATAGCCGGTCACCGCGCCGGTGAGGGGCAAACCGTTGAAAGCGCGTGTAACCGCCTGGAAGCCGACGTCGGTAACTGCCGAAAGCGTAGCGCTCCCAAGCATCTGCGCGACGTTAAGCGAGCGCACCGTTCCGAACCGACGCGCCCATTTGCTGGAAACCGGCGCGTTGAGCGTTCCGGAGGTCACTTCAAAGAGCTGCTGCAAAAACCTTGAGCTGATCTTCGCAGTGTCGATGCCCTTGCCGTCGCCCTCATACGCCGCTTTCAGCAAGCTTTGCTGAAGCCATTTCACCGTCGCGGCCGGGTGCGGGCCAAGCAGCTCCATATGGGCGATGTCGCGCGCCATGCTTTCGATGTGGCCGATCATCGCGTCGAACGCGTTGGAGCCGCCGAACCGGTCCTGATATTCCATCCAGGCGGCGGCATCGCGGAAGTGGAGGAAACGGTGGTCGGCGCGCTGGTTGGCGAGCTTCTTGCCACCACCGCCCGCCCCGCTCGCCTCGCGCTTCGACCAGCCTTCGGTGCGGATCGTGTCGAACACCTCCCGCAGCACGTCGTCCAGCGCGTCGGCGGCGAACGGCGCCCCGGTGGCATTGTCGATCATCCGCTCGCGGGCAAGCAGGGGAAGAATGGTCTCGCGCCATGCCTCGAACCCGGCTTCCCGAAGCTTGAGCGGATCGTGGCTTTGCGGCAGTCCCCACCCTTCAAGCTTGCCGATCGACCCGCCCGCCGCGTTGAAGCGCTGGCGCAGATAATCGGCGGTGCGGGTAAAGGCGTCGGCCATTTCGCGCGCCGACACATTGCCGGTGGCTTCGCCGAACAGCTCGCGCACGATGTCGTTCAGCCCCGATTTGTCGCGCACCTCACCCACCAGGTTGCGGCTGTGGCGGGCAAGAATGCCGTCCATCATCGCATGGGCGCGGCCCACCACTGTTTTGCGCAACGCTTCGACGTTGAGGTACGGAGCCCTGCCGTCATGATCGAACAGCGCCATTGCCGCCTTTGCGCGGCTCTCGCCCTTATAGCTTGCAAGGTCCGCGTCCCGGTCGCGCCGCGCCTTCGCCGCCAGCAATTCCTGCCGCTTCCCCTGCCGCGCCGCATAAGCGAGTTCGTTGAGCGCTGCCTCGCTTGCCTCCGCCGCCGCCGCAGCCGGCCCCATGTCGCGCGACAGACGCTTGAAGTGACGCTCATACGCCTCCTCCGCCGCTTTGCCCTGCTTCGGCGTCAGCTTGCCGGCTTCGACCAGCCCCGGAATGCAATTGATCAGGCTCATTCGGCTGCCTCCCGCACCGGCGGCGCCATGCACCCGCGCATTTCATCGACGGCGGCTAGATCGCCGTTCAGTTCGTCAAGCCGCTCAGTTAGCGTTACTTCACCCTCCTCATCCACAAAGGCCCATACGGGTAACCGCGCCGGCTCTGCCTCACCATGGCTGCGAGGGTCGTTAGCAGCATCGGAAGCCCTCCGCTGCTCAGGCTTGCGGTCAAGACGTGCTTCGAGCGCATCCAGCTCTGCGTGCCGAATTTGGCCAAGCAAGCTGCTAATGGGGATCGCGCGCTGCTCTGCAATCATCTGCCGGACCGACACCTCCTGCTCGGCCAGAAAGCCGCCAATATCGAAACCTGCCGGCGCGTTGTCGCGAATGCGTATTCTAATAAGTTCATCAACGCCGATCCGCTCGAACTCGGCTAGAAAGGGGAGGGTGCGATCGTCGACGGCCGCCTCTATCTGCATCCGCAAGTCATGCTCCAAACTGGCCACCAGCGCCTGCGCCGCCTCCCCGTCGGGATCGTCGAACCGGGCAAGCGTTGCCGCCGGTTGGAGATCGCGGAAGCGCGCCGCTTCAACCGCCTCGGCAACCGCATCCTCCGGCGCGGCGCCGCCGGCGCGGCGCATCAGCGCATCGTCCAGCGTTTCCGCGTCCAGCTCGGCGCCCATCTCAAGCGCCGTCTCCTGAAGCTCGGCAAGCGCTTCTTCCTCGCTTGGCGCCCGCGCGCGCGCCGCGGCGTCCAAGGCATCGGCGGCGTCGTCGGGGCGATAGACCTTCTCTCGCACCCCCCGCTCAACAAGTTCCAGCACGTCGTCGGCGCGGGGGCGCGGCGTGGTTTCCGGCGGTCCGAACCATCCCCGCCCCCACAGATATTCGCCCATCTCGTCCAGGCTCTTGGCGCCGGCCGCGCCGTCCTTCCGGATGATGGACCCTGTTCCAAGCTGGAACTTCGGCACGCCTCTGCCCGCCGCCAGATCGTGGCCTTCATTGTCGAGCAAGCCGCCGGCGTCGGCGATTTCGCGCAAGATGTCTGCGGGGCCGCTTCGCCGTGGCGCCCCCGCCGGGCGGTCGCGCACCGTCACCGCCGGCCGCGGCTCCGGCGGATCGTCCACCAGCTCGGCAAAGCCCTCCTCCGCGTCGCGCTCCCGCCACACGGCAAGCTGGGCGCGGGCATGCTCCTCCGGCGTTCCGAACAGCTCGGCGCGCAGGATAGGGAGGTCGAGATCGTCAAGCCAATCGGCCCGCGCGGCGAAGCTCACCGGCACCACGCCCCGGTCGATCTCCGGCAGATCGGGGAGCGGCGCATCGGGTGTGTCGGTCGCGCGCCCGTCAGGCACGCCCGCCGTTTCGCCGCGTGCACCCATCTTGCCGTCCGCCCAGGCAATAACATCGGCCGCCGTCTTGCCGCGCAGAAATCCGTTGGCCTTGATCGCCGCCGGCGTCATCAGCCGCTCGATCGGCGTGTCCGGCGCGGCGCGCAGGATCTTCAGCCCGCCTGCCTCGCCGGCGAAGTGGAGAAGGTATAGGCTTCCCGCCGTCTCCGGCTGCCCCGCGTCGCGCAAAGCCTTGGCGTTGTCGGCGAGCAGATCGTTCATCAGAACTTCCTGCAGGTCGCCGTCGAAGCGCTTCGCCCAAATGTCTGCGTTGCTCGCTTTGCCCTTACCGTAGCGCCGCTTGTAGTAGCTCAGCCACGTGTCCATCGTGAACTGGTACCGGCCGCTTGCCGAGCTGCCCGGATTTTTCGCCCGGTCGTTGCCGCCGCTTTCAACGCCGCGGATACGCGCCTTCAATTGTTCGCGCGCGGGCATTCGAAACTTCGCCGCGTCGGCGCTGTTGGCAAGCAGGGAAGAGCGGGTGACCTTTGGCGCGGGCGGGGGCGCTGCACGTGGAACAGCGGCTGCCGGCTGTTCCGTTGCCTTCCACAAGGCCGCTTCCAGCCTGGAATGATGTTCGTCGTCGCCGGCGACGCTGCTTAGAAAGGGCGACGCCTCCCGCACCTCCGCTTCCCGCTCCACCACGTGCCGCGCGGCCCGTTCGTCCGGCGTCCGCAAGTCGGGCGGCACCGCTGCGTCCAGCGCCCCGATTGCGTCCCGGTCGGCCGCGGTGCCGGCTTGCTTTCGCCGATCGCCAAGCCGCCCGGCGCCGATCTCCACTGCCTTCACGCCGCCGCCGATGACGCCGCCCGCCACCGCCGATGTCGCCGCGTCGCGCAGCAGATCGCCGGCCCCGCGTTCAATGCCGAGCCGCTTCGCGTCTTCCCGCACAAAGGGTTCAAGCGCCACCGTCATGCCGGCATTGGCTGCCGCCTCGCGGCCCGCCGTGCTTAATATCTGCCGCGCCAGACCCGAAGCTTTGGTGGCGCCGCCAAGCGGAATGTAGCTGGTCGGATCGGTGAGCCCGTGGCCAAGCTGCCCGATGAAGCTTCCGATGGTGGAGCCGCTTTCCAATTGCCTGCCCAGGCGCTCCGTCTCCTCGCGCCGCTTCGCGGCGACGTGCGCGCCTAGGCTCTTGTAATCCGCCACGTCGCCGAATTCGGGCAGAAAATGCGGATCGCGTTTCCGCTCGGCGGCAAGCGCGGTCCAGAAGGCTTGCGCCTGCGCCCGCTGCTCCGGGTAGGAAAGCGCCCGATGCCCCGAATTGGCGCCGCGCCAGATCTGCAGGTTCATGTGCGGAACCTTGTGGCCGCGTTCCTCCAGCGCCTTGCGGATCGCCTCATAGGCGCGGCCTTCGTGGTTGACCTGGTTAAGCCCCCAATCCTCCTGAACGCCCCCTTGCCGGAAGCCGAGCGCTACCGATCCGAAAAATCCGGGGTCCGGCCCTTCCGCCTTCGGCGCGCCGGCCATCCGGCTCTGCAGGCTTTCCGGCGTCGGGCTGTCATAAGGATCGCCAAGCATTCTACTTGCCGCCGGCCTGCGCGCCGCCCAGCGCGCGGATGTCGAGCATGAAATAGCGGCTCGGGTTCGACTGCGACATGGCGAAGCCGCTCCCGGACCTGAACGCATAGATGCCGTCGCTCACCATCACGGGCATCAGCTTCTTGAACTGGGTCGGCGTCATCCGCTGCTCGCCCCACAAGGGCGCGTCGCGGCCTCCGTAAGCCGCATTCTGGATCATCTCGCCGTCTGCCCGCGAAAGCACGTGGTGGAAATCCTTCTCACTCACCCCGCGCGGCAACAGCATGGGCTTGCCGTTCGCGGCCTTGCCGACGCCGCCGGTTCCGTCACCCGCTTCACCGATCGCTTCGCGGTAGGATTTCAGCCACAGGTCGCGATTGTAGGCGGAGCCGCCGGAGCGCGCGATTTCGTTGGCGTACAGGCCCTCGGCAACGCTGCGCAAACCGAGCTTCGTTTGGCCGTCCAGGGCGCTTAGGGCTGTGCCGTAGAGGGCATCCACGTCGGCCTGCATCTTGCCCCCGTCGATGAGCTTCGGGTTTGCCTTGATCTGCTCCCACCCGTTCAGCGTTTCCTGCACGCGCTCTCGCCCGACCGCACGATTTCGCATGGCGGCGAGATCGACCAGCACGGCGTAACGAGGCTCGGACGGCGCGATCTGCCGCATCAGATGTTTGCCCCGCACTGAGCCGTAAGCAGCCATGTTTTGAATGAGCTTGAATTGCTCGAGCGCGCCGCCCTTCTTGAAAGCTTCGCGCAACGGCGCCGCCACGTCCTCCGGCATATATTGCGGCGATCCGCCATATTTCTTCGCCGCCGCGTCGCCCACCGCGAAGTAGCGGCGCACCGCGGAAGGATCGGACAGGTTGAAGGCGGGAAGGTTCTTCGCGCCGCCATGCTCGATGTAGAGACCAAGCTTGTCCTCGCTCGCCCGGCGCGTCTGCCGGTCGATCAGCGTGCCGAGCTGGCTGTGCGACGCCACCAGCTTGCGGTCGCTGCGCCAGTTGTTGCTTTGCTCGATCTCGCGGCGGGCGGCGTTGAGTTCGGCGGTGCTTGCGCCGGTATACTTCACCGTCACCGCCGCCCGCGCGCTCGCCTCGTCCAGGTCCTGGGCGAGCCGTTCGTCCCCGGCTTCGCGCGCCATTCGCGCCTTGTCGGCGAGCTCCGCCGGGTTCACCTCAACCCCGTTGCCGACGTCCTCGATCGCGACCCGCGCATCCTCCTTGAACTCGTCCAGCTCCGCTTTGGCGGCCGCGTCGGCGAGGCGCTGCGCGCGCTCGGCTTCGACCCGCAGACGGTTGATGCCGCTCTCCGCCTGCCCCCGCATCGCCTGGAGCTGTTCGGGCGTCATGTCCGCGTCCAGGTCGCCGGTGGCAATCCAATCCAGCGCCGCCTGAGGATCGCGGTCGTTGACGCCGCTCCACTGGCCGATGATCACTTTCTGGCGAAGCGCAGCCCTCACCGCCTTTTTCGCGGTTTGCGGCAACGACTGGGCATCGACGAAGGCGTCGATTGCGCTTAGGAAATTATCGCGTTGTGCGGGATCGGGGTTGGTGCGCAACGTATTGCCGAACAGATCGGCCATCTTCTCGGCGTCGACCTTCGCCTTGTCGGCGCTTGCATCCAGCACCGCCACCTTCGCGCGCACGGCGAGGTTGCCGCGATTTTCGGCGAGCAGGGGCAGGAAACGCTGCTGCAGCCGTTCGTCGGCGAGCGTCTCCACAAAACCGCCCTGTTCTTCGTCATAGGCGGAAAACAGGGCGTCCTCATAGCCTTCGCCGCCCTCGGGCATCGCCGCCCGAAGCTCGGCTTCCCGTGCACCCACGCGCGCCTGCATTTCGGCATAGCGCACCGCCGCCTCGGAAGCGCCGCGCGCGAGATTGCGCTGGTCCTCGATTTCCGCGACGCGCGCCGCGGCGTCCGCCTCGTATTCGCGAACCTTCCGTTCCCGCTCGGCCGCATCGCCAAGCGCCTCGCCTAGCTGTCCAACCGCCGCCGCCGTTTGGCTCCCGAAGCCGACGCCGCGCCCGCCGGGCAACGGCATCGCCCGCGGCGCGACTTGCTGCTGATAACCGAACGGTCCCGCCATCAACCCCTCCCCGCCGGAACCGGCATGCTGAGGCCGGAGGACGTGCGCGGCGCGGATGCGGCGCGAACGGCACTCCCGGCTTTGCCCAGCCGCGATGCGCTGAACGCCTGGCTGGCGCCCGAGAGAATGGCGGTGCCCGCCCGCATATACCCCGCCCGGCGCGCATCTCTTGCACCGGCGCGGGCGCGCTCGGCGTCCATCCGGTAGCCTCGGGCCTGCCCGGCCGCGTTCCAGCGCGCCGTCAGCGCGTCCATCTCCGAAAGATAGGCATTCTCGCGAAGCAGCTCGAGCGCCGAACCGGTGCCGAGCATGACGCCGGAAGCGCCCATCGCCGCCATCGCCTCCCCGGATAGCGCCCGCTCCTCGCGCCGGATGCGGCCTTCTTCGAAGGCCCCTTCCAGCGTCGTCAACCGTGCATTTTCGTCGGAAACGGCGGCGTCGTACATGCCGGCCCTGTAGGCGGCCTTGCCTTCCCCGATCGCTCCAAAGGCGGAAAGGCCGGTGCTGGCAAGTGTCGCAATGCTCATCGGATCGACGCTCATCGGGTCACCCTTTCGTAAAGATCGTGGTCGGACCCGTCCGCCCCCCATTTATGCATCGTTCCCACTCTGGCGAAGCCAAGCATCCGCGCCCACCTTTGCCCCTGTACGAAGTCGCTGCGCACCGTGGTATCGACGCGGGCATAGGCGCCGGCGGCAAGCACCCTGCGGACCGCGCGGGTGATTGCCGTCATCGCCTCGCCGGCGTCGTCGCCAAGCATCGCCCAGGCGGTGGCGTAATGGGGATGGTTCTCGCTCAACCCGCCCGCGGCAACCATCCGGCCGTCCGCCGCAAGCACCGCAAAGGCGGGGCCGCGCTGGCACATACGGTGTGCGTGGGTCACCAGCCCGTCCTTCGGCACCTCCCCCAATTGCGCGCCCTGAAGCTTCAGGTCCGCGACCAGGCGGGGCTGGAGCTGAATGATGTCGGTCATCGCGAACCAACCTTGACGGTCGGCGTCAGCGCCAGCAGGCAGGCAGGGAGCGGTGCGGTGCTTTCCACTTCAACCTGCCCGTCCCGATCATAGTCTCCGATCGTCTCCAGCGACCAGTCGCCGGTGAACAAGGGTGGCGTGGTGTCGAGCAATCCGCCGAATTGCAGCGGATCGATCTCCATCCACTCTCCGCCCTGCACGCGCACGCGCAGCCCGGCCGTGTCCAAGAGCCGCGGCACAAGGTGGGAAATGCGCTTGATCTTGCCTTGCGCCGTTCCGTCGTCGCCGCCCGCTTCGATCCGGAGCGACTTGAAATAAGCGCGAAACGGCAGGCCCGCGTGGATCTTCGAATATTTTCCGCCCAGCTCGTCGATCCCGCCGCTTGTGTTCACCGAAAAGCCGCCAAGGTCGCGGCCGTCGCCAAGCACCCGCACCGTTTCTCCGGCTAAGTGCTCCAGCCCGCCGACGATCGTGCTTACCGCCGGCCCTTGGTAGGACATGCCATGGTCCACGTGAAACGCGTCGGCGGGATCGTTCCCCGCTTCCCAAAACGCCTCCAAAAAGCCGATCTGCCACGATCCGGCGCGCTCCACGGCAAGCCACAATTGATCGAGCCGCCCGTCCGGATCGGGAATGCAGGCGCCCCACCGCGCCCTGCTTCCCTCGGCAAGCGGGCAGCGGCACCAGCTTTTGACTTCTTCCTTGGGCGAATAGGCCATTGCGGCAAGGCCGCCATCCTCCATTCCGGCCCAGACAAGGCTATGCGGCGCCGCTTGCCGCGCCAGCCAGCGGACGCCGCTGCGGGTGACATGCTCGGCCATTACGGTCAGGTCCGGCGCGTCGAACCGGTCCCGGTCGAACGCGAAGTCGAGCTGGTGGAGCCGCCGGCCGCTTTTTTCGACGAAAAGGATGCGCCCGCCCACACTGACCGGCTTTACCGCCGCCGATCCGAAATCGGTTTGCGGCGGTGCTTTGAAGTTTCCGGGGCCGGCGATGCCGCCATTGGCCATCGCGCCGCCGACATGCTCCTTGGTTGCGCTTCCGATCAACAGCTGCTCGTCGCCGGCAAGCCAGCGGATCGCATTGGGCGACGCAAGGCGGGCGCGGAATGCCATGTCGGCGGTGATCTCGCCGCTTTCGTTGCGCTCGCGAAAGTCGGTATAAGCGCCGACAACCGACGCGTAGAGCGTCGATCCGCGCGCGAAGATCAGCCGCTCATTCCAGACATAGACCTTCTCCGGCCACCCCTTGGCTTCGGAAAAAGCGCCAAAGGCCCAGCGCCACGTGCCCGGCGTCGCATAGTCCAGCCCGCCACCCGGCGGCGTGTAATCGCCCGAAGCTTCGTTGAAGGTGACCTCGCCGTTGAGGTCTTCGTCGATCGTGTACCGCTGGTAAAAGGTTCGCCCGCCGGTTGTCACCCCGCCGGTGTAAGGCGGCTCGTACCCGATCGGGTTCTGGTAGCTGTTCGCCGCCGCCGCGTTGTTCGGCAAGCGGCGGATCACCGTCGCCGCGACCTTTCGCGCGGTTTGAAAGCCGGTGATCTTCAGGATACCGTACCGGTCATGCACGTACAGCCATTGGCAGCCGCCGGCCGCGGTGCTTCCGTCCACGCGGGTGCCGGAGCCCATGCCGTCCCACTCTACTCCGTCGGCGTGGATCGGCGGCACGGTGCCGGTGCGGTCCTTTCCGCCCACCTTCAGGTAAACCTTGCCGTCCCACTGGCGCTGTTCGCCCGCGGCTACGCTGATGTCCGGCTCCCACATCGGCACGGAGGCAAGATCGCGCGCCTCCATTTTGAACAGCCCGCCGACATGCCCCGCCTGGAAGATGTCGGCGCTTGCGTAAAGCGTCACGTCGCCGGTGGACGCGCTCGCCGAAACGGTCACGGCTTCATCGCTATTGTCGTCGTCGAACGGCCCGCCGCTCAGGGCGAGCAGGGAGAGGGAAAAGCTTTCGGCGCCGGTTCGGGAAAGCACGCGCGGCGCGTGGCTGCCGTGAACCAAATACACCACGTCTCCCGAGGCGGCATGGTCCAGTTCAAGCGCCTGGGCGTAACTGTAGGGCGCGCTCACTTCGTACGGCGCGCCGCCGTCCGACAGGATCTGCGCATTGTTGGTGAAAAAGCGGAAATAGCCCGCTCCGGCCTCGATCACATAGCCTTGGGTCACGAACGGCTCGAACGCGATCAGCCGGCACGGACCCTTGGCGGTGGCGACGTGGCGAAGGCCGGAGCGCTTCAGCATCGGCCCTTGGATCAACGGCACGAAATTTTCCATCGCCTGCCCTGCGATGGAGTAAACGCTTTGGTCGAGCCGCCCCATCATCAAGGGGGAAATCTCGCCGGCGTTGAAGCTCGCCTGCATCGGAGTGGCGCGGCCCATTACCGGTACCCGTCCAACCAGGTGAAGCCGTCGTTGCCGGTGTTGCGCTCCGGCCGCCGGGTGCGGCGGCTGTCGAGGCGTTTGGCCTCGCTTAAGGCGCGAAGATAACCTTCCTCGCTCAACCGGCTGACCTCGGCGAGCGCGGTCAGCGCCAGCGCCAGTTCAAGCGCAATGCGATAGGCGAGCACCTGCTCGAATTCTGGGCTCCACAGCGCCGCATCCTCCACCAGTGCGATAAATCGCACCGGCAGCGGCGCATCGCTGTTGGTAAGGATCGCGCCGCCTTCTTCTTCCCCTTCGAAGTAGGTGTCTTCGTCGCGCTCCGGCGGCAGCCAGCGCAGGCATTCGCCCGGCAAGGGAAAGCGGCGGGCATAGCCGAAAGCGGGCGCATTGTCCGCGGCGGGCAGCGCCACGCGGCGGCAGGCGAAGTTCCAGGGGTGGGCGGCAAGCACCGCGCGCAACGCCGGATCGAAAACCTCCCTGGCGGCGATCGCCACCGGCGAAGCTTCGTCAAGGCTGGAGATGCGCCGGGAGGTGCCGATGCGGGTAAGCGCAAGGTTCACAATGCCTGTGCGGGACGGCGTAGTGGCCATCAGGCCCCCCTTGGGCTAGATTGGGAAAGGAGGGCGCCTCTCACCTACCCCCGCAAATGGCGGCGCCCTCCCCCTCCGCGCGCGGCTTAACCGCGCTCGGAAGCGTAAATGTCGATCGTCAGATTGCCGGCGCCCGGCAGTGCCGCCGCGCCGACCGTGGCGATAATCGCCTGTTCGTCGCCTTCGGCTTCTCGGGTCGGCGCCTGCTTGCCGAACAGCGTCGGAGTGTCGGTGGCGGTGAAGATGGCGGCGGCGCGGAATTTCGCCGGGTCTGCCGCAACGCCGATCGCCAGCGTGGACGCGCCAAGCGAAGTGTCGCTGTTCAGCACGCCGTACGCGAAGCGATAGCCGCGCGGCAAGGTGAGAAGGTTGATCGTGTCGCCGCTCGCCTGGGCGGCAAGGTTCACGTCCACCTGGAAGCGGCGAAGCGAACCGCCGTTGATCGCACCGTCAAGCTTCTTGCCGGCGGCCTTTGCCGCCGCCTGCACGCTGTTATGCTCCGCCATGCTCTTTCTCCTTCAAAACGCTTTGCCGTCAACGGCTGAAGCTATCCTCGCGGCGGGCACTCGCGCGTGCCCGCCGTCCGGTGGCCTCAGTTTTCCTTGCAGGTGAGAAGGAGGCACTTGTCCTCGTTCATGCGGGTCGCGCCCACGGTGGTGCCGGCGAAAATCTGCCAGCTTCCCTCCATGTCCCAGCGCTGGCCGACATGGGCGCGCAGAGCCTGCCACGTGCCGAGATGCATGCCGCTAGGCACGAACATCGGCACCAGCCGGTCGCCGTTCCCGTCGAGCGTCAGGGGCGCGGCCTTTTTGAACGACGCCGCGTTGCCGAACTCGATCGGCACGAACAGGCAACCTAGGATTTCGCGAACGATGCCCTCCTGAAGCGCCTGCTTGTCGCGCGGGTTGAAATCCGTGCTGGTGATCTCGATCTGCTTCAGCAGATCGGTGATCTGCTTCGACGTCACCGGGATGACCGGCTTTTCCACGTCCAGGTCGACGTGGTTGCCGCGCAGGATTTCGAGGCCCGCCATGATTTTGGCGATGGTCAGGCCGGTTCCGCCGCCGCCGGTCGCGACCGGCAGAACGTTCGCAGCCTTGAACGGCACAGAGGTTGCGCCTTCCTCGCCGGTGATGGCCGGCTTGTAGTAGCCGAGCAACCAGGCTTCGTCCTTGACGCGCTGGATCGTCGCCGCGCCGGCCATCGTATATGGCCCCTTGAGGTCGATGCTGGTTTCCAGCGTGTCGTCATTGTCGATATAATGGTTGAAATAGCGCTCTTTCGGCTTCGCCAGCCAGCGCCGGGTGATATCCAGGTCGCTGGTCTTGGTGGTGCCGTTGCGCGTATCCTTGTCCTGCGGCGTTGCGGCGCCGAAAAGGTCTTCAAGCTGAACTTTCGGCCCGACGTGTGAACCCTGCGCCGCGAAGCCTGCGATCTTCGGCTGCGTCTGCTGGAGCTGGAGCCCGACATTGGCCTCGTAAGTGACCGTGCGGGTGGTTTCGACGGCTGACATGCCCATAATACTTCCCCCGATGAAAACAGATGTTGCTCTGGTTTCGATCGGGAAGTCGGCAAGGGCTCCCCCGGAGCCCCGTCAGCCGGGCCGCTCTAGCGCTTATCGCCCGCATCGGCGGCAGCTCTTTGGCTGCGCGTCAGCCGGGGCCGTTCAAGGAACGGGAAGTCCGGACAGGGTGGGGAGATTGGCGGATGCCTTTCGGACCTCCCCCCGGTGGTCCGCCGTGCGCAAAGTCTCAAATCGTGAGTCGCGCGTCAACCCTGCTTTTGCGCGGCGATAGCGGCGATGATGTTGCGCCGCTGTTGAACGGTCGCCGCATCCCCGGCGTCCAGCTTCTCGCGCCAAGCCTTGTCAGCCTGAAGACGATCGAGCTGCGCCTGCGGGTCGGCTTCGACCCCCTCCACTGGAACATTGTCGCCATGCCGGAACGTGCCGCCTTCCCCCATCTTCTTGCCGATGTTGACGAACAGCTTGATCGCTTCCGCATCCCCAAGCTTTTCGCACAATTTGTCGGCAAGTTCATCCGAGAGGTCGAAGGCGCGGGCAGCAGCTTTCGCGTGGCCCTCTGCTTCGGGCCATTTGTCGCCGAATTCGGTCTTAAGCGCATCCACGGCTGCGACGCTCGCCTTCGCGGCCTGATCCTCCGCCGCGTCGGCCTGTTCTTTCATCCACGTGTCCAGCCGCGCCACCTGCTGGGGGAGCAGACCAATATCGTGCGCGACAGGGCGGAACGCATCGACCAACGGGCTGGTCTCGCCATCCTTCAATGTCGGGAACGCATAATCCTCCGGCTTTGCCGGCCGTCCGAGCGCGGTAAACGCGGCGTTCCAGCCATCGGCGTCATCGTCGCCCTTGGGCAGGACGATTTTACCCGCGCCGACCAATTTCTTGGTTTCGATATAGCCGCGGCCCAGCTCGGCAACCGTTGCCGCCGGATCGTCGCGAAAGAAGCGCACCAGATTGGCGTCGCCGCGCAGCTCCTCCGGAAGCTGGCCGGTCCATTCCGGCGGTGCCGGTGCGGGCGGCGGCGGGGGCGGCGGCGGGCTTGGGGTGGGGGTGGCGTCACTCATCGTCATTCTCCTCTTCGAGTTGTTTCTTCAATTCCTCGAGCTTTGCGTGATTGAGGCGCAGGCCGCGCTCGATGCGCTGCCAAACCTGCCGCCGCCCCTCCATCAGGGCGTGGCGGCGCGCGTCGTCATGGTAGGGGCTGGCGTCGGCGCCGCAGAAGCCGGCAAGGTCGCGCAGCATCGCCGCCGCCTGGGGCGTCAGCTTCCCGTCCGGCCCAAGCAAGGCGCGCTGATAGGCGTTGTGAAAGGCGAACAGGGCGCGAAGGCGGCTGCCGACAAGCCGTGCCCGCGCGCGCAGCCGTTCAACCAGATCGTCCTGGAAATAGCTGGCGTCAGACACGTGCGCCTCCACCGCTCAGCGCCTCGGCTTGGGCGATGTTCTTTACGGCACCGCTGATGTCCGGAGCGGCGGCAAGGGCCTGCGCCGTTTCCTGCTCCTGCTTGCGGACGGCGCGTGCCGCCTGCAGCTTCTTCGGGTCGGCCATCCAGCGCACCGGCACCGCATTGATCTCGGCAAGCTCCGGGATCGCCACGTCGAAATTGAAATTGTCGACGATTTCCGGTTTGATGTTGAGCGCCGGTACCGCCGCTTCAAACGTCCGGAAGAAGCCCGCCGCCTGTTCGGCACGCTGCATCCGCGACAGCGGATTGTCGTACCGGATCGCGAACGCGCCGCCCGCTTCCTTCACCTCGGGCGGCATATCGTCCAGCAGGCCCATATCGGCCATGATGTCGAGCTCGCGCTCGGTCATCGGGTCGAGCAATTCGGTTTCCTGCCGGCTCATCACCGGCGACAGGATGATGCCCCGCTCGCCCGCCCGCTGCATGAACGCCGACGCCGAAACGTGGCTTTTCAGCTCCTCGCCGACGGGCATCAGATGCTTCAGAAACGCTTCGTCGATCCGGCTGTGCACGTCGTTCAGCAGATCGCGAGCAGAGGCGATGTCGCCTTCCTCGTAGATCGCCTGCACCAGCTTGCGGCCGTCCTCGCCGATCGCGCCGTAAGTGATCCCGCGCGGCTTGAATTCGACGGTGCCGACGACATCCTCGTGCGGCGCGCCCATCGGCTTCTCCAGCCCGAGCTGGACCCCGCGCACGAGCGATTGCATCATCGCCTGGCAGGCCTTCACCGCCGGCAACACCTTCATGCCCGGCCCGCGTCCATAATCCTCGCGCGGGCTGGTTTCGTAGCGCGAATAGACCAGCGGCATGCTCCGGTAGCCGCCTTCCTCGATCAGCTGCTTGCCGTTCACCGCAATGTACATGCTGCCGACCGGAAGCCCGCGGCCGTCGATCCGCTCCGGATCGGCGTCGGCGCGCGGGAACAGCGCATGAATATATTCGTGCTGCTCGCCCTCCTTGCCGTCCTTCATCGCCTTCAGCGCGCATTCGGGGGCCTTGTCGCCCCACATCTGCACCGCCTGCCGCGCTTCCAAGGTGAATTTGCGGTTGGTACGGTCCACCCGCCCCTGGAAGTTGGTGCGGACCCAGATTTCGCCGATATGAATGGAGCGGTAGAACAAGCCGGTGGGGGTGTGATTCAGCCCCTTCAACCCGTCGATCCACAGCGCCTGATTGCCGAAGGCGCCAAGGCTGTCGAAGCTTTCGTGGATCTGGCTCTGGAACCCTGCCTTGGGGGCGTAACGCAGCCGAAACAGCTGGCGCGTCTTGTCGTCATACCATTCCGCCACCCGCCGGTTCTTCATCAACGCTTCGTCGGCGGCGGTGAGCGCCATCCAGAACGAACCGCGCGGGATCAGGAAGCCTTCGTAGGTCGCCGAATGGTGGCCGAGCGCAAGCATCGCATGTTCATCGAAAATGCGCGCCCCGCGCTTCCCTCCGGCCACCGCCCCGGCGCCAAGGAAGTCCGCCTGGCGGGGAAGCACGCGCTCCGCGACCTCCAGCCACTGCGCATCGAACAGGCTCCGCCCGCTCTCCATCTGCGCTTGCTGCCGCAGGATCGTTTCAACGTCGTATTTCATACCTGCTTCCCCGCCCCGGTTTACACTGGGCGGGAGCAGCATCCTTTGCCGCCCCCGCCGATTTACACATCAGCCGAAAATGAGGCTTCCGGCGGGAAGTTCGACGTCGCGGCCGCCCAGCTGGAGCCCGCCGGGGATTTCGCACACGGCGTGCACCACGCCTTCTTCGTCCAGCAGCGCGACGTTGTGCAGCATCACCTTGGCGTCGGCGCCGGAGATGCGGATCGGGCGGCCGTACATGACGCGCCCGCCGGCGACGCTGAAATGGTCCGGCTTGGCGTCGATACGGCTGAGACCCGCAATTTCGCGCTGACCATCGCCAAGCACCAGGAACGTGCCGCCGGTGCGCGCCGCCGCCACCGGATCGGCGCCCTCGGCAAGGGCAACGCCCCGCCCGAACGCCGCCCGCTTCGCGTCGGCTTCCTCCGCAGCGGCACGTGCAGCCGCTTCCGCTGCCGCTTTATCCGCCGCGTCCAGCGCGTCGATCGCGTTCTGCAGCACCGTCACCGCCGTTTTACGGGTCTTGCCCGCATTCTCGGCTCCAAGCAGGAAGCTCAACTGCGCGCGGCTGAACGGCGGGCTGGCTTCGGCGATAACCTTTTCGATCTCCGGAACCGACAGATCGAGGTTGGCGAGCAGGGAAGCGGTGAACGCGCCGTTGCCGACTTCCGAAGTATTATTATTATCTTCCGACATTTCTGTTTCCTTTCAGTTGCTTGGTGTTGCTTGTGTGCCGTGTTTCGGAACTACTGCCCCAGCAGCACCTTGCCGCCTGGGGTGCGCGCCTCCGCGCCCGATCCGCCGGTAAGGATGTTTGCGCCGACACCCCGCCGCTTACGGCGTTCGTCGTCGCGCATCCGGGCGTCCACCGCATCGTTGCGGGTGATGCCGCGCGGCATCAGGATCGAGGGCCCCGCCTGTTTCGACCCTTTGCCCTTTTTTCCGGACACCGCGCCGATCAGGCCGGCGCCCGCGCCGGCGATCGCGCCAAGGGGACCGCCGGTGAAGAAGCCGGTAAAGGCGTTGCTCACGATTTTGCCGACTGCACTCATCAGAATTCTCCCGCAAAATGATCGTTTCCGCTGTCCACGCGGCGCGCGCTCCCACGGCGCCGCCGGGGGTCTCGGCCAAGGATTTCGGCGACGGCCACGCCGTCGGCCATTGCCGCATATTGCAGGGCGTCCTGGCTGTGGCTGAACATGTTCTTGTTGGGCTCGACGTTGAACCGGCCTGTGCCGTCGCCCACCGCTACCTTCTGGTAATGGTAGCCGGAGAGGAAACCCTTGCGCAGGATCTTGCACGAGGGCGACATCAGGAAGGCGGGCTGCCCGCCGTCCAGCACCGAACCGGGCATCATCGGCTTGCGCACCGCTTCCAGGCGGATGTGGAGCTTGTTGGTATGCGCCGGTCGAATGCGCCGGCCGAGCTGCCCTTGGACAATCTCCAACCAGCTACCCTCATTGCCGCTTTTGTCGGTGCCATCCTTCGCTGACGGATCGCACCAGAATTCTATTCCGCCGTCTTCGCCAAGCATCGCCCCGTTCAGGTCGCGCAACGCCCAGGCGTCGGGAAAATTCTCGACAATGAAGCGCTTCAACACCTGGGCGAAGCGCGTGGCCCCGACGCGCGCCATAGTTTCCTCCTCGCCGGGGAACACCGCGAGCTCGGCAAGCACGCGGAGCTGGCCAAGACTGGAGCGCTGCACGAACACCGCCGCCGGCGTCAGCCCCGCATCCATGCCGACGATCAGCTTGCGCGCGGGATCGTAGGGGATCGGCTCGCGGGCGATATGCCGCTCGAAATCGAACTCCGGAAACACCGGCTGTCCGTGCCGCACCGGCGCGAACTTGTTGTCGATCATTCTGTCGATGTAGTTTTTCGACGGCGCTAGCGCGATCTGGCGGGCGTAATAGCCCTTGGGCAGGTTCGGAATATTCTCCGCCTGGGGGTGGCGAGCGCCCGGCTGTGGAAAAAAGTCGATCAACCTCCGTCCCTGCAAATCCTCCTCGAGTGCCTTCAGCACCTCCGCGTCGATTTGCTTATCGACAAAGAGGTTGTAGCAATAATTGTCGATGTCGGGCGCGTTGAAGTCGCCGAAAATCATCGGATCGACCACTTGGTTCGCCATGCCGATGTCGGAAAAGCGCCCCACGCGCCCGGTGAGGAACGCCCACAACGTCTCCGGCAGCGTGTCCATCTCGTAAAGCCACGCGAAATTGACTTCGAGGCCCTTCAGCGCTTCTTCAACGCTGTGGTCGCCGATCGCGCGGAACTCCATGGTGAGGTCCAGCATCTCGGTCGGCTTGCCGTGCTCATCCTCCGCCAGCACCGGCTGAATGCGATGGGTGCGCGGGCTGTTGCCCGAATAATGCCCGATCTCCTTCGGCACCACGCGGAACCAGGTCGGCAACAGGTTCTTGTCGATGATCGGGTAGGTCTTGCCGATCGCAACGCCGCGGGCCTTGCGCCACAGCACGCCGTTGCGGTCCCGCTTGCCGCCCTGCTTCGCGCCCTCCCGCAAGCATTTCTTGCTGCACGCGATGCTCTTGCCACCGCCCACCGGGCCCATTATGCCGGAGATGAAGGCGCGGCTCGCTTCGAAGGAAGCGGCGACAGGCCCTGCCTCTCCGATCGTGACGACATCCAGATCGCCGTTATGATCGCTCATACCCCCGCGCCCCTTCTCTTCGAAGCGAGAGCGCCCGCGCCGGGTCCATAGGCGTTCCCGGCGCGCTCGAGCCCACGCCCGTGCCCCGTGCCCCGGCCCACCAACCTCAGTTCGCGGCCTTGGCTCCGCGCGTTTCCGCTTGATCCGGCGCCCGCTGGGGCGATCAGGAGAGGGAGGCGGGCGGCGAAGCCGATTTCGGCGAAATTTTCAAAATGCTGGCGCGCACTGGCCATATGGGAGAGGCGCGCGGTGAAGGGGGGACGCCCCCCCTCCGCCTCGATCGGCGCGGCGAATGCGGCCGTGCAGCTCGCCGGCAGTGCGGCGGCGCAGGCCAGCGAGGCAGCGGCTATCAGCTTCGGAAGCTTCTGCCCCACGCACGAAAACGCAGCAACTGCAAAGGCTTGCACCATCCGCTCCGACGCACTCATTCCGACGCTCCATCTTCGTCGGCGCTAAGTCCCTGATTTTCCTCGAAATCAGGCTCCGCAATCCCCGGCAACAGCTTCAGCTCGCGCGCCCCGCCCATTCCGGCCTCGCCAGCGCCCTCGATCTTGCCCAGCACCAGGCGGAAATCGCCCCGCGCCGTCATGTCGATCGCCACCGGCTTCTTCCCTTCGAAGTACGGCAGCAGCGCCTCAGCGCACCTGATTTGCCGATCCAGCGCCTCGATCCGCTTGCAGCCCTCTACCTCCGCTAGCTGCTCGGTAGGCATGCCCTGGACACGCATCAGCGTAAGCCCCGGATGCGGGCCGAACTGAAGCAGCCACTTGGCGAAGTCGTCGGTCCGCTTGTTCTTCGCACCAGGCGGACGGCCGCGCCGGCGCGCCTCCGCCACCACCGCATCCCGCGGCGCCCCCGCACCAAGTGCCTCGCGGGCATCGGCCAGCGCCTCCGCATCCGGCACGGCGAGCAGGTCGAGTTGGCGAAGCTCCTGAGCTCGCTCACTGGCCAGCAGTTCCTTGGAGCGCGTCAGGGCGGCTGCGGCGACGGCCTCAACGCCGGTCGGCTCAGCCATTTCCGCCCCCTATTTTATTCGTTTCAAGCGCGGCGGCGGCGATGAAACGCGCGGCGAAACCGAAAAACGGCGGAAGTCCGCCATTTAGGTTCAAAGTTTCACGGGTTTCAAAGTTATAGATGGTTGTTCTCACATGTGCGCGGGCGCGTGTGCACACATGTTTACGCGGGCGCGTGGCGGTGAAACCGTGAAACGCGCGCCGATTTCGCTGCTTTATCAACGGTCTAGGCGTTTCAAACCCGGTTTCAAACGCGGTTTCACCCCCGCGCCCCGGTTGAAACGGCTTCGCGCGCCGCTCCTGAATGAAGCCATTGGGCACGGGCGCGGGCACGGGCAAAGACACAGCGGGCGCGGGCGCGGGTTTACCCACGAAAGTACCACTTTCGTGGGCTCCCCTGGGCGGTGCTAGGATGACGCCTCCTGCGGTGGAGACGGATGCGGAATGCGGACGCACCGCCTCGCCGCCGCTCCGCGTCGCCAAGGCTGTCCGCATAGGTCTTTTCAGACGGCAAACAGGAGTGCGAGGCGAAGGGCCTCCGTTCCGCTGACCGGAACTATCACGGGCGCGGGCGCGGGCAGCGAAGGCCATCACAGCCCACCCTCGTAATCGTCGACGTCGAACGCCTCGACCGGCAGGCCCCACGGCGTCTCGAAGCGGAAGCCCGCAACCGTTGCCCAATCCAGGCTGTCGTCGACCGCCTGCGTCTCCAGCGTCCCGTCGAGCCGCAGGACAACCACACGCGCCACGCCGTCCGGATGCTCCGGAAACACGTCCGGCCCGCCTTCCCAGGGATCGCAAGGCGTCAGGTTCTCGCGGAGCGCGATCTGGTGAAGATCGGCAAGCAGCATCGACGTCACGGCAGGGACGGCGTTCATTGTTCCTCCCCCTCGCCGATCGAGGCGAAGAAGCTCACCGGCACCAGCACGCACCATTCGTTCCTGTGTGCAATCTTAACGTTGTGCTTGGGCACCGCGCCCTTGAGGCGCTTCAGCGCTTGGCTCCACACGCCGCCGCACCAACGGGTGTCGCGGGTCAGCGCGTCCAGGCCGCGATGCTTGTTGGCCACCGCCACGAAAAGCGGCTTGTCCGGATTGTCGGGCACGGGCCGGCCGACGCGGCGCACCCCCTCCCCGTCCAGCCACGACGAAATGAGCTTGAGGCCCATCGTTTCCAGCCGCCGCCGCGCCGTATCGACGCCGCTGTCGGTGATGTCGTTGCCGGCCGCGCGGTGCAGGAAGGCGGAAACCGTCTCCGGCACCGCTCCGCCCACCGCCTGCACGGCGCTTGTGCCGATATGGCGCGCGGCAAGCTCGCCTTCGCTCTCGTCCTCGGCCTTTTCGGCGAGGTTGCGGGCATCCAGCCGCGCCGCCCAAGCCTGATAATAGCTCTGGTCGTCGCTCAAATCGTCGAACAGCACCAGGTCCGCGCAGGCGAGAAGCGTGCCGAACTGATCCTGCATTCGCGCGTCGTGGCCGTACTGGCCGAGCCACGTCTTGTAGCGCTCGATCGTTTCCTCGAGCCGGTCCCATCCGTCCACCATCCGCCGGCGGACGGCAAGGCCGATCTCCTCCATTTCCCCGGGCTCGATCACCGGCGGCTTGTCGCCCGCTTCGAACTCGCGCAGCTCCAGCATGGCGATGCGGCTCCTGTCCTGCGGCGCAAGCGGCGGCGTCAGGATGGAAGAAAAAAGGAACGCCGAATTGGCGGTGAATTCGTGCGGATTATGATCCTGCCCGCCGCGGCCGATCGTGCCGCCGGAGGACGCGATGCGGGCAAGCTCGATAATCGCCTGCACCTTGCGGTTGTCGGCGCTCGCCTCCAGCTCGTCCAGCGCCACCGGCAAGGTGCGCATGCCGAGCAGCTGGCGGATATAGGCCTCCGACGCATTCTGCGCCTGAAGCAGGCCGTTGCGTCCGAAGAAGGGCTTGATGATGCGGTTCTGCAAGGCCGATTTGCCGGTGCCGCGGCCGCCGGTCAGCCATGCGGCCGCGCGCCAGTCCTGTGCCCCGCAAATCGTCGCGTGAGACATCCAGCCGAGCATCAGCATCGGATCGACGCCCCATTCCCAGCTTTCGCCGTTCCAGATGCTCGGCCGCTCCCAGCGCCACGTCGAAAGCACGTGCAGCAAGCGCTGCCCTGCGTCGCTGCCGACGCCCCGCGCCGCGAAGCGCGGCGTCCGCTCGGAAGCGGGATAGACATGCTCGCCGTGAAGCCCGGGATCCTTGTAGCAGGCGCCGTCGCCCCACTGCGCCCACACCTTGTCGCCGCAGTGGAGGATCAGCTCGCCGCTGTCGCCGCGATGGGCGCCGGCGCCGCGCACCCGCCCCTGGGCGCGCCAGATGCCCCGGTCGGCGCACGCCGCCATGAGGTCGCGGCCGGCCACTTCCGGTTTCCAGCCGTTGATAACCGGCTCGCCGGTTTCCTCATCCGGCTTGGCGGCGTAGCGCGGCCACAATACCTCGCACAGATGCGACTGGCGCCCGAACAGGCTCTCCAGGTTCTTTTTCTCATGCTCCTTGGGCTTGAGCTCGCGTATCTGGCCAAGCTCATCCAAATAATAATAAAGGCCGCTATAGGTGCCGAGCGGCACCACCGGGCAATTGTCGGGAAGCCGTTGCTTCAGCACCGGCGGCTCGCCGCGATCGGGCGGCGCATCGCCGAAGCGCGACGGCTTGCGCGGCTTCGCGGCGCCGGCCGCGCGGGCGCTGATCGGCACCACCTCGGCACTGCCGAGCGCGGCGGCGATATCGCCCAGTCCCTGCTTGCCCCCCGCCGCCATCACAGCGCCTCGAATTGAGACCCCATGAAAGTATTACTTTCATGGAAGCCCGAAGCGGGGGTGCCGTGTTGTGCCACGTTTCCGGGCACGGGGCTAGAGCCCGCGCGCGACGCGAGCGCCGCACCGACGAACAGGAGGATGGGGTGGAGGCGCCAGCTCATCACGCTTCTCCCCAATCGACGGTGCGGTTGGAGTGAGGTGCCGTCTCTCCGGCTGTCACGCCTACACCTGGGCGTCCACGTTCGGCTCTGAGGGTATCGACCGACTGCCTCCCGAAGGCATCCTTCAATCCCGCAATGCTCAGCCTTCGGTCGGTATCCGGAGACTGCGGGGAACTGGTGCGCGGCGCGCCGACGATTAGAGCGAGCGAGCGCAACTGTAATACAGCCTTCACCCGGGCAAGGTCGTGGAGGAGCTCGGCGCTCACGCGGCACCCGCCCGCGCCAAAATGGCGCTGGTTCCAAAGCTGCCTCCGGGGGAGGCAGCGCCAGCGCCATCACTTTGGCGCGAAGCCTGCGCCGCTTGCGCCATTTCGTTGAAATCCTTGAACGGGGCCGGAGGCTTCGGATGCTTCACCACCCGCCCCGCCTCCTGGTGCCGCGCGATGACGCTCCCCATCGCCCGCTCGGCGTCGCTGCCGGGCTTGTCGTTCTGGCCGATCAGCACCAGCGCGCCCATCTGATTGGGGAGCGGCAGATGGTGCATGTTGTCGAGCCAGATGGCGCAGATCACCCGCGCGTCGGGATCTGCGCTGGCGACCGTCAGCCCGTCCTCGATCCCTTCCGAGACGTGGATGTCGGTTCCCGTCGGCACGTGGCGCAACGTCGCGTCGGACGCGCCCTTGTGAAGCGGGATATAGCCGCCCTCCGCCTTGCCGAGGCACATCTTTGGTTCTTCAAGGTCCGCCTTCATCCAGCCACGCGCGGTGCGCTGAAGCCAGGTGCGGTGCGTCGCGATTTGATGACCCTCGCCGTTCACCACCGCGGCGATCAGGCAGGGTAGCTCGGCATTGGCTTCCTTGCACAACACCGCCGGGTGGAACTTCAGCGCCCGCGACACCCGCCCAAGCACCGAAAGGTCGATTGCCCGGTTGGCAAGGTAATCCTCCGCCGGTGTGCCCTCGATCGGCACCGCCCGCGGATCGAGGTAGATTTGCTGGGCCTTGCGGCGCATCCAGTCGGCCGTCTTCTTCGCCTTGTCGTCCGCTGATTTCTGCACACGCGACACTTCCGCGCGCCGCACCGCGAGCCGCCCGGGGTCAAGCCCGTCAAGCCCGAGGTAGGAGCGGGCGAACTTGCACGCCTCGCGGATATCGCCGCCGAACCGCGTCACCGCCACCAGCTTCAACATGTCGCCGGACCTGTCGGGCGCGCCCCGGGCGGCGCCGAAATCGGTCCACATGCCGATCCTGTCTCCCGAAAGGTTGACGGCAAGGCTGAATTTGCCGGTGGGAATGTCGGCGACGTTGGACGTCCGCCAGAACATGCCCTCCGCCCGGCCGTTGGGCAGCAATTCGGGCGCAAGGCTCGCAGCATGCTGGTCCAGCATCCGGGCAAGCTCCTTGATGTCGATTGCGTGCCGCTCGCTCATCCAAGCACCTTGCGGATCGAAAGGGCGGTGACTTCGGAGCCGTTCGGCCCCTCGCTGTTGGCGGTGCCGGAGGTAATCCAGAAAAAGCTGGAGCTTCCGGTGGCGATGAAATCGACGCTGAACTGGCCGGCGGCGGTGACGCTGAGCATCGGGGGCGAAGTGGACGATCCGTTTCTGACCGCGATCGGTGCCGGCCCGACAAACAACGGCACGTCGATCGTCACACGCAACGTGTCGCCGGCCGCAATGCCTTCCGGCGACGTGCAGCGCACCAGCGACAATGCGCTGCCGCTGCCGTTATAGGTCAGCTTGACCACGCCGTTGGCCACCGTTGCGCTTTGCAGAAGCAGCCCCGCCGACGCGTCCAGCCCCGGCTGCGCCCACAATTCACCGCCAAGCGCCGCTGCCGCCGCCGCCACGCGCCGCCCCGCCACGGAGGAAAGGGAAAGGCCGCGGCCGATCATCTCAGCGCGCCTTGCCGCACGAGGGGCAGGCTTCCGGCCCGTACAGGGCATCGAAATAGGGCTTCATCCGCACGCGCCACGCGCGGGCATAAGCCAGGCCCTCCTGCCGCTCGATCGACCGCGCGGAAGGCTTTCGCCCCCCCCCCCAGCCTTCTGGCTCAAAGTATTACTTTGCGCCATTTCAATAGAGCGCCAGAAGGGCGGCGGTGGTGGCGGCAAGGACGCGGGCGACGCGCACCGGGACGAGCTGCCCGGCCGCGACCGCGAAGGTGCCGCTTGCGCCGCCGCCCGCCGCGACCAGGCTGAGATTGCCCGCCGCCGTCACCAGAAGCCCGTTGCAGGGGCCGTCCGGCAGATCGACGTCGTTGTCCGGCACCACCGGCGCGATGTTTTCGGCGGGCGCCATGGCGCGCAAAAGGTCCTGGGCAGTAAGGTTCATCGGCTCACCCTTTCGGCGGTGCGGAACAGGTTCGGCTCGGCGGCAAGGCTGAGCAGAAGAAACAGGTCGGCGGCGATCGACTGCGCCACCGGCAAGGGCAGCGGAAAGACGCGCCCGCCAAGGTGCATGTTGACGTGCGCGCCGCCTTCGTCGGGCGTTTCCAGCGTGAAGCTGGGGCGGCCGGGGTGGGCTTGGGGAGAAACGGGGGCGTCGGGGAAATGAAGCGGGGCGCCGCGTGAAGGGGCGCCTGGGTTGCGCGCCTTCGCTGGGTGGGCTGCGGCGCCCCCGCCATTCGCTTCGCCCGGGAGGGACGCACTCGCGAACGGCGCCGATGCTCCCCCTGAGGAGAAACGCACCGGAATGGATTGATAATGGTCCAGAACGGATTGAATACGCTCGGCAAGCTCCGGCTCCGGCTCCACCTCGCCGCGCTCGATGCGCTGCAAGGTTTCGTCGCCAACGCCGAACAAGGCATCCTGTGTAGACGTGAGCATCGGCGCCGCTGCCCGCCATTCGGCAAGCCGCGCGGCAAGGCTGCGCCCGCGCGCCGGATCGTGTGCCAGGAAGCCGCACTCGCTCATTGCACGTCATCCGGAACGTGCGGCGGTTCGCCGGCAACGTCGCTCCACCGCCGGTCGAACAACTGATCGATGCCGGCGCTGATCACCGCGCCGATGCGGGCGAACAGGATAAGGAGGATCACGGCGCCCACCGGCTCCGCGATCGTCACCAGAATGTCGGAAAGTCCCCCCGGACGCATCTCTAGCTTCCCTGTCCCTGGCGTGCGCGAAGCCGCGCCAGCACACCCGCGAAATCCCACTCCACCGGCGTTGAGCCGCGGTGGCTGCCTTCCGGCCCGAACCGGTCGTTGCGCTGCACCCGCCGCGCCTTGACGGTCGCGGCGGCTTTCTTGCCGGCGGTGACGCGGTTACGCCGGGTTTGGTCCGAGGCGGTCACGCCCGAACTTCCCGTATCTTGCCGAAAACGCCGAAACGGAGCGAACAATGTCCGTTTTTGTTAATCTCCCAGCAAGGTGCGCGGTGAAACCTTGCCCCCACGGCGACTCGGCCTGGTGGGGGTTGAGCGCCGTTCTTCCGTGGAGAACCAGATGGGTAATGGTTCAGCGCGCTCATGCCGCGTGCTCAAGTTTCGTTGCAGCAACCGCGTCGAGGAGCGGCGCAGAAGGCGCAGGCTCGCGAAGGTCGAGCGACAACGTGCCGAGATCGGGCAGCTCGTAGAAGTCGTTGGGGGTGACGGCGCCGCCGGTGTAGCGATAGAGCTTTGCCATGTAGCTGCGATCCGGGATGCGCCGTCCGGTTTCCCAGTCGTACCACGTGCCGCGAAACGTTCCGACGCCGGCGGCCGCCGCGTCAAGCGTCAGCTTGGGCTCTTGGCTGAGGCGCCAGGCGCGCAGGGGGTGGGCGGCTTCGGACATGAAAAGACTGTAAGCGGATCGCTTACATCTTTACAATCCAATGTTCGGGGATTAGCGCCTGTTTTTGTGTCCGCGCAAATCATACGGCTTACGGCTATGTCGGATTATCCGAACAGGATCCGTGAGCTTCGAGCCGCGAAGAGTTTGTCGCAGGATGCCCTTGCGATCGCAGTCGGCTGCTCGAAACCGCAAATCTCGGATTTGGAGCGTGGCAATATCCAGCTAACGGTTGAGTGGATGCGCAGAATAGCGCCCGCCCTTGGCGTGATGCCGGCCGATCTCCTGACCCTGAAGGACAATCCGCTCCACCTCTCGGATGCGGAACGGGAAATCATTGCGCGCTATCGGGCGGCAACGCCGGACCAGCAGCGTAGCGTTGAGCGGGTCACGGAAGCGCTCATTCCTTATCGCACCGAGGACGCTGCATCGGCGGCATAATGTCAGCTGTCGCCGCATTGCTGGTCGTTACGGCGTTAACGCTGATGGTAGCGCAAATCTCCGTGGCCCGCGCTTTCGCCGGTGCCTGGGGCCCGGCGCCACCGCATGGCGCACTCTGGTACGTTGTTCGAACAATCTCGAAATGGCCTGCTTTTCTCGCGGCTATGTGGCTGGGGAGCGCATATTTCGGCCTTTGGGTAATTCTTTTCATCCTACCGGCGGCAGTCCTCCTCGCGCCCTTGCTCGTTGCGTCACTTGCCGTGGCGCTCCCGAAAACGGAGGAAGGGCGATCCCTGGTAACAAAGCGCATGGGTGCGTTAGAAACGGCCGCGCCGATCCTCATCTTGGTCACTGTCTCCGCCCTGTTTGCCCTCCGGATGTTCGGAAATCAGGAAATTTCGCTGTAAGCGCATCGCTAACTTTGTTGTTGACAGTGTAAGCAAATCGCGAACATAAGCGCCTTCACAGGATTTCCTGCGGAGGCCGTCAGTGTCTACTCACCCCCTACCAGGCGCCAAGCGCGCCAAGCGCGAAAAGGGCATCTGCCCAACTTGCGGTAAGCGTGGCCTCGGCCACACCTTCCATGGGCCCAATGGCCCGTATCGAAATTGCACATATTGCGGCGAGCCGCAGGCGGTGGCCCAATGAACGGCCTCCCTGCATCGCTGCCCGCTCTCTCGCCGCGGCGTCCCTTCAACCCACGTGTTGATTGCCCCACCCCCGCGCCGCGGCGGGAGACGGTGGCGCTTGTTCACAGCGGCCCGGTCGCGCAGCGCGATGTCGGGCTCGATTTCATCGCCCGCCGCCTCGGCCGGCGCGACGCCGCGATCCGCACCCTGGTCGACCTTGTGCGCGAACTGATGCGGACGCGCGGCTTTCCGGCGCCCTTGGGCTTCCGCAAGCTGAAGGGCGAGCTGATCGGCGGCACCCCGCAAGCCGTGTGCAAAACGAGCCGCTGGCCGCTCGCCGCCGTGCTTGCCTGGTTCGACCAGACCTTCCCCACCCACGCCGCCGCCGACGCCGACGCCGAAGCCGCCGAATGGGCCAACAAGCTCGATGCCTCCGCGCTGCAATTCGGGGAGGCGGCATAATGGCAACGTCACCCGGCGCAGTCGCTGCCGCTCCTTCTGCTCCGGCTGCCGGGGCACCCCCGGCCACGCCCGAGCACAACCGGATCAAGGCGCTGTACGGCGCCAACCAGATCGTCGGCAGCTTTGTGGAGTGGCTGGAGGAGCAGGGCTACGAAATCTGTGAGCGCCTGGAGAACGGGTACAGCACCCGCTATGTCTCCGCCGCCCTCACCACGGAGGAGCTGCTCGCCAAGCATTTCGAGATCGATCTTCAAAAGCTGGAAGCTGAGAAGCGCCTCATCCTAGACCACTTCCGCTCCGTGACGGAGCAGGCGGCGTGAGCGGCTCGCGGATCTTGAGCGATACGCAGATCGAGGAGATGTGCCGGCTTCGCGAGCGGGGCTGGAGCCCCAAGCGGATCGCCGAGCATTTCACCGCCGCCGGCACGAAGATCAGCGGCTCGGCGATCAACTGGCAGTGCATGAAGAACGGCGCCGACGCGCCGCCGCGGCTGCGCGGCAGGCCGCACCAGAAAAGCGCGGCGTACCAGCGCAACGGGCACGTCGTTCGCCCCTATAGCGAGGCGGACGACGCGCTGCTCCGCGTCCTCGACATGAGAGGCGTGAAGATCGGCGAGATCGCGCGCCGCCTGGACCGCAAAAGCAACAGCGTCCGGGGCCGTCTCCTGACGCTCGCCCGCCGCGATGCCCGCGCCGAAGAAGCCGCCGAAAGGGAAGCCGCATGAAGAGCGTACCGAGCTACCAGCGCCCCGGCTATGCGGAAGAAACGGCCGAATGCCCGAACCTAGGCATGTTCCCGTTCGCCATCCCGAATGGCCCCACGGTTGCGGCGATGCAATGCACAAACATCACGACCGGCGACGCCCAGCATGTTGCCGGGCACTTCGTCATGGTCTTCATGGCGCTGACGCTGGAGCCGGACCTGCGCCACCTCGGCTTTTACGTCGCAATGGACCCCGCGGAAGCGCGCGCGATCGGTGAAGCGATCATCAGTTCGGCGGAAACCGTTGAACGGGAGGCACGTCCATGATCGGCCGCTTCTTCCGGAGCCTGTCCCGAGCGGTGTCGAGGGGGCGCGCTCCGGCGCGGGTCACCTGGTTCACGCCGCGCGAATATCTGCGGGCCCGCGCCTGCGGGCGCGGCATGGTGCGCATCGAACTTCCCGCTTCCGGCGCTTTGCTCCCTTTCGCGCCGGGCACCTGCGGCGGGGCCGCTGATCTCGGCCCCGCCGCATTTCCATCGTCCCAAAGTACGACTTTGGGCCGGGGAGGCAGGCAGGGATGAGCGAGCCTGATATCGAGATCGTCGACGAGTGGAGCGACCTCTACGGCTACCAAGAAATTGCGGATGCGATCATGGATGCAAAGGCGCAGATCACCGAGCGCACCGGCGGGCGCTTCGATCCCGACACCACCGTTCGCGTCGCCGCTGCTGATCAAGGCGAGCTTGGCAATGACTTCCGGGTCGTGGGGCTTCGCCTCACCTATGAGACAATTGGTGAGGAGGAGATTTACGAGATCGTCCTTCTGGCGGCGGACGTATCATGATCCGCAAAAACAAAAAGCCCGCCGCGGCATTGTTCTACCGCGGCGGGCTCTATGGGGCGCTCCTGGGGGGGAGGAGCTATGGCGTTGAAACGCTAGTCCCGCCGCCCGGTTCCATCGCAATTGCACAGGTGCGGGCATGAGCGTGGATCGTACCCGCTGGCAAAAGTCGTGGCCGAAGCGCCTTGCCGACTTCCCCCACAACGGCCTGCGGGTGCGCACCCGCAGGAGCTTCAAAAACGGCTACGTCGCTGTTGGCGCCGGGGCGCTTGGCCGCGTGCGCGCATCCTCGGTCCGCTGGGACAAACTCACCTTCCAGGCCGACGAATGCTCCCACTGCCTACAGGCCCTGCGCGTCGGCGGCATATCGCCGGATGACGTGGAGCTGATCGACTCGGAAGGGAAGCCGCTCCCATGAACGCCGAAACCCCCTTCGTCCAAAGTACCACTTTGAACGACAGCCCGCTCCCCCGCCTCCTCGATCTGGACGAGCTGATCAACGCCGTCTCCGGCCCGGCGGTGCGCGCCGCGATCGACCGGCGGATCGAACAAGCGGTCAAGCACGGCCACAGCCGCGCCGCCGATCTGCGCCTCCCGGTGAAGCAATTGGTCAAAGAAGCCCGCGACCGCCTCAACGCGGCGCTGGAACTGCTGGACAGTGTTTCGCTGGAACGCCGCCAGCAAGCCCTGCTCAAGGTGGAAATCGCTTTGGGGCTGGGGCTGGCGGCGCACGATCGGGTGTCGGCTGACATCGGCAAGGCCAGCCGGGAAGAAGGCTAATGGGCTGCCACCGAGGGCCTGGGCTTTTGACGCGGCGGCAGCGCGAGGTGATTGCGGGGTTGCTGGAAGGGCAGTCGCTTGGCGCGATCGCGGAGCTTGACGGCCGCAACATCGCTTCGGTGGACGGAGTGTTGCGCTGTGCCCGCCGCCGCGTCGGCGCGCGCACCACCGCTCAGCTTGTCGCCTACGCCGTGGTCAGCGGCATCGTCCCCTTCGATCCTGCCACGCTTGCGGGAGACAGGGCATGAAAAATGCCCTCGCCCACCAACCGGGAGGCACCCATGCACAAGACTGACCTCAACGCCCTCGCGTCTCGCGAGGAAGCGGCGACGGACAAGGTGCTTGCCGAAGTCGCCGCTGAACGCCGCCGACAAACCGAAGTCGAAGGCTGGACACTGGAACACGACGACGCGCACGCCGACGGTCAACTAGCACGAGCGGCGGGTTGCTACGCTTTGTCTGGCGGCGGCGTCGAGACAGCGATGCCGAAGTTCAAGAATGGGTCCGCTCTGTTCTGGCCATGGGCGAAGCATTGGTGGAAGCCGAAGGATCGGCGCTCGGACCTAGTTCGCTCCGCCGCACTTGCCGTTGCCGAAATCGAGCGCATCGACCGCGGCGCTTCCCTGCGGGCAATCGCAGCACAGGGAGGGGAGTGATGGGGATGGACAGCGCGCCACGCGACGGCACCCGCATCCTGCTATTCTGGCCGCACATCGGGCATTGGGTAACGGGCTACATGGGAAGCCGGGGCCATGCCGGCGGGCGATGGATGGGGTATTTCAGCCCGTCGAACGCGCCGCTGCACCCGGTTAGCGAGCCGACCGCTTGGCTTCCGATGCCACCCCCGCCGACCGACGATGAAGATGATCGCCGCGCGGAAGCATGGGACCGCAATCGTGAAGCCATGTTCGAAGCGTGGGAACGCAAACAACACGCCCTCGCAGCACAGGAGAACACCGATGCAAAATGAAGAACAGCAGCCACGCATCTGCGAACTTTGCGGCAAAGGCCCGAGCGAACATAGCGTTGTCGGCTACACGGTCGTCTGCAAACCCGGCGTCACCGATCTGGACGACGACGATGACTGACGCGCCACAGCATGAGCCGGTGCAGACGCTACGGGAGCGGGAAGGCTTGCCTGCTGCTTTGCGCGCCTATGCCGACGACATTGAAGTGGTCGCTGGCAAAGGAGCCGTTGCGTCCAAAGACATGCGCGAAGCTGCCAATCTGATCGCATCCCTCACGGACGAGGAGACGGTGGAACGCTGCATGACCGAGATACGCAAGCAGCGTCAGGACGAACGCAACGGCCCAGTGTTTAGCTGGGACCAAGTTGAGAACGGCATCCGCGCCGCTTTCACCGCCGGTCTTGGGGAGCCGAGGCAATGACCGGCCCCCTCACCTTCGATTTCCCCATGATGTCGCCGCTGTCCCAGCGTCCGCCGTTCGCGGTGCCGGCCGGCGAATATCTGCTCGAGCTGGATGAGGAGCTTGCCGTTCGCGCCCGCTCCTACCCGGTGTTTATCGAGCAACGGCGGATGACCGGCCGCGAAGCCGAGCGCCACGTGCTGCTGTTGCAGGCGATCCGCGCCGACATCGCCGGCGCGGCGCCGCCCGGCGGTCACCCCCTCCCCTTCGAGGCCAAGGTGCGGGAGCTGCGCCGCGAACTCGCCATCCGCCGCAACGCCTGGCCGGGGCAGGTGGAGGCGCGCCGCATGGACGGCACGCAGGCGGCGCGCAGGATGGAGCGGCTTGAAGCCGTGCACTGGCGCTACTGGATCGACATGTTCACCGCGGACGACGTGTTCAACGGCGTCACGGATCGCGAGGAGCGCACCGCCATGATCCGGGCTTGGATGTGGGCACGCGAGGATTGGCAGCGCCGGGCCGCCGATGCGGGAGATCGCGCCGCCCGCCTCGAATGGTCCACCGCCGCCCAACAAGCCGCCGAAGCAGAGGCGTTTGCAAAGGATCCAACGGCCCGCGCCTACAATCAATATCTCGATGCCCTCTACCTCGCCGCCGCCCGCCGCTTCGGCTTTGCCCCCCAGGAAGGAATTGCAGCGTGAAGCCTGCCTTGTTTTACACCATCAAACGCGACTTCGGCATGTACGAAGTCATGGCCGTCACGTCGGAGAAGGCCGGGCGCCGCGGGCGCTACTACGGTCGCGACCGGCACGGCAACGCCACCCACTGCTTGCCAGGGGAGACGTTCGGCCGCTTTGGAAGCGAGGAGGAGGCGGCGGCGTTTGTTGGCGCCATCAAGCGCATCAAGGCGGACTTCGCATCCTCGATCGAGCAAGCGGAACGTAACCTCGCCAAGCTGCGGAATGAATGCGAGAACGCCATCAAGGAAGCGATCGAGAACGCGATGCGCGCCGCCGCCGACGCGGTGCCCGCATGAGCCGCGTCAGCGAAGCGCAGGCGGCGGAGAACCGCCGCGCGGTGGAACGGGCGAAGGCGGTGCTGAAGCCGGGTGACCGCATCCGCGTCACCCGCTGCCTCGGCTTGAAGCGGACCTTCACTTTCGATGGCTGGGATGGACAATGGGCGGTCAGTCGCTCCGGTATTAGCGACTTGCACCCTGCGTCGATCGACCGCCTGAACGGCGTCCCCACCACCTTCCGCGACCCGCTCTAGATCGCCGTTCGGGGCATTCAGCCCCAACCGGGCGGCGGGGTTCAGGCATTGTCCCCGCCGCCTGCATCGCACACAGGAGAAAACCCCCAATGTCAGCAGACGCGCAGATGCAAAAGGTAGGCGAGCTTGACGGCCGCACCATCTGGTGGGCGGAGCCCGGCCGCTTCGCTCAGCCCGGCCTTTATTGGTCAACCGAACAATTCACCAATGTGCCGGTAGAGCTGCCGCCCGCCTTCCTTCCGCCGCGCGATGCCGCGAAAGACGGCGCCTTTTGCGCAGACCTCGCCGGCTTGATCAACAAGCACAGCATGGAGAACGGCTCCAACACGCCCGATTTCATGCTTGCCGCCTTCCTCACTCAATGCCTCGCTGCCTTCGATCAGGCGGTGGACTGGCGCCAGCGGGGGCGTACCGACGAGACCGTAAGAGACCTCGACCACTAAGGCCTTGACCCTGCCATAGTTCCGGTTTACGGAACTATGGCAGCAAGGATGAACCCCCGAATGTCCACCGCGCCTTTGCCCGAAAACAACCTCGCGATGCGCTCCGCGCTGGTGAAGCGGGCGATGCACCTGGTCGGTGCCCAGGTCTATGCCGAGCGCATGGGCGTCTCCGATCGCACCGCCCGCTATTGGGCAACGGAGGGCGGCGACCGCAACCGCCCGGTCACCGATCGCATCCTGCGCGATACGCTGAAACTGCTCGTCGAACACCGCCAACACGTCGGGCGCCTGGGCCAAGGCATCCGCGCCGCGCTTGGCGAACAGGGAGAGAGGGAATGACCGATCGCACCCGCCAACTGCTCGATCGCCATGGCCCCGCTGTCGTGCCGCTCGATACGCTGCTGCGGCGGCTCCACCGGGAGGGGAGGTCAAGCGACGCGCTAATCGCCATCTGTGAAGCGCTAGAGCAAGCGCAGCGGTCCCCCCTCCCCCAAAGTACCACTTTGGGGGACGACGTCGATGGCTAAGCTCGATCTCCCGCCCGGCATGACGCCCAAGAACACCGCCGGCGGCGTCCGCTATTATTGGCAACCGACGCCCAAGCAGCGCAAGGCGGGGTGGAAGGGCAAGGCGCTCGGCGCCGATCCCGTTGCCGCGATCGCCCTCGCCGCCGCGCAGAATGCCGAAATCGAGACATGGCTGCGCGGCGGCGCCAAGCCGCGCGAAGTGAAAAAGATATTGCGCGGCGGCACGCTCGGCGCCCTGATCGAGCGGTACCGGGCCAAGGGCTATCCAAGCGTCAAGCGTCCCGGCACCAGCATCGAAGCCTCCACCCAGCGCGAATATGAAACCAAGTTCAAGACGCTGGAGAAATGGGGCGGCGACGCGCCGCTCAGCGCCATCACGCCCCAGCGGGTGGCGGTGCTTCGCGACGCGCTGATGAAGCCCGCGAAAAGCGGCCGCTGGAAGGGGCAAGTGCGCCACACCACCGCCCATGCCACCTTGCGCGTCGCCCGAACCTTGTTCAGCTTCGCCGAAGGCGAGGGCCTGATCGCCCGGGGCAGCAATCCCTTCGACGATTTCAAGCTCGCCGCGCCGGCGCCGCGCGACCAGATATGGAGCCCGGACGCCCGCGAATGGCTTCTCGCCACCGCAGACGGCCAGCCCTCGCTGCAGCTCGCCGTCGACCTCGCTTTCCAGATCGGGCAGCGCGAAGCCGATCTGCTCAAGCTGATGCAGACCCAATGGGTCGAAATCCCCCGCCACAAGATGGACGCCGACGTGTTCGAGGCTCTGTCCGCGGTGCCGGTGCCGGCCTTGGCGGGGCGGGCCGGCTATGTGCCCCACGACGTCCGCGGCATCCGGCTTCGCCAGAACAAGGGCAAGCGGTGGGTGGAGGTGCCGGTCGTCGGGCTGACGCGCGCCCGTATCGAGGCGGAAATCGCCCGCGCGCGCGGCTTCGGCCTCGCCACCTTGTTGTTCGATGAAGAACATGAAATCCGCCCCTGGTCCTTTCCCAACATCCGGGCGGGGCAAACCCGCTTCATCCGCCGCTTCGCGGATCTTCGCGCCGCGGCGATCGCGCGCGCCGAAAAGGCCGGTGCAAGCGAGGCGGCGGTGGAAATGGCCGGGCTTCAATATCGCGACTTCCGCCGCACCGCCGTGGTTCACCAGGGCGAGCTTGCCCTTCCCGATCATCTGATCGCGGCGATCACCGGCCATAATCTCGACGAAACCAAGCGCATCCTCGACACCTACATGCCCCGCACCACCGGCATGGCGGCGCGCGCGATCGCGATGAGCCATGCCAGAGGATCGTCGCAAAGTGGTACTTTGCGCCGGGAAGGAGAAAGAAGTTGAGCCACGAAACGCTGCCCGATGCCGTGCTTGCCGCGTTAACCGAAAGTCTGGTGATGGAGAGCCAAAGCGGGAACTACGTCGATCTGGATGAAGCGCCGGAGGATGTTGTTCTTGATGGCCGCTTCGATCTTCGAAAGCTAGCGAAGGCGGCGGAGGAGGCAGCGGAGCGGGTGGTGTTGCTCCGGATGCGGAGCTTCATCGCTACGCACGGCGTCAAGGAAGCGGACACATACTGCATGCAGCGCCTCCACGACATGGCGATGGATGCGCGCCACCGTGCGGAGAGGGAGAAGGGGTGACGCGCTATTTTTTCATAACCGGGCCCGTTGAGGGGTTTCTCGACCGGCAGCAGCGGATGAAGGTGACGATTGCCGACAGGGTGCGCAGGGACGGTGCCGACCCGGCCGCGACGATATGGCACTGCACACTGGTCGACGATCGCCACATCGTCATCCGCGCCGAATGGCAGCGGGCTGACAGGAGGCAGGCAGGGTGAAGGCGCTTGGCGAGATACAGGGGCACGGTGCGGAGCGCCATGGACTTGGGAGAGCGCGATGACCGAGCGAAAACACGAAATGGACAGCAACTGGGTCGATCCGGATGACGCGTCCGAGTGGCCGGAGAAAGCTTGGGGTCGCGCGGAGTTTTCACTTGCCGGCGAGGTCGTCCGCCAGGCGACCGGCACGCTCACCAAACGTGGCCGCCCCACCGTTGGCGATGCGCCGAAGCAGCAGGTAACCTTGCGCCTCCCGCCCGAAGTCATCGCGCATTTTCGCGCCGGCGGTGCCGGGTGGCAGACGCGGATCGGCGAGGTGCTTCAGCGCTACATAGCCACCGTACCGAAGGCGCGCTAATCTGCGCCCGGCGCGCGGAACGGTGAAGCCAGCCAAATCCGGTTCATTCACCACATCGGGAAGCACAAGGCGGCAAAGTGAAGGAGCTTGGCGAGATACAGGCGCGCGGTGCGGCGAACCTTGCGCGGGCGCGGGAACAGGGGCTGGCGAGCGCCCTGCGCTATCTCGGCCGAATGGCGGTGGGCGAGACGCTGATCGTGTCGCGGCACGAGCGCGAGGAATTTGAGGAAGCCGCCAGCCGGCTCGCCGCCACCGGCGCCGCCTTCACCTTCGCGCCCTACGACAACGGCCTTCCCGATCCGTCCTGGATCGTCACCAGCACCGCCGCCGGCGGCGAATCGGCGGCAGAGAAAAAGGAGGGTTGACAAAAGCCGGTCGCTCAACCCGCGACCGGCTCCGTCATCATCGTCGGAATTCCGACAAGAACAGCGTCGGAATGAAAACCGCCAAATCGCCAAAAATGGCGGAAAACCGTGGAGCGGGTAGCGGGAATCGAACCCGCGTCACAAGCTTGGAAGGCTAGTGCTCTACCATTGAGCTATACCCGCTCATCCCTCGCTCCGGAGCGTGTGTGGTGGACAGGGCTGGATTCGAACCAGCGTACGGAAACCCGGGCAGATTTACAGTCTGCTGCCTTTAACCACTCGGCCACCTGTCCGAAAGCACGCTTCCGAAGCGAGGGAGGCGGCTCAATGGCGAATGCCTTTGCGCCTGTCAACGCATCCGGTTGGGGAAGCGCCCGCTTGCCAGCGCGGCCCGCGAACGGCATGGGGCGGGCATGCGCCGCAGAGCCCGTCAGCTGACCAAAGCCGAAAACCGCCCTCGTTTCTGGGGGCGGCACGCCGTCGCCGCCGCCCTCGCTAATCCGGAGCGGACGATCGTGCGCGTCTCGGTCACGCACGAAGCCGCGGCGGAGTTCGACATTCCGGCGGGCGTTCCCGTCACCTATGCCGACGTCGCGGACCTCGGCCGGCTGGTGCCGAAGGACGCGCCGCATCAGGGCATCGTCGTCGAGGTCGAGCGGCTCGAGGACATCCTCCTCGCCGACCTCCTCGACCAGGCGGAGGACGGCCGGCCGTTGATCGTGCTCGACCAGGTCACCGATCCGCACAATGTCGGCGCGATCCTGAGGAGCTGCGCCGCCTTCAACGCGCTCGGCCTGATTACCCAAGACCGCCACGCGCCGCCCGAATCCGGAGCCCTCGCCAAAGCGGCAAGCGGCGCGCTGGAAATCGTCCCCTGGGTCCGGGTGGTGAACCTCTCGCGCGCGCTGGATGAGATGGCGCAAGCAGGCTTCTGGCGCATCGGCCTTACCGGCGAGACCGAAATGGGCCTCAAGCAGGCGCTCGGCCCGGCGCGGGTGGCGCTTGTTCTGGGCGCGGAAGGCGAAGGCATGCGGCAGAACACCGAGGCGCATTGCGACGCGCTTGCCCGGCTTCCGATCAGCGAGGCGATCGAAAGCCTCAACGTCTCCAACGCAGCCGCCATTGCCCTCTACGCCGCGGCCACGCATAACGATTAAGCGCCCAGGTTCTCCGCCGCGGCGCCGTCCGGGGGGAGTGTCCATGAAGTTCATCCGCATCGCAGCGGCAGGCGCGTTCGCCCTGCTTGCCACCGCCTGCCTGCTTGCCCCCGGCAAGTTCGACGCGTCGCTCGACATCCGCCGCGACGGCAGCTTCACCTACCGCTACGCCGGCGAAGTGGTCTTCATCACACCCGCAGCCGCGGCGGAAGCGCAAGCCGAAGCCGACAAGACCTACGACCCTTCAATGGAGACCTGCTGGGACGATCAGCAACCGCCCGCTCAAGCCAAGGAGCGCCCTTGCACCCAGAAGGAGATGGAGCAGGCAAAAAGCGACTGGGAAGCCAATCGGGCAATGAGCGCGGAACGCCGCAAAACCGAAGTCGAGCAAATGAAGGCCGTGTTCGGCGGCCTCGACCCTTCCGATCCCAAGGCGGTGGATCAGTTCACCCAACGGCTGCTCAGCTATGATGGCTGGAAGCGCGTCACCCACAAGGGCAAGGGCGTGTTCGACGTCCTGTACGAGAAATCGGGACGGCTCGACCACGATTTCATCTTCCCGCTCTTTCCCGAAGTCGACTGGATCATTCCCTTCGTTCACGCCTCCCGCCGGAGCGACAGCCGGATCCGTGTCGCCGCCCCGGCGTTCGCTCAGGCCAAGGCAATGGGCGGTGGCATGAACGGGCTCGGCGCGTTCGGCGCCATGGCGGGCGAAAAGGCCGGCCCGCTGCCGAAGCCGGAAGGCACCTTCACCCTCACCACCGACGCCGAGGTGCTGACCAACAACACCAATGACGGCCCGGTCGCAGGCGCGGGCGGAACGAAGACCATGAAGTGGGTAATCGGCCCGCTGGATAGCAAAAAGCCGGAAGCGCTGCTGAAGCTTTAGCGCGGCGCGCTCAGTCTTCCTGGGCGATCCGCACCCGGAGCCCGTCCAGCGCCGGCCCGAAATCGATCTGGCACGACAAGCGGCTGGCTGCATCCCGGTGGCTTGAACTGTCGAGCAGATCGTCCTCGTCCGCGCTCATCGGCTTGAGCGCGCCGGCATATTCGGCATCCACATGGACGTGGCAGGTCGCGCAGCTGCAGCAACCGCCGCACAAGGCGAGAAGCTCGTCGAAACCGGCTTCGCGGATGATCTCCATCACGCTCCAGCCGCTCCGCCCTTCCACGGTGCGTTCGGTGCCGTCGCGGCCGACGATGGTGAGTTCAGCCATGTTCGCCCTTGGGTGATGAAAGCGGGAGAGTTTGCGCGGCGGCCTATGCTAGGCAGCCTCACCTTTGGCAAGCGGGAGCAAGGGAATGGGGATTTCGGCCGAAGCGTTGAAGGCGGCGCTGGACGCGGTGGCGGAGAAGGACCCGGCGGTTGCGGCGGCGCTGGCCTCCGCAGGCTATCCGGAGCCCCGGATCAGCGCCCGCGGCTACCAGACCCTGCTTCGCGCAATCGTTGGCCAGCAAGTCTCGATCCAGGCGGCGGCGTCCATGTGGAACAAGCTCACCGCCGCGGTCGGCGTCCCGCCCGACCCCCACCGCCTCCTGACGGCTTCCGACGAGGATCTGCGCGCCGCCGGGCTGTCGCGCCAAAAGGCAGGTTATGCCCGAAGCCTCGCGGAGGAAGTGATTTCCGGCCGCCTCGATTTCGACGCCCTCCCCGCCGACGACGAGGAAGCGATTGCCGAACTGGTGCGGGTCAAAGGCATCGGCCGCTGGACCGCCGAAATCTACCTGCTCTTCGCCGAAGGCCGCACCGACGTCTGGCCGGCCGGCGACCTTGCCGTGCAGATTGAAGTCGGTCGGATCCTCGGCCTTGATGGCAAGCCCACTGAAAAGGCGCTCCGCGAAGTGGCCGAACCGTGGCGCCCTCACCGCGGCGCCATGGCGATCTTCGCCTGGCACCACCGGAAGATCGTGCCGATCTGACCGATCGGCCGCTTACGCCCCATTGCGGGCATTCCGGCGAGTTGGCACAACCTCGCTGTGAACAATGCTGTTTCCACTTACGAGCTGATCAAGAACGCCTTCGCCTCGGCGGTGCCGTTTGCCGCCCAGGCGCGTGTCGAGGTCGTCGAAGTCGGCGCCGGCCACGGAATGGCCCAGCTTCGGGAAACGCCCGAGGTTCATAACCACATCGGCTCTGTGCATGCCGGGGCCGTGTTCACACTCGGTGAAACGGCATCGGCCGTAGCGATGCTGGGCGCCTTCGCAGAGCAGATCTCCGTGATCCGTCCAGTGACCAGCGAAGTGACGATATCGTACCTGAAGATTGCCAAGGGCACGCTGATCGCTACGGCGCGGACAGTTCTGCCCGTTCAACGGTTGCAAAATGAGCTGGCAATGCAGGGTCGCGTGACTCTGGATGTGACCGTCGATATCGCGAACGACCGGGGTGGCATCGTGGCGCAGATGCGAGCGAAATGGGCGGTGTCCGCGAGCAAATCAGGCAAGGGATGGATGTCTGCTTTCGCCCCCGATCAGGCGTTCATCGTCTAACGCCGAGGTCTCCCTGCGTCCCTTTGTGCTTCCGACCGAATTTGCTTCCCAGCCATTGCAGTCCTGGATGGGAGGGCGGATGATCCTGCCGTTGAGAAGGAGTGCCCATGATCCTCGCTGCCGGCGCACTGTTCGCCGCCGCCCCTGCGCCGCCTTTGCCGAAGCGGCCGATGTGGGAGCTGAGCGATGCGCAGCTCTGCGAAGCGGCCCGCCAAACGGCTGAACAGCCCGGTTCGAACGTGGCGGACCTCCCCGGCTTTTTGGATTTCGGTAAGTGGGAGGTGGATTGCGAGGCGCGCGTGCTTCGGATGCCGCTCACCGTAGTCGAGCCAGGCGCCGACCGGATGGTCGCCGAAGCCTTCACCCGCCCGGATTTCTGCGACGCACCGAATCTGGGCATGCTCTGGAGCCGGGGCTGGCACTTCGAAATGCGTTTCCGCTTCAGCGACGGGTCGACGGAGATCACCCGGCCGTGCGACGCGCCCGGCATCCCTGCTGCTTCCCGCGAGCGTCTGTAACGGCCGGCCGCCTACCCGAGCAGCTGGCTGTCCGCTGAGCGCTTACGCTCGAAGATCGTTGAGTAGCGACCGCGCCGCCGTCCCAAGCGGACGGTTGCGCTGGTGGACGGCGTAGATCGGAATTGCGCCGGGCAGGACCGCCGGATCGTTTATCGGCAGTCGAACCAGGGTGCCGCTTTTCAGATGCTCGCGGACCAGGTGCAGCGGCATCGTCGCCCAGCCGAAGCCGGCGATCAGGAAATCGAGCCGCCGGGCTAGGTCGACGAACCGCCACACTCGCGAACTGACCACGCTGTAGCTCGGGCCGCTCTGGTTCTCCGGATCGGTGAGGACGAGTTGGACATGTTCGGCAAGCACCTCCCGCTCCAGCCGCCGCGTTTCCTGCGCCAGCGGATGGTGCGGCGCGGCGACGGGCACCAGTTCGATAGAGGTGACCGGATAGGCCTGCATGTCCTGCGCCTGGTTGGGCAGGAGCAGGCAGAGCCCGAGCGTCGCGGCGCCGGAGCGCACCCGCCTCTCCGCGCCGCCCAAGGCTTCGGTGAACAAGGTCACGGCGAGATCGGGAAAGCGCGCCTGGAGGGCTGCTAGGCCTTGGATCACCGGCTCGCTCGGCACCATATTGTCGACGGCGAAGGTAAGCTCGGGCTCAAGGCCCCCCGCTATGGCATTCGCGGTTCGCTCGAACAGTTCCGCCTGGCGAAGCACCTGCCGGGCCTGGGCGGCGAGCGCGCGGCCCGCTTCCGTAAGCACCGGCGCCCGCCTCGACCGGTCGAAAAGCTGCACACGCTGCATCGTCTCCAGCGTCTGCACGGCATGGCTGATCGCGGACTGGGCGCGCTGAAGCTTGCGCCCCGCGGCGGAGAAGCTTCCCGTCTCCTCGATCGTAACCAGCACCCGAAGCTGATCCAACGTCAACGTGCCGAGCACAATCTATCTCCAAATCCGATGGATGGCATCAATCTTTTATCTCTCCTTATGAGGGTCTGTCGAGCCTATCTGATCCTCAACACGCAATGCCGGAGACCCTTCGATGTCCGCCCACCAAGCCGCCGCCGCCGTGCCGACAAACAACGCAGCCCGGTACCTTCAGCAACTTTGCAAACATTGGTCGCACAACCTCGCCGTCACCTTCACCGCCGAGGAAGGGACGATCACCTTCCCCAAGGATGCGCGCGGCAACAGCTTCCCGGCCGACGCGACGGTGACGCTCCAGGCGCGGGAGGCCGCACTGGAGGTGCTGGTAAACGCCTCGGCGCCCGAGCAGCTCGAAGGGCTCAAAGGCGCCGTCGCAAGCCACCTGGACCGCTTCGCCTTTCGCGAAGCGCCGCTCGCTTTCGCCTGGCGCTGAACCCCTGGTTCTGGAGACATAGTATGACCACTCGCCTGCCCACCTACTTCATCAGCCACGGCGGCGGCCCCTGGCCCTACCTCGACGGGCCGTTCCGCCGGATGTTCGACCGGATTGAGCAGTCGCTGGTCGATATCCGCCGCGAGCTCCGCGACGCGCCGCGCGCGGTGCTGGTGATCTCCGGCCATTGGGAGGAGCAAGGCTTCGCCATCTCGTCCGGCGAGCAGCCGGGGATGCTTTACGATTATTCCGGCTTCCCCGCCCACACCTACCAGATCCAGTACAAGGCGCCCGGTTCGCCCGAGCTTGCCACCCGCGTGCAGCAGCTCCTGGCCGGCGGCGGCATCGCGGCGCGGCTCGATGCGCAACGCGGCTTCGACCACGGCACCTTCAGCATCATGAAGCCGCTTTACCCCGGCGAGGACATTCCGCTGGTCCAGCTCTCCATCGACATCGGCTACGATCCGGCACTTCACCTGGCGCTCGGCCGCCTGCTTGCTCCGCTTCGCGACGAAGGCGTGCTGATCATCGGCAGCGGGCTGAGCTACCACAACCTCACCGACGCCCGAACCAGCGAAGGCGCCGAACCTTCGCGCCAGTTCGACGCCTGGCTTCAGGACACCCTGGTGCGCGCATCCGGCGAAAAGCGCACGAGCCGCCTCCTCCACTGGGAGCAGGCGCCGCTTGCCCGAGCCGCCCACCCGCAGGAAGATCACCTCATTCCGCTGATGGCGGTGGTCGGCGCCGCGGAGGGAGAGGAAGGTGCGGCCGTTTACCACCAGACCGATCTATTCGGCGGCATCACCGCCTCGAGCTTCCGCTTCGGCGCCGTTCCCGCCTCTTAACCAGCGCATGCAATCAACAGGAGAAAACAGAATGTCCAAGCTCGACAAATACGCGCCGCACGCGCTCGCGGCGCTTCGGATCGTTACCGCCTTGCTGATGCTTCAGCACGCGACGATGAAGTTCTTCGCCTTTCCGGCGGCCATGCCGATGCCGGGACCGCTTCCCGGGATCATCGTCGCGGCGGGCGCCATCGAGCTGGTCACCGGCATCTTGATCGTGCTCGGCCTCTTCACCCGCCCCGCCGCATTCCTCGCTTCGGGCACCATGGCCGCCGCTTACTTCATGGGCCACGCCACGCAGGGCTTCTTCCCGGTCCTGAATGGCGGCGAGACGGCGATCATGTTCTGCTTCGCCTTTTTCTACCTGATCTTCGCGGGCCCCGGCGCCTGGAGCCTGGACGGCCTTCGGACCGGCAAGAGCAGCGCAGCCAAGGCAGCCTGACCGGAAGAGGGCGGCGCGCGGCTTACTGGCCGTTGCCGCCCTCGACCTCCGTGCCGGCAATGGCCTGATCCGCTTCGGTGATCGGCGCCTTGTCGGCATTGGCGGCGGTGGGTTCGCTGCTGCCCGCAACAAAGGCGCGGATTGCGATGATCACGATCAGCGCAAGAAGAACGAGGCCGACGATCCACAGCGCCTTGGACTTCTTGGGCTGGCCGGCCGGGGTGCCGTGACGGTCATGTTCATTGAGGGCCATGGGGGGTCCTTGTTTGTTGAAACGGTTCACCCGCCAATGACGGCGCCGGTTCTTTGTTCCCCGAGTGGGCACGCGGCGGCTGAAACAACTGAAACACTTATCCTCGCGCCGAGACTGCGGCGCGCAACATAAGCGGCTTAGTTCTCCAGCATGAAAAAACCCGCCGGGGATGAGCCGGGCGGCTTCGAAAGGGGAATACCTATGCTGCGCCCGCTTCTGATCTCCGCCGCCTTGCTGCTGGTTCCGCCGGCGACCATCGCTCCGCTCGCGCCCGCCGCGGCCGCCGCTCCCGCCGAAAAAACCGGCAAAAGCTGCGGCGACGAAAGCGCTGCCAAGAAGCGCAAGAAGTCGATGTTCGGCGCCGTTCTCGGCGGCATCGCCAGCAGCGCCATCGGCGGCCACTCGGGCGGCCTCGGCTACGCGTTCCCCGTCGCCTCGATGCTGTCCGATGCGATCATCGACCTCCTCGATTGCAAGGAGCAGAAGCAGGCGGCGGCCGCGACCGATGAAGCGGTGCGCGGCGGCGTCGGCTCCACCGCCACCTGGGAATCGGAAAGCCGCCCCGGGGTAAAGGGTTCGTCCACCGTCAGCGCCGAGGAGAAGCTCGCGGACGGCAGCCACTGCCTCACCGTCACCGACGTCGTCATCGTCGACGGCGAAGAGACCACCGTGCCCAAGCGGATGTGCCGCGAAAACGGGAAAAGCGGATATGCGCGGGTCTAAGGCGCTCGCCGCTCTCCTCGCCGGCGCACTGAGCAGCAGCGCGGTTGCGCAAAGCACCGCCGATCCGTTCAACCCGACCTGCCCCAAGGCGCCGAACTGGTCGACCTACCGCCAGATGCGCTTCACGGTGGAAGAAGCAGGCGGCCGCAAGGTGCTGCGCTCCGAGGGCGTGATCGACGAAACGGTGCCGGAGCGCCTCAAGGACGCACTCGCCGCCGATCCCGACGTTGCCGAAATCTGGCTCCGCTCCGCAGGCGGCAACGCCAAGGCGGGTAACGAGGCCGGGCGGATCATCCGCGCAACCATGATCCCGACGCGGCTTCCGGCGGGCTGGGCCTGCTTCTCCGCCTGCAACTTCATGTTCATGGGCGGAGTGGTCCGCTACGTCGACGATGGCGCACAGTTCATGGTGCACATGTTTACTCACGCGAACGACAAGGCCGCGGTGAAAGCGCAGCTCGCCTCGGCGGACGATCAGGCGATCGGCCTGCTTGGCGCGGTGGAGCAGCAGAGCGCACTGCTTGCCAGCGAAGACAATGATTTCCTGATCCGCATGGGTGTGTCGCGCAAGCTGCTGAGCGAAGTCATGTACCGTCAAAAAGCGCTTGCCGAGCAGGGGGAGGACAAGTCCACCCGCCGCTGCCTGACCGCCGACGAAGTCGTCCGCTACAACGTCGCCAACGCCCGCTGAAGGAGCGAAACCCATGAAAACCAGCCTCCTCGCCCTCGCCGCCGCGGCCTTTCTTGCCGCACCCGCCGCCGCCAACGTGCTTGTCGTGCGGTCGTCCGGCCCCTCGGCCAAGTCCTACCCGCCGGGGCACAGCCTGCCCGACAGCGGGCAAGTTACGCTGCGCCCGGGCGATGTGGTGACCGTGCTCGGCGGCCAAGCGACGCGCACGCTGCGCGGGCCCGGCACTTTTCCGGTCGGCGCCGCAACCAAGGTGGCGATGGCCAATCCGTCGCGGCGCGGCCGCTTCAGCGCGATGCGCGCGGGCGAAATGCCGCCACTACCGTCGGTGTGGCACATCGACGCGTCGCAAAGCGGCACCGCCTGCGTCGCCGACGCCGGCAAGGTCCAGCTTTGGCGGCCGGACGCGAGCGAAACGGTCAGCCTCACCCTCGCTCCTGCCGGCGGCGCGGCGCAGACGGTGGAATGGCCGGCGGGCAAGGACGTGCTCGATTGGCCGAAGGCGCTCCCGGTCGCGGCGGGCGCGGCTTACGAACTGCGGTGGAGCGGAAGCGGTGACACCAGCAAGCTGGTCTTCGTCGCGGTCGGCGCGGCGCCCGCGGACGAGCAGAAATTAGCCGAAACGCTGATCGCGAAGGGCTGCCGCAACCAGCTCGACGCGCTTCTGGAAACGGTGCCGGAAGAAGGCGCCGCCGGCACCCACTGAAAAACTATTCGGCGGCGGCGGCACCCGGGCGGAAGCGCGCTTCCAGCGCTTCGATCCGGCGCATCTGTTCGGCCAGCAAGGCGGCGATCTCCCCCTCCTGCCGTTCGCGCTTCACCACAATATGAATTGCGCGTGCGACGGGATCGGCGATTTCCGCCAGCGCCTCGCGCTCGTCCCCGCTGACCTGGGTCCCGTCGGGGCGCGGGCCGATCAAGAGCCAGCCGAGGCACGCCCCACCCTGCGCGGCGCACAGCGGCACCCGCACCGGGAAGATGGGATCGGCTGGGTCGCAGGCGACCTTGTCCGCTTCGGGAGCGGCGGTGAAGCGCGCCAGCCAGAGCTTCGCCTCTTCGCGGGTGGCGCCGAACAGCTCGGCGATGTCACCATCAACTGCGATTGCGCCGCGTACGGTGCGGACGCCGCCTTTCACCCGTGACAGCACGTTCGCGAGCAGCTCGGGAAGTGAGGCGATTTCGCGAAGGTCGCGAACGGTTTCGGGGAGATCGCGGCGCAGCTTCAGCAGGTTCTCGTGGAACAATCGCTCTGTCCAGCGCTGGATCCGGCCGTGGGCCGGGCTGGCGAGCAAGGTCGCCATGGCGGCGGCGGCGATGCTTGCCGCAGGCCCCGCGTCGCGGCCGGCGGCGGCCTTCACCGCTTCCTCGATGGCTTCGGCGCCGGCGGCAAAGGCAACGCCCATCGTAAGCATGACGATGCCGAAGGTCGCCGAGCGGCTGATCACCGATTCCGCATCGTACAAGCGGAAGCGGAGCAAGGCGACAAGCAGGCCGAGCTGCAGCGACAGGAAGGCGAGGCCGAGGGACAGGCCAGCAAAGGTTTCCACGAACAATTGCTGCCAAAAAGCGGCAACGGAGCCTTTCAACATGTCGGCAAGCAGCGAGGCGGCGAGGAACAGGGCGTAACCGGCGAAGCCGAACAAAGCCCATTTGATCTGCTGGCGGCTCGGGCCCGGCGGCATTTGTTTCATCCGGCGGACGAGCAGGGCGACGCTCAAGGCCATGAACAGCATGAACACGCCGCGATAGGCATCGCCGCCGAGAAAGAAGAGCACCGGCAGCAACAGCAAAGACGCAGCCACCGTCCAAGGCCCGAGCCGCCCGTGCGGAAATAGCAGAACGCCGGCGAGAAGCAGCACGTTGCCCAGATCAAAGATCGCGGTCTGCGCCTTTTCCGGCACACCGGCGACGTTGGTGAGAAACGACGCGGACGGCTGCTCGCCCGCCATGGTCAAAAGGATGGCGAAGGAGAGCAAGGTGCTCACCGCGTCGTGCGGGCAGCGGCGGTAGAGCATCCAGGCGGCGGCGAGCAGAAAGGGGTAGGTCAGCAAATGGAGCAGATCGATCACGGTCAGCATCCACTTGGGTATGCCCAGAGCCCCCGCCCCCGCTTCGATGTGCCGCTCACTGGTTGTGAGGCGCACAATGCGATGAGCCCCGTCGGTGCCGCGCAGCTTTAGCTCGGTTGGCATGTCGTCCGTGCCGTAGAGGATGCCGGCAAAAGCGGCCTGATCGAGCGGGTTGGCGCCCTCGCTCTCCAGCGCCGCGAGCGGCACTGATACTGAGACGCCGATGCCGTCGATCGACAGGATCTTATCGCCGGGCTCCACCCCGGCCGCTTGGGCCGAAGGCCCGACAGGGAAACGGACGCGGGTGAGGTCGTTTTCATCCAGCACGACGCCGGCGCGGCTGCCGAGCATCAGCTGCGAATTGGGCGCCGGGTTGGCGAAACGGTCCCAGGTACCTCCCACCGGACCGGCGAGCGCGAGCAGGAACACCAGCCACCAAAGCGGCCGAAGCACCAGCAAGGCGCGGCGGCCGAGCGGCGGCACTTCGTGCAAGCCGTTCAGCCGCTCCGTCAGCCGCGCAGCGATCATCGGTGAAAGCCCCCCTTCCCTTCCGCCGCTTATAACAAATCAAACGCGCGCCGCCACGGTTAGAGGGAACTGGCACCAGGCGGCGGAGTTCGCCAATTCGTGCCAACACCTCCCGTCACCGTGCAAAAGCTCGCCTGGACCGACCCGCCGCTCGGGAACATTCCCCTTCCGCTGGCGCCGTTGGTTTTGAGCCGAAGCTTTGGCTCCGGCCTCACCCGCCGCATGACCGATCCGCCGGGGCGAATCTGGGCGGTCGGAGACCGGGGACCCAACATCAAGGTCAAGGCCGCGCGCAAGCTTTACGGCGCCGAGCATCTCGCGCCGCTCGCCGATGTGTCCGGCGCCAAGATCATGCCGCGCACGGACATCGGGCCTGGGATCGCCGAGTTGCAGGTGCTCGACGACCGGGTGGATCTGGTGCGGATCATCCGCCTTAACGGCCCCGATGGGCAGCCCGTGTCGGGGCTCCCGGTACCCGGCGGCGCGCACGTGCGGTCCGAGCCGGTGTTCGACTTGGACGGCAACCCGCTTGCGCCCGATCCGGGTGGGTTGGACACCGAAGGCATCGCCGCGCTGCCCGACGGCGGCTTCTGGATCGGCGACGAGTTCGCGCCATCGCTGGTGCGGGTGGATGCGCACGGCACCATCCTGCGCCGCCTGGTTCCGCAAGGCACGCATTCCGAGGCCCTCCCGGCACCGGAGCCGTGCCTCCCCGCAGTGGCTGCGCGGCGCCAGATCAACCGTGGATTCGAGGCGCTCGCCTTGTCGCGCGACGGCCGTTCATTGTTTCTCGCCTTTCAAAGCCCGCTCGCCCACCCCGACGAAGCCGCGCACGAGGCAGCGGCGCATGTTCGCTTGTGGTGCCTCGATGCGCAGAGCGGCGCGGTGCAGGCGCAATATCTCTACCCGCTCGACCGTCCCGAAAGCTTTACCCGCGACACAAAAGCCGGGGAGTTCGAACGCAAGGACGTGAAGGTCAGCGAGATCGCCTGCTTGGGCCAGGACGCGCTGCTGGTTCTGGAGCGCGGCTCGCAGACCACCAAGCTTTACCGCGTCCGCCTCGATCTTGCGGCGGCGCTTGAGCCGGAGCATCTGGCCGTGGAGACGCGGCCGACAGTTGAGGAGCTTAGCGGGCGCGGCGATCCCCTGCCCGCGCTTGCCAAGGAACTGCTCTTTACCAGTGACGATCATTCGGAGGTCGCGGCCGATCTGGAGGGCATGGCTATCCTTTCAGACGACGAGCTGATTCTCGTCAGCGACAATGATTTCGGCGTAGAGGGTGCGGAGACGAGCTTCTGGCGGCTTCGCTTCGACGCGCCGGTTCTGGCATGAGGCCGGCTTGATGCGCTTCCTGGCCACCGGCGCTGCCGCCGCCCTTCTTCTCGCCGGCTGCGGATCGAACAGCGACGCGCCTGTCACAGAGGACGAGCGCCGCGTCGGCGCGGAGGCGCACCCGCAACTGCTCGCCGAGTTCGGCGGCGCCTACCAGGCTCCGGAGGCGGCGTATCTGCGCAGCGTCGGCCAGCGTGTGGCCGTGCATGCGGGGCTGGAAGGCCAATGCACCTTCACCCTAATCAATTCGGACGTGGTCAACGCCTTCGCCGTTCCGGGCTGTTTCATCTACGTGACGCGCGGGCTGATGGGCCTGGTCAATTCCGAAGCGGAACTCGCTTCGGTGCTTGCCCACGAACTCGGGCACATTGTCGGCAACCATTCTGAGCAGCAGCAGCGCCGCTCCTTGTGGCGCAACCTCGGCGTTGCGGCCGTGAGCGTGCTCACCGGCTCAGAACGGCTGGCCAATTTGGCGGGCGAAGCGGCGGCTTATTTCGGCCTGCGTTACTCGCGCAAGCAGGAATATGAAGCGGACGATCTCGGCCTCGCGACGCTTCAGGCGGCGGGCTACGATCCCTACGAGGCCGCCGACATGCTCGGCGCGCTTGGCCGCAACGAACAATTTACCGCCGCCACCCGCGCCACCGACGAAGCCAAGGCCATTCCGGAATGGGCGCGCACCCATCCGCTGACGGAGAACCGCATCGCCCGCGCCCGCGAAGCGGCGGCGAAGACTGGGGTAGCCGACAACCAGCTTCCGGAAGGCATCGTACCGTTCCTGCGCGAGGTGGACGGGCTGCTCTACGGCGACGATCCGCAGCAAGGCTTCGTGCTCGGCCGGCGCTTCGCCCATCCGGTGATGATGATCGGTTTCGAAGCGCCGCCGGGTTTCACCCTTACCAACAGTCCCCAGGCGATCATGATCGACGGGCCGAACGGCCTTCGCGGCCAATTCGGCGGCGGCGAGATGCCGCCGGGCGGGCTCCCCGCTTATGCGGAAGCGGTGCTCGGCGGGCTTCTCGGCAAGGCGCCGGCGCGGATCGGCACCGGTCAGGCAGCCACCGTCAACGGAGTGCCCGCTTTGTTTCTGTCGGTGGCGGTGGACACGCCGGAAGGCGAGGTGCTGCTCTCTTTTATAGCGTATGCCGGTCCGGGCGGCGGCGCATTTCACTTCGTGATGGTCTCGCCGCCGCGCGTTGCCGCGCCCGAAGCGCTGGAAGCCTTGTTCGGTTCGTTCCGGCTGCTCCGGCCGGAAGAAGCGGCTGCCTTGCGCCCGCGGGTGATCCGGGTGGTCGCCGCCGGGCCCGGCGCGACCTACGCGAGCATGGCCGCCGCCATGGCAAGCGACCGGCCGGTGGAGCATCTGCTGATGCTGAACGGCCGCACTGCCGATCAACCGCTGCGCCCCGGGGAACCGCTGAAGGTGATCGCCTGGGCGGGGCGCTGACGCCCTAACCCTTTGCTAACCGCTGACCCCTAAAAGCCTTCATCAGGTACGCGACCGGGGGGGGCGGAGTTCGAGCAATCGGCTCCGCCTTCTTTTTTCCCGCATTACGCAGCCACAAGCTCAGGCTTTACCGCCCGCTAACCCTCCCAGGCGACACCCTGTTAACCGCCGCCGGCCAGAGACGTGGAGGCAGCACAAGCGGGCTCGACTCGCCTGGGCGGCCCCTCGGGTCGCGTATCGAGGGAGGGCCGGCGCTCTGGCGAGTGCCGGCCCTACGCGTTCCTGGGAACCTGCCGGAGACCGCGTTAACCGAATAAAAGGCATCCGCGCGCTACCGCCGCGTCACGACAATCGAAAGGACGCCGCTTGTTCATTACCGCCGAATTGTCCCAGCTTCCTATCGGTGAAGGCCGCAAGGCCGAACGGCGCATCGTCAACCTCGCGGCCGCGCTACGCGAAAGCGGCGCCCGGACCGCGCAAATCCAGATCCTCGACATTTCCGGCGGCGGCTTTCGCGCCGAGGTGGAGGACGACATCGCCGAAGGCAGCGAAGTGTGGCTCAAGCTCCAGGGCTTTGAAGCCAAGCGCAGCCGCGTGGTCTGGCGGCGCGGCAAGGAAGCGGGCTGCGAGTTCGAGTCGCCCCTTCACGATCAGGAACTGGCGCTGATGACGGCGCCGGCGCCTAGGCGCATTCCGAAGGGCGTATTCCGACGCGTCTGAGGCGTAAAACTCCGCGCCAGACCAAAGCCCGACTCCCTAACCGTCACCCCGGACTTGATCCGGGGTCAATCTTCTTTGTCTGGGTGAGCCTGAAGAAAAAGGTACATGCCGGATCAAGTCCGGCATGACGGTGGAGTGATTAGCGCGAGCCTAGATCGCGCCGGCGAAGCGGGCGATTTCCTGCAACGGCACCTTGTCGACCGGCACGCCCTTGTCGTCCTCGATCTGCACCGATTGCTCCTGCCAGCAACAGCCGATGCTTTCTTCCGCCCGGATCATATCGCGGGCGCTGCGGACGGCCTGATACCAGGCCGCTTCGGCGTCCGGCAAAGCAAGGCCGATATCGTCCCGCACACGGACGCCATGGCTTTCGAAATGGAAGAAGTAACGGGGCATGGCCGGTGAACGTCCAACCCCTTGGAGAGTGCCGAGAAAAAGGTGGTAAAGGACACGGTAACCGCAACTAGCGCGAAACTGTTGCCCTTAATCACCAATTATCGGGCCCGGCCGGGCGTTTACCGTCTGGTTTGCGGCCGGATGTAGACGGGGCTCAGCGCGGCAGACAAGGCAGCGGCGTCGATCGCGGCGGGATCGGAGAGGTCGTCGGTGAAGCGCACCTCGATCCGCGTCAAGTAGCCGGCAAGCGTCCGCTCCCCCATCGGAATGCCGTTGCGCGTCATCTGCATGTAGCGCGAGAAATCGGAGCGCTTCTCGACCTTGAAGCCCTTGTGTCCCTTTTCGCTGGCAAGCCGCGCGGCCCGCAGCATGGTCATTTCCTCAACCGCGAGCGGCGAGGAGACGCTTCCGGAGAACTCGATCTGGGTGAGACCGCTGGGAAGCGTCTTGCTTTTGAAGCCGGTGCCCTTGAGGCCGAAGCCGATCTGCTTGGAGAAGCCGTTGAGGCGGCTTTCCGTCTCCGGCTGCGGCAGCACGTCGAACAGATCCAGGCTGACCAGGCGGGCGAGCCGCTCGTCGCGGTCGTCGCCCATTTTCGCGCGCAGGGCCGCCATGTCCATCGCGACCATGCCCTTGCGCTGTTCGGGCGGGAGCTTGGCGGCGATGTCCGTTGCAAGATCGGCGAGCATCGGGATCGCCGGCCATTCCTTGCCTTCGTTCAGCTTGGCCTGGGCGGCAGCGGCGTCGCCGGAGGCGAGCAGGGCGGCTGCATCGACCACGCCGCGCCAGCGCTCGATACCGGCGGTGAAGGAAAGTTCGTGGGTTGCGAGCTGTGCAGGCGTGGTTTCGCCGCGGAACTTAGCCAGCGATGCGGCGGTGGCCTTGGCTTCCTTCACGGCGCCGTCGAGGATTTCGGTCGCCGCCGCGCGGTCGCCGGCGCGGGCGGCGGCGAAGGCGGCGAGGAGGTCGTTGCTGAAATCGGTCTTGAGCTGAACGGTGGGAAGGATGCCGAGGCCGGCAGTGGTGGCGGCGGTGGTGTCGCCGGCGGAGGCGCGCTGCGCCTTCAGCACCCGCCAGGCGTCGGCGTACCGGCCGCCCCGCAGGTACATGTTGCCGGGCACCGATGCCGTCGACGGATCGAGGCGGCGAAGGTCCTCGGCGAGGGTGAACTCGATCGGCTCAACGGCCGGATCAATGCTCAGCATGGAGAGGGAGAGGAGCTTCACGCGCGCGCTCCACGGCCTGGCTTCCGCGGCGCGGCGGACGCTGGCGAGACCTTCGTCCGCGCGGCCGAGTTGCAGCAGGGAGATGGCGCGCAGAATGTCGAGGCTGACGGCGGTGCTGCGCTTGAAAAACGGGTTGGCGGCATTCTCGCCGGCGGCGGCGACCGCTGCGTCCACGGCGGCAAGCGCTTCGGCGGGCTGCTTGGCTTCAAGGCTGTGGATGGCGAGGCCCTGGTGCAGAGTCACCTTGCGCAGCCAATTGTCCGACGCGCCGAGTTCGGCGATTGCAGACTTGCAGGCGGCAACCCCCGCCTGACCGTTGGCACGGCCTTCCGGGTTGAAGGTTTCCGGAATGCCCGTGAGGCCGAGGGTGGAGATCGCGGCAAGCCCGCGCAGCAGCTTGACGCCGGAGGCAGTGGGCTTGGGATAGCCGTCGCACTGCACCCACATGCTGGGCGCCTTGGCCTGCGCAGCGCCCGCCAAAACGACCGAGGCGCTCAGCGCGAGCGCCACCTTGAAACTCTTCATAAACGAAACCCCACCCCTGGTTGATCAGGGGTGGGATTAGCGCAGAAGCTTTTGAAGATAAATAGTTTTTGGGCGCGTCCTTAGCGCGCGTCGACCAGAACCACTTCCGTATCCTCCAGAGCGAGGATCGCGATGGCGGTCTCGCCGGCCACCGCAACGCCGTCGCGCGCTTCGGCACGGACGCCGTTCACTTCCACCGCGCCGTTGACCGGCACGAGGTAAGTGTGCCGCGCCGGATCGAGCGACAGTTCGGCCGTCTCACCCGCCTTCAATGTCGCGCCCATCACCCGGGCGGCGGCGTTGATGTGAAGCGCGTCGGCGTCTTCCTCGAAGCCGCTTGCCAGGGTGACGAAATCGCCCTCCCGCGCATGCTTCGGAAATTGCTTGGCGCCCCAGCTCGGCTGCGCGCCCGGCTTGTCGGTCAGCACCCAGATCTGGAACAAGGTGGTTGCCTCGCTTTCCAGATTATACTCCGCGTGACGGACGCCGGTGCCGGCGCTCATCACCTGCACGTCGCCCGCGCCGGTGCGGCCCTGATTGCCCATCGAATCCTGATGGGTGATCGCGCCGGTGCGCACATAGGTGATGATCTCCATGTCGGCATGCGGGTGCGGCGGGAAGCCGGATTTGGCGGCGATTTCGTCGTCGTTCCAAACCCGGATCGCGCCCCAGCCCATCCGCGCCGGATCGTGGTAGCTCGCAAAGGAGAAATGGTGCCGCGCGTTGAGCCAACCGTGATCGGCGTGGCCAAGCGTGTTGAACGGACGAACGTCGATCATGTCGTAAACTCCTTTCTTCGTCATTCCCGCGAAAGCGGGATCCCGCTTCTTCCCTGCTTGAGAGAAAAGAAGCGGGACCCCCGCTTTCGCGGGGGTGACGGTTTGAAACCTCTGGTCTTCCTAGGCCGCCAGCGCCAGCGCCCGCAGCTTGTCGGACGCTTCGGCAATCGCTGCTTCCGCTGCTTCCTGACCAAAGGCGAGCTTCTCGGCGCGGACAAAGGTTACGTCGTCCAGGCCCATGAACGACAGCAAGGTGCGCAGGTGCGGCTCCTGGCTGTCGTTGGCCGCCGAAGGGCCCTCGCTATAGAGGCCGGCGCGGCTTTCCACCACGATCGCCTTCTTGCCCTTGAGCAAGCCTTCCGGACCGCTCTCGGTGTAGCGAAAGGTCACTCGGGCGCGCAGCACATAGTCGAACCAGGCCTTGAGCGTCGAAGGAATGCCGAAATTGTACATTGGCGCGCCGATCACGACGAGATCGGCTGCGCGCAGTTCCTCGATCAGCCGGTCCGACAGATCAAGCGCGGCCTGGCCGGCTTCGGTAGACGCTTCGTTGCTGCGGATCGCGAACACCGTGTCGGCGGTGAGGTGCGGGATCGGATCGGCGCCGATGTCGCGGCGCACGACCTCCACCTGATCGGGGCGGGCGTTGAGGCCGGCAACCAAAGCGTCGACGAGCTTCTTGGACACAGACTGCTCGCCGGTCGCGGCGCTGTCGATGATGAGTACCTTGGTCATGAAACCCTCCTGTCTTGCAGAACGGGATGTAGGGGCGTAGCTGCGTTGTCGGTAGCCGCTCGCGGCGCATCATGGTGTTGCGGAAAGTGGAACACTCGTCGGTCGATCTGCTGGACGTCCTCGCATTCGTGCGGGTGGTGGAAACCGGCGCCTTCTCCCGCGCCGCCGAGCGGATCGGCACATCCAAGTCGATCGTCTCGCGCCGCGTTGCGCGGCTTGAGGAACAGCTCGGCGCGCGCCTCCTCACCCGAAGCGCCGCAGGCGCCCAGGCGACCGACGCCGGCCAGGCCTATTTCGAGCGTGCGTCGAACATCTTGTGCGAACTCGACGCGGCGCGCGAAGTCGTGGCGGGCGCGGTAACGCAGGTGGCGGGGCCGATCCGCCTCACCGCGCCCCTCTCCTTCGGGGTCGAGCACCTTGCCCCGGCCCTCGCCGATTTCGCGGCCGGGCATCCGCGCGTAGAGCTCGACATCAGCTTCGAGGACAAGACCGTGGACCTGGTCGCCGGCGGTTTCGACCTTGCTGTGCGCCTAGGAGCGCTTGAGGACTCGGCGCTGATCGCCCGCCGAATCGCGCCGTCGCGCCGAGTGCTGCTCGGCAGTCCGGCCTATCTCGAAACCCGCGGCCGGCCCGAGCACCCGCGCGACCTCCAGGCCCACGAACACCTCGTCTACGGCAACGAGCAATGGCGGTTCCGCGTCGTCAACCGGTGGGAAAGCGTGCGGCTGAAGCCCCGCCTTCGGGCCGACAATGGCGAAATGCTTCGCGCCGCCGCCGAAGCGGGGCTCGGTCTCTGCGTTCTCCCCACATTTATCGCCTCGCCCGCTTTGCAGAGCGGCACGCTGGAGCCGTTGCTGCGCGACTTCCCTATGCCCGACTCCGCGCTCCACATCCTGATGCCGCCCGGACGCGCCGTGACGGCGCGGGTGCGCGCCCTCTCCGACTTCCTCGCCGGCCGCTTCGGGCCGGAGCCTGCCTGGGACCCGTGCTGGACGGAGGGACGCCGCTAGACGCGAGCCACGCAGGCGCTAAAGACGAGGCAGCTTCTCCAGAGAGGAACGCCCCTTGATCCGTACCCTCCCCCTCGCCGCTTTGCTCCTCGCCACCGCCTGCTCGACCACCACCTCGCAGCCGGTTGAGAATATCACGCCGGGCCTTCCCGAAATCGTCGAAGCGGCGCCCACCCCGGCGGCCGAGGATGCGCGGCTGCTCACCTTCCTCGATGCCGCCTTTGAGGAAAGCATCGCTTCCTCCCCGCAGACGCTGACCGCGCTTGGCCGCAAGGAGCAATATGATCGCCTCAACGACTATACCGATGCCGCGTCCGACCGGCAGCTCGCCCTCGCCGAGACGCAGCTTGCGCGGCTGAAGGCCGAGTTCGATCCGGCCAAGCTCAGCCCGGCCGGCCGCCTCAGCTACCAATTGTTCGAGCATGAAGTGACGCAGGCGCGCGAAAACGCCCGCTGGCGCGGCTACGGCTTCCCCTTCTCCACCAACGGCAGCCCGGCCGGCAATTTCCCGGTTTTCCTGATCAACCAGCACCGCGTCACCAACGTGGCCGATGCCGAAGCCTATATCGCCCGCATTCGCGATACGGAGCGTGCGTTCGGCGAAGTTTCCGCTCGGGCCCGCGCGTCGGCGGAGCGGGGCATCGTTCCGCCCAAGCTCAACTTCGCGCCGGTCCGCGCCGATGCGAAAAAGGCGATCAGCGGTACCCCCTTCGGTGCCGGGGCCGATTCGCCGCTGCTTGCGGATTTCACCAAGAAGGTGAACGCGCTCGACATCCCAGCGCCCGAAAAGGCCCGGCTAATCGGCGAAGCGCGTGAGGCGCTTTCCACCAGTTTCCGCCGCGGCGTCGAGAACATGCTGTCCACGCTCGATGCGATCGAGCCAAAGGCGAAAGGCAACAACGGCGCCTGGAGCCTTCCGGACGGCGATGCTTATTACGCCTCGCGCCTGCGCAATTCGACGACCACGAACCTGTCCGCGGACGAAATCCACAAGATCGGCCTTGCCGAAGTGGCGCGCATCCAGGGCGAAATGGAGGCGATCAAGACCCGAGTCGGCTTCAAGGGCAGCCTTCAGGCCTTTTTCGCGCACATCAAGAATGGTTCGCAGTTCAAATATCCGAACACGGAGGCGGGCCGCGAGCAGTATCTGAAGGATGCCAACGTCTTCATCGCGCAGGTTATGACCAAGGCTCCGGACTATTTCCGCCGGCTGCCCAAGGCGCCGCTGGAGGTGCGCGCGGTTGAGAAATGGCGGCAGGAAACCGCCGCAGTGGCGTTCTACAACTCGCCCTCGCCCGACGGGTCCCGGCCGGGCATTTATTACGTCAACCTGGCCGACATGAACCAGGTGCTGAAGCCGCAGATCGAAGGCATCAGCTACCATGAAGGCGCGCCGGGTCACCATTTCCAGATTGCGCTTCAGCAGGAATTGCAGGGCATTCCGATGTTCCGTCGCTTCGGCGGCTACGGCGCCTACGCCGAAGGCTGGGGCCTTTATGCCGAGCGCCTCGGCCGGGAGATGGGCTTCTACCAGGATCCCTATTCGGAGTTCGGCCACCTTTCCCTCGAGCTCTGGCGCGCCGTCCGCCTGGTCACCGACACCGGCATGCACGCCAAGCGGTGGACTCGCGAACAGGCGATCAAATATTTTCAGGACAATTCGCTTCTGTCCGAGCGCGACATCGTCAAGGAGGTGGAGCGCTACATCAACAATCCCGGCCAGGCGACGAGCTACAAGATCGGACAATTGAAGATCGTCGAGCTGAGGAAGCGCGCGCAGGACGCGCTTGGAACCCGTTTCGACATTCGGGACTTCCACGCAGCGGTGCTGGAGAACGGCTCATTGCCGCTCGACGTGTTGGAGAGCCAAGTTGAGGCTTATATAGCGTCCAAGCGCTGAACAGGAGAAAGTAACATGGCCAAGGGACAGGTTCGCAGCGGCAAGGAAACCCGCAAGCCCAAGAAGGAAGTGAAGAAAACCATCGCCGCCAACCCGTCCACCAAGGGCACGGTGGTCAAGGATTGATGGCGGAGAACTTCGTCCGTCATCGCCAGCCGTGGAAAAGCGAGGAAGTGGCGAAGCTCCACACCCTCGCGAAGAAGGGCATGGGCCTGAAAGCCATCGCCAAGGCGCTGACCCGCTCCGAGGAATCGGTGCAGGACCGGGCCAAGGTGGACGGATTGAAGATCGCCAAACTGCGCTAAGCGCTTGATCGCGCGCGCACGAACACGAATAACGAACAGGAATAGCCCGACGTGACCGATACGCCTCCCGACCGCCTTTCCATGAACCCGCGCAGCCCGCATTTCGACGCAACTTTGCTGCGCCGCGGGGTGGGCATCCGCTTCAAGGGCAAGGAGCGCACCGACGTGGAGGAATATTCGATGTCCGAAGGCTGGATCCGCGTTGCCGCCGGCCGGAGCCTGGACCGCTTCGGCCAGCCGATGACCGTGAAGCTGCAGGGCGAGGTGGTAGCGTATTTCACCGACGCGCAGGAGGCCGAGGGCGGCGACGAAGCCACGGACGCGGACGGCGGGGACGCGTAAGCGTCGGCTTCCGGACCGGCCGAAGGCGTTCCGTAGCGCTGCGCCTGCGCGGCTAGGCGACGTTCAGCGCATCCTCTGCCGATGCGAGGCGCTCCTCCGTTACGACCACCGCCGTGCTCGAGAAGCCGGTGATGCCGTAAAGCTTCTTGGCGAACGCCTTGGGCATGCGGATGCAGCCATGGGAGGCGGGGTAGCCCGGCACGGTGCCGGCGTGCAGCGCCACGCCACCCCAGGTCAGCCGCTGCATGTAGGGCATCGGTGCGTCGTCGTAGAGGTTGGAGCGGTGGTGAACCTTTTTCTGCAGGATGGGGAATGTACCGGCCGGCGTTTCGCTGCCGCGTTTGCCGGTGGACACTTTCGACGAATCCCACAGCGCCCCGTCGCGGAACACGTACATCCGCTGCGAGGCGAGGCTGACGACGATCAGCACGCCGTCGCTGCGTGCTTCTTCGGGTGTCGGCGGGAGCGGAGGCGGTGGAGGCGGCGGCGGTACGAACACCGGCTCCGGCGGGGCTTCCGGCCACGGCTCCGGGGCATCGAAAGCGGAGGAGACAGCGAACGCCTCGATCTCGGCCGCAATGGTGGGCGCGGGTGCAGCCGGAGCGCCCGGCGGAGGAGCGGCCGATCCGAGTAGCAAAATCGCCGGCGCGGACGCGATAATCGCAAGCAATCTGTCCACGCCAGGCTCCGGCAGCGAAGGTTACCGGGAGAACGCGCGTGAAGCGCCTCGGCTCCGGACCAAATTCAACGATTTAGCGCTTGTCGCCGGGCTGGGAAAACGGGAGCGCTGCCGCCGTTCTCCGTCCCCGAAAGGGAAATGGTGCCCAGAAGAGGACTCGAACCTCCACGCCCTTGCGAGCGCCAGCACCTGAAGCTGGTGCGTCTACCAATTCCGCCATCTGGGCACGGGGTAGGCCGCGCGAACTAGGGGGGCTGCGCCCGCTTGTCAACGGACAGGCGAGCGGGCAATGGGAGCGCGCTTCAACACTTCACTTTGTGCAAGGACTTGGGATGGACCGGCTGGTCACATTGTTCGGCGGCGGCGGCTTTTTAGGGCGCTATGTCTCTCAAGCGCTGCTGAAGACGGGCGCGCGGGTACGCCTCGCGCAGCGTGATCCCAAAGGGGCTTATTTCCTGAAGCCTTTGAGCCGCCTCGGCCAGACGCAATTCGTATCCGTCGATATCCGCGACCGGGAACGGGTGCACGCTGTGGTTCAGGGCAGCGACGCGGTAGTGAACCTGGTCGGCATCCTTAAGGGCGACTTCGAGGGGATCCACGTCGAGGGCGCGCGCAACATCGCCGAAGCCGCCGCCGCGGCCGGCGCCGGAGCATTGGTCCACGTTTCAGCGATCGGAGCAGACCCGGAGAGCGAATCCAACTACGGCCGCTCGAAGGGCGAAGGCGAAGCCGCGGTGCGCGCCGCTTTCCCCGTCGCAACGATACTGCGGCCTTCCGTATTGTTCGGGCGCGAGGATAATTTCGTGAACCGCTTCGCCGGCATGGCGCGGCTTGCGCCGGTGCTTCCGGTGGTTCGCGGCGGTACAAAGTTCCAGCCGGTCTATGCCGCCGACGCCGCACGCGCGGTCACCGCCTCCGCGCTCGACCCGCATACGCATGCCGGCAAGGTGTACGAGCTTGGCGGCCCGCAGGTGCTGACCATGCGTGAGCTGATGCAGTGGATCTCGCAGACCACCGGCCACAACCGAGCGCTGATCGACGTGCCCGATGCGGTGGCGGGGCTGCTTGCCAAGGCGATCGGCTGGGCGCCGGGGGCGCCGATCACCCACGATCAGTGGCTGATGCTGCAAAAGGACAATGTCGCGTCGCCCGATCTGCCCGGGCTGGAGGCGTTCGGCGTTCCGGGCACGCCGCTGTCGGCCGTGTCCGAAGGCTGGTTGACTTCCTATCGCCGCCACGGCCGCTTCGCCGCCAAATCGCCTTACTGAAGGTTTCTGCCCCGTGCCGCTTATTCTGATCGCGATCCTGCTCGGCATCGTCGAGGGGCTGACCGAATTCCTGCCGGTGTCCTCCACCGGCCACCTGATCCTTGCCGCCGAACTGCTCGGCTACCGCGCGGATCAATGGTCGACCTTCAACGTCATCATCCAGCTCGGCGCGATCCTGGCGGTCATCGTGCTCTACTGGCGCACCTTCTGGACGGTCGCCACGGGGCTCTTCTCTCGTGAAGCCGGCGCCTGGCGCTTCGCCTCCAACGTCGCGGTCGCCTTCATTCCTTCGGCGGTGCTCGGCCTGATCCTGATCGACAATATCGAGGCGTTGCTCGGCAACGCGGTCGTTGTCGCGGTGGCGCTGGTGCTCGGCGGCATCGCCATTTTGGTAATCGAGCGGACGGTGAAGCCGGCCACCATCGAGCCCGGGGTTGCGGCAATCCCGATCAAGCGCGCGCTCGGCATCGGCTTCATTCAATGCCTGTCGATGGTCCCGGGCGTCAGCCGCTCGGGCGCCACAATCATGGGCGCCCTGTCGCTCGGCATCGAGCGGCGGACGGCAGCCGAATTCTCCTTCTTCCTGGCGGTGCCGACCATGGTTGGTGCCACCACTTTGTCCATTGCCAAACACCACGAAGAGATTGCGGCGGCGGGCGTCGATTGGGGGCTGATCGCGGTCGGTTTCGTCACCTCCTTCTTGGTGGCGATGGCGATCATCAAATGGTTCGTCGGCATCGTCTCGCGCTACGGCTTCGCGCCATTCGCATGGTACCGGATCGCGGCGGGCGCGGCGGCTTTGGCCTGGCTGGCGATGCGCTGAGCCGGGCTGGCTTTTCCGTCGCCGCTTGCTAGGCTTTCGTCGGAACGCAGGCAGGAGCGAAATCGATGATCTTGGCGAGCAGCATGGCGATCGCAGCGTCGCTGGTGAACCAGCCGGCGCCGCCGCCGCCGCCCCCACCTCCCAGGGTCGTCCTTCAGCCCTCTTCGCCAAATCCTCCGCCACCGCCGCCCCCTTTGCCGGAGCCCAGCGCCGCGGCGCGCGCGCTGGCGCTCAGGATGCTGGAAGGCATTCCGGTCTTCGAGCGGGAAGCGCGCCGCATGGTGTTCAACCAGTTGCGGGACTTCGGGAGGGGCGGCACCTGCGACCTCACCACCCCGGAATGCCGCCGCATCGCCGATGAGATCGCGGCCCGCGAAGCGCCCGCGGCGGTTCAGGAGATGCGCAGCGGGATCAGCCGCGTGCTGGGCGCGCATTTCGACCGCAGCATGACGCCCGCGCAGATGGCCGAAGCCGGCCGCTTCTTCGCCGGCGACGCCGCCCGCGCCTTGTTCTCCAGCCTCTTCTCGCTCGACGAGCGGACCCTGGCGGCGCTGGGGCCTAGCATGAGCGGCCGGTTGCAGGGGCGCAGGGACCTGGCCGAGGAGTTCGACCGCAGGACCCGGCACCTGCCTCGCGCCCTCATTCC
>DASWNT010000024.1:0-43686 GCA_036399095.1 Allosphingosinicella sp.
GATGACGACGAGCGGCGTGCCTTCGGTCTTGTAGCGCATCGCCGCGTCGTAGATCGCCATCGTCTCGCCGCTCGGGACGTGCCGCGTCACGCCGCCCTCGATCCCGGGCGTCATCTGGTTCCTGATGCGGATGTTGGCGAAGGTGCCGCGCATCATCACCTCGTGATTTCCGCGCCGCGCCCCGTAGCTGTTGAAGTCCGCCCGGCTGACCTGATGCTCGCTCAAATACCGCCCGCCCGGGCTGTCCGCCTTGATCGCTCCCGCCGGCGAGATGTGGTCGGTGGTGATCGAATCCGCGAAGATCGCCAGCGGCCGCGCCCCGACGATGTCGGTGATCCCCGCCGCGGTCATGCTCATGCCTTCGAAATAAGGCGGGTTCTGGATGTAGGTCGAGGCGCCGTCCCAGGCGTAGGTCGCGCCGCCCGTCAGCGGGATTCCGCGCCAGCGCTCGTCGCCTTTGTAGACGTCGGCATAGCGCGCGCGGAACATGCCCGATGTTACCGAAGAGTCGATCAATGCGCGCACTTCGTCGTTGGAAGGCCAGATATCGCGCAGATAGACGTCCGAACCGTCGGACCCCTGGCCGATCGGGCTCCGGGCCATGTCCTCGATCACCGTGCCCTTGAGCGCATAAGCGACGACGAGCGGCGGCGAGGCGAGGAAATTGGCGCGCACGTCCGGCGACACGCGGCCTTCGAAATTGCGGTTGCCCGAGAGGACCGACGCCGCGACGAGATCGTTCTTGTGGATCGCCGCCGAGATCGGCTCGGGCAGTGGCCCCGAATTCCCGATGCAGGTCGTGCACCCGTAGCCGACGAGTTCGAAGCCTATCGCATTGAGATCCTCGCTGAGGCCGGCCTTGTCGAGATAGTCGGTGACGACCTGCGAGCCCGGCGCCAGCGAGGTCTTGACCCAGGGCTTCCTCGTCAGCCCCTTCTCCCGCGCCTTGCGGGCGACGAGGCCGGCGGCGATCAGCACCGACGGGTTGGAGGTGTTGGTGCACGACGTGATGGCGGCGATGACGACGTCGCCATGGCCGAGGTCGCAGGCCTCGGTCTCCGTCCCGCCGCCCTCCGCCGCCGTTCCCGCCTCGACCGGGAAGCGCTCCTTCAGCGTCCTCTTGCCGTGGCCGTACTCGGCCTCGAAGCTCGCGACGAACTCCTCGTCGACCATCGACAAGGCGACCTTGTCCTGCGGCCGCTTCGGCCCCGCCAGCGACGGTTCCACGGAGGACATGTCGAGCGCCAGCGTATCGGTGAAGATCGGATCGGGCGCGCCGGCGTCGAGCCACAGGCCCTGCGCCTTCGAGTAAGCCTCGACCAGAGCGATCTGCTCCTCCGAGCGGCCGGTCAGCCGGTAATAATCGAGCGTCTTGCCATCGACCGGGAAGAAGCCGCAGGTCGCGCCATATTCGGGCGCCATGTTGGCGATCGTCGCCCGGTCGGCGAGCGACAAGGCCGAGACGCCCGGCCCGTAAAATTCGACGAAGCGCCCGACCACGCCCTTCTTCCTGAGCATCTGGGTGACGGTCAGCACCAGGTCGGTCGCGGTGATGCCTTCCTTGAGCGAACCGCTGAGGTGGAAACCGACCACTTCGGGGATCAGCATCGAGACGGGCTGGCCGAGCATCGCGGCCTCCGCCTCGATCCCGCCCACGCCCCAGCCGAGCACGCCCAGGCCGTTGACCATGGTGGTGTGGCTGTCGGTGCCGACAAGCGTGTCCGGATAAGCGACTTCGGCACCGCTCTCGTCCGGCGAGGACCAGACGGAGCGCGCGATATATTCGAGGTTCACCTGGTGGCAGATGCCGGTGCCCGGCGGCACCACCTGGAAATTGTTAAAGGCGGAGCTACCCCATTTCAGGAACTGGTAGCGCTCCATGTTGCGCCGATATTCGAGCTCCACATTCTGCTCGAACGCCTTGGGCGTGCCGAATTCATCGACCATGACACTATGGTCGATGACGAGGTGGACGGGGACCTGCGGGTTGATCTTCTTGGCGTCCCCGCCAAGCGCGGTGATCGCATCGCGCATCGCGGCAAGATCGACCACGCACGGCACGCCGGTGAAATCCTGCATCAGCACGCGGGCGGGGCGATACTGGATCTCGCGGGCGGGGGCGGCCGGGTTCTTCACCCAATCCACCAGCGCCTGAATGTCCTCGCGCGAAACGGTGACCCCGTCCTCAAAGCGCAGCAGATTCTCGAGCAGCACCTTCATGGAGAAAGGCAGCTTGTTGACCGGTCCGAGCGCCTCGGCGGCCTTGGCGAGGCTGTAATAAGCGTAGGTCTTGGAGCCCACCTGGAGCTCGCTGCGGGTGTTCAAAGAATCATGGCCGACCGAGGTCATCGCGCGCCTTTCCGGTGTTGGTGCGTCAGCGGGAGAGGTGAAACCCACCTGTTGCCGGGCGCTCTAGCAAGGGGTGCGAGGGGTGTGAAGCCAAAGAGGCAGCTTGAGTATAACCGATCCCAAGGGCTGCCTGCCCGCACCGACGCGTCGGGATAGCTTTTCTGCCTGAGGTGATCGCGTAGAGAATTTGGCCATCGCCTGCAGAACGTCTGGTGTAGCCGACGACTTAGCCAAGCAACTTCTGGTCGGGAAAAGTGAGGAGGGTAAGGACCTGACGATCTCCGAGGTAGAGGCAGTCTTCCAACACGGCGCTACCCTGCGCACGCCAGAGTTCAAACCAAGCTGCAGCATCGCCTTTGCTGGGCCGGCCTCCAAATTTGGCCCGCCCATTGATGATTTGGAACGTGCGACTTTGCGGAGGTGGCTCACGTGGCGGGTAAAGATCATCCGGGACGTCAATTGACCTTTTGAACCAACGCCGGCCGGTGGCATGATAGGATATCAATATCATCGGAGCGTGACGCCGCTCCAGGAGCCGAAGCGCCGTAGACGTGTAGCTCGCGTTAAACTCATCGGCGATCTTCCGGATTGGATCGAAACTCGTGATAGGCTGTAGGCGCGCGATCGGATCAAGAAGATAGCCTGGAAGAAGTAGCTTTCCAGCGAATGCGTTCGCGGTCGCTTCGCGGGAGCTACGGGGTGACTGGTCTGGGCGGAAATCCGTGTCGCCGCACATCAGGGACATCCCACGGTGGCACACCCAGTGTCCAATTTCATGGGCGATCGAGAAGCGCTGGCGTCGCGGATTTGCCCGAGAGGAAACTCGAATGATTGCTTTGTCTTCAACTCCGATGATGCGAGCTTCACAGCTTTCAAGGTCAGAGTAGCGCACCTGAGCACCGAGGTACTGAGCGATAACAGGCAGCCGTATATCTGAAGGCTCAGTGATACCAAGCTCAAGAAGCAGGGTTTCTGCCCTTGAATACACTACTTGTCTGTCCTCAAAATGCCATCAACCCCGCCCAAGTCGGCAAGGTCTTGAAGTGCGGAATCTAGATCGCGTGCCGTCATCTTCTTACGTTTACCTCTAGCTGCAAGAGATAACTTTAAGCCGCTGAATGACTCTTCGTTATCGTTATACATCGTTCTAAGTCTCGATATAGTTGCGCTATCGGTCTGCTTAGAAAGTGCATGCTGATGAAGCGCTTTCTCCGCTTCTTTGAAGCGCTCCTTGCCAATTCGGATGTTGGCAGCCTTCAAGGCATGAGAGACAAACTCCTCTGCTGCGCGCCCGCCAATCGACTCTATAGCGTCTTCATCCTCTAAAATCTGCTCATCAGTCGCCAATATGATGTCGTCAATGATTGCATCAATTAATAGGGACGGCAGCATCGGCGCTTTCTTTTGTCGCTTAGTCATTGTTATTCCCCACCAGATACGCCTTGTTGATTTTTCGCCTGATCTTACGGCGTTTCGAGTCGTAGGCGGTTTTATCCAAGCCGATCAGTTTCCGGAGTTCCTCGCCTTCCATGCCCTCGACCATTCCGGCGGCGATTGTCTCAGCCTCGAGATCACCCGCGAACAGAGCATAGAATTCGGCTTCGCGTTCCCGCTGCAGGACGTCGTCCTCCGGGCTTGAGGCTTTTGGATCGGCTAGACCCTCTGCCGGGTCTTCTGAGCCATCTCGGGGCTCGACGAACCGCGCGTCCTTCAACCGCAGGGCGTTGGCGATGCTCTTCATGGTCATGATCAGGAAGGGCACCAGAGCTACATCAGTAGGCCATGTCCGACGGCCGGCCAAAGTTCGGTACATCGCTTCGTGCAGCAGGTCGTCAGCGTCCATCCCGCAGCAGAATGCCATTGCGGTAGCCGCTTGGCGCAACCGCCCTTGTTCAGCCCGTGTTAGCGCTGAGACGGCAGCTGCGAAATCGACCGTGGAGTGTGAGGTGCGCACCGTTGCCATGAACAACATCCCCTTTAGCCCGCATACCCTGCGTTTGATCCATTGCGGACAAAAGGCTTCGAATATTTTTTCTCGGGTGCCGATGTCCGTGTGGGCCGGAGCCGGCAGCATGTTCAAGTAGGGCGCGGTGCCCGATAGGAGATTTACAATGACCTTCGAAGTATACAAGGATCGTGACAACGATTGGCGCTGGCGCCTGAAACACGACTCCAACGACAAGATCATCGCTGACAGCGGTGAGGGCTACGAGAACCGGTCCGACTGCCTCCACGGCATTAGCCTGGTCCAGGGCTCCGGCAACGCCAAAATCAAGGAAGTCTGATCTAAGGGCGTCCGCTGCAAGGCGGGCGCCCTTCTTTATGATGAAAGGGCGGATACGTGAAACGAATTGCCTTCTGTTTCGATGGCTCTTGGAACCGGCTTAACGCGGCGCATCCGACCAACGTAGTTTTGGTTGCAGAGAGCATCCTGCCGACAGCGAGCGATGGCACTGCTCAGATCGTCTATTATGACGAGGGCGTCGGAACCGCCAGCGACGACAAGCTCCGCGGCGGTGCGTTCGGACAGGGGCTGATGACAAATGTTCGGGAGGCTTATCGCTTCCTGGTTTTCAACTACGAGCCGGGCGACGAAATCTACGCCTTCGGGTTCAGCCGTGGGGCTTTCACGGCCCGCTCCTTCGTGGGCTTCATCCAGAGCGCCGGCATTATCGATGTCAACGACGCTGCAATGATCGATGAGGCCATTGGCCTATATCGTTCTGTCGCGGAGAAAGGCCCTCATAGCGAGGAGGCGCGCCGTTTTCGTCAGCGGTTCGCCGGGCGCGTCTGCCTCAACGAGGAAGAGGAGTCATGGCGGTGTAGCATTGACCGCGAGTATGCGGTTGGCACCGCACACCGGTTGCATATCCGTTACGTCGGCGTCTGGGACACTGTTGCAGCTCTTGGCTGGCCGCGTGTCATTCCCGGCTCCGCTCGCCTGAACAGCGAGCATCATTTTCATAACGCGAACCTCTCCGAAAATGTCGAAGCCGCGCGGCATGCAGTGGCCATTGACGAAAAGCGCATCCTCTTTGCGCCGACGCTTTGGACGAACGTCACCGCGCTCAATGCGGCGAAGGGGTTCTCCGATTCCGACCCAAAGGCGCCGTACCAGCAGAAGTGGTTTCCTGGTATTCACGGATCGGTCGGCGGGGGAGGCCCAGAGCGCGGGCTTTCTGACGATGCACTTGCTTGGGTGATGGCGGGTGCCAAGAAGATGGGCCTTCAGGTGAATGTGAACCACACCTCGCGCATCTATGAGATACGGCCGAACTTTAAGGCGCCTCTGTCCAACGACCCGGCGTGGAACCCTTGGCATGGCCGTGGGCCGGTGGGATGGTTGAAAGGCGTTCTCCTCACGGCTGATCGCGAAGGCCCTACTGAGCTCCACGAGTTGAGCGCGTCCGCACGGAGACGGTGGAGCATGAAAGCCACCGAGTTGCCTGAAAAGAAGCTTTATAGGCCTTCAGCCCTACGCAGGATCACCAAGCTTCTGGACGGCTCCGCGATGGTTGGCCAAGCGATTTATGACGGGCCGGTGTTGGCTCACCATGAAGTCCGCCCCCGCGAATCGATCAGGAAGCTCGCGCGCCTGTACTATGGCGATGCCAACCGCGACGTAGATATAGTGAAAGCTAATCTGGATCTAATTGACGATCCGGACGAGATCTTCGTCGGCACAGTTCTGCGCATCCCCGATCTTGGCCTCGTGCGCCCGGGCGTGGTGCAGGCAGGTTCGACGGCCCCGGTCCGCGCCCCCACGACCTAGCCGCGCTTCGGCAGAACATAAAAAGAACTTTCCTACATGGTGGCGGCTGTGGTTCATCCTGTCCGGTTGCGATTCGCGCCTGTGCGAGTCGGCGGAAGGAGGAGACACGAACATGGCGGTGCAGCGGGGGCGGGCGAAGGGGCGGGCGGCTCGGGATGCGGTGGAGGCTCGGGGGGTCCGGGAGCGGATCGACGGGTTTACGCCGGAGAAGGAGGTGGAGTTTCTTAGCGAACTGGAGCGGTCCGGCGCGGTGGCGGATGCGGCGCGGGCGGTGGGGATTTCGCGGACCACGATCAGCCGGCACCGGCGGTACCGGCCGGCCTTCGAGGCGGCGTGCAAGCTTGCCCGGGCAAAGGCGCGCGGGCCGCTGGAAGCGATCGCCTATTTGCGGGCGGTGGAAGGGGCGGAGACCAAGATCATCCGCAAGGGCAAGGTGGTGGAAGTGCGGGTCAGGCCTTCGGACGGGATGCTCAAGACGCTGATGCAGGCGGCGGACCCGGAGAAATACGGACGGGTAGGCGGCGCGTCTCCGGCGCAGGTGGAGGCGATCCGCAAGCAGATTTTGGAGGAACAGAATGTCGAGCCGACGGAGGCGGAGCGGATGGAGGTGGTGGAGCGGTTGCTTCGCAAGCTGCGCAAGCTTCGCCAGCGGATGATCCGCGAAGGCTGCGGGCTGACGGTGGAGGGCGACCTGGTGCCCAAGGGCTATGGGCCGATCGCGCCGGACGCGGTGCCGATGATCGAAGACCCGATCGGCTATACGCTGGAACAGGAAGTGGCGGACTTCATGCAGCGGACGGCCGAACGGGAACGCCTTCAACAGGAGCGCGGACTGGGCTAGAGGCTGCCGCCATGAATGGTATCGATGACGATGTGATCGCGCGGATCAAGGGCGCGGCGGACCTGGGCGCGCTCGAGGCGGAGCGGGTGGCGGCGCTTGGCAAGCAGGGGGCGGTGACGCAGCTTCTGAAGTCGCTGGGCAAGATGAGCCCGGAGGAGCGGGCGGAGGCGGGGCCGCGGATCCACGGCTTTCGCGAGGCGGTGACGGCGGCGATCGCCGAGCGCAAGGCGGCGCTGGAGGGGGAGGCGCTGGCGCGGCGGCTTGCGACCGAGACGCTGGACATGACGCTGCCGGCGGAAGTGAGCCCACGTGGGTCGGTGCATCCGGTCAGCCAGGTGATGGACGAGCTTGCCGAGATTTTCGCGGACCTGGGGTTTGCAGTGGCGACCGGGCCGGAGATCGAGGACGATTGGCACAATTTCACCGCGCTCAACATTCCGGAAAGCCACCCGGCGCGGGCGATGCACGACACGTTCTATTTTCCGGAAGCCGAGGGGGACGAGCGGCGGATGCTGCTTCGGACGCATACCTCGCCGGTGCAGATCCGGACCATGATGACTCAGAAGCCGCCGATCCGAATCATTGCGCCGGGGCGGACGTACCGGTCGGACTCGGACGCGACGCATACGCCGATGTTTCACCAAATTGAGGGGCTGGTGATCGACCGGGGCATTCACCTGGGGCATTTGAAGTGGACGCTTGAGACGTTCCTGAAGGCCTATTTCGAGCGGGAGGACATCGTGCTCAGGCTCCGGCCGAGCTACTTCCCGTTCACCGAGCCTTCGGCGGAGGTCGATGTGGGGTATACGCTGGTGAACGGCCGGCGGGTGCTGGGTGGCTCCGACGGGTGGATGGAGCTCTTGGGGTCCGGGATGGTGCACCCGAAGGTGATCGCGGCGTGCGGGCTCGATCCGGAGGAATATCAGGGCTTTGCGTTCGGCTGCGGGATCGATCGGCTGGCGATGCTGAAATACGGGATGGACGATTTGCGGGCCTTCTTCGACGGCGATTTGCGCTGGCTCAAACATTACGGGTTCGCGGCGCTGGATGTGCCGACGCTCAGCGGGGGCGTGGGGGCATGAAGTTCACGCTGAGCTGGCTCAAGGAGCATCTGGAGACGGAGGCGTCGCTGGACGACGTCCTCACGGCGCTGACCCGGATCGGGCTGGAGGTCGAAGGCGTCGAGAACCCGGCGGAGAAGCTTAGCCCCTTCGTGGTCGGGCACGTGCTGACGGCGGAGCGGCATCCGCAGGCGGATAAGTTGCAGGTGCTTAACGTGGACGCGGGCACCGGCGAGACGTTGCAGGTGGTGTGCGGCGCGCCCAATGCGCGGGCCGGGATGAAGGGCGTATTCGGGCCGCCCGGCGCCTACGTGCCGGGCAGCGGCATCACCTTGAAGGTGGCGGCGATCCGGGGCGTGGAGAGCCGGGGCATGATGTGCTCGGTACGCGAGCTCGAGCTTGGCGACGAGCATGACGGCATCATCGCGCTTCCCGACGACGCGCCGACCGGCGAGAGCTATGCGGCGTATGCGGGGCTGAACGATCCGGTGATCGACGTCGCGATCACGCCCAACCGGCAGGATGCGATGGGTGTTTACGGCATCGCGCGCGACCTCGCGGCGGCGGGGCTCGGGACGCTGAAGCCGGTCGCGCCGCGCGCGGTCGAGGAGAGTTATCCCTGCCCCGTCGACATCCGCATCGAGGACGCCCACGGCTGCCCGGCTTTTTACGGGCGGGTGATCCGCGGCGTGAAGAACGGGGCGTCGCCCGCCTGGCTTCAGCAGCGGCTGAAGGCGGTGGGGCAGCGGCCGATTTCGGCGCTGGTCGATCTCACCAACTACATCATGATCGGCTGGGGCCGACCGTTGCACGTCTACGACCTTGCCAAGCTGCAAGGCGCCGTCACCGCGCGGCGGGCGCGGGACGGGGAAGAGGTGCTTGCGCTGAACGGCAAAAGCTACCGGCTGGCCGAGGGCATGACGGTGATCGCGGACGAAGCGGGCGTCCACGACATCGGCGGGATCATGGGCGGCGAGCATAGCGGCGTCACCGAAGAGACGACCGACATCCTGATCGAATGCGCTTACTTCACCCCCGAAGCGATCGCGCGGACGGGGCAGAAACTGGGGCTCACGTCCGACGCGCGGACTCGGTTCGAGCGGGGGGTCGATCCGGAGTTTCTGGACGCCGGCCTAGCGCTTGCCACGGAGATGGCGCTGGAGCTGGGGGGCGGCGAGGCGTCGGAGATCGTGCGCGTGGGCCAGCCGCCGAAGCTGGAACGGACGGTAGAATACCGCCCGGCGCACACGCTTGCGCTTGGCGGCGTGGACGTGCCGGAGGCGGAGCAACAGGACATTCTTCAACGCCTCGGCTTCACGGTGGAGACCGGCGAGACCTGGTGGATTGCGGTGCCGAGCTGGCGGCGCGATGTCGACGGGGCGGCGGACATTGTCGAGGAAATCGTGCGCATCCACGGCATCGACCAAGTGGAAGCGGTGCCGCTGCCGCGTGTGCCGGGGGTGGCGCGGCCGACGGCGACGGCCGAGCAGCTGCTCGAGCGCAAGGTGCGCCGCACCGCCGCGGCGCGCGGGCTCAATGAAGCGGTCACGTGGAGCTTCATCTCCCAAGCCGAAGCGGCGCCGTTCGGCGGCTCGGCCTGGGTGCTTCAGAACCCGATCAGCGAAGACATGAAGGCGATGCGGCCGTCGCTTCTGCCCGGGCTCCTCGCAGCGGCGCGGCGCAACATCGCGCGCGGGGCGACCAGCGTGCGTCTGTTCGAAGTCGGGCGGCGCTACCTGGAAGGCGGCGAGCGGCCGACACTGGCGGTCGTTCTCGCCGGCGACCGCAACGCGCGGCATTGGCGCAGCGGCAAATCGGGCGGCTTCGACGCTTATGATGCCAAGGCCGAAGCGCTTGCTATTCTGGCAGCGGCCGGCGCGCCGGTGGACAACCTCCAGGCGCTTGCCCCGGCAGGGCAGGTCTACCATCCGGGCCGTTCGGCGCGGCTGAGCCTTGGCCCCAAGAACGCGCTGGCCGAATTCGGCGAGCTCCACCCGTCGACGTGCAAGGCGTTCGACCTGGACGGGCCGTTGGCGGCGGCGGAAATCTTTCTCGATGCGGTGCCGCAGAAGCGGGGCGGCGGCGGCGGGCATATGCGCGAGGCCTATCGGCCGCCGGCGCTTCAGGCGGTCAGCCGCGACTTCGCCTTCCTGGTGCCGGCCGACACGGCCGCCGATGCGCTGCTGCGCGCCGTGCGCGGTGCCGACAAGCAGGCGATCACCGGCCTATCGTTGTTCGACGTGTTCACCGGCGGGGGCGTGCCCGAGGGGATGAAGTCGCTTGCGCTGGAAGTGACGCTGCAGCCGGGCGAGAAGAGCTTCACCGAGGAAGAGCTGAAAGGCATTTCGGACCGGATCGTCGCCGCCGCGGCGAAGGCCGGCGCGCGGCTCAGGGACTGACGCACGGCGTTGGAGGCAGACCTTCTCGTGGAGCCTTCGCGCCGCGCCCGCATGGCCCGGCGCAGGAGGTGACGGCGCCGGCAGCGCACCCTCCAGGCGCGCCGGCCGGCGGGGCGTATCGGGCGGACATTGACGGGCTGCGTGCGGTGGCGGTGCTCGCCGTGGTCGTGTTCCACGCCGCCCCGGCTTTGCTTCCGGGCGGCTTTGCCGGCGTGGACGTGTTCTTCGTCATCTCCGGCTTCCTGATCACGCGCATCCTGCTCGACTCCGCCGGACGTCCCGGCTGGCTGCTCGGCTTCTATGCCCGCCGCATTCGGCGGATCTTCCCGGCACTGCTTGTTGTTCTTGCGGTGACGACGGTGCTCGCCGCGGCAATCGTCGCCGGGCCCGATTTCGAACTTTATCTCCGGCACCTCATCGCAGCCTGCGCCTTTGTGCCCAATCTGGTTCTGATGGCGGAGGTCGGCTATTTCGACCTCGCCTGGTCCCGGCCCCTACTCCACCTCTGGTCGCTGGGGGTCGAAGAGCAATTCTATCTGGTGTGGCCGGCGATCATCGCGATCGGCCTGCGCTGGAAGCGACCCGCGCTGACAGTGGCCGCCGTTCTGCTGGCGTCATTCGCGTGGAATTTGTGGATCGCGAGCCATGCGGACGAGGCAAACTTCTATTCGCCGCTGTCGCGCGCCTGGCAGCTCGCGTGCGGCGCGGCTTTGGTGTTCCTGCCGCCAGGCACCTTTACCGGCACCGGCGGGCGGCAGGCGGCGGCGCATGCGCTGTCGCTTGTCGGAATGCTTCTCCTGACCTTGACCTTCTTCCGGCTTGCGCCGGTTGAAGGCTATCCCGGCTGGACTGCGGTGGCGCCCGTCGCCGGCGCCGCCCTGCTCATCGCCGCGGGACCGGCTGCGTGGGTGAACCGCTTCGCCCTGTCGCTGCGCCCGGCGGTCGCGATCGGCCTGATCAGCTACCCGCTTTACCTGTGGCACTGGCCGTTGATTGCGCTTTCCTCCCTGCTGAACCTCGATCAATCGCCTTGGACGTGGCGCTTCGGCGCGGTGGCGTTGAGCTTCCCGGCGGCGTGGCTGACCTACCGGTTCGTTGAGCAGCCGGCGCGGCGCGGCGGCGCCAAGACGGTTGCGCTGCTGATCGGCGGCGCTGCCTTGCTTGCCGGGGCGGCGGCATTGTGGCTGCAGGCGCCGAACGCGCTTCGGCCGGCCATCGAGGAGCGCCGCGCGTTCATCGCCCATTACCGCCACTTCGCGTCCCAGCCGAACCAGTGGGGGCTGAACTGCAGTCTCGGCCGGCGAAAGGTCGACCGTCCGGAAATGCCGGCGTCTTGTATCGGAAAAGGCGAGCGCGGGACCTGGATGGTGTGGGGCGATTCGCACGCCGGCGCACTTTGGATCGGTCTGCGCGAAGCGCGCCCCGCCGGCGTGGAGCTGACGGTGCTGACCGGGCCCGCTTGTGCTCCGCTGGGCGACGACACGCCTTTGTGCAGCGCCACCAGCCGCTACGGGCTGGACCTGGTGCGCCGCACCCGCCCCGACCTGGTTCTTTTGGTCCAGCGGGCGCGCCACGAGGTTCGCGACTGGGATGCGATTGCCGCCCGGATCGAGGCGGCAGGCGCGAAGGGGGTGGTGGTGATCGGGCCGGTGCCGCAATGGGAAGAGTCACTGCCGGGCCTGCTTGCGGTGCGCTTCTGGCCGAACCCGCCGAACTACATCACTGCCCGCGTCGATCAGGGCCCGCTGGCGACCGACCGGGCTTTGCGCGCGCGCGCCGGCAGCATGCGGACGCCGTACATCTCGCTGATCGAGGATCTTTGCACCCCGGCGGGCTGCCGCGCGGCCGTGCCGGCGGGGCGGGGCAGGGCACCGATCCATTCCGATTACGGCCACCTGACTCCGCCCGGCGCGCGGCTCGTTGCGCGGGAAATCGTGGTGCCGAAGCTGCTGGCGCTACGGTCGGCAGGGGCGGCAGGGGCGGCGAAGCGGTAGCGGGGCCCGTGTTGGCGTTGCGGCTTGTCGCCGGTCAGCTGACGCGGCGGCTGCGGCGTCAGGCGAGCGGGGGGTGGCACTTGGGCTGCTTTGGCGGCTCTGCGCGGGTGCAAAGGCTCTATGGGCCCCAGCCTTCGCTGGGGCGACGCAGCGGGGTAGGAAGGCCGCACCCCTTGGAAGCTAGTGGGGCGACTGACCGCTAGCCACTCCGTCATGCGAGCGCAGGCTGGCATCCATGCCGCCTTTGCGCGGCTCAGTGCGGGTGGGGAGGCTCTATGGCCCCAGCCTTCGCTGGGGCGACGCAGCGGGGTAGGAAGGCCGTACACCTTGGAAGCTAGTGGGGCGACTGACCGCTAGCCACTCCGTCATGCCAGCGCAGGCTGGCATCCATGCCGCCTTTGCGCGGCTCAGTGCGGGTGGGGAGGCTCTATGGGCCTCAGCCTTCGCTGGGGCGACGCAGCGGGGTAGGAAGGCCGTATTCCTTGGAAGCTAGTGGGGCGACTGACCGCTAGCCACTCCGTCATGCCAGCGCAGGCTGGCATCCATGCCGCCTTTGCGCGGCTCAGTGCGGGTGGGGAGGCTCTATGGCCCCAGCCTTCTCTGGAGCGATGCGGTGTGGGCATTCGCGGGGGGGAGCCGGCATGGCCGCAACCGGCTTACGCCTTTTCTTCCGCCCACGAAAAAGCCCGGCGCGCTCGGGAGAGCGGCCGGGCCGATTCGTTCGCCGAAGCGAAAAGGTTTAGCCGAGGCTCTGCAGGTTCACCGCGGCGGTCTTGCCGCGGCGGTCCACTTCCAGTTCGAACTCGACCCGGTCGCCCTCGTTGAGGCTCGACAGGCCGGCGCGTTCAACGGCCGAGATGTGCACGAATGCGTCCGGCTGACCGTCGTCGCGGCTGATGAAGCCGAAGCCCTTCATGGCGTTGAAGAACTTCACGGTGCCTTGTGCCTTTTCGCCGGTCAGCTGACGCTGCGGGCCGCCGCGGTCGCCGCCCGGCGCGCCGCCGAAGCCGCCTTCGCGCGGTTCGCGGGGAGGCGCACGATCGGTGACCGGCATCGGTTCGCCGTCGATCTTGAGATCGGTTGCCGAGATGCGGCCGCCGCGGTCGACGAGCGTGAACTCAAGCGGCTGGCCGTCGGCCAGACCGGTGAGGCCGGCCTGTTCCACCGCCGAGATGTGGACGAACACGTCTTCGCCGCCATCGTCGCGGACAATGAAGCCGAAGCCCTTTTGGCCGTTGAAGAACTTAACAACGCCCTTGCCTTCGCCGACGACCTGGGGGGGCATTCCGCCGCCGCGCGGGCCGCCGAAGCCGCCGCCGCCACCGCCGCCGAAGCCGCCACCACCGCCGCCGCCGCGGTAACCACCGCCGCCGCCGCCGCCGCGATCGCCGAAGCCGCCACCGCCGCCGCCGAAGCCGCCGCGATCGCCATAGCCCGGGCCGCTATTGTAGCCGCCGCCGCCGCCGCGATACCCGCCGCCGCCGCCGCCACGATCGTCAAAGCCGCCGCCGCCGAAGCCGCCGCCGCCACCGAAATCGTCGCCGCCGAAACCGTCGCGCTTGTCTCTGCCGCGTCCGCCGCGCTCGCCGCGCCGCCCTCTATCAAAACCCATGCCGTCTATTACTTTCCAGCGCCCAACTGCCGTCAACGAAACCGGCGCGCTGGGCTGTTCGCGCTCCGGATTCGGCACCCAGATGAGGCGCACAGCCGAATCCTATAACGAAAAAAGTGAAGGGCGGCGAGGGGATTCGGCGGAAGGGGCGCGGAGGCGCTAATGCTTGCGGGCGACGGCGTGGTGAACGGCAACGATCAGGCCGCCCAAAACCAGCCCGACGACGCCCGAGCCGAGCGCGCCCACCGTCCATTCGAGGAGGCCGCCAAGCGCCGGCGCGGCGTGGGCGGCGGCTTCGCCCCAATCGTGGAGGAGGTGGGCGGGGCCGGCGAGGCCGAACTCTTCCAGGCCGTGGACGATGATCCCGCCGCCGACCCAGATCATCGCGGCGATCCCGATCAGCGACAGGAAGGCGAGCAATTTGGGCATCGCCTTGACCAGCCCGCGGCCCAGCGCGCGGGCGCCGCCATTCCGCCGATTCGCGAGGTGAAGGCCGATGTCGTCCATTTTCACGATAAGCGCGACGAGGCCGTAGACGCCGACGGTGATCGCGACCGCGACCACCGCCAGGATCAGGGCGCGGGTGGCGAAGGGTTCGTCCGAGACTTCGGCCAAGGCGATGGCCATGATTTCGGCGGACAGGATGAAATCGGTGCGCACGGCACCCGACACCATCTGCTTTTCATGCTCGGCGCTGTCGAGGATTGCCGCGTCTTCGGCGAGGCTGTGCTTGTCGCCGGCGACCGCTTCCCAGACCTTTTCGGCGCCTTCGAAGCACAGGTAGGCGGCGCCGAGCATGAGCAGCGGGGTGACGGCCCAGGGGAGAAGCGCGCTCAAGGCAAGCGCGGCGGGGAGAAGGATGAGGAGCTTGTTCTTCAGCGATCCCTTGGCGATCCGGAAAATGATCGGCAGTTCGCGATCGGGCGTGAAGCCGGTGACGTAGCGCGGGGTGACCGCCGTGTCGTCGATCACAACCCCGGCAGCCTTCATGCCCGCGCGGCCGGCGGCGGCGCCGACATCGTCGACGGACGCGGCGGCGAGCTTGGCGATAACGGCGATGTCGTCGAACAAGGCGGCAAGACCGGACGGCATAAGGCGGGTTCTTTCGCTACGTGGCAGGTAGCCTCCTGTGCCGCCGACCCGCGTGTGGATCAACCGCTGCTTTGGGCCGGGGCTTCGGCTCACAAGAGCAGGCGCCGCCCTCCGTGCCTCCCCATCGCGAGATGGGGAGGGGGACCACCCGCAGGGTGGTGGAGGGGTAGCTGCCGTAGAGTCACCGGGCTCACGAATGAACCGGCGAGGCCAGCGCCAGGTCACCCCTCCACCAGCTTCGCTGGTTCCCCTCCCCACGGAGCTGCCGCTCCGCGGGGAGGAACTGAAGTGCCGCAGCTTTTGCCGGTCGCAGGGGGTTCTTCTTGGCCCGTCAGCCAGTGCGTTGAGAAGGGCGGGGGTTTACCCTATGTGCCCGTTCATGAGCGTAATTTTCCATGAAGAAGATCTGCCTGAAGGCGCACTCGCCGACGGCCCCGTGGCCGTCGATACCGAAGCCATGGGCCTCCACCCCCACCGCGACCGGCTCTGCCTGGTGCAGATTTCGGACGGGCGGGGGGACGAGCATCTCGTCCGCTTCGGTCCGGAGAGCGACTATTCGGCGCCCAATCTGAAGGCGGTGCTCGGCGATCCGAACCGGCTCAAGCTCTACCATTTCGCACGGTTCGATCTGGCGCTGATGGAAGCCTATCTGAAGGTGATGGCCGAGCCGGTTTATTGCACAAAGACGGCGTCGCGGCTGGTGCGGACGTACACGGACCGGCACGGCCTGAAGGAGCTGATCAAGGAACTGCTCCAGACGGACATTTCCAAGCAGCAGCAATCGTCCGATTGGGGCGCCCCTGAACTGTCGGACGCGCAAAAGGATTATGCGGCGTCGGACGTGCGCTTCCTGCACCAGATCAAGGAGAAGCTGGACGAGCGGCTGGTGCGCGAAGGGCGGATGGGGCTTGCCCAGGCGTGCTTCGATTTCCTGCCGCACCGCGCCCGGCTGGACCTCGCCGGTTGGCCGGAGGTCGACATCTTCGCCCATGTCTGAACCCCGCGCCCCAGCGCCCGCGCCGTACAAGCGCAGAGGCGGCGGCTGGGCGCGGCCCGGCGGCGTGCACGATTATCTCGTGAAAGCGCTGAAAGTGCTGTTGCCGGCGGGGGTGGGCGTGCTGCTCGCCTATCTGCTGCTGTCGCCGCTCAGCAAGAACCGCGAGATCAGCTTCCTGCTCGACAAGAACAAGGTGGACGTCGCGCAGGAGCGGCTCAAGGTGCAGCAGGCGCAATATCGCGGGCAGGACAATAAGGGCCGCGCCTTCACCATCGATGCCGACCGGGCGCTGCAGCCGAGCTCGTCCGATCCGGTGGTGCAGATCGAAGGCATGGCGGCGAAAATCCAGCTGGACGACGGGCCTGCAAGCCTGGCGGCGAAGAACGGCCGCTACGACATGGATAAGCAGACGGTGGACGTGCTCGGCCCGATCCTGTTCACGGCCGCGGACGGCTACCGGCTGGAGACGCGGGACGTGGCGGTGGATTTGAACAAGAACAGGCTGGAAAGCGGCGAAGGGGTGGAAGGCAAGATGCCGCTCGGCCGCTTCACCGCCGGGAAAATGGAAGTGGATCTGCCGTCGCGCAAGGTGGTGCTGACCGGGCGGGCGCGCTTGCATATCGTCCAGGGGGCGCTCAAATGACGGGCATGAAGAAATTCCTGATCGGTGGGGGCGCGGTTGCCGGGGCCGCTTTGGCGCTGGCGCCGGCGCTTGCCCAGACCTCGGCGCTCAAGGGGCATAACAGCAACGCGCCGGTGGACGTCGCCGCCGACCGGATCGAAGTGCAGGACCGCGCCGACCGGGCGATCTTCTCGGGCGATGTGGTGGTGCGCCAGTCCGACCTCACGCTGAACGCGCCGCGGCTCACCGTCGCTTATTCCAATGCCGGCGGGATCGAGATCGAGCGGATCGACGCAAGCGGCGGCGTGGTGGTGAAGAGCCCTTCGGAAACGGCGCGCGGCGAGTTCGCCATCTACGACCTCGACAGCCGGCTGATCACCCTGGTCGGCGGAGTGACGCTGACGCGCGGCGAATCGCGGGTCAGCGGCGGGCGGCTGGTGATCGACCTCACGTCCGGCCGGGCGGTGATGGAAGGCGGCGGCCCGGCGGGCGTCAACGGCACCGGCGGGCGGGTGACCGGCACCTTCACCGTGCCGCAACGCGCCGACTAAGCCACAAGGCGGCGCAAAAGCGCGCTCCGCCGATCCATGCACGAAGCTTGCCAGTTGAGGCTTGCGGCCGCTTGGCTTAGGCTAAGCGGCAGGAAGAAGGGCGGGCAATGAACGACGCAAGCGTGATCACTCGTGAGGAAGCCGAAGCGGCCGCCGCCGACGGCTCGCGCGGGCTTGCCGTGGTGTCGATTGCCAAGTCCTATGACAAGAAGGTGGTGCTGAAGGACGTTTCGCTGGCGATCAATCGCGGCGAAGTGGTCGGGCTGTTGGGGCCGAACGGCGCGGGCAAGACGACCTGTTTCTACTCCATCATGGGCCTGGTGCGTCCGGACAGCGGCCGCATCCTGCTGGACGGCGAGGATATCACCGGCCTGCCGATGTACCGCCGGGCAGTGCTCGGGCTCGGCTACCTGCCGCAGGAAACGTCGATTTTCCGCGGGCTGACGGTGGCGCAGAACATCATGGCCGTTCTGGAAGTGGCCGTGAAGAACAAGGCGGAGCGGCGCGAGCGGCTGGAGCAGTTGCTCGGCGAATTCCACATCGGCCACCTGCGCGACGCGCCGGCCATGGCGCTGTCGGGCGGCGAGCGGCGGCGGTGCGAGATTGCGCGGGCGCTGGCGGCGAGCCCGTCGATCATGCTTCTGGACGAGCCGTTCGCCGGCATCGATCCCATCTCCATTTCCGACATTCGCGACCTGGTGAAGGAGCTGAAGAACCGCGAAATCGGCGTTCTGATCACCGATCACAATGTCCGCGAAACGCTGGAAATCGTCGACCGCGCCTGCATCATCTATGACGGCCAGGTGCTGTTCGCGGGCAGCCCTGAGGCTTTGGTCGCCGACCCCAACGTGCGGCGGCTCTACCTCGGCGAGAGTTTCGAGCTCTAGAGCATGAACATCGGGCCGCGCCTCGATCTTAGGCAAAGCCAGTCGCTGGTGATGACCCCGCAGCTGCAGCAGGCGATCCGCCTGCTGGCGCTGTCCAATCTGGAGGTCGAAAGCTTCATCGCCGAGGAGCTGGAGAAGAACCCGCTGCTCGACACGGGCGGCGCTCCGGATGATGGCGCGGCGCCTGCCGCCGAAGCCACCGGGGACACCGCCGACGAGTTTACCGGCGCCGACCAGCTCGCCGGCTCCGGCGAAGCGGCGCTCGACATCGACCTCAACAACGAAAACCTTCACCAGGATAGCGCAAGCGACCGGGGGCTCGACGGCGGGCTGGGCATGTCCGGCCTCGGCGGCGGCGGCGCGGAGGGGGGCGAGGCGACCGACTTCGACAGCTTCGCCGGCGAGGGCCTGTCGCTGCACGAGCATCTGATCGCGCAGGCAGGCGAGCGGCTTTCCGGGGCCGACCTGATGATCGCCCAGGCTCTGATCGAGCAGGTCGAAGAAACCGGCTATTTCACCGCGTCCCTACTCGACATCGCCCACAAGCTCGGGGCGCCGCTGCGCGAGGTGGAGCGGGTGCTGGCGGTAGTGCAGACCTTCGATCCGTCTGGCGTCGCGGCGCGCTCCTTGTCCGAATGTTTGAAGCTGCAGGCCAAGGAAGCCGACCGCTACGATCCGGCGATGGCGCGGCTGATCGACAATCTCGATTACCTGGCCAAGGGCAACTTAAGCGCGCTGCGCCGGATCTGCGGCGTCGACGACGAGGATCTGGCCGACATGATCCGCGAGCTTCGCGCTTACGATCCCAAGCCCGGCTGCCGCTTCGCCGACAGCGACCGGGTGCAAGGCGTGGTGCCGGACGTGTTCGTTGCCCGGCGCGGCGGCGGCTGGGCGATCGAACTGAACAGCGCCACCTTGCCGCGCGTGCTGGTCAACCGCAGCTATTACGCCGAGCTTTCAGGCGGCGCGCAGGACAAGAAGTCGAAGGCGTGGCTGACCGAATGCCTGGCAAGCGCCAACTGGCTGACCAAGGCGCTCGATCAGCGCGCCAACACCATCGTCAAGGTGTCGAGCGAGATCGTGAAGCAGCAGGACGGCTTCTTCCGCCGCGGCGTCGCCCACCTGCGGCCGCTGACTTTGCGCCAGGTGGCGGAAGCGATCGGCATGCATGAGTCGACGGTGAGCCGGGTGACGTCCAACAAATATCTGTCGTGCGAGCGGGGCCTGTTCGAACTCAAATATTTCTTCACCAGCGGCATTCAGTCGGCGGACGGCGGCGACGCGGTATCGGCCGAAGCGGTGAAGAGCCATATCAAGGCGCTGATCGCCGCGGAAAGCGCCGACGCGATCCTGTCGGACGACCAGCTTGTGGACCTGCTCCGCGCCAAGGGCTTCGACATCGCCCGGCGCACGGTTGCCAAATATCGCGAAGCGATCGGCCTCGGCTCCTCCGTCCAGCGCCGGCGCCAAAAGGCGCTGCAAGGCAAGGCCGCGTGATCGCCAAGGCGGTGGCGCTTGCCACGGCCGCTTACCTGCTGCTTGCCCACAGCCGGGTGGAAGCGCCCTCGGCGCGGCTGGAGATCGCGCTTCCGCTTGAGGCTCCGCCCGTTTTCACCGGCGGCTCGCCGGTTCGGCCGCCTGTTCTTCCGGCGGCGCGGAGTTGCGCCGACGGCGCGGGCGGCCTCGACAAACACCACCTCCCGGGCCAGGTGAACGGCGAACTGGTGGAGGGCGCCGAAGGGCTGCGCAAGCTTCGCTCCGAATGGGGCGACGCGCTGATCTTCTTGCGCGGCGGGCGCTTCGACCGTGCCGACCTGCGCGGGGCAAGGCTCCACAACATCTGCTTCGTAGGCACGTCGTTCGTTGGCAGCGATTGGCGCGGTGCGCTTGCACCGAGCATCGGCTTCTTCTGGTCCGATCTTTCCGGCAGCAATCTTGGCGGCGCGAAAATGCCCGGCATCGTTTTCCGTACGCCCAAGCTCGAGGGGGCCGACGCGCGTGGAGCGGACTTCTCCGGCGGGACGGTTTCGGGAAACGAGTTCGGCGGGTGGGATGGGCTCCGGCTGGACAGTGCCAATCTGCGCGGCTTCGGCTTCAACTGCCGGCCGATCGGCGGCGAAAGCTGCGGCCGGTGGGGCAAGGTCAGCTTTCGCGGCGCGGACCTGCGGGAGGCGGAGGTGGACGGCTTCTTCGGTGAGGCGGATTGGAGCGACGCGCTGTTTGCCGGCACGCGGGTGCGGCTGGCGCAGCTGCCGGAGCTCGGGGCGATCCGGGTGGCGGGGAATCTGGTGGTGTACGAGGATCCAGCGACGGTGACGCTGTCCCCGGCTGAGTATCGCTGGCTTCGGGCGCATATCGGCCCGCGCGAGGAGGTGCTGCCGGTGGAGCCCCAGCGGCGTGCGGCGTGGATGCGGCCGGGCGCGGAGGCCTTGTTCGTCGCGCCCCGGATCGGCTTCGATGCGGCTGCGCAGGAGAGTGCGCTTTACCGGCGGCTGATGCCGGCGATCGTTGCAGGCGCCATCTCCTATGCGCGGGTCAAGGTGAACCGCGACGGCGGTGTGGAGGCGGCGGGGAGCGCGCTTGGCGGCAACGGGCACATGTGCGGGCTCGGTGCCACGGGGCTGCTGCGGGGCGAAGACGGATGGTATTCGGCTTGGGCGGAGCCGTTCGATCCGCCGAGCCCGCCGCCGTCCGCGCCGGTGCCGGTGCTGCGCTTTTCGGGCGATCGGGTGGAGGTCTTCGAAGGTGGGCATCCCGAGGAAAAGGTGCAGCGCGACGGCTTCGGCCGGTTCGTGACCTGCGGCGCGCGTGCCGGGTTCGAGGAGATGGTGCGGGTGCCCTTCCCGCCCGCCTCCGCGCATCGCTTGTGGTACCAAGCGGGCCGCGACGCCGGCGATTGAAACGAAGCGCCAGCCCCTTTGTTGTTCTCCCACTCAAGCAGGAGAGCAGTTGATGACTGACCATAAGAAAAAGGGCGACTTCGACAAAAACGGCAAGGACGACGTCGGCGGCAACAAGAAGCAGGAGAACGAGAGCGGCCAGAACAGCGGAGGCGGCGGCCGGGGCAGCGGCGGGAACGGCTGAGAGTTTAAGCCGACTTGCCTCCCTGCGAGCGAAGCTCCTGGGGAGGGGGGCCAGCGAAGCTGGTGGAGGGGTGACTTGGCTGTGAGGCTCGTGGTTCTCGCGTGGACCTGCTGACTCTACGGCAGCTACCCCTCCACCACCCTACGGGTGGTCCCCCTCCCCATCTGGCGATGGGGAGGCAAGCGGACCGGTGCGGCTGATGAGAGGCTGGTGCCCCTAGTGCCTCCCTGCGAGCGCAGCGCGTGGGGAGGGGGACCAGCGTCAGGTGGTGGAGGGGTGATCTGGCTCGGGTTTCGAGGGTCCGAACGCGAACCCGCTGGCTCTACGGCAGTTACCCCTCCACCACCCTTTGGGTGGTCCCCCTCCCCATCTGGGCGATGGGGAGGCAAGCGGACCGCTGCGGCTGATGAGAGGCCAGGCTCTGGGGTTCGTGGTTCTCGCGTGGACCCGCTGACTCTAAGGCAGCTACCCCTCCACCATCCTTCGGATGGTCCCCCTCCCCATCTGGCGTTGGGGAGGCACTGGGGCGCTGCCGCCTTGAGCTCTCCTACCCACGAAAAAGGGCTCCGGCGGGGGGATGAGATCCGCCGGAGCCCCAGTCTCCCAATGGGGGCGGGGAGGGAGACTGTTCGGGATCAGAACTTGATGCCGACGCCGACCAGGCCCTGGTGGCGGGTGATGTCGCCTTCATAGTTCGAATAACGGTACTCGACCTTGCCGTAGACCTTTTCGCCGAACATGTGCTGGTAGCCGGCGCCCAGGCGGAAGCCGTCGAGGTTGGCGCTTTCGCTCGTCTTGACGTTGGCGGGCGTGGTGTAGGAGGCGCCGAAGCGGGCGTTGGTGTAGCCGGCGAGGGCGTAGATCGTGCCCTTGTCCGACACCTTGTAGCCCAGGCGGATCGCAGCGGCGAGATCGCGCTTGGCGTCGAAGCAGGCCTTGTCGTTGGCGACGATCACGCTGTTTTCGCAGCCGCCGGCCGAGGAGAGGTCGGCGCTCAAGTCGATGCCGAGTTCGAGCTTCTTCGAAACGGCGATGTCGTAGCCGATGCCGACGCCGTACAGGATGCCGGTTTCGCTATCGTCGTCCGCGTCGAGGACGTCGAGGCCGGTGTGGATTTCGGCGCGGAAACCTTCGGCGCAGGCTGGGGTAGCGACTGCGAAAGCAGCGGTGGTTGCGGCCAGAGCGATGAGAACCTTCTTCATTATAAACTCCCTGTTGGTGAACCGGCGGCGCCTCGGCCGGCGGTATTTTTTGTTGTGGTTGGTTGGTGGGGTGTCCGAAGCGCCGGACCGGCGCCTCGGGGGACCGGTCCGTGCGCGTCAGGCGAGAAGGGTGCCGGCGCTGAGCGCCTGGAGAGCACCGCTCAATACGCTGGCGCTGCAGCCGAGGGCGGCGGCGGCGACTAGGAGGAGCTGAAGCTTCCCCTTTTCCTGCTGAACGAACATGGATCGAAAACTCCGTAGGTTGCGTAAGCAGCCTCGCTGGCTGCCTCGCCCTTCTGGCCGCCGGCTGTTGCGCCGCGATGCCGCGAACCGAGCTTTTTTGTTTCAGTTGTTTCAGTTGAAGGGTGCCGCCCCGCCCCCCTTATGTTATGGCGAAAAGCGGGTAGGGTTTTAGGGGTTTTGGGGTGGAGAACGGGCCCGAAATACCGTGCGTGCTCGCAACGGTGCTCGAATCGTCGTTAAGCGCGATCGTGATGATCGACGAAGAAGGCTTGATCCGGGAGTATAACCCGGCGGCCGAGAAAGCGTTCGGCTATCCCCGCAGCTCGATGATCGGGCAGCCGATCAAGACCTTCATTGCGCCCAACGCGTCGCGGCAGGCGGAAGAGGAAAAGCTGCTGCGCTTCATCAAGGAGAGCGGCGACGCACCGGGCGCGATGCGGGTCATGGTCGACGGGATCACGGCGGGAGGCGACGTGCTGCCGCTCGAGGCGACGATCACCGGACTTCAGATCGAGGGGCAGAAGCGCTTCATCTGTTCGTTGCGCGACCTCACGCCCGAGCAGAAGCATGACGAGGAATTGCAGGAAGAGCTGAAGCGGCTGGAGCTGGCCGTCGATGCGGCCAAGCTCGGCACCTGGACCTTCGACATGGAGAGCCGGAGCACCTGGTATTCCGACCGGTCGAAGGAAATGTACGGCCTTCGCCGCGACACGATCATGACGACCGAGGTCATCAAGGCAGCGGTTCACCCGGACCATTGGCAGGAAGTCGCGGACCCCTATCTGAACGGCTTCACCCAGGACCGGGTGGAGGTGGAGTATCGCGTATTGTGCCCCAATGGGGAGACGCGGTGGATCTACTCGCTGGGCGCCCTGGTGCGCGACGAAGCGGGGGTGGCGCGGTCGGTGAACGGCATCCACCTCGACATCACCGACCGCAAGCGGGCGGAGGAGGAGCTTGAGGAGACGCGGCGCCACCTGGAGCTTGCGGTGGACGGGGCGGGGCTCGGCATCTGGACGCTGGACCCGCGCGACGGGACCACCTGGTATTCGGACCGGTCGCGCGACCTTTGGGGCGTGGACCACGAGCTTCGCTTGGACGGCGAGAGCATGTGGACCTACATCCACCCCGATGACCGCGAGAAAGTGCTGGAGCCGGTTCTGAAGGGCTTTCCCGGCGACGCGATCAACCTGGAACACCGGGTGGTGTGGCCGAACGGCGACGTGCGCTGGGTGCAATCGGTGGGCAAAGCGATTCGCGGGCCGGACGGGGTGGTGCACACGCTGAGCGGCATCCACCTGGACGTTACCGATCGCAAGAAAGCGGAAGTGGAGCTCAGCCGCTCGCGCGAAGCGCTTCACCAGTCGGAGAAGCTTGCCGCTTTGGGGTCGCTGCTCGCCGGGGTGAGCCACGAGCTCAACAATCCGCTCGCGGCGATCGTCGGGCAGGCGGAGATGCTGGAGGAAGACAGCCGCGGCACGCCCTTCGAAGCGCGGGCGAAGAAGATCAGCGCGGCGGCGGACCGCTGCGCGCGGATCGTGCAGACGTTCCTTGCCATGGCGCGGAGGCGGGAGCCGCAGAGGAGCCCGGTGGAGCCCAACGTGCTGATCGGCGACGCGCTGCAATTGGCCGAATATCAGCTTCGGACGGCCGGCATCACGGCAAGTGTCGAATGCGACGCGCGGGTGCCGGCGATCCTTGGCGACCGCGACCAGCTCCACCAGGTGCTGGTGAACCTGCTGATCAACGCGCAGCAGGCGCTGGAAGCCAGCGACACGCACGACCGGAAGATCGTGATCCGTGCGTCCGTGTTGGGCGAAGGCCGGGTGGCGATCGATATTTGCGACAACGGGCCCGGGATTGCGCCGGACCTTACCGGGCGTATTTTCGAGCCGTTCTTCACCACCAAGCCGCAGGGCGTGGGGACGGGGGTCGGGCTTTCCTTCTCCCACGGCATCGTGGAGGCGCATGGCGGGCGGCTGCATCTGCTGCCCAGCGAGCGCGGGGCGACGTTCCGGATCGAGCTTCCGGCGGCCGAGGCGGGCGATCTGGTCGCGGTGCCTGCGGACGTGCCGGTGCCGGCGGCGGCGAACCTCGAGGCGCGGCGGGCTTTGGTAGTGGACGACGAGCCGGACATTGCCGCGACGATCCGTGAGCTGCTGGAGCGCGAAGGCTTCGACGTGACGGTGGCTTCGGACGGGGCGGCGGCCCTGATGGCGCTCGACCGCGACGATTTCGACGTGGTCCTCTCCGACCTTCGGATGCCGGGGGTCAGCGGGCCGGAAATGTATGCGCGGGTGCGGGAAATCCGGCCGCAGCTTTTGTCGCGAATCGCCTTTGTAACCGGGGATACTTTGGGGGCTTCCATGGACAATTTCCTGAAAGAAAGCGGACGGCCGGTGCTTGAAAAGCCGTTCACCCGCGCCGGCGTGCGCTGCCTCGTTTCCGCGTTGGTGGGCGCATGAACGACGCAAGCGCCCATGTCGTGGTGGTGGACGACGATGAGGATGTGCGCTCCACCGTGGCCGAATATCTGCGCCGCAACGGCCTTGCCGTCAGCGAAGCGGACGGCGGAACCGCCTTGCGCGAGATCATGGGTCAGCGGCCGATCGATCTTGCCGTGCTCGACATCAACATGCCGGGCGACGACGGGCTGACGCTTGCCCGCGAAATCCGCGCGTCGGGCGAGGCGGGGATCATCATGCTCACGGCGAAGAGCGACGACATCGACCGCATCGTCGGGCTGGAGATCGGCGCCGACGATTATGTCACCAAGCCGTTCAACCCGCGCGAGCTCTTGGCGCGGGTCAAGGCGGTGCTTCGGCGGGCGGCGCGCGGCGGGGAATCGCCCGCGACGATGGGCCGCGAGGTGCAAATGGGCAAATGCCGGCTGAACCTCGATCACCGCAAGCTCTACGAAGCGGATGGAACGGAAGTGCCGCTGACGGCGATGGAGTTCGACCTTTTGAAATGCTTCGCCGAACATCCGCGGCGGGTGCTGACGCGCGACCAACTGCTCGATCTTGCGCATAGCAAGGAAATGGAAGCGTTCGACCGCTCCATCGACACCCGGATCACGCGCATTCGCAAGAAGGTGGAAAAGGACCCGGCCAAGCCCGAATGCCTGAAGACCGTGCGCGGCGCGGGGTATGTGTTCAATCCCGAGTGCGGCTGAGGCTAAATCGCCTCGCGCACGGTATTTGCGGTGAAGCTGCTCTTCCCACACCCAACTTTATGTGTATGCTGTCACTAACACACCTCGGGTAAAGAGGTGCCGGGGGAGGGGACAGTGGCTAAGTTTTTGGGATGGATGCGTCGTCATCCGATTTGGTCGGGCCTCATCGGCCTCGTCTTGTTGTTCGTCGTCTACAAGGTCGTCGCGCCCACACCGCCAGACTATCAATATGTCACGGCCGAGGCCGACCGCGGCGAAGTGGTGCGGATCGTTTCGGCGAGCGGCAAGCTCCGCGCGCTCAACACGTTCAAGGTGGGCTCCGAAGTTTCGGGTCAGGTCACGGCCGTTTATGTCGACTTCAACTCGCCGGTGCGCGCGGGCCAGGTGCTTGCCGTAATCGACGGAACGCGTCCCCGCGCCCGGGTCGCGCAGACCGGGGCTCAGGTCGGGGTCGCGCAAGCCGGGCTGGCGCAGGCGGAAGCGGCGATCGCGCGCGCCCGGACCGATGTCCAAATCCAGGAGCGCGAATATGCGCGCCGCAAGCAGCTCGCCGAACGCGGCTTCATCTCCAAGGGTCAGATCGACCAGGCGGAGAACAACCTTTCAACCGCGCGGGCGGCGCTCAAGACCGCAATCGCACAGGCGCAAGGCGGCCGGGCCCAGATCGCCCAGAACCAGGCAGAACTGTCGACGGCGCAGCTCGAGCTGCGGCGCACCCGGATTTTGGCGCCCGCCAGCGGCGTCGTGGTCAACAAGCTGGTCGAGCCGGGCGCAACGGTCGCCGCAAGCTTCCAGACGCCCAATCTGTTCGAGATCGCCGCCGACACCAGCCGGATGCAGGTCGAAGCGTCGGTGGACGAGGCGGACATCGGCCAGGTGCAGGTCGGCCAGCAGGTGCGCTTCACCGTGGACAGCTACCCGAACGAGACCTTCGCTGCTGTCGTCGGGCAGATCCGCAAGTCGGCGACCGAAACGCAGAACGTGGTCAGCTACCTCGTGATCCTGGATGTCGACAACAGCTCCGGCAAGTTGCTCACCGGCATGACCGCCAACGTCGACATCATCACCGGGCGCAAGACCAACGTGCTCCGGCTCCCCGTCGCAGCGACCCGCTTCCGGCCGCGCGCCGGGGATCGCCCGAAGGAAGAGAAGCAGGCGGAGAAATCCCCCGCCCCTTCGAAGGCGCCGGTGAACAAGCCGGTCTATGTCTGGGTGATGGGCGCGGACCCTTACAAGCCTGTGAGGCGGGCGGTGCGGCTCGGGCTCCAAGGCGAGGAGTTCGTCGAGGTGACCGGCGGGCTAAGGCCGGGCGAAAAGGTCCTGATGCGATCCAAATCCCTGGTCGAGGAAGAAGAGAGCGGCAGCGACGAAGAGGGTGAAAGCGGCGGCGGCCAATGACGCCGCTCGTCGAGACGCAGTCGCTGGTCAAGGAATATGCCGTCGGCGGCGGCACGGTTCACGCCATCGCCGGCGTCTCCCTCGCTATCGCGCGGGGCGAGTTCGTCGCCATCATGGGCGCAAGCGGCTCAGGGAAGTCGACGTTCATGAACATGATCGGCTGCCTGGATATTCCGAGCTCCGGCGACGTCCGGATCGACGGAATCGCAACCAGCGCGATGGATTCGGATGCGCTGGCCGAGCTTCGCAACAGCAAGATCGGCTTCGTCTTCCAGCAGTTCAACCTGCTGCCGCGAACCACGGCACTGGATAACGTCGCGGTACCGCTCATTTATGCGGGCGTCGGCCGTGCCGAGCGGCAGGAACGGGCGCGGAAGAAATTGGAGGCGATGGGGCTCGGCGAGCGGCTCGATCATTCGCCCGCCAAGCTGTCCGGCGGCCAGCAGCAGCGCGTGGCGATCGCCCGGGCGCTGGTCACCGAGCCTTTGCTGCTGCTCGCCGACGAGCCGACCGGCGCGCTCGACAGCCAAACTTCCGAAGAAATCATGCACCTGTTCCAGACGCTGAACGACGCGGGCAACACCATCGTGCTGGTGACTCATGAGCGGGAGATCGCCGACCATGCCTCGCGCCGGATCACCTTCCGCGACGGCAAGGTGATCGAGGATGCGCCGGTGACGGAACGCCGGCTGGTGCGGTCGTGACGTCGCGCTTCCGCAAGGCGGCGAGCCGCGCCGCCTTCAACCTCGGCATCGCCCTCACCGCGCTGCGCGTGAACCTGATGCGCTCGATCCTTACGACCTTGGGGGTCAGCATCGGCGTCTTCGCGGTCGTGCTGGCAGTGGCCGTCGGATCGGGCGCGCAAGTCTCGGTGATGGGCGCGATCAACTCGCTGGGGTCCAACATGGCGATCGTGTTTCCCGTGCCGGACGACGAGGGTGGCGGGGCGGTGGCCGAGCGCGGCCGGCTGACGATGCGCGACGCGGTCGCGATCGAACGGCAGATCGAGGGCGTCACGGCGATCGCGCCGCAACTGCACGCCAATGTCCAGATCGTCAGCGGCGGGCGCAATGCCTCGACCGAGGCGATCGGCGTTACGCCGGGCTATGCCGTAGTCACCAATGCGGTGGCGGAGACGGGCCGCTTCATCTCGGATGCCGACGTGCGCACGGCCGGCCGGGTAATCGTGCTCGGCCGCACCGTGGTGTTGAAATTGTTCGGCGATTACGATCCGATCGGCGAGACGGTGCGGGTCAACAAGGTGCCGTTCACGGTGGTCGGCGTTCTTGAAGCCAAGGGCTCGAACCTCGGCGAGGATAATGACGATGTCGCGCTGGTGCCGATCAGCGCGGCGCGGCAGCGCTTTACGAGCGATTTGCCGCTCGGCCCCGACGACCTTCGAATCCTGTTCGTCGGCATCGAGGACGGGGTGAATCTCGGCACGGTCAAAAGCGAGATCAGCCGGCTGCTGCGCGACCGCTACCGGGTGCGCGCGGGCGAGGGGAGCCCGTTCATTATCCGCACAACCGAGGAGTTCATGGAAGAAACCGCAATGGTGACGGGCATCTTCCAGGCGGTGCTCGTCGCCATTGCGTCGATTTCGCTGCTCGTCGGCGGGATCGGGATCATGAACATCATGCTGGTCAGTGTGACCGAGCGGACGCGGGAGATCGGCCTGCGGATGGCCTTGGGGGCCAAGCGAAGCGACATCCGCAACCAGTTCCTGGTGGAGGCGGCGGTGCTGTGCATGATCGGGGGCGCGATAGGCCTGTTGCTCGCCATAGGCGCGGCCGCCGTGTTCGAGGCGCAGGCGGATTTCCCGGTGCCGATCGGCGTCGGCACTGCGATCGGCGCGATCCTGTTTTCGGCGGTGGTCGGGCTGCTGTTCGGCGGTTGGCCCGCCATTCGTGCCTCGAGGCTTTCGCCGATCGAGGCGCTGAGGACCGAGTGAAGCGCCTTACATGGCGCCGAGCCGCGCCAGGACCTCGCGCGGGATGCCGTAATGGGCGATCACGCCGCGGTGGTCGCGCAGGCCGATGATTTCACGCTGGATGAAGAAGCCGTAGACCGCCTCGGCGGCGGCCTTGAGCCGCTCGGAGCGGTCCGGCTCGCCCGCGTCGGCGAGCGCGGCGAGCGCCGCTTCGACGCGGCGACCGCTTTGGGCAAGCGCCGCGGCCTGCTCCGCCATCACCTCCGCTTCGAGCGGGGAGATGTCGGACGGCTTGTGCCGGGCAGGAAAGTTGGTGCGCATCGGAAGAAGAACGGTGGGCGCCCGGAAGCGCCCACCGATAGATTACCCGATCTGGTTCCAGACGTTGGGCTTCAACCGCCGTTCGCCCCAGCGGAAGCCGTCGCCGCCGCCTACGTGGGCGTGGTCCGGCGCGAAGATGCGCACGGCCAAGAGGTTGCCGTAGCCGGTGCCTTGCTGGCGCGGATTGACCCACCAGCCGGCGCTTCCGTCCCACAATTTAACTTCGTCGTCGCCGACCAGAAGCGCGTTGGCTTCATGGTAGATGATGTCGTCGGTCAGCCAGTGGCAGGAGGCTTGTTCCTCCTCCCAGGCGCTGCGCCACTGGGCGGTGGCGTCGGCGCTGTATTTCTGGACGAATTGGGCGTGGAGCGGCGTCTGGCCGCGGGACAGGAAGACCTGGTGGGCCAAAGCGGCATGGGCGCCGCAATCGATCACCTTGCGCTCCACCACTTCGCACCAGTGGATCGGCCAGGCCATTGCGCCCCATTTGTAGCGGGCGCGGATCCAGCGCGGGCCGCTGGCGAGGTCGCCGCCGTTCAGCATCGCATAGTCCATGGACGACACCCACTCGCGCGCGACGTCGCAGCAGGCCTTGCCGTGATGCAGGAACGTGGAGTGCGGGAAATGCTCCCAGCGGTCGCTGGGCAGCGGCGGAAGGGTGCTCGGCCGTTCCTCGGTCCGTGCGTCCGCTACGCTCGCCTCAACCTCTGCCAAATACATAAGACATGCTCCTGTCATAACCGCCGGTGTCGCAGAAGATCAGAACATCGCCCGCGCGGGTGCCCTCGGGCAGCCCCACATTCGCGGCGACGATGTCATGCTCCATGCAGAGCCGGCCCATAAGATGGGTTTTGCCGCGGCCGACGGGCTCCAATTTGCCCGTTTCGCCGCATTGCCTGAGAATCCGATGCGGCTGGAAGAAGTGCATCGGCAGTTCGGCGATGGACGCATCGACGACGGCTTCGACGCGGTCGTCCTCATGCTCCTGGATTTCCAGGATGCGCATGGCCAGCGCCATCGAGGGCTGGGCCATCGCCTTGCCCGGTTCGGACACGATCTGCTTCACGCCCGGAAGCGCCTCGCGGACCTTTTCAACGGCGGTCGCGAAGCGCGATTCGTCGTCCGAATGCCAATCGTCGGGGAACCAGCCGCCGCCCATGTCGAGCACTTCGATCGTCCGGCCGGTGAGCCGTTCGATCGACTGGCACCAGCGCAGCATCGATTCGAACAGGTGCCACCATTGGGCGACGCCGATGTTGGAACTGGCCATGTGGAAGTGGACGCCGAAGGCGCTGTCGGTGGGCAGGCGCTTTACGGCGTCGACCAGCTTGGTGAAGCCTTCCGGGCTGTCGAGCGGAATGCCGAAGCGGGAAACGACGTTGGGCGTGCGGATGCGGATGCCGACATGTTTGGACGACAGGGTGCCCGCTTCGATCGCGTCCACCGTGCGCTCCAGATCGGCGATGCTGTCGCAGAAGAAGGCGTGGACCTGCTCGGTCGGCATCAGCTCCGGCCGCCAGAATTTGGCGGGGCCGTTCAGGATCACCTGGTCCGGCCGGAAGCCGACCTCCAGCGCGGTCTGCACCTCCATCAGGCTGATCGCTTCGGCGTAGAAGCCGTTATCAAGCGCGAGCTTGACCAGTCGCTTGTCCGGATTGGTCTTGATCGAATAGCCGCTCACCACCTGCACTTCGTTCGTGGAAAGGCGGTGGGCGCGGTCCGACGCGCGCTTGAAGAGGCTTTCGGCGGTTTTTTCCATGAACAGGAATTCGGGCGTTTGGAGCTTTTCGAACTCCATCGCGCCGAGATCGGCCAGGTAGGTTTCCGGCATGTCGGGCAGGCCCTTGGGCGCGCCGTCATCCTCGACGATCTCGATCAGCTCGATGTCGGCCTTGTGCAGCCGCTCGGCGAGCGAGGTGAGGCCGGACGGGTGCTTCATCGAGTGGCCGATGGCGCCGGCGAAAGGCTCCGGCAGCGGCGGAAGCGGATAGTCCGACTTCACCGGCACTTCGAGCACGACGCGGGTGAATTCCTGCGCTTGGGGCTCGCACTTCTGCGCCTTTTGCCCGGTGGCACCCTGGATCAGGAGCGCGGGGAGGTTGTGGCCGGCGAGCGTCGCGCCGTGCACCCAGGCGGGGAAGCGCGGGTTCATTTCCAGGAGCCAGAGCTGGTTGGTGGCGTCGCGCACCATTTCCAGCTCGCCGCCGCCGGTCCAGTTCAGTTCCTTGACCATGCGGCGGAGCGGTTCTTCGAAATCGGCCGGGACTTCGGAGATATCGCCGGCCCAGGTCTTGCCTTCGGGCGTGATGTCGCGCTTGCGCATCGAGACGCAGCCGAGAAGCTCGCCCTGATAGGCCGACAGCATCACCGATTCCTCGTAGCCGCTGACATGGGCCTGCAGGAACAGGTTGTCGGTGGACCAGACCTTGGTGAGTGCCGAGCGGGCGGCCATGAACGTGTCCCAGCCGGGCACGCGCGCGGCGTCGTAATACGGGCCCTTCAGCCACACGCGCCAATTATGCTCGCGGCAGAAGGCATGGAGGTCCCAATCGGACAGGTCGGTGGCGACCCAGGTCGGGATTTTGACGGGAAGGGCGTTGCTTGCCTCCACCTTGGGCTTCACGATCCGCTTCAGCGCGCCCATCGGCGGCGCGAGCAGGTTCGGATGGCCTTCGGGGAACAGGCTGGCGAGCCACATGGCTTCCAGATCGCTGCCGGAAATCCACATTCCGCCGGCGTCGAGCGCGTCCTTGACCTTTTCGCCGTAGCTATCGAGGTTCAATTCATCCCACGGACGCTGAATCCAAAGGTCGTCGAGGTCGTTCCAGTGAATACCGGAGACGCGATTCGAATATTCGACACCGACCAGCGTAGCATCGGGGAAACCCTGACGCAGCGAGCGAACGATACCGATTCCGGGCTGGGGATTACCGCCCGAATAGAGGCCGCTTACATATATTCTCATATTACTCCGTGCAGCACAAAGTGTTCGCCAGGACGGCGAAGGGGAATTTGATGCCGGCTTCGTTTTGCTGGTGTTCAGCGGGCAGAAGGGCTGTTATTTAGTTGTAGAAACAGGGCATTAACGTAGATCAGGATGATGCATTTAATTTTATTGGCCTCCCCGCTGAACGGCGCAAAGGCCGCGCGGTTCCACGGCGCCTTTGTGCAAAGCCGATGAGCGGGGGAGCGGCTTACCCTTGTTATGTCGACCTCGACCCGTTCATCGACGTGGAGCGGCTGCGCGCGCTGGACGGATACGTGCGCGAACGGCTGGAAAAGCGGCTTCGGGAGGCGAAGGATTTGGCCTTCTATACCGGGCCTTTCCTGCTCGACGGGCGCGACCCGTATCTGCCCGGCTCCCGGCTTGTGTATCTGTCCCAATCGGAGCGGGAGCAGGATTATTACGACCTGGACCGAACCGATCTGTGGCGGCTGACGGACGATGCGGAGCTGTTCGCCGAGCTGATGGGCTTTATCGACACGCTCCCTTTCGAGGCAAAGGGGCGGATGATCGTCATGTACGACGATAGCGGCCGGCCGGTTTCCGCCCACCGCGACCATGACAGCCTGGACCTGTGCCACGAATTCGTCTGGTTCCGGACCAACATGGACAAGCCCTTCTACATGTTGAACCCCGAGACGGGCGAGAAGCTCTACGTGCGCTCCCACGCCGCCTGGTTCGACACGGTGAACCAATATCATGGCGCCGACGGGGCGAATGGCCTGTCCTTCTCCATTCGGGTGGACGGGCGGTTCAGCGCGGATTTGCGGCGGTTGATCCGCTTCCCGGAGAGCAATCGGGCCGCCGCCCCTGCGCATATGCGGGAAGCCGTCACGGCCTAACCGGTTTTCCGCTGCAACCAATGAGTTGCGCGGCAGTTTTGCTTGAGACGGGGGGCTCGAAAGGAGCCCAGTATGTTCCGGCCTCTGATTGCTGCTCTTCTTCTCGCAATCCCCTCGGGCGCGGCGATCGCGCAGGTCGACACCAGCGCCGAAGGCTGGTCGGTGGGCGCCATGCCCAACGGCTGCATGATGCAGGCGGTGTCGCCCGAGGGCACGATGCTGTCGGTTTGGGGCGTGGCCGGAGACGACAAGCTCGGCTTTCTTCTCCAGAACAAGGATTGGAAGGCCCTTCGCGACGGCGCGAGCTACCAGCTGAAGCTCGATTTCCTCGGCGTCGGCGCGCTTCCGGTGGAAGCCACGGCGCGGCGCGAGATCGACAGCGACGGGCCGGGATTCTACTTCCAGATGGAGCCGGGCGGAAGCGGCGGCCAGGCGTTCATGGACGCCTTCTCCACCGCGCGCGGCATGCGGATCAGCCAAGAGGGCAAAAGCGTCGACACTTTGCCGCTGGCCGGAAGCAAGGGCGCGATGTCGTCGCTTGCGCAATGCCTCGCCGAACGTTGGGCGGAAGCCAGCGGGAGGGAGGAGCCTGCGGAGACGCTTCCCGCGCCGGACGGAGCCGTCAGTATCTAGGCGCCGGGCGCGCGGGCGACCCAAATGAGGTGCTGCCCGCCTTTGCCGCGCGCGGCGCGGGCGCGATGCTCCTCCACCGCGAAGCCGGCGCGGCGCAAGCGGTTGGTGAAGGCGCTGTCGGGCGCAGCGGACCAGATGGCGAGTACGCCGCCGGGGCGGAGCGCCATGCGCGCCGCAGCGAGCCCTTTGGCCGAGTAGAGGCCGTCATTTTCCTCAATGGTGAGGCCGTCCGGTCCGTTGTCCACGTCGAGCAGGATGGCGTCCCAATTCGCCCGGGGCGCGATCAGGTGCGCGACATCACGCTCGGCAATCGTCACCCGCCGGTCGTCCAGCGTGCCTTCGTGGAAATGCGCCATTGGTCCCCGCGCCCAGGTGACCACCGCCGGCACCAGCTCCGCGACCGTCACCTCTGCGTCCTTCGGCAACACCGCCAGCGCCGCGCGCAAGGTGAAACCCATGCCAAGCCCGCCGATCAGCACCCGCGGCTTGGCTCGCCCGCCGAGGCCCGCGCAGCCAAGCTCGGCAAGCGCCTCCTCCGACCCGCTCTTGCGGCTGTTCATCAACTCGTTGCCGCCCAGCGTGATGGAGAACTCATCCCCCCGCTGGAACAGCTTCAGTTCGCCGCCGCCGGGCAGCGGCGCGGTGTCGAGGAGGATGCGGGGGATCATTCCCTTCCTTTAGCGTCGCACGGAGCAGCTTAGAAGGTTTTGGCTTGCGCGGTATTTACGAATGCCGCGCCCACGCTCCGCACGTTCGTTGTTCTGGGACAAAGACACAAAGGCTTCATTTGCGAGTTGCGGCGGCCTCCGCAACCGCCAGCTGCCCAGCGTTGTTCCTTTTAGTTGACACAGCCTGCAGCGTCCCACAAAAGGGACATATGATCAGGATCGAAGCGACCCCGACGTTCCGAAAGTGGCAGGACAGGCTGCGAGACGAACGTGCGTCGAAGAAGATCGCGATCGCAATTGCAAAGCTTGCGCACGGGCTTGGCGACATCCAGGCTGTCGGGGACGAAGTGAGCGAAGTCCGGATTAACTACGGCCCCGGCTACCGCCTCTACTTCACCCGCCGTGGTGTCGAGTTAATCATCCTAATCTGCGGCGGCGACAAGTCCTCGCAAGATCGTGATATCGAAAAAGCAAAGGAGATGGCCTCCGCCCTCTGAAATTGCGGAAACAATGTAATGCCAAGGAAGGCAAACTAATCATGGTAACCCCTGCCACCACCACAACCGCTGCCTACGACCCGTCCGAGTTCCTCGACGACGCGGAGAGCCAGGCGGAACTGCTCAACGAAGCGCTTCAGTCCGGCAATGCGGGCTTTGTCGCGGACGCGATCGGCATCATCGCCCGCGCCCGCGGCATGAGCGAGCTATCCCGTCTCACCGGCATGAGCCGCGGCACCCTCTACAAAGCGCTCGACGAAAAATCGAACCCGACGCTTGAGACGGTTCTGGCGGTGCTGCGCGCCTTGAACATTGAACTGCAAGCCTCGCCCGTTACAGAGCGTAAGGAGCGCGAACACGCCCGCGCGTGAAGGAAGAGGGCACGCAGTCGGAAACATACAGCCTGGTGACTTATTCGCTGCTCGCATCGACAATCCAGGAAGTGGAAGGTCTGCCCCAGACTGCGGCGAGCGGCTCGTACAGCGCACCTATGAAACCTACCGGCCCTTCCCGTAGGGCCTCACGTGCCACGGTACGGTAGGTGATCGAGCAGCATTCGACGGCCTGTCGAAACATGTCAGCAGGCGTTAGCAAGGCACGAACAGTGAACCGATAAGAACGGCTGTTCGGCCACGGCGCCGCTTACACGTCCAGGTTCGCGACGCTGAGCGCATTGTCCTGGATGAATTCGCGGCGGGGTTCGACGACGTCGCCCATTAGGCGGGTGAAGATTTCGTCGGCGATGTCGGCTTGCTCCACCTCGACGCGGAGCAGGGAGCGGTTTTCCGGGTCCAGGGTGGTTTCCCACAGCTGGTCGGCGTTCATTTCGCCCAAGCCTTTGTAGCGCTGGATAGAGAGGCCTTTGCGGCCGGCGGCGAGGATCGCTTCCAGAAGCTCGGTGGGGCGGCGGACGAGCGCGCCCTTGGCGTCCGGCGCGCGTTCCGGCGGGGCGATGTCGAGCGCTGCGCCGGGGGTGTTTTCCTCCTGCTCGTCGGACGCGGCGGCGCTGCTCGACGCACGAAGCGAGACCAGGCGCGAGGCGTCGGCATAGGCTGCGGCCTGTTCGGCGGCGAGGCCGTGGAGCTTGCGGGCTTCGGCCGAGGCGACGAACTTGTGGTCGACGATGTGGTGATCGGTCACTCCGCGCCACAAGCGGCGGAGGACGTAATCGCCGTCCGCGCCGATCTCGCCGGTCCAGGTCGCGTCCTGATCGCTGCCCTGGAGGAAGGCGGCGGCGCGGGCGATTGCGGCGGCGCGTTCGGCCTCGGGACGGGCGGGATCGAGGGCGCCGTTCAAGGCAAGCGCCTCGATCAGGCCCGGATCGTAGCGGCGCGGCACGTAGCGCATAAGGCTGCGGACGCGGCGGGCATGGTCGGCAAGGGTGCGCAGATCCTCGCCGGAGCGGGGGCCTTCGACGGTTTCGAGCACCATCGAACCGATGCCTGCGTCGATGAGATATTCCTCAAGCCGGGCGTCGTCCTTGACGTAGACTTCCGAGCGGCCCTTGGCGACCTTGTAGAGCGGCGGCTGGGCGATGAAGAGGTGCCCGCGCTCGATGATCTCGGGCATCTGCCGGTAGAAGAAGGTGAGGAGAAGCGTGCGGATGTGGGCGCCGTCGACGTCGGCGTCCGTCATGATGACGATCTTGTGGTAGCGCAATTTTTCGATGTTGAAATCGTCGCGGCCGATGCCGGTGCCCATCGCCTGAATGAGCGTGCCGACTTCCTTGGACGAGAGCATCCGGTCGAAGCGGGCCCGCTCGACGTTGAGGATCTTGCCCTTCAAAGGGAGGATCGCCTGGCTGTTGCGGTCGCGGCCCTGCTTGGCCGAACCGCCGGCTGAGTCGCCCTCGACCAGGAACAGTTCGGATTTGGCGGGATCGCGCTCCTGGCAGTCGGCGAGCTTGCCGGGGAGGGAGGCGATGTCCATCGCGCCCTTGCGCCGGGTGAGCTCGCGCGCCTTGCGGGCGGCTTCGCGCGCCGCGGCGGCATCGATGATCTTCTGGATAATGGTGCGGGCGTGCTGAGGGTTCTCCTCGAGCCATTCGGCCATCTTGTCGGCCATCAGGCTTTCCAGCGGCTGGCGCACTTCGGAGGAGACGAGCTTGTCCTTGGTCTGCGATCCGAACTTCGGGTCGGGCAGCTTCACGGATACGATGGCGGTAAGGCCTTCGCGCATGTCGTCGCCGGTGAGGGAGACCTTTTCCTTCTTCAGGACGCCGCTCTTCTCAGCGTAATTGTTGAGCGTGCGGGTCAAGGCGGCGCGGAAGGCCGCCAAGTGGGTGCCGCCGTCGCGCTGCGGGATGTTGTTGGTGAAGCAGAGGACCTGCTCGTAATAGCTGTCGTTCCACTCAAGCGCGACTTCGATACCGACTTCGTCGCGCTGGCCGGTGACGGAGATCGGCTCGGGGATCAGAGCGGTCTTGGTGCGGTCGAGATAGCGCACAAACGCGGCGATGCCGCCCTCGTAGAACAGCTCGACGGCCTTTTCTTCCTCATGCCGGGCGTCGGTGAGGATCAGGCGGACGCCGGAATTGAGGAAAGCGAGCTCGCGGAAGCGATGCTCGAGCTTGTCGAAATCGAACTCGACGATCTTGAACGTCTCGGGGCTTGGAAGGAAGGTGACGCGCGTGCCCTTTCGGCCGGCGGGCGCGGGTCCGACGACTTTCAGCGGAGCGACCGCGTCGCCCAGGCGGAAGCGCATATAATGTTCTTCGCCGTCCCGCCAGATGGTGAGGTCCAGCCATTCGGAAAGGGCGTTGACGACCGAGACGCCGACGCCGTGGAGGCCGCCGGAGACCTTATAGGCATTGTCGTCCGACGTATTCTCGAACTTACCGCCGGCGTGGAGCTGGGTCATGATGACCTCGGCCGCCGAGACGCCTTCTTCGGCATGGATGCCCGTCGGGATGCCGCGGCCGTTATCCTCGACGGAGACGGAGCCGTCGGGGTTCAGGGTGATGCGGATCAGGTCGCAATGGCCGGCCAGCGCTTCGTCGATCGCGTTGTCGGAGACCTCAAACACCATGTGGTGGAGGCCCGACCCGTCGTCGGTGTCGCCGATATACATTCCAGGCCGTTTGCGGACGGCGTCGAGGCCCTTCAGCACCTTGATGGAATCGGCGCCGTAGCTGTTTTCGTTCGATGATGTTGCCATGGGAAAAGATATAGCGGCGCGGGCGCGGAAACCCAAGGAAATAGGTGCGGCTGCGTAGGGGGCCTAGCCGGGGAAAACCGCGCCATCGCGGACGTGGAGGTGGGTGGCGCCGGTGCCGACCGCGTCGAACAGGGATGGCTCGGTTCCGGTCATCCAGACCTGGCCGCCGGATGCTTCCAGCCGCTCGAACAAGGCGGCGCGGCGGCGGGGGTCTAGATGGGCGGCAACTTCGTCGAGCAGCAGGATCGGGCGGCGCCCCGCGCGCTCGGCAACGAGATCGGCATGAGCAAGGACGATGCCAAGGAGCAGCGCCTTTTGCTCTCCCGTGGAGCAGAGCGCGGCGGGCTGAGCTTTGCCGAGGTGGGTGACGGCGAGGTCGGTGCGGTGCGGGCCGGCAAGGGTGCGGCCGGCGGAGGCGTCGCGGGCGCGGCCGATGGCAAGGGCGGAGCGGAGGTCCTCCTCGCCGCCTTCCAGGCTCAGCCCGGCGCGGGCGAAGGGGCCTTCGGGCGCGTCGGCCAGGCGGGCGGCGAGCGCGTCCACCGCGGCGCGGCGGGCGGCGACCAAGGCGGCGCCGTGTTCCACCATTCGCGCCTCGAGCGCGGTCAGCCAGTCGCGGTCCGGCCGTTCTTCGGCGAGCAGCTTGTTGCGGGCGCGCATGGCCGCTTCGTAGCGGGCGGCGTGAACGGCGTGGCCGGGGGCCAGGGCAAGCACCAGGCGGTCGAGAAAGCGGCGGCGGCCGCTTGCCCCTTCCTGGAACAAGCGATCCATGGCCGGAGTGAGCCAAAGGATGGACAGCCATTCGGCCAGCGAGGTGGCGGAGGCGGGGGCGCCGTTGATCCGCACCTGCCGCCGCTCGGGCGCGGACGCGAGGGTGCCGGTGCCGATGTCGATATCGCGGAGCACCGCCGCTACGCCGAAACCGCCGGTCCCGCCGCGACGCGCCATGTCGGGCAAGGAAGCGCCGCGAAGCCCGCGCCCCGGGGACAGCAGCGACACGGCTTCGAGGATGTTGGTTTTGCCGGCGCCGTTTTCGCCGGTGAGCACAACCAGGCCCGCTCCGGTGACGATCACCGCGTCGGCGTAGGACCGGAAGTCGCTGAGGGAGAGGCGGGCGATCGGCATGCGCGCCCCTACCCCAGCTCGAGCGCGGACGTCACCCGGCGAAACCGTGCGAAATCAGCAGCGCGTGCCCGGACGCGGTGCGCGTTGAACCGTAGCCACGCGCGGATCGGCGAATGGCAGTGCCGCGCCGGGCATGTTGGCCCGCGCGAAGGCCTCCGCCTCGCCGCGCAATGCCGGGTCGTCCGCACCCCGCAGTAGCGGGGGGCGGCCATCTTCCCAGTACCAGAAATATTGCCGTCCCTGCGAAACCGTGTGGCCGCGCCTGACGACGATTTCCCGGAGCCGGGCCAGCGCCTGTTCGCCGTCCCATTCGCCGGCGTAGGTGATATGCCCGGCCCGCACCTCGAAGGACGGCGCGTCCTTCCAATAACAGACGCTCCAGCGCAATTGCTGACTGAGGCCGGTCAGCGTCCAGCGCCCGGGCTTGACCTTGATGGCGATGAAGCGCGGCCCCGCGGCACCGAGCCGGTGGTCGACGAAGACCGGCTCGTAGCCGCTCCACCCCCCGCCATTCTCCCGCCGAAAATCGAGGTGATAACCGGCCGGCAGCACCGGCGCCCTGAACAGGATCACGCCTTCTTTCGAAGTGCTGCTTATCTTGAGCTTCGCTGGATCGGCCGCGGCCATGGCGATCGAGCCCCAGCACAAGCCAGCGGCCAGAATCGCGGCAAGCCGCGCCGCCAACCTCACACCCGCATCGGCATCAGCACATACAGCGCCTGAGCCTTGTCGTTTTCCCGAAGCAGGGTCGGCGCGGCGGCGTCGGCGAGGTGGACTTCCACCGTGTCGCCTTCGATCTGGCCGAGGATGTCCATCAGGTAGCGGGCGTTGAAGCCGATCTCCATGCCGTCGGCGCTGTAATCGCCGGGCACTTCTTCCGCCGCCGTGCCGTTTTCCGGGCTGGTGACGGACAGGGTAACACGGTCGCGGTCGAGCGCCATCTTCACCGCGCGGGTCTTTTCGCTGGCGATCGTGGCAACGCGGTCGACGCCTTCCATGAAGGAGCGCGGGTCGATGCGCAGCAGCTTGTCGTTGGCGGTCGGAATGACGCGGCTGTAATCGGGAAAGGTGCCGTCGATCAGCTTGGACGTCAGGATCGCGGTGCCGAGGCCGAAGCGGATCTTGGTCTCGGACAAGGAGAGCTGAACGGTGCCGTCCACCTCGTCGAGCAGCTTGCGGAGCTCGGCAACGCATTTACGGGGGATGATCACGTCCGGCATGCCTTCGGCGCCGGCCGGGCGGGGCACGGTGACCCGGGCCAAGCGGTGGCCGTCGGTTGCCGCGGCCTTGAGCACCGGCTGCGACTCGTCCGAGACATGGAGGAAGATGCCGTTCAGGTAGTAACGGGTTTCTTCGGTGGAGATTGCGAAGCGCGTCTTGTCGATGATCTGCTTCAGCGTCGCCGCCGGAAGCTCGAAGCGGGTCGGCAGATCGCCTTCCGCAATCACCGGGAAATCGTCGCGCGGCAGGGTGGACAGGTTGAACTTGGCCCGTCCGGCGTTGATCTGCATCTTGCCTTCGGACGCGTTTAATTCGACCTGGCTCCCTTCGGGAAGCTTGCGGGCGATGTCGAACAAGGTGTGGGCCGAAACGGTGGTCGCGCCCGCTTGCGTCACATTGGCTTCGACGGTTTCGTTGATCTGCAGATCGAGATCGGTGGCCATCAGGCGAAGCCCGCCGCCCTCCTGCGCTTCGATCAGCACGTTGGACAGGATCGGAATGGTGTTGCGCCGCTCCACCACCGATTGGACGTGGCCGAGGCTTCGAAGCAGCGTAGCCCGTTCAATCGTCGCCTTCATCACAAACCCCCAGATTGGTACTTTGAAAGGGGTTGTAAAGCGGCGTGCGGGGGAGGGCTAGAGGCTTGTGGCGCCCCACGAAAAAAGGGCCGGGGATAAGCCCGGCCCTTTCTCCTTCAAAATGCGGTGCGGCTTAGAACTTGAAGCCGAGGCCGACGAGGCCCTGGTGCTTGTCGAAGCCCTGCTCGTAATTGGAATACCGATATTCCGCCTTGGCGTAGAGGTTCGGGCCGAGGCCGAGCTGAACGCCGCCGCCGACGCGGACGCCGTCGAGGCTGTCCTTGACGGTGGTGGTGGCGCCGACCGCCGGATCGTACTCCAGCTCCAGGCGGGCATTGGTGTAGCCCGCCTTGGCATAGAGCAGGGTGTTGGTGCCGACCACGACGCCGGCGCGGCCGCCGACATACAGGTCGCGGCCCGCATCGGCGCACAGGCTGTCGCCCGCATTAGGCACGCCGGTGACGCATTCGTCCATTTCCGATTCCATTGCTTCGGCTTCGATGCCGAACACGGTGCGGCCGGACTGGACGTCGAAGCCGACGCCGACGCCATAGGTGAGGCCGTTCGAGCCTTCATCTTCGATGTCGGTGCTTTCGTAGCCGATCAGGCCCTCGATGCGGAAACCGCCGAGGCCCGTGTCGGCGGTCTGAGCGAAAGCCGGAGCGGCGGCGGTCGCGGCGAACAAGGCGGCGACGATGTACTTACGCATGATATTCTCCAATGTTTACGCAATCCGGCGGCCGAAGGGGGACAGCGGCTGCCGGTGCGCCTGCAACTGGGAACCGCCACCTGAACGCCCCCTAAACGCTTCCTGCACGCCAGGTGAACGGCCGTCACGCGGCGGCCGAGGCGGCCTTGCCCGACGAAAAATCCCGGCATTGTTACAGCGGCTTAGCCAGGCACTGCTGCATTGCGGCAACACTTGGGGAGACAAGTGGAGAAAAGGCAAAAAGCAGTGCTTGAGGCGCGCCGCCATTGCGCCGAGTCCGCTTTCCGGGCCATTCCATCTGACATGCCGAAGCGCCTGCTCCTTCTGTTCGCACTGGCTGCCGCGACGCCTGGCGCGGCGCAGCGGCAGAGCCTTGTGGTCTCCGGAACGTGGGGCTCGTTCGCGGACGGCCAGCGCTGCTATGCGATCTCCGAGCCGCTGCGGGCGCGGGCCGGATCTGCGGGGCGCGCGGCTTTCTCGGTAGGCTGGTTCCGCCAGCGTGGGGTGAAGGGGCAGGTTCATGTCCGGTTCGCCGAAGCGAAGCGCCCCGGTTCGGCGGTGCTGCTTCGGATCGACGGGCGCACCTTTCAGCTGGTCGGCGGCGGCGCGAATGCCTGGGCACCGGACGCGCGGGCGGACGCTGAGATTGTCGCGGCGATGCGCTCAGGGGTCGAGATGATCGTTGAGACACGCACCTCGCGGGGCGGGGCAATGCGCGACGGCTACAGGCTGCGCGGCGCGGCCACCGCCCTCGACGCGGCGGCGATTGCCTGCGCGCGGAAGCGCTGACTGGAAAAATCCGGATTTTGCGCCTACATAGGGCGCCTCATGACAGCTTTTATGCCGATCCCGGGGCTCATCGACCCCGTTCCCGTCCCGCGTCCTCAGGTCGCGTCCGAAGATTCGCGCGTCGACCTGGTCGGCCTGTCGCGAGACGCGATTCGCGACGCGCTGGCCCAAGCTGGTCTTGAGCTGAGGCAGGCGAAGCTGCGCGCCAAGCAAATCTGGCACCAGATCTACAATCGCGGCGCCACCTCGTTCGAGACGATGAGCGACATCGCCAAGCCGCAGCGCGCCTGGCTGGGGGAGCGCTTCAAGGTCGGCCGCCCGAAGATCGAAGTGCAGCAGGTCTCCACCGACGGCACCCGCAAGTGGCTGCTGCAAACGGACGACGGCCACGATTTCGAGATGGTGTTCATCCCCGATGCGGATCGCGGCACCCTGTGCGTGTCGAGCCAGGTCGGCTGCACGCTGAACTGCCGCTTCTGCCACACCGGCACGATGCGTTTAGTGCGTAATCTCACGTCATCGGAGATCGTCGGTCAGGTGATGCTTGCCCGCGACGCGCTCGGCGAGTGGCCGTCGCAGCCGGAAGGGCGGATGCTGAGCAACATCGTGATGATGGGCATGGGCGAGCCGCTCTACAATTTCGACAATGTCCGCGATGCGCTCAAGCTGGTGATGGACGGCGACGGCCTCGCGCTCTCGAAGCGCCGCATCACGCTTTCCACCTCCGGCGTAGTGCCGTTGATGGCCCGGGCCGGCGCGGAGATCGGCGTCAACCTTGCCGTCTCGCTTCACGCGGTGACCAAGGAAGTGCGGGACGAGATCGTGCCGCTCAATCGCAAATACGGGATTGAGGAGCTGCTCCAGGCCTGCGCCGATTATCCGGGCGCCAACAATGCCCGGCGCATCACCTTCGAATACGTCATGCTTCGGGACAAGA
>DASWNT010000025.1:0-158248 GCA_036399095.1 Allosphingosinicella sp.
TCACCCCTCCCCCATCTGGGCGATGATGAAGGCAAAGGCCTCGGCGATCTCGTGGACGCGCTCCCAGCGGCCGGACTTGCCGCCATGGCCCGCGCCCATGTTGATCTTGAGGAGCAGCAGATTGTCGTCGGTCTTGAGTTCGCGCAGCTTCGCCGACCACTTTGCCGGCTCCCAATAAGTGACGCGTGGATCGTTGAGGCCGCCGGTGATCAGCAAGGGGGGGTAGGCCTGCGCCTTCACCTGGTCGTAGGGGCTGTAGCTGCGGATATATTCGAAGGCGGCCTTGTCCTTGATCGGGTTGCCCCATTCCGGCCACTCGCCCGGGGTGAGCGGCAGGCTTTCGTCCTGCATGGTGTTGAGCACGTCCACGAACGGCACGTCCGCCACCACCGCGCCCCACAGCTCGGGATTGGTGTTGGCGACGACGCCCATCAGCTCGCCGCCGGCCGAGCCGCCCTGGATGCCGATATTGCCGGCCTTGGTGAACTTCTCGGCGATCAAACCCTTAGCGGCGTCGACAAAGTCGTTGAAGGTGTTGGTGCGCTTGTCGAGCTTGCCCTGCAGGAACCAGTCATAACCAAGATCGTCGCCGCCGCGGATGTGAGCAATGGCGTAGGCGTAGCCGCGGTCGAGCAGGCTGATCCGGCTGGTCGAGAAGCTCGGCGGGATCGCGTAGCCGTAGGCGCCGTAGGCGTAGAGGAAGAGCTTCCCCTGCCCGTTCTTCTCGAAGCCTTTCTTGTAGACCACCGAGACCGGCACCTTCTTGCCGTCACGCGCCGGAAGCATCAGCCGCTCGGTGACATATTGCGAAGGATCGTAGCCCGACGGGATTTCCTGGATCTTGAGCTGCTCCAGCTTCCCCGTCTTCGGGTGGTAATCGTAGACCGTGGCGGGGGTGACCATTGAGCTGTAGCTGACCCGGTAGGCTTCCGGCGCGTAGTCAGGATTGCCGCCGAAGCCGGCTTCGTAGCTCGCTTCCTTGAAGGGAATTCGGGTTTCCTTGCCGTCGTAGGAACGCAGGCGAAGCTGATCCAGGCCTTCCACCCGCTCGGTGATGGCGAGGTGGTCGCGGTAGGACGTGACGCCGCGCAGGTAGACGCGGTCGGAGCCGGGGATCACCGTCTTCCACGCGTCGGGGCGCTTGGGATCGGCCTCGGCCAGGCGGAAGTTCACATGCTCATCGTTGGTGAGCACCCAAAGCTTTCCGTGGCTCGCATCGACCGAGTACTGCCGCTTCTCCTTGCGCGGCGACATCAGCGTCAGCGGGCCCGCCGGGTTATCGGCGGAGACGAAGCGGACTTCGTTGGTGGCGTTGTCGCCGGTGGAGATAAAGATCAGGCTGTCGTCCTGCGCCTTGGAGACGCCGACGGTGAAGCCCAATTCCTTGGTTTCCTCGTAGAGCGTCTTGTCCTGCGCGACCGGCGTTCCGAGGCGGTGGTAGCGGGCGCGGTAGCTGCGCCAATTCTCGTTCACCTCGGTGAAGACGACGCCCTTGGAGTCGTTCGTCCACACCGGCTGGCCGATTCCGACTTCGGTGACCGTTTCGACGTCCTTGCCGGTGGCGAGATCGCGGATGCGCAGGTCGAAGCGTTCGGAGCCGTTATCGTCCACCAGGGTCGCGGCGAGGCGGCCGTCCGGGCTGACCGACATGGCGCCAAGGCGGAAATATTCCTTTCCTTCCGCTTCGGCGACTTCGTCGAAGATCACCTGGTCCGCACCGCCCGCGACGGGCTTGCGGTACCAGGTTCGGTATTGCGCGCCCGGCTTGAACGCCCACCAATAAAGATAGGCGCCGTTGCGCAGCGGAACGGAGGATTCGTCCTCCTTCTGCCGGCCCTTCATTTCTTCGAACAAAGTGTCGATCAGCGGCTGATGCGGCTTCATTGCCGCTTCGAAATAGGCGTTTTCGGCCTTGAGGTAGGTCAGCACATCCTCGTCGTCGACCTTGGGATAGCCTTGGTCCTTGAGCCAGAAGTAAGGATCGTCGACTTTGAAGCCATGGCGTTCGTAGCTGTAGGGGCGTTGCTCGGCCTTGGGCGGCGCGCGGAGGTCGATGGGTTTCGTCATGGTTCCGTTCTGGGCTGAGGCCGCGGTTGCAGCGAGCATGAGAATGGCTAGGAAAGCAGGCTTCATATTCCCCCCGGCGGGCTGAATGGCAGGCGCACACCACTGCCCTGCTTCGCGCCGCCGGTAAAGAGAGGCCCGTTATGTCCAGCTACGAAGATCGCTTGCAGGCCCTGCGCGCGCAATTGAAGGCCGACGGACTCGATGGTTTCGTGGTGCCGCTCACCGACGAGCATATGAGCGAATATGTCGGAAGCTATGCGCAGCGGCTCGCCTGGCTGACCGGCTTCGGCGGCTCCGCGGGCGCCGCGGCGGTGCTCCTGGAGGAAGCCGCGATCTTCACCGACGGACGCTACACGCTCCAGGTCCGGGATCAGGTGGACGGCAAGCACTGGTCTTATCAGTCGGTGCCGGAGAGCAGCATCGCCGACTGGCTCGGCGAGCACGCGCCGGACGGCGGCCGGATCGGCTACGATCCCTGGCTGCACACCGGCGAGTGGGTGAAGAAGACCAAGGCCGCGATGACCGAAAGGGGCGCGGAGCTGGTCGCCGTTGCGCGCAATCCGATCGACGCCGTGTGGACCGACCGGCCGGAGCCTTCCAAGGCGCGGCTCGCCGTCCACCCCGACACTTACGCCGGCAAGTCCTCCGCCGCCAAACGCGCGGAAATGGCCGATTGGCTGAAGGAGCAGAAAGCGCACGCCGCCGTCCTCTCCGCGCTCGACTCGGTCGCCTGGACGTTCAACGTCCGCGGCGAGGATGTGGAACACACGCCGGTCGCCCTCTCCTTTGCCATCGTTAATGCCGACGGCACCGCCGACCTGTTCGTTGCGCCGGAAAAGATCGGCGACGACGTCCATGCCCATCTTGGTAATGCGGTGCGGGTGCACGACCGCGAAGCGTTCGCGCCGCACCTCGGCTCGCTTGCGGGCAAGACGGTGGTTGCCGATCCCGAGCGCGCGGTGGCCGCGATCTTCGATGCCTTGGAAGGCGCGGGCGCCAAGGTGATCGCGCGGCGCGACCCGGCCGTACTGCCCAAGGCGATCAAGAATGAGGCGGAAGTCGCCGGCCACTATGCCGCGCAAGCCCGCGACGGCGCGGCGATGACGCGGTTCCTGCACTGGCTGTCGGTGGAGGCGCCGAAAGGCGGCCTCGACGAGCTCGCCGCCGCCGAACGCCTGCTCCAGTTCCGCCGGGAGGCCGGAGACCTGCGCGACACCAGCTTCGACACCATCTCCGGCGCCGGGCCCAACGGCGCCATCGTTCACTACCGCGTCACCGAGGAAACCAACCGGCCGCTGGAGATGGACCAGATCTACCTGGTCGATTCCGGCGGGCAATATCCCGACGGCACCACCGACATCACCCGGACGGTAATCGTCGGCACACCCACCGCGGAGATGAAGGACCGCTTCACCCGCGTGCTCAAGGGCCACATCGCTGTTTCGGCGGCCATATTCCCCGAAGGCACGCGCGGAAGCCAGCTCGACACGCTGGCACGACAGTATCTGTGGCAGGTCGGCCTCGATTACGCCCACGGCACCGGACACGGCGTCGGCTCTTACCTTTCGGTTCACGAAGGCCCCCAACGCATCTCGCCGGTGGGCTCAAGCCAGTCCGGCGGCGACGAGCCGCTGCGCGCGGGCATGATCCTGTCCAACGAGCCCGGCTATTACAAAACCGGCGCTTACGGCATTCGCATCGAGAACCTGATTCTCGTCGCCCCGCGCGACGTGGAGGGGGCGGAAAAGAAGCTGCTCGGCTTCGACACGCTGACTTTTGCGCCGATCGACCGCAACCTGGTGGAGGTGTCGCTGCTTACCACGGAGGAGCGGCAGTGGCTGAATGCCTATCACGCGCAGGTGCTGGAGGTGGTGGCGCCGCAGCTCGAGGGCGAGGTGCTGGAATGGGCGCGGGAGGCTTGCGCGCTGATTTAACCCACGGGCGCTCGCCACCACTGCCACGTCATGCCAGCGCAGGCTGGCATCCATAGTGACTTGGAGACCGCGGTGCGGGTGAAGGCTCCGCATGGGCCCCAGCCTTCGCTGGGGCGACGCGGATTTGGCTCAACTGCCGGGCTTGCTCGGAGAGGCAGGCGCAGCGGGCCCGCTATCCCCCTCCCCCCGCGCCTGCGCCTTCCTCCGCTTTAGATTCTCGCGCAGCGCTTCCGCCAGGCGCTTTTCCCGTTCGTCATCGGCTTTGCTCATGGAAAAAGGGTGGCGCAGCCGCGCGCTTACCGCAAGCCGCCTTGACAGCACCCAGCCCGCACGGCCATAGGCCCGCGTCTCCCGACAGGCGATGATGCTGCCGTAGCTCAGTGGTAGAGCGCATCCTTGGTAAGGCTGAGGTCGTGAGTTCAATCCTCACCGGCAGCACCATCGCCCGTCGGCATCGCCCAAGCCCCGAGCCCAGCGCGTTCATCGCCCGCTCACCGGCCGCACGGCACCATGCCAACATGCTGAAGAAATTGACGCTTTTCGCGGCGGCCAGCCTTCTTGCCTCCTGCGCCGGGGCACCGAGCGAGGCGGCCCCGCCGGAAGCGACCGCCGCTGCCGCCGCCAGGCAATCCGTGCCCACCGGCGCCGTGCTGAGCCCCGAAGGTTGGGCAACCATTACCCACGCGCCGCCCGCGCCGTTCACGCCGAGCGGGCCGAGCGAGCCCGGCCCGCCGCCGCCGCTTACGCCCGAGCAGATCGCCGCCAACGAACAATTCCGGCGCGCCGGAGAGTTCCAGAACAAGGTGATGGACGAGGTTCAGACTCTCGCCGAGCGGCTGCGCCGCGCCGAGGGGAGCAATTTCGTCGATCTTTACTTCGAAAATGAGGGCGAGCCGCACGTCGTGTTCCGCTTCCTGCGCGATCCGCAGGCGACGCTTGCCCGTTACACGAAGAACTCCGCTTTCCGTGCCGCCCGCGCCGGTTTTTCGCAGGCGGAGCTGAAAGCGGCGATGGACTTCATGCTGAACACCTTCCGGGAGGACCGGGTGGTGCAAAGCGCCGGCATGGGCAACAAGGCCGGCCGGGTCGAAGTCGATATCGCGATCAGCGAGGCCGAGTTTCGCGAGCTGGTGGCTCGCAAGGGCGTGAAGCTGCCCGAAGCGGTAGACCTTCGCTTCCGCGCCACCGAGCCGGCGAGCGTCCGTAACCGCCCGCTGCCCGCCGTGATCGCGCCGCTGGTGCGCATCTTCCCCCGCAACGACCGCGGCTTCGGCGCCCTTCACGCCATCGACAGCCGCTTAAAGGTGGTGCTCGACGCCGGCTGCTTCCGCGTCGCGGGCGGGGCGCATGCCGGCGCCCTGGTGCTGTTCCCGCTCGGCGCGCAGCTGTTCGTCGACCGCGAGGGATATCTTGCTTACGGCGTGGGCGAGAGCCCCGGCTACGCACGCGTCGGCGAGGAGCTCGTGTTTCCCGGAAGCATCGGCGAAGTCACCGCGCCGGAACTCGTGAAGCCGATCCACGCCGCCTGCGGAACCGGCAAGGTGGTGGCGATCACGGCCATGCAAAGCGCCGCCGCCCAAGGCGCGCAGGCGGCGGTGTCGCAGAACGCATCGGCGTTCCGCTTCTTTCAAGAGAATTACGGCCTGTCCGAAGCTGTTGCGCGGCGCGCGGTGGAGCGCTGCAAGGAGCGCTCGCCCGGCGGCGGTACCTGCATGCTAACCCCGCCGCCGCCACCGCCCGTTGGCGGCCCGTCCTGCCCGCCGGGCACCAAGCCGAGCTTCGGCATGTGCCGCACCCCCGAAGGTTATGTCCGCCCGCTCCCGGCGTGGATCGAGGAACTGATGGGCACGCCATGAGAGTGAGCACCGCCGCCGTCCTGTGCCTGGCGCTGCTCGCCTGCGCGCCGGCCGCAGCGCCGGAGGCCGCCGCGCCTGCTCCCGCACCCGCACCCGCACCCGCACCCGCACCCGCACCCGCGCCTGCCGAGGCACCGAAGCCGGTGCCGGACAGCGCCGCGATCGCCGGCCAGTGGGACGTGGTCAGCTTCGAAGGCTTCCGCCCTGCCCGTCTGCGTGGCACCATTCGTGCGGCATACGCCGATTTCACCGCCGGCGGCGTGAGCCTGCGCATCGAGTGCAACTATTCCGGGCGCGGCGGCAGGGTGGTGGAAGGCCGCTTTCTTCCACCGCAGGAACGCGAAGGGATGCAAACCGCGATGAGCTGCGGCCCGGAGCGCAACGACCGCGAAAGCCGCTATTTCGCGTTCTTCGAGAAGAGCCCAACGGTGGAGCGGCTCGACGCCAACCGCCTCCGCCTTCGCGCGGGCGAAACCGAACTTCTCCTGGAGCGGCCAGCCTCGCGCCGCCTAAACTTCATTCCCACTTCGGCCGAGCTGGAAGGCAAATGGCGGATGCTGGAGGTGACGCATTATCTTCCGGGAGGCGGCTATGCCGGTGGTGGGCTATCCGAAGTGCCGGGGCGCTTTGTGTTCGTGGGCGATCGCCTCGCCTTCGATCGTTGCCCGCAATATGCGCTGGCCTTCCGGCTGACGGAGGATGGGCGCTTGATGAAAATTGGCGGCACCGCGCCGGTGCAAGGTTCGCGCGACTGCCGGGAGCTCAGCGGACCGCCGCCCGCCCCGCGCATGCCAGGGCCCGCCGACATCCTCGGCCTGCTTCATTCAAGCCCGCTGGTTGAGCGAACGGATGGCGGCGCAATCCTAATTTCAAACGAGCGGCTCGGCCTGCTCCTCACCAAGGAGCCGTGCGAAAGCGTGGAGCAAAGCGCAGACCACCGCACCACCAAAGTGACGGACTGCGCTTCGCCGGAATAACGGCGCTCAATGCTTGGCGTTGCGCACAACCATGTCGAGTACCGCCGGGTGAAGCGGGCGCGCGAATTCGCAGCCCAGAAGGTGGCCGCGCATCCAAACCACCGTTCCGTGCAGGCTCTCCAAGCCGGGAAGCTTGAGCCACACGTCCGTGCCGCGCTCCAGCTCGAGGTGGGTGGCGGCGCGGAAACCGTGGGTGGATAGGTCGAGGATCTGGATGGTCACGCCGCTTGCCCCGCGCTGGCGTAAACCGGCGCCGAGAGTCACTTCCGCCCGCGACGCCTTGCGGCCCTCGGAGCCCGGATCGGTGGAAAGCTGACCGGTCAGCCCGTGCATGTCACTCCCCCGGAACCGAAATGCCCACGGAGACGCCCCAAAGCCGCGCCAGCTTCTTCTCCTGCTCGCTCATATCCTCGCCGAACAGGCGGGGGCGGCGGAAGCGCGGCTGGTTGGTGTCCACGGTGGTGCGCTTAAGCTGCACCAGCACTTCGCTTTCGTCGATGGGATAGGCGAATTCGAGGCCGGCGCGGCCCTCGCCGGTCCAGGCCACGCGCGCCGGAACGGTGATCGAGCCGCGAAAGAAGACCACGTCCGAACCCTGCGGCGGGAGCGATTTGCCCTCCACCAAGGCGCCTTTTTGCGAAAGATCGCGGAGGCGGACGTCGATTTCGCCGCCACCGCCGGTGCGCACTTTGGCCGCAAGCAGAACCCGGGCGCGCTTGGCGCTTCTTTTGCCTGCCACCGGTCCGTCAACGAAGGGATGTGCGCCCATCTGCCTTTTTCTCCATAAATCCTTGGCGGTCAGCCTAAGCGTGCGGCGCCTAACTTGTGGTAAACGCCGGCTGGGTTTTTTGCGGGCGGGCGATGCTGCTTCGATTGACCTGTGCCACCGCCGCTCTAATGCCCGCGCCATGCGCTTCTTTTCCGACAACGCCGCCGCCGCCTGCCCCGAAGTGATGGCCGCTCTGCAGGCCGCCAACAGCCTCGACACCGCTTATGACGGAGACCGGTGGAGCCAGCGGCTCGATTCGGTCTTCTCCGACCTGTTCGAGACGCAGGTGACGGCGCTCTGGGTAGCCACCGGCACCGCCGCGAATTGCCTGGCGCTTGCCGCTTTGTGCCCGCCTTACGGCAGCATCGTCTGCCACCGCGACGCGCACATCCAGAACGACGAATGCGGCGCGCCTGAGTTCTACACGCATGGCGCCAAGCTGCTGCTGGGTGACGGTGAAGGCGCGAAGCTTACGCCGGAGACGGTGCGGGACCTGATCGGCGGCATCCGCAACGATGTCCACCAGGTCCAGCCGCGGGCCCTCTCCATCACCAACGCCACCGAGTACGGGCTCGTGTACACGCCGGATGAGGTTGCTGCCCTGGGAGAGCTCTGCCGCGAGCGACGGCTCGGCTTCCATATGGACGGCGCGCGTTTCGCCAACGCAGTGGTGCGCACCGGCGCTTCGGTGGCCGATCTGACCTGGCGAGCCAGCGTGGAGGCGTTAAGCTTCGGCTTCGCAAAGAATGGCGGCATGTCGGCGGAAGTGCTGATCTTCTTCGGCGACGAGCATCGCCAGGCGACGCTTTACCGCCGCAAGCGCGCCGGCCACCTCCTCTCCAAGGGCCGCTTCATGGCCGCGCAGGTGCTTGCCATGCTGGACGGCGACGTGTGGCTTCGCAATGCCCGCGCCGCCAACGAAGCCGCCGCCCGGCTGGCCGCGGCGGCGGGGGACCGGCTGGTGTTGCCGGTGGAAGCGAATGAAATCTTCATTCGGGTCAGCGCCGGTGAGGCGCAAAGCCTTCGAGATAAAGGCTTCGACTTTTACGATTGGGGCGTGGGCGAAGCGCGGCTGGTGACCAGCTGGGACAGCGATCCGCAAGCGGTGGACGCGCTCGCCGCCGCCATCGCCGCTTTGTAGGCGCCGCCGCAATGCCGCACCGGCAGGCAAGCTTTTTCGAGCCGAGGGTGCTTTTTCCCTTTCTGCTGATCACGGTGATCTGGGGATCGACCTGGCTGGTGATCCGCGATCAGCTCGGCACCGTTCCGGCGGGCTGGTCGGTCACCTACCGCTTCATTATCGCCGCAGCCGCGATGTTCGCGCTGGCCCGCTATCGAGGCGATTCGCTGCGCATCGGCCGGCAGGGTCACCTGCTGGCCATGGGCTTCGGCGTTCCGCAATTCTTCCTGAACTTCAACTTCGTCTACGCGGCCGAGCATTATGTAACGTCCGGGCTGGTGGCGGTCGTGTTCGCGCTTCTGCTTGTGCCCAATTCGGCGCTGGGATGGCTGTTTTTGAAGCACAAGATGACGGCACGCTTCCTGCTCGGGTCAGGCATTGCGGTGGTCGGCGTCGGCCTGTTGTTCCTCCAGGAGCTGCGCCATTCGGAGGTGCCGGCAGGCGACGTGCTGCTCGGCATCGGCCTGACGCTGATCGCCGTCCTGTCCGCTTCCGTGTCGAACGTGATGCAGGCTTCCGAACGGCTTCGCCACCGGCCGGTGGCGGCGATGCTTGCCTGGGGGATGCTTTACGGCCTGCTGGTCGACGCGGCCTTCGCCTGGTTCCTGCACGGGCCGCCAGTGATCGAGACGCGCCCCGGCTATTGGTTCGGGCTCGTGTATCTCGGCCTGTTCGCTTCCGCCTTGGCCTTCACCATCTACTTCCGGCTGATCCGGCTGATCGGCCCGGCGCGGAGTGCCTATTCCAGCCTGCTGGTGCCGGTGATCGCCATGGCGCTGTCCACCGTTTTCGAAGGCTATCGCTGGTCCGCCCTCGCTGCTGCGGGCGGCGCTTTGGCGATGATCGGGTTGGTCATCGCGCTTCGGTCGAACCGCCCCAAGGACGCTGTGGCGGCTTAGCCTGGAGCGCGCGCGGGCGGCTGCGGCACGCTGGTGCCGGCCGGAGCCGCCTTGCCGCGCGGCGGCGGCACCGCATCCACCGGCCCCTCCACGTCGTCGGCCACCGTCTCGCCGGGAACCCCGCCGAAGCTCATCCACGCAATTGCGGCGGCCACCAGAGCCAGGAACAGGAGGAGGCCGACGCAGCCGCGGCGATTTTGTTTTTCTAAACGCATGCCGCGCCCAACGATTGCAGCGGCGGCTGGGTCCCGTGAAATCCTCCCGTTGGACGGGAGGAATTGCCGGCGCTGCATTGCACCCCCCTGCTCGCGCGCCTACCTCGCCCTTCATGCTCGATGCCCAGAACGCGCCCGCCGCTCCCGCCACCGTCCGCCGCGAAGATTATCGCCCGCCAGACTGGCTGGTGCCGGAGATCGCACTTGATTTCGAGCTCGGCGCCGAGCGGACGCAGGTGCGCTCCCGGCTGACGGTGGAACGGAACGGCGAACACGACCGGCCGCTTCGGCTCGATGCCGAGGCGCTTGCGGTGATCTCCGTGCATGTCGATGGCCAGCCGGCGGCCTATGATTATGCGGGTGATATGCTGACCGTGCCGGTCTCGGGCGCCGCAGCCACCGTGGAGACGCTGGTGGAGATCGCTCCGCGCGCGAACACGCAGCTGATGGGCCTCTACGAATCGGGCGGTATATTGTGCACCCAGTGCGAGGCGGAGGGCTTTCGCCGCATCACGCCCTTCCCCGACCGGCCGGACGTGCTCACCCGCTACCGGGTGCGAATGGAAGCGGACAAGGCGCTCTACCCGGTCCTGCTGTCGAACGGCGATCCGATCGCGAGCGGCGACGGCGCGGGCGGCCGGCACTGGGCGGAGTGGAACGACCCCTTCCCCAAGCCCTGCTACCTGTTTGCGCTCGTCGCCGGCGACCTCGTCGCCAACAGGGACAGCTTCACCACCCACTCCGGCCGCCAAGTCGACCTCGGCATCTGGGTGCGCGAAGCGGACCTTCCCAAGACGCAGCACGCAATGGAGGCGCTCAAAGCGTCGATGGAGTGGGACGAGCAGGCCTATGGCCGCGAATACGACCTGGCCGTGTTCAACATCGTCGCGGTTGCCGATTTCAACTTCGGCGCGATGGAGAATAAGGGCCTCAACATCTTCAACTCGCGCTACATCCTGGCCGACGCCGAGACGGCGACGGACGCCGATTTCGACGCGGTGGCGGGCGTCGTTGCGCACGAATATTTCCACAATTGGTCGGGCAACCGGATCACCTGCCGCGACTGGTTCCAGCTGTCGCTGAAGGAAGGCTTCACCGTATTCCGCGACCAGGGGTTTTCGGGGGACATGGGCTCCCACGCGGTGAAGCGGATCGAGGACGTGCGCGTCCTTCGCGCCGCGCAATTTCCGGAGGACGGCGGACCCTTGGCGCATCCGGTGCGGCCGGAATCCTACCAGGAGATCTCCAACTTCTACACGGCGACCATCTACAACAAGGGCGCCGAGCTGATCCGGATGATGCACACGATACTCGGGGCCGAGCGCTTCCGCGCCGGCACCGACCTTTATTTCGACCGCCACGATGGCGAAGCGGCAACCTGCGAGGATTTCGTCCGGGCGATGGAGGATGGCGGCGGCATCGACCTGTCCCGCTTCCGCCTCTGGTACGCCCAAGCCGGAACGCCGCGAGTGACCGCCTCCCTCACCCATGACGCCGCGGCCGGCCGGGCCGCCTTGCGCCTTGCCCAGCAGGTGCCGCCGACGCCCGGGCAATCGGACAAGCAGCCGATGCCGATCCCGCTGCGCATCGCCTTGTTCGGCGAGAGTTCGGGCGCGAAGCTGGAGGAGCGGCTGGTGGTGCTCGACCGCGCCGAGGCGGAAGTCCTCTTCGACAATGTCGCCGAGCGCCCGGTACTGTCGATCAACCGGGGCTTTTCCGCGCCGGTGATCGTCGAGACCGACCGGCCGGGCAGCGACCTGGCATTCCTGTCGGCACACGACGACGATCCCTTCGCCCGCTACGAAGCGATGCAGCAGTTGATGCTCAGCACTCTCCTTTCCGCCATCTCCGGCGGCGAAGCGGCGCACGAGCCGGTGGTTGAAGCGGTGCGCGAAACCCTCGCCAATCCGGCGCTCGATCATGCCTTCATTGCCGAAGCGGTGCTTCTACCAAGCGAGGCGTTCATCGGCGACCACCTCGCGGTGGTCGATCCGGAGGCGGTACGCGCGGCCCGCGAAGCGCTTCGGCGCCGGCTCGGCGAGGCGCTGGAGGAACAATGGCGCAGTGCTTATGCGGCAACGGCGGCGAACCGCTTCGAATATTCCCCCGCCGCCAAGGGCGCGCGGCGGCTTCGGGCGGTAGCGCTTGGCTATCTAATGGCGAGCGGCGCTCAGGACGCGCCCGCGCTTGCCCTTCGCCAGTTCGAGGATGCCGACAACATGACCGACCGGCAGGGGGCGCTCGGCGCCTTGGTCAATTCGGAAGCGCCCGAGCGGCAGGCGGCGCTGGAGGGGTTCTACGAGCGCTTCCGGGGCGACGCCCTGGTGCTCGACAAATGGTTCACCGTGCAGGCGCTCTCCACCCGCGACGATGCGCTGGACCAGGTGGAGGCGCTCGCCGCGCATCCGGATTTCACCTTGGCGAATCCGAACCGGATGCGGGCCTTGGTGGGCGCCTTTTCCGCCAACCAGCGCGCCTTCCACGACCCCTCCGGCCGCGGTTACCGATTTTTGGCCGACATGATCCTGAAGGTCGACGCGCTCAACCCGCAAACGGCGGCGCGGCTGGTGCCGCCGCTCGGGCGCTGGCGCCGCTTCGACGAAGCACGTCAGGCGCTGATGCGCGCGGAGCTTGAGCGGATCGTCGCAACGCCCGGTCTGTCGAAGGACGTGTTCGAGCAGGCGTCGAAGAGCCTCGGCTAAACCAGGCGCAGCGCGTTCAAGGCGACGACAAGGCCGGCGAGCAGGAACAGGATTGCGGCGCCGGTGCGGATCGCACGGACCGGCACCTGCCTGGCGAGCTGCGGGCCTAGCAGAACGGCGGGGACACTTGCCACAAGCACTCCGGCCGCCGAGCCGAAGGCTGGGAGCAGCGCCGAATCATATTGGGCGGCGAACGCAAAGGCGATGAACTGGGTGCGGTCGCCGACCTCGGCGAGGAATATGCCGAGCGCTGCGGCTAAGAAAGCAGGGCCTGCGAGCGTGGCGGCATAAACCGGGGGCTTGCGGGCGAAGAAGCCGGTGACCCCCGCAAACAGCAAAGCGATGCCGAGAAGCAGCGAGAGGGCGCGCAACGTCACCGTGCCATGCACCAATGTTCCGGCAAAGCCGGCGAAAAGTCCGCTGGTCAACGCGCCCACCGCAACCCCGGCAAGCAGCGGCCCGGGGCGGCCGTAGCGGGCGGCGAGCGCGATCAGGACGAGCTGGGTCTTGTCTCCCCACTCGGCGAGCAAGGCGGCAACGAAGGCGGGAAGCAGTGTCTCCAAAGGAGCTTAGAGCCGAACGGAGACCGAGGCGAGCAAGGCTTCGCTTGCGCCGTCGTCCAGCCGGTCGCAGCCGATCGCGTCGCTTAGCCGGTTGAGATACAAAGCCGTGGGGCAGCGGCGCAGATCGTGGCCGTTCTGGCCCACCGCCCGCTCGAGCGCCTCGGTGAGCCGAACAACCGGCGTCAGCCCATAAGCCGCCGCCAAGCTGCGCATCGCATCGACGCGAAGAGCAAAATCATTGGCGGAAAGTCGCTGGGCCATGGCACGGAGGCTCTCGAGCCGATCGCACAATTCGCTTCTGACCAGCATCATTGCATCTTCGCCGTGGTGCATTGCCGCCTCCGCCTGACCTCACGCACACGATGCGCGCTTATGGTTACGAGGAGGTTAAAGCGCGGCGGCCTTGACAGGAGCTTCCTCATTCGGCAGAGGCGGCGGTCAAGGAAGCGGCGCTAATGGGCCGCTTTTTTTCATCCAATTTCCATTTTGAGAGGCTGTCATGGCCAAGCCGACTACCGTCAAGATCAAGCTCGTCAGCAGCGCCGACACCGGCTTCTTCTACGTAACCAAGAAGAACCCGCGGAACATCACCGAGAAGATGACCTTCCGGAAGTATGACCCGGTTGTGCGCAAGCACGTCGACTTCAAGGAAGCCAAGATCAAGTAAGCCGCGGGGGCTCTTCGCCTCCACGCGCTTCGTCCGGCAGGCGGGGGTCCCCATCGGGATTCTCCGCCTGATCCACGTTGAGCGCCGGTGATTTGGGTTCGGGTGCTTCGAAAGCTTCGGCTTCGGGTTGCTCCGCTTCGGCTTCCGGCGTCTCCACCTGGAGCTGCGCCTCTTCCTCCGCCCGCGCTTCCGCAGCTTCGAGGAGCGCCCGGACCGATCCGATGAACTTCATCAGCGAAATGGGCTTGGAAACATAGCCTTCCGCGCCCGCATCGCGGATCCGCTCCTCGTCGCCTTTGGCCGCATAGGCCGTCACCGCCATGATCGGCATCCGCTTCAGCTCATCGTCGCCCTTGATTTGCTCAATGAGCTCCAGGCCGCTGATATAGGGCATCTGGATATCCATCACGATCAGGTCGGGCTGGAAGTCGCGGGCCCGCGATACCGCCTCGCGGCCGTCGCGCACCGGCTCGGCCGCATAGCCGTGCGCGCGCAACAGGTCGCAGAAGAGCTTCAGATTGAGTTCGTTGTCCTCGACAACGAGGATTTTTTGTCCCACGCGCCACCTTCTAGGCGATGACGATTCCCGACACAAACGATCCCGAAGCCCTTGCCCTCTCCGCCCTCGGCTGGTGCCTGTCGGACGACGCCCGCGCGGAGCGGCTGCTTGCGCTGACCGGCCTTACCCCCGACGACCTGCGCGCTCGGCTCGGCGACCCAAGCGTTCTCGCGGCGATCCTCGGCTTCCTCGAATCGTACGAGCCGGACCTGATTGCCTGTGCCGAGGAACTCGGCGTCTCCCCCGCCACCTTGGTGGATGCGCGGCGGAGGCTGGAAGGGTGAGCGGCCGGCCCCTGCTCGTCACCGACTGCGATGAGGTGCTGCTGCACATGGTGTCGCACTTCGCGGACTGGCTTCCGGAAGCGCAAGGGCTGTCCTTCGACCTCTCCGCCCCCGGCTTCCGCGATGCGATTCGCGACAGTTCGGGCCAGCCGGTGGGCGAAGAGCGGGTCTGGCCGCTGCTCGACAGCTTCTTTCAGACGGAGATGCACCGCCAAAACATCGTCCCCGGTGCCGCCGAAGCGTTGCGCGCGATCGGCGAGGAGGCGGACATCGTCGTCCTGACCAATGTCGGCGACGAGTTCGAGGCGGGCCGGGTGGAGCAGTTGGAGCGGTTCGAGATCCGCCACCGGGTGCTCTGCAACCGCGGCGGCAAGGGCCCGCCCTTGCTGGAGCTGGTGGAGGAGATGAAGCCGAGCGTCACCGTTTTCGTCGACGATCTCGCGGTGCACCACCATTCGGTGGCCAAGCACGCGCCGTTCGTGTGGCGGCTGCACATGATCGCCGAGCCGCGAATCGCCACGCACACGCCGCCTTCGCCCCACGCCCACGCCCGGATCGACGATTGGGCGCAGGCCACCGGCTGGATCCGCGCCCGCTTCGCGCAGGGCCCCGCCCCCGTAGGAGAGCCATCATGAGCAAGACGATCTTCATCACCGGCGCAACCGCCGGAATCGGAGCTGCGAGCGCCCGCCGCTTCGCCGCCGCCGGCTGGAAGGTGATCGGCACCGGCCGCCGCCGCGAGCGGCTCGATGCGCTGGGCGGGGAGATCGGCGACCGCTTCCATCCCCTCCCCCTCGACATGACCGCGATCGACGCCATCCCCGCCGCTATCGACGGCCTTCCCTCGGAGTTCGCGCAGATCGATTGCCTGCTCAACAATGCCGGCCTCGCCCCGCCGATGGCGCCGGCGCAGGAGGCCGATCTGGCGAGCTGGCGGCACGTGATCGGTACCAACATTACCGGGCTGGTGGCGCTCACCCACAAGCTCGTCCCCGGCCTGATCGAGCGCAAGGGCGCGATCCTCAACCTCTCATCGGTGGCGGCGACCTACCCTTATCGCGGCGGTGCGGTGTACGGCGGCACCAAGGCGTTCGTCAGCCAATTCTCGCTCGACCTGCGCTGCGACCTGCACGGCACCGGCGTCCGGGTAACGGCGCTCGAGCCGGGCATGATCGAGACGGAATTCACCTTGGTCCGCACCGGCGGCGACCAGGCCGCGTCCGACGCCTTGTACGCAAACATGAACCCGATGACGGCCGAAGACATTGCCGACACGCTGTTCTGGGTGGCCACCCTGCCGCCGCACATCAACATCAACACCATTGAGCTGATGCCGGTCAGCCAAAGCTTCGCCGGCTTCCAGGTGGCGCGCGGCGAGGCTTGACCCGGCGCGCGCGGGGGTGTTGGGGAAGCCCATGACCAACATCGCTTCGCGCCTCGCCGAACTCGGCATTTCGCTCCCCGAGCCCGCCGCTCCCGTCGCCGCTTATGTGCCGACGGTGCTGGTGGGCAACCTCCTCCACATTTCGGGCCAGGTTTCGTTCGAAAGCGGCCAGCTGCTTACCGGACGCCTCGGGGAAGACCGCGACCTCGAGTACGGCGTCCGCGCCGCCCGGGCCTGCGGCTTGATGCTTCTCGCCCAAATCCAGAAGGCCGTCGGCCTCGACCGCGTCGAGCGGGTGGTGAAGCTCGGCGTGTTCGTGAACAGCGCGGGAAGCTTCGTCGATCAGCCCAAGGTCGCCAACGGCGCGTCCGAATTGATGGAGCAGGTGTTCGGCGAAATCGGCCGGCACGCCCGCGCCGCCGTCGGCGTTCCGGTGCTGCCGATGAACGCCGCGGTTGAGATCGATGCGGTGGTCGCTGTCCGGCACGCCTGATCTCGAGCGCCTCGGCGCCCAGCCATTCGCCCATCGCGGCCTGCACGGTGAGGGCAGGCAAGAGAATAGCCGCGCCGCCTTTCGCGCCGCAATCGCGGCTGGGCATGGCATCGAGCTCGACGTCCAGCTCAGCCGCGACGGCGACGCTGTGGTGTTCCACGATTACCGGCTCGACCGTCTGACCGGCGAAGCGGGCGATGTCGGCGCGCGGACGGCTGATCAGCTTGGCGCCATCCGATTGTCGGGCACCGACGAGACGATCCCGACCTTGCGCGAGGTGCTCGAACTCGTCGGCGGGCGGGTGCCGGTGCTGATCGAGGTGAAGGCGCCGAACCGCCAGGTGGCCCGCCTCTGCCTTGCGGTGTTCCGCGCCCTTGCCGGTTATCGCGGACCGGTTGGCGTGATGAGCTTCAATCCGGAAGTGCCCCGCTGGTTCGCCGCCCACGCGCCCAAGCTGCCGCGCGGGCTGGTGGTGACAGAGAGCGGAACAAGGGGCCTGCGCGGGCGGTTTGAGCGCCGCTTCGCATGGTGGCGGTCGGGAGCGCAGTTCCTTGCCTACGATGTCCGCGACCTCCCCTCCCGCTTCACGAAAAAGCGCAGAAAGAAGCGGGTGCCCGTTTTCACCTGGACGGTGCGCAGCGACGAGGAGTGGGATCGGGCGGCGCTCCACGCCGATGCGGCCATCTTCGAGGTGCCGGCGGCGTGAGCGAAATCGTTGCGCGGCTCGGTCAGGGCGTGGTCAGCTTCGCCGCCGCCCAGTGGGACGCCTGCGCGGGCACGGACAATCCGTTCCTCAGCCACGCCTTCCTCTCGGCTTTGGAAGAGTCCGGCAGCGCCACCGCCGAAGCGGGGTGGCACCCCGTGCCGATCGCCGTCGATGCTGCGGACGGAAGCCTCGCCGCCGTGGCGCCGGCCTATCTGAAGAGCCACAGCCAGGGCGAATATGTCTTCGATCAGGGCTGGGCGCAGGCGTGGGAGCGGGCTGGCGGTGCTTATTACCCGAAGCTGCAGATCGCCGTCCCGTTCACGCCCGTGCCTGGCCGCCGCCTGCTCGCCCGCGATCCGGCGCAGGCCGGCGCGCTGATCGCGGCGGCGGAAGCGTTGGTGGAGCAGCACCGCCTCTCCTCCGCCCACGCCACCTTTATCGCCGAAGAGGAAGTGGCGCTGTTCGAAGCGGCCGGCTGGCTGATCCGCACCGACAGCCAGTTCCACTGGCACAATGACGGCTACGCGAGCTTCGAGGATTTCCTCAGCGCCCTTTCGTCCCGCAAGCGCAAGACGATCCGCAAGGAGCGGGCGGCGGCGCTGGAGGGGCTTCGGGTGGAGCATGTCACCGGTGCCGCCATAACCGAAGCGCATTGGGACGCGTTCTGGCGATTCTACCAGGATACCGGGGCTCGGAAGTGGGGTCGGCCTTATTTGACGAGGGAGTTCTTTTCGCTGCTCGGTGAGCGGATGGCGGACAAGCTTCTGCTGATCTTCGCCATGTTCGAGGACCGGCCGATCGCCGGCGCGCTCAACCTGATCGGCGAGGACGCACTCTACGGCCGCTACTGGGGCGCGCTTGCCGAAGTGCCGCACCTCCACTTCGAGATCTGTTACTACCAGGCGATCGACGCGGCGATCGCCCGAGGCCTCCCCCGGGTGGAAGCCGGTGCCCAGGGCGCCCACAAGCTCGCCCGTGGCTATCGGCCGGTGCCGACTTTCTCGGCCCACTTCATCCCCAACCTCTCATTCCGCCGCGCCGTCGCCGACTTCCTCCAGCAGGAACGCGAAGCAGTGGTGGACGAGAGAGAGGCGTTGGAAGAACTCACACCCTTCCGCAAAGCTTAGGCGGCGCGGCGGTAGCTGGTTTCGCTTAGCCAGGCGCGGGCCTGGCGCTGGGCTTCGGCGATTTCGCGGGCGCTCATTTCTTCCGAGATGTCGGCGCGGCACATCTGGGCTTCGCTGCAGCCGTTGAGGGCGGCGAGGTTGAACCATTTATGCGCTTCGATGAGATCGACTTCGATGCCGCCCGAGCCGGTCGAGTAAGCGACGCCGAGTTCGTACAAGGCGTCGGGATCGCCGGCGGCGGCTTCTACGATGCGGCTTTGAACCAGGAAGGCTGCGGATTTCAGGCTGTTACCCATGTGACGTGCCCCTGTTGTGTCTTTGTTGCGACAACAGGATTGCGCCTCGCTTCACCAACAAATGGTTAACGCCGCGATAGGGATGTTAGGAAATTGGAAGTAGTGGAAGATTGTCGATCAAGCGGGTGCGGCCGAGCTTGGCGGCGGCGAGCAGGCGGGCGGGGCGAGTGAGGCTGGTAACCGGCTCCAGCGTCTCCGCGTCGCACAAAGCGACATAGTCGATCTGATCGAAGCCGGCCTTGGCGAGCTTGTCGCGTGCGCCGGCAAGCGCCGCCTCGACATCGCCGCCCGACTGGATGATTCCGGCCGCTTCGCCGAGCGCCCGGGGCAGCGCCCGCGCCGAGCGCCGCTCCTCGTCGGTGAGGTAAGCGTTGCGCGAGGAGAGCGCCACACCGTCGGCGTCGCGCTGGGTCGGTACGCCGACGATTTCTAGCGGCAGATCGACGTCGCGCACCATGCGGCGAATCACGGCGAGCTGCTGAAAATCCTTCTCGCCGAACAAAGCGAGGTCCGGCTGCACCTGGTTGAAGAGCTTCAGCACCACCGTCGCCACGCCGTCGAAGTGGCCGGGCCGCGCGGCGCCGTCCAGGCCTTCGCTGACGCCGGAGACGCTGACGTTGGTGGCATGCCCTTCCGGGTACATCGCTGCCACGTCGGGCGCCCAGAGCAGAGCGCAGCCTTCCTCCTCCAGCATGCGGATATCGGACGCTTCACGGCGAGGATAAGTGGAGAGGTCCTCGTTCGCCCCGAACTGCTTGGGGTTGACGAAGATGGAGGCGACGACCTGGGCCCCGCGCCGGCGGGCTTCCGCCACGAGGGCCATATGCCCGGCGTGAAGCGCGCCCATGGTCGGCACGAGCGCGATCGTGGCGCCCCCTTCGCGCAGCTCCGCCACGCGCAGGCGAAGCGTTTCCAAGTCACGGACCGTTTGCACCGTTCGGTGCCCTCCATTATCAGGTCAAGCGAAGCCCGGCCCCTTGCGGGGCCCCCACGGCAAGATCAAGGACGGACTTACCCAATGGCTGGCGCCCCGCCGCATTTTATCGTCTTCGCCAACGAAAAAGGCGGCACCGGCAAATCCACCACCGCCGTCCATACCGCCGTTGCGCTTGCCGCCGGCGGCCGGCGAGTGGCGGCGCTCGATCTCGATACGCGCCAGCGCACCCTGGGCCGTTATCTCGACAACCGTACCGAAACGATCAAGCGCACCGGCGTCGCCTTGCCGATGCCGCGCCACGAGACGTTCAACCCGGACAAGCACGATCTGGAAGCGCTGATCGCGGAGGTGAGCGCCGATGCGGACGTGGTGGTGATCGACACACCCGGCCGCGACGACGCCTTTGCCCGCCAGTCGATGCTTCGCGCAGACACGCTCGTCACGCCGATCAACGACAGCTTCGTCGATCTCGACTTGATCGGTCAGGTCGATGCCGAGACCTACCGGGTCCGCCGCCCGAGCTTCTACGCAGAGCTGGTGTGGAACAGCCGCACCCAGCGCGCCAAGACCCACGGCGCCAGCGTCGATTGGGTGGTGCTCAGGAACCGCATGCAGCACATCGAAGCGCGCAACATGCGCCGCGTCGGCGACGCGCTGAACGAGCTCTCCCGCCGCGTCGGCTTCCGGGTGATCCCCGGACTCGGCGAGCGCGTCATCTACCGCGAACTTTTCCCCAAGGGCTTGACCCTGCTCGATCTCGCTCAGCTCGGCGAAGTCGGCATCGCGCACATTGCGGCGCGGCAGGAGCTTCGCGAGATGATCGCCGGCTTCGGCCTACCCGAGGCGGGCCAGGCGGCGGCGCCCCAGCGCGGCGTCGCGGCGGCGGGCTGAGGCTGGAGCGGTGCCCGGCTTTCTCTTTCTTGCCGCCGCCGGGGGCCTGCTTTGGGCCTGGTCGACCGGCCGGCTCAAGGATTTCACCTACGAAGACGGCGTCGCCGCGGCGCTTTTTCTGCTCGGCCTCCGGCTGATGACCACCGGCAAGGTGCTGCCCGGCGCGGCGTTGATGGCGGGCGCGATGCTTTGGGCTGCTTACCGCCGGAGCCGCCCCTCCAAGCCGCGGCCGATGCCGGTAGAGGATGCCCGCCGCTTGCTCGGCGTCGGCGAGACGGCGAGCCTTGCCGACATTCGCGACGCCCACCGGCGGCTGATCGCCCGGGTCCACCCGGACACAGGCGGCTCGGCCGAGCTTGCCGAGCGGGTCAACGTTGCCCGCGACACGCTGGTCGCCGAAATGAACCGCAGAACGCCTCGCGCGTCTTGAACCCTGCACTTCCCGACATTGGAGTTACCGAATGAGCCACCGCTTTCACCCGACCACTCTGCGCGAATATGACATCAGAGGGATATACGGGGAGACGCTGGCGGATGAGGACGGCTACGGCGTCGGCCGCACCTTCGGGACCCTTGTGCGCCGCGCCGGCGGAACCCGGGTCGCTGTTGGGCGCGATGGACGCAAGAGCTCGCCGGCGCTTGAAGAAAATCTGCTGCGCGGGCTTACCGAGAGCGGCGTCGACGTTGTGCGGATCGGCATTGGGCCGACGCCGATGCTCTATTGGGCGGAAGCCGAACTCGGCGTCGACGGCGGCATCCAGATCACCGGAAGCCACAATCCGGGCAATTATAACGGCTTCAAGATGGTCCTGAAGCACGCCGCTTTCTTCGGATCCCAGATCCAGGAACTCGGCCGGATGGCGGAAGCGGCGGACTGGGACGCGGGGCAAGGCAGCGTCTCGGACGAGGAGGTAATCGACCGCTACGTCGATCGCCTGGTCCAGGATTTCGACGGCGACGCCTACCGGATCGGCTGGGACGCGGGCAACGGATCGGGCGGCGAAGTGGTCGAGAAGCTGATCAAGAAGCTTCCCGGCGAGCATTTCACCTTGTTCACCGAGATCGACGGCGATTTTCCGAACCACCATCCCGATCCCACGGTGGAATCCAATCTTGAGGACCTCAAGAAGCTGGTGCGCGAGAAGGGTCTCGACTTCGGCGTCGCGTTCGACGGGGACGCCGACCGGATCGGTGCGGTGGACGGCCGGGGGCGGGTGATCTGGGGCGACCAATTGCTCGGTATTCTTGCCGAACCGGTTCTTCAGGACGTGCCGGGCGCAACCATTATCGGCGACGTCAAGGCGAGCCAGGCGCTCTACGACCGCATCGCTGAACTCGGCGGCCAGCCGCTGATGTGGAAAACCGGCCACAGCCTGATCAAGTCGAAGATGAAGGAAACCGGTGCGCCGCTGGCCGGCGAGATGAGCGGCCACATCTTCTTCGGCCACCAATATTACGGCTTCGACGATGGCATCTATTCCGCCGTTCGGCTGATCCGTGCCGTGACGCGCTTGGGCGGCTCGCTGACCGCCTTGCGCGACGCCATGCCGCAGATGGTCAACACGCCGGAGCTTCGCTTCCAGGTCGATGAAAGCCGCAAGTTCGCAGTGATCGAGGAAATCCTCGCCCGCCTGGAAAGCTCCGGCGCCACCGTCAACCGCACCGACGGCGCTCGGGTGAACACGGACGACGGCTGGTGGCTGCTGCGCGCGTCCAACACCCAGGACGTCCTCGTCGCCCGCGCCGAAGCCAAGGACGAAGCAGGCCTCGCGCGCCTTGTCGCCCAGATCGACGAACAGCTCCAAGCCTCCGGCCTCGAACGCGGCGAGCAGGTCGCCCACTGATGCCCAAGCTTTACCCCGAGGCTCTGCTCTTCTGCATCCTATGGGCGGCGCTTGCTTTCTTCGGCTGGTTTCGAGTCGGCTGGCAGGCCGGAGCGGCGCTTACGCTCGGCCTGTTCGCCATCATCATGCCGGCAAGCGCGTTGACGCTGTCCAAGACGGGCAATTTCGCCGTGGAACGCGGCGTGCGCTGGACCATCCTCGTGGTTGCGGCATTGATCACCTTGTCCTTGGCCGACGTGACCGGCTGACCGGCTGACCGGCTGACCGGCTGACCGGCGGCGAACGCTCAGGAGGCGATCACCGTTGTCGATTCGCCGAGCTTGATCAGGCTGACCATCCCATCCACCAGCGGCTGGGTGTGCCCCCGCCCGACGGCGTAAAGCGCCGCCACCTCCTGCTCCAGCGCATCGTTGCTCGGGATCTGGTATGCGGTGACCTTCAGGATGGAGCCGGGCGGGATGGTTTGGCCGGCCGGAGCGCTGACCGTCACAACCACCGAGCTTTCGATGAGGTTGGACGGCACGTATTGCTCGAACACAAAGGTCTGCGCGCCGGTCGGGTCGCCTGCCGGAAGTACGCCGCTCTGTTGAATCGGACAGCGCGCATCGGTTGACTGCACGGTGATCGGCGAATTCGTGGCAAAGCCGAAGCCTTTGCACTCGAATATCCAGTTGGACGCGGTGATGTTGCTGAAGCCATGCGTGACGATCAGCTGCGACTGGCCGTTCGGCACGTAATTGATGTTGCGCCACCCCACCGCCGGATTGTTCTGAACCCACTGCACGATTGCCGCATTGCTTGGGAAGGATGTCGGAACAACCACCGGATGGCTGGGGGTCTGCAGCACCGAGATCATGCAATAATGCTGACCGTCGGTTAGCGGAGGAATGTCGGTAAGAAGAAAGGCAGGGCTGCTGAGGCAGATCCCGCCGGCGGCGATCGTGGGCGACTGGTTGCCGTCGAGCATGGTGGCGACGCCCGAGCCCGCCGGCGTGCTGATCCAGTTCCACGTGTTTGGAAGAAGGAACAGGTTGGACGAGGAATAAGCCAGCGTCGCCGTGGCGGAGCTTGCCGCCGTGCCGTTGTTCTTGGCGCGGATATAGATGTTGTTCACCCCGTCCGAGACGATCTGCATGCCGAGGTCCTGCGGGCCGGGATAAGTGGACACGGCCTGGGCGAAGGGCAGCGACCCGCTTTGAAGAGGAATGATGTCGGGAGAGGCATAAGGGTTGCCGACCGAGGGGATGCTGCCGTTGTCGCCGAAATTATCGCGAACATAGATGTCGTTATAAGGAGTAGCCATCGGTTGGGCCTTTCGGGTTAACGGCGTTGCGCGCCGGCGCGTGCGAGATGCGCCTGCAGATTTTCGTCGATTGCGCGGGCGATCTCGTTCAAGCCGGGCAAGGGCGCCCCGGTTTCGAACAATTCAATCTTCACGTTGCCGCGCACGAAGTAGATTCGGCTGACCGGCTCCCCGGGTGAGCAGAAGCATATCTCGCCGGCTTCGAAGCCGCGCTCCCGACAGTGCGGCAGGCGCGGCGCCATCACCAGGGCAAGCGAGCGGAGCAGTGCCTGGCGGGCTTCGGCGGCCGAGGCGAATTCGGCGACATGAACGCGAAAGCGCGACTCCGGTAGCGATGATTGCGCATAGTCTTCGTGATAATGGCCGGGGCTGCTTCTGTCGGGGCGGCGGCGCAGAAGCGTCAGGGGATAGCCCTCGAGGTTCGGAATGAAGCCGCGGGACACCGCCCCCTGCTCCACATCGGCTAGAAAGGCGGCGGGCAGGTCGTAGCGCTGCCTCACCGCGTCCAGGATCTTGGTCTCGTCCATGCCGATCTCCTACTGCACCGGCCTGCGGCCGCCGCTTGCCCACGGCCACGGACCGCGGGGAACGCACATCGTGATTCCTTGATCGTTGTTCTGCGCAAGCCGCTCCCGGTAGGTCACCGTTGGGAACGGCGTCGCAATCGGCAGCTGCGTCGGCAGGGCCAGCGGCGTGAAGGTGACGCCGGCTGGAAGCCCGCTAACGTGGGGGCTCTGCGGGTTCCAGGGATCGGGCCCGGTGTCGACGCAGAGGCAGGCATCGTAGAGAGCGTCACGGTACGAGCCGGCGCCCGTCCAAGCGACTTCGTGGTAGGAGAATTGGTTGCCGGGCGGAAAGGGATAGGCCCAGACACCGGTTCCGATCGCCGCGATCTGGTTGCAGGCAAAGGGAGCCATGGCGGCGGCCGCCGTGGAACCGTACATGGTGGCCGCGAAGACATTGCCGCCGACCGAATTGGTGAAGGTCGTCACCATGGTTGCACAGTCCGTGCAGTTCACAGCATTGCCGGCTCCCGCCCCGGGGCCGCCCGTGACACGCTCGATGAATTCGGTACACAGGAACTGCGCCCCGTCCGGGGTCGTGTACGCGGAAGCCCCGTGAGCGACATCGTAGATCAAGCCGGGGATGCCGTTGTTCACGGCCTGCGTGATCTTTAGCGCGGCCTGGTCCATCGTTGCCGCACCATTTGCCCATGCGCAGGAAAGATCGAGCACGTCGGTCCAGGGCAGCTGCATGTTGCTGCGGTCGGGCGACTGCACCCAAGGCAGCGCCGGAACCCCGAGCAACTCGTAAATGAGGTGGTTGGTCACGGCCATGGTCACCCAGCCGCCGCCGCCGATGCGATACTGCCAGGTCCATTGCGCCGGGCTGCGCCGCACGCCCGCGGTGCCGAGCTGATGGTGGGGGAGCTGAAGGAGCACGGTGGCCAGGTTTCCGGCAAACGCCACGGTGATCGGATCGATTGCGCCGAGCACGTTTCCATTCAACGCCTGGATCGAGACGGGCAATGCGGAAGGCGCCGATATCGTGAAGGACGCCACAACGGTAACCGTTCGCCCCGCCACCCGCGGGTTGGAATATGCCGCCGGGCAATCGGCGGCCGCGGCGGCCGCGGGAGTCCATTCCGGCACCTCCACCTCCAGCCACATGTTCTTGCGGATCGCGAGCGCATCGATGGCGAGGCCAGTAGGATCGTGGTTGAACGTGATGGAGGTCAATACGACCTGGGGCGGCGGGTCGCACTCGTCGGGCCGTTGGCTGTACAAGGCGGCAAAGGTCGCAGCGGTAGCGACCAGCGAGGCGATCACGCTTGCCGCGCCGATGCCGGCGGCGACGAGCAGCATCCTGGCGACGACCCTGACCAGCGTCCAGAAGCCGGCGACGATGATCATCTGAACGAGCGGGCGCAGGAAGCCTTCGGTAGCGAGCGTGGCAAGAACCGCGAACACCGTGTTCGCAGCCATCTGCTGACCGAGCGCCAACTTTGCCGAGGCCGCGGGCGAGGCCAGAATGGTGGTTCCGATATAGGAAATAGCGTCGTCGCTGAGCCGTGTGCCAATCCCGGTGAAGGCGTCGATCGCGCCGGCGACCAGGGTGAAGATGAGGCGAATCCGCCACAGCAGGCAATCCGGGATGCTGCCGGCAACCAGCCGGGCCGAGATGAAGCTATGCGTCGGCCGGTGGCAGACGATGAACAGGGTGCCGCCGCTTTCGTGCGCGGTGACATGGAAGGGAAGAGCCGTCGGATTTCCGGCCATTGTTTCTAGAACTTCGTTCCAGCGGTCGCGGATCAGCGCCCGGTCGGCTTCATCCTCGAAGCCTTCGATGTCCGACTGCATCGCCTTTGCGAACCCGTCCGCATTGGACCGGAGCAATTCGGTGAAGTCGATTTCGGAGCGCCAGCGCGCGAGAAGCGCTGCTTCGTCCTCACTGGGCGGCTCCGTCTCTACCGAGTGCTCGGAGGTGGCAGCGGGGCCAATCTGGCCGGTCAGCACCGCGCCCTCGGCGAGGCCGATCGGATGGCCGTTGGCCTGATTGCGTGCTGGGGAAGCCGTGAAATTATAGGCGGCCGCAAGGCCACTCTCGGTCGGGTCCGGCAGGGCCGCCATATATTGCCCGATCTGGGCCGCCGTCAGTGCCGTGGTCCAGACGTCGATCTCCCGGATATAGCCCTGGAGCACGGTGCCGGGCGCGGGAATGCCTGCAAGAATGCCCGCGCCGATCAGCAGATCGCTCTTTACCCGGTAAAGCGGGATCGGAACGGCGGGAGCGCTCGAATCCAATTGCCCCTGGATGTACAGCGACAAGGTGAGGCCGTCGAAGGTGGTTGCGACATTCAGCCATTGGCCGAGCGGCAGCGTCGCGGTGGACGTCAGCACCTGGCTCGGATCGGCGCCGGCGCCGCGCTGCGACACCAGCCGGTAGGCGTTTGCCGTGGCATCATATTGGATCACCAGGGCAATGCCGGTGTCGCTGTCCAAATCGCTGTTGACGAAGATCGCCTGGCGCGGCGGCGGCGGTACCCCGTCCGGAACGGGGTTGAGGTAGATCCAACCCTGCACCGAATAATGGTCGATCTGCTCGCCGCCCGGATTGATGCCGCGATCGCCGAACGGGCGGGCGAAGCCCTGGCCGCCAAGCGACAAAGCGGGCGCAACCGTGACCATCCCCGCATTGCCCTGCAACTGCACCGGAAGCCCCTGGGGACCAACGTCGACGGCGGGAACCTGGCTGAAATCGAGCCACAAAGCCGAGGCGGGGGCGAGGCTCTGCGGAGTGGCTAGCATGTTCTGGATCACGCGCTCGGCCGGAAAGGCGGTCGGGAAGATGCGAACCGAGCGGATCAGCCCAGGCAGGCCCTGGCCGACCGCGGCCGGAGTCGTGCCGGATGCGGGCGTCCCGCTGAACGACTGGCCGCTGTTGAACAGGCCGTTGACGTAGAAGCGGACCATTCCCCCGTCAAAGGTGGCGCAGATGTGATGCCAATGGTCGTCCAGCAACCCGCCTTGCGATGGGTTGGACAGCAAGGTCTGGCCACCCATCTGCAGGAAAAGCGCGTTGCCTGCGCTGCCGAAGGCGAAGACGCCGTTTTGGCCGATTATGGTCGCCTGCGCTGGAAGGCCGTTGAAGCGCACCCACGCATCGACGGTGAAAGGCTGGCTTCCGTTCAGGAGGGTGCTTGCGAGGCCGGAAACCGACGCGGATGAAAGCGCATCGAGCTGAAGCGCGTTGTAGCTTCCGTCCGACCGCGGGTCTCCGAGCATCAGTTGGCGCATGTTCAAATTCCCCCGGCTGTTGAACGATTCAGGCGGAACAACCGCGAGAATCAGGGCAACACGATGCGCAACTGATCTGGAGTATTACTTAGGCTCCCGATTCGTTTTAAATAATTCAAAAGGGGATTATTCGCAAGGAGATGTTACTGCGGAACCGACCTGAAGCTAATGCACAAAATTAGTCAACAGAATCAATCGTCCTCATCCTCGCGCCCGATAAGATTCAGTTCACGCGCTTTAATTTGGTGAGTCATGCACCAATGTTTCAGAGCGTCTTCGCGGCCGTGGGTGATCCAGACTTCGCGGGGGGCGAGTTCCTGAATGGTGGTGGTGAGCTCGTCCCAATCGGCGTGGTCGGAGACGATCAGCGGAAGTTCGACATTGCGCTGCCGGGCGCGCTGGCGGACGCGCATCCAGCCGGAGGCCATTGCGGTGATCGGATCGGGCAGACGCCGCGACCAGCGATCGTTGAGCGCGCCCGGCGGTGCGACGACGACCTTGCCCTTCAGCTCCTCCTTTTTCGCGTCGGTCGCCGGCCGAAGCTCGCCGAGCGCAACGCCGTGCTCCTTGTACAGGTCGCACAGGCGCTGAAGGGCCCCGTGGATGTAGATCGGCTCGTGATAGCCGCGGCCCCTCAGCTCCATCATCAGCCGCTGCGCCTTGCCGAGCGCATAGGCGCCGATCAGAATGCAGCGGTCGGGATTCTCCGCGAGGCGAAGCAACAGCCGGTCGATCTCGGCCGTGGTGTCAGGGTGACGGAAGACAGGCAGCCCGAATGTCGCTTCGGTAATGAAGATGTCGCAGGGCACCGGCTCGAAGGGCAAACACGTCGGGTCCGGCCGGCGCTTGTAGTCGCCGGAAACCACCACCCGCTCGCCGCCATATTCCAGCACGATCTGCGCGGAGCCCAGGACATGGCCGGCGGGAACGAAGCTCACGTCCACCTCGCCGACGCGTACCACCTCGCCATAGGCCACCGGGCAGGCGCCGTGCTGTTCGCCGTAGCGGCAGTCCATGATGGCAAGGGTTTCGGGAGTCGCCCACACCTTTTCGTGGCCGCCGCGCGCGTGATCGGCATGGCCGTGCGTCACCAAAGCGCGCGTCTTGGGCTCGCTGGGATCCACCCACGCGTCGGCGGGGCGGATGAAGATGCCTTCGGGAAAAGGCTCGATCCAGGAACCGAGACGGGCCATTGGGAGCTATATGGGCGACAGGGGGCCCGCGCGAAAGGTGTGGGCGCCATAAGCAAAGGAGCGGTTCATGGATCTCGGTGCTGGAAGTTGGGCGATTTTGAACATCGTCGGGCCGTTGCTGATTGTGCTGGTGCTCGGCTGGGCGTTCCTCAAGAACAAGAAGAACAAGGGCGGCATCGACCGCACGGAGCAGGCGACGCACGATCTTTATGACGAGGAAAACGCCCACCGCCACGACCACGACAAAACTGCCTGAGGCCCTCCTCCCCGCGCCGCTCGCCGGCTGGTTCAGAGCCAAAGGCTGGCAGCCGCGGCGGCATCAGCTGGAGATGCTGGCCGCGGCGCGGGCCGGGCGCAATGCGCTGCTTGTCGCGCCGACGGGGGCGGGCAAGACGTTGGCCGGGTTCCTGCCAACGATTGCCGGCCTGATCGAGAGCCCAACCGACGGGCTCCACACGCTCTACGTCTCGCCACTGAAGGCTCTCGCGGTGGACGTGCAGCGCAACCTGCTCACGCCAATCGCCGAGATGGAGCTGCCGATCCGGGTGGAAACCCGCACCGGCGACACGCCCGCCGACCGCAAGGCGCGGCAGCGGGTCCGGCCGCCGCACATTTTGCTGACCACGCCCGAGTCGCTCAGCCTGCTGCTTAGCCACGAAGACAGCGCGATCCTGTTCGGCAATCTGAAGGCGATCGTGATCGACGAGGTCCACGCCTTCGCCACCGGCAAGCGCGGCGACCTTCTGAGCCTCGCGCTCGCCCGGCTGCAGGCGCTTGCGCCGGACATGCGCCGGGTCGCCCTCTCGGCAACCGTGTCCGATCCGGAAGCCTATCAAGGCTGGCTTGCCCCCCACGCCGACATCGAAACGGTGGACGTGGTGATCGGCGATGCCGGCGCCGAAGCGGAAATCGCCATCCTGCTTCCCGAGGACGAGCGCATCCCCTGGTCCGGCCATTCAGGCCGCTGGGCCACCGACAACGTCATGCGCGAGATCGAGAAGCACAAGACGACCCTCATCTTCTGCAACACGCGCAGCCTGGCCGAGCTGATCTTCCAGGATCTGTGGACGGCAAACGAGGCGCATCTCCCCATCGGCATCCACCACGGCTCGCTCTCCATAGAGGCGCGGCGCAAGGTCGAGAATGCGATGGCGGACGGCAAGCTGCGCGCGCTTGTCTGCACGGCCAGCCTCGATCTCGGGGTCGATTGGGGCGATGTCGATCTCGTTATCCAGATGGGCGCGCCGAAGGGCTCCTCGCGCCTTCTGCAGCGCATCGGCCGCGCCAACCACCGGCTGGACGAGCCGAGCCAGGCGATCCTCGTTCCCGGCAACCGGTTCGAATATCTCGAAGCCCGCGCCGCTCTCGATGCGATCGAGGACAAGGAACTCGACCCAGAGATTTTTCGCCCGGGTGCGCTCGATGTGCTTGCCCAGCACGTCATGGCCGCCGCCTGCGCCGCGCCGTTCCGTGAGGATGAGATGCTGGAGGAGGTGCGCTCGGCCGCGCCCTATGCGGGGCTCTCGGCCGAGCTGTTCCGCCAGGTGCTCGAATATATCGAAAGCGGCGGTTATTCGCTGAAAGCATACGACCGCTTCCGCCGCCTGACCCGCGACGCGGACGGCACCTGGCGCGTGTCCCACCCGCGCTTCATCCAGCAGCACCGGATGAACGCCGGCATCATCGTCGATGCGCCCCTGCTCGACGTCCGCTTCCGCAACGGCCGCAAGCTCGGCACGGTGGAGGAATATTTCGCCTCAACCCTTTCCCCGGGTGACACCTTCTACTTCGCGGGTCTGGTGCTGGAAGTGGAGCGGATAGAAGGCACGGACCTCCAGGTCCGCGCTTCCACCAAGTCGGCGCGCATCCCGACCTATGTCGGCGCACGGATGGCGATGAGCACCAACCTGGCCGACCGGGTGCGCAACTTCCTCTACGACCGCGAGGAATGGCCGCGCTTCCCCGACGACGTGCGCGACTGGCTGGAAGTGCAGGCTTACCGCTCCGTCCTCCCCCGCCCTGAGCAGCTGCTGGTCGAGACCTTTCCGCACGAGCACCGCCACTACATGGTCGCCTACAGCTTCGAAGGCTGGAACGCACACCAGTCGCTCGGCATGCTGATCACCCGGCGGATGGAAAGCGCCGGGCTGAAGCCTTTGGGCTTCGTCTCCAACGATTATGCCCTCGCCTGCTACGGGCTCGAGCCGATCACCGATCCGGCGGCTTTGTTCTCCCCCGACATCCTCGAAAACGAGTTCGTCGAATGGGTGCAGGGCTCGAACCTCCTGAAGCGCGCCTTTCGCGAAGTGGCGGTGATCGGTGGCCTCGTGGAGCGCCACCATCCGGGCAAGCGCAAGACGGGGAAGCAGGTCACCTTCTCCACCGACCTGATCTACGACGTGCTTCGCCGCTACGAGCCCGACCACCTGCTGCTGCGCGCCGCGTGGAACGATGCGCGGGAGCGGATGACGGATGTCGGCCGCCTCGCCCGCTTGCTCGACCGCGCGCAGGGCACGATGCTCCACGTCGAGCTGGACCGCGTCTCCCCGATGGCGGTGCCGGTTCTGGTTATCGTCGGCCGCGAACGCACCGCCACCGGCACGTCGGACGATCAATTGCTGATCGAAGCGGAAGGTCTCGCCGAACTCGCCATGCGGCGGGACTGACGCTTAGATATCGACGCGGAGCGGCCCGCCTTGGGCTGGCGGTTCGTAGAAGACCGGGCCCTCGTCCTTTCGCTTGCGCCGCCGCCACAGCTTCAGGCCCAAAGCCGCGCCGCCAAGGAGGAGCGCCATGCCCGCCTTGCCGCCGCCGGGCTCTTGCGGTGGATTGGTCTGGCCGATTGGGCGGGCAAGCACTGGGGCCGGTTCCCGCGCCTTGTCCGCCGGCTTCGGTGCCGCGGCGGCGGCGGATTGCGGCTGTTTCTCCGCCTGCATGCGTTCCAGCTCGGAGTTCAATTCGCCGCCCATCAGCAGCACGTAGCTGGTGATGTAAAGCCAGGTCAGGAACACCACCACACCGCCCAAGGAGCCGTAGGTGGCGTTGTAATTGCCGAAGTTGGAGACGTAGAGGCCGAAGCCGGTGCTTGCCGCTACCCACAACAAGGTCGCCGCCGCCGAGCCCGGCGTAACCCACGCCCAAGGCGCGTCAGGCCGGTCCGGGCCGTAGCGGTAGAGCAAAGCAATGCCGAGCCCCACTACCGCCACTGCGAGCAGGGCCGAGACGATCTGCAGGAGCACGTGCACGAACGGCGAGGAGAAAGGCAGCAGGCGCTCGACTAAGCTGATGGTGGACGCCGCAAGCGTCGCCGCGGCGATCATCACCATCAGCCCGAGCGTGATGGCGAGCGCAAGCAGGGTCGTCTTGATGAAGCCCCGCGTTTCCTTGATTTCGTAGGCGATGTTGAGCGCCTTCACGATCGCGCCGGCGCCCTTGCTTGCGCCGTACACGGCGAGGCCGATGGCAAGCAGCAGGCCGAAGCCGTGGCTTCCGCTCTTTTCGCCTGTGATCGCTTTCAGCTGATCGCCGATAATCGCCGCAGCCTCACGCGGCAGCGTCTGGGCCAACGTGCGGATATGCTCCGCCACCGTGGAAGGATCGGCGACCAGCCCATAGGTCAGCACAATCGAGGCGAGCAGCGGCACGAACGCCAGAAAGAAGTAGAAAGCGACGCCGGCGGCGAGCAGGCCGACATCGTCGTCGCCGCTTTCCTTCCAGGTGCGGATCAGGATTTGCTTCCATTCGGACGCGGCGGGCCATTTGATCGGGTTGATTGCCATTGCCGCCCAACCGCAAGCGGCGGCGCCCGGTTCCGCGGAATACGCTCTTTAACCCCGCGCTGGCGCTGCCCCTTCGGCTTGGCTAATCCGAAACCCAACAGGAGGAAGTCTATGCGTGTCGCCCCCCTCACCGCCCTTGCGCTCGTTCTCGCCGCCCCCGCCGCAGCCCACGAACCCGTCAGCGCCAACGACCGGCTGCTTCACGAACAGATGCTGGTGCTCGACACCCATCTCGACACGCCGGTGATGTTCGAGCGGCCGGGCTGGGACTTTACCCGCTGGCACGAAAATGCCTGGGACAACAGCCAGGTGGACGTGCCGCGCATGGAAGCGGCCGGATTGGATGGCGGCTTCTTCGTGATCTACACCGCGCAGGGCGGGCTCGACGCGGCGGCGATGAACGCGGCCAGGAATGCCGCCCTTTCCCGCGCCGCGGCTATCCAGCGCGTCGTCGCCGCCAATCCGGACAAGCTCGCCTTCGCCACCACCGCTGCCGATGCCGAACGCATCCACAAGGAGGGCAAGCGTATCGTCTTCCAGTCGATCGAGAACAGCTACCCTCTCGGCAACGACGTTTCCTTGCTTTCCTATTATCACCGGCTCGGCGTCCGGATGGCCGGACCGGTGCACAACGGCAACAACCAGTTCGGCGACAGCGCCCGAGCCCGGCCCGGGGACATCTCGCACGGCGGCCTCAGCGCGCTCGGCCGCGCCTGGGTGGCGGAGATGAACCGGCTGGGCATGATCGTCGACGGCAGCCATTCCTCAGACGCCGCGATCGAGCAAATGATCACGCTCTCCAAGACGCCCATCGTTCTCTCCCACCACGGCCCCAAGGCGATCTTCGACCATCCGCGCAACATCGACGACGCGCTGATGCGGCGCCTCGCCCGCTCCGGCGGCGTGATGTTTATGAACACCTTGTTTCTGCGCCCGACCACCTCCTCTCAGGCGCGGGACTCGATCGAGGAGCGGCAAAAGGGCTGGGAAACGCTGAGCGACCGCGAACGCCGCGCGCTGGTCGCGGAGCGCACCTCTGCCCACGCGAAGGAGCCGGTTCAATTCGCCGATTTCGACTTGTACATGCGCAGCATGCTGCACGCGATCAAGGTAATGGGAGTCGACCATGTCGGCATCGGCGCCGACTGGGACGGCGGCGGCGGGCTTGCCAACATGCACGACATCGTGCCGCTGCCGCTGATCACCGCGCGCCTGCGCAAGGAAGGCCTGAGCGAAGCCGACATCGCCAAGATTCTGGGCGGAAACCTCCTTCGCGTGATGCGCGCGGCGGAGAAGCAGGCGGCGCGCTGAGGCTCTTCCCGAAGGGACCTGCCGCCGCTATTGCCCGCGCTACGGGGCGGGGGCCTTGCGTGTTGGAGCTTGTGTTCGCCCGATGACGTCCGCCGTGCCCCTTTTCCCAGCCGCCGACCCGCTCGCCTTCCTGGCCGAAGGTGGCGACATGGGCCGGCGCATGCGGGAGCATGATTGGACCTCCTCCCCGCTTGGGCCGCCGGAAAGCTGGCCGCAGGCACTGAAAACCGCAACGGGCATCGCCCTGTCTTCCAAATTCCCGATGTTCCTGGCTTGGGGGCCGGAACTCGGCTTCCTTTACAATGACGGTTATTCGGACATCCTCGGCGGCAAGCACCCGGCGGCGCTTGGCCACCGGTTCGAGGACATTTGGCTGGAAATCTGGGACGAAATCCGACCCATCGCCGAGCGTGCGATCGCCGGGGAAGCGAGTTTCTACGAGAATCTGCCGCTCACCATGACCCGCAAGGGCTATGAGGAGCAGACCTGGTTCACATTCTCCTACAGCCCGGTACGAGACGAAAACGGCGGCGTCGGCGGGATGCTGTGCACCTGCGTCGAGACCACTCAGTCGGTTCTGGCGCAGCGCGAGCGGGTAAACGAGGCGGAACGGCTTCGCCAGTTCTTCGATCAGGCGCCGGGCTTCATGACGGTGCTGCGCGGCCCGAACCATGTCTTCGAGCTGATGAACGGCGCTTATCTGCAGCTCGTCGGCCACCGCGACCTGATCGGCAAACCGGTACGGGAAGCACTGCCGGAAGTACGCGGCCAGGGCTTTTTCGAACTGCTGGATGAGGTGTATCGGACCGGTCAAGCCTATACCGGCCGCGACAGCTTTATCGAATTGCAGCCCAGCCCCGGCGCGCCGGTGGAAGAGCATTGGGTTGATTTTGTCTTCGCACCCATCGTCGAGGCGGACGGCAAATCGAGCGGCGTTTTTGTTCAAGGCTATGACGTCACCGAGCGCCACCGCGCCGCTGAAGCGATCCGCGAAAGCGAGGAACGCTTCCGCCTGATCGCGGATTCGGCGCCGGTGCCGATGTGGGTGAGCAGGCTCGACCGCACCCGAAGCTTCGTTAACCGTGCTTATGTCGAGTTCCTCGGTATCAGCTACGAGGAAGCGATCACGTTCGATTGGCGCACGGTGATCCACCCGGACGACGCCGCCCGGATCGTCGCCGAGTCGGTGGCCGGCGAGCAGTCGCTCCAGACCTTTGAATTGGTTGGCCGCTACAGAAGCAATGGCGAATGGCGCTGGATCCGCTCGGTGTCCCAGCCGCGCTGGGGGCCGAATGGCGAGCATGTCGGCTTTATCGGTGTCGCCCACGATATCACCGAGCTGAAGCAGGCTGAGACGGCGCTTCGCGAAGGCAATGAGTCGCTGGAGAAGCGCGTCGCCGAACGAACCGCGGACCTCAGCGCCGCGCTCAACCGGCTGCAGGCCGAGGTCGGCGAGCGATTGAAGGCCGAGGAAGCGCTTCGCCAAGCCCAGAAAATGGAAGCGGTAGGCCAGCTGACCGGCGGCATCGCGCACGACTTCAACAACCTTCTCACTCCCATCATGGGTGGGCTGGAGATCATCGCCTCACGTGTGGAGGACCCGCGGCTCAAGCGTATGGCGCTGAGCGCTTTGGAATCGAGCCGCCGCGGCGCGAAGCTGACCAGCCAACTCCTGGCCTTCTCCCGCACCCAGCGGATCAGCATGGCACCGGTGGCGGTGAACGACGTGATCGGCAACATGCGCACCTTGCTTCGTCACACGATCGGAAGCGAAGTGGCGATCGAGGTGGCGCTCGATCCGGGCGTGGCCTTCGCCTTGTGCGACGCCAACCAACTTGAGAATGCAGTCCTCAACCTCGCGATCAACGGCCGCGACGCGATGCCTGAGGGCGGGTCGCTCACCATCTCCACCAGCCGGGTGACGCTTGACGCCGGCGCCGACCATGGCGCCGGCGACTTCGTCCGGATTCGCGTGGAGGATGATGGCGAAGGGATGAGCGAGGAGGTGCTCGCCCGCGCAACCGAGCCATTCTACTCCACCAAACCGATGGGCAAGGGCACCGGCTTGGGCCTCGCCCAGGTTTACGGGATCGCCAAGCAATCGGGTGGGACGCTGCGCATCGACAGCCGCCCGGATGAAGGAACGCGCGTCGACATCCTGCTCCCCGCCGCCGCCGCGCCCGCCGAGCCTGCCGCCGCCCGCCAGAGCGCCGGCACCCGAACCGCGCCACGCCAAGGGGCGACGGTGCTGGTGGTGGACGACGACCCGGACGTGCGCGCGTTCTTGGCCGACTCGCTGGAGTCGCTCGGCCACGTCGTCCAGCGCGCCTCGGGCGGCGAGGAGGCGCTTGCCCTGCTTGCCGAGAGCCGGCCCGACCTGGCGCTGATCGACTACGCGATGCCGGGGATGCATGGCGCGGATGTCGCGCGGCTGGCGCGGCAATGCTGTCCCGGGCTGCCGATCGTGTTCGTCACCGGCTACGCCGAGACGGAGCAGCTGGAGGACGCGCTTGGCCCCAGCGCGCCTGTGCTGCGCAAGCCCTTCACGGTGGATGACCTTGCCGACGCGGTAGAGGCGAATTTGAAATAGGCCCAATCCCGTCGGCCCAGCGAAGGCTGGGGCCCATGCTGAGCCTCCACCCCATTTGCCGCTTCAAAGCCAGCATGGATGCCAGCTTTCGCTGGCATGACGGTGAACCTCTTGAACCCATCTGGTTCCCTTCCTACCTCCCTGCCGCCGGAAGACGAGTTGCCGTTTCCGGCCTGTTAAAGCGAGGGGCGCGGGCGCTCTTTGCGCCGCGCGCGGCCCTCATCACCTGTCGCTTCAAAGGAGGACATGTTATGAGAAGCTTCGATTTCACCCCTTACCGCCGCTCCACCGTCGGGTTCGACCGGTTGTTCGACTTCCTCGAATCCGCCCGTGCGGAGCAGCCGGACAATTACCCGCCTTACGACATCGAAAAGCTTGGCGACGACAGCTACCGGATAACCTTAGCGGTTGCAGGATTCGCACCAGCAGACATCGACATCACTGCCCGGCAGAACATGCTGGTGGTGACCGGCCGCAAGGCGGAAAACCGCCAGCGCGAGGGCAATTACCTGCACATCGGGATCGCCACCCGCGCCTTTGAACGCCGCTTCGAGCTTGCCGATTTCGTCCGAGTGGAAGCGGCCGATATGAAGGACGGTCTGCTCTCCATTGAACTGGTCCGGGAGATCCCCGACGCAATGAAGCCGCGCAAGATCGAGATCCGCGGCAGCGAAAGCCGCAGCCTCGAAGCCGAGGCGCGGCCCGAGCCTCGGCACGAACCGGAAGTGGAGCGGGAAACCGCCTAAGCCGCCAGCCGTTGAACCGGCGCCGGAAGATCGTTCCGGCGCCGGTTTTTTATGCGAGGTACCTGATGCTGCGCTCCAACCCGCTGGACGTCACTTCGGTGGAGGAGCTTGCGCTTCGCTTGGGTCTCGCCGCCTTGATCGGCCTGCTGCTCGGCCTCGATCGCGAAATGCGCGGCGTCGACGCCGGCATCCGAACCCATGCCCTCGTCGCCCTCTCCTCCGCGATGATCATGATGTCGTCGCTGCTCCTTTACGCCGAGCTTCGCGACGCCGGCGCCGACGCGCCCGATCCGCTGCGCGCGGTGCAGGGGCTCGCCCAATCGATCGGCTTCATCGCGGCCGGCATCATCTTCGTGCGCGGCGGCGCGGTCAGGAACATGACCACGGCGGCGAACATCTGGATCGCGGCGGCGGTCGGCATCGCCTGCGGCTGCGGCCAATATGCCTTGGTGCTGATCGGCGCGGGCCTGGCGCTGATGCTGCTCACCGTGCTGAAGGCGCTGGAGCGATTTTTGCCCGCTTCGAAAGTTTCGGCCGGAGATGACGGCTGATTCACTTGCCGGTCATCTTTTCCACCCCATCTGGTGCGTCCGGGCTGGTGTTTTCTTTCCCTTGAGCTACATGGCGCGCACCGTCAGCGGCTCTCCGGGGGGAAGGTGCGCGGACCCTGCACATTTTTGGACATCCGGTACTGCCATGAAGTGGTTGAAGACGCTCACGAATCCGTTCCTGCTCGGTGCCCAGGGTTTCCTGGCCGGCGCGGTGATCTTTTTTGCGACTCATCCCGAAGCAGCGCCCGAACTCCCCAAGGCGCCGAGCGAGCAGGCAAAGACCGAAAGCCCGCGCACGCCCGCTTGAACGGCGCCGCCGCCCGTTTATAGGAGCGGCAATGGTTCGCTTTTCGTTCTGCACACATGAGCTGATGGCGTTGCCCCAGGGCGCGCTCTTCTGGCCGTCGCGCCGCGCCTTGCTTGTCGCCGATCTCCACCTGGAGAAAGCGAGCTGGTTCGCTCGGCTCGGCCAGATGCTTCCGCCGTACGACTCCATTGCGACGCTGTCGGACCTCACCGCCCTCGTCGCATCCACCGGCGCCGAGGAAATCTGGTGCCTTGGCGACAGCTTCCATGACAGGCACGGCTGCGACCGCTTGCCGGCCAAGGCGCGCGAGCTGCTTACCGACCTTACCGCCAAGACGCGCTGGACGTGGATCACCGGCAACCACGATCCGGGCATTGCCGACCATTGCGGCGGCGACGTCGTCGAGGAAGCGGAAGTGGAAGGGCTGCTGCTCCGCCACGAGGCCGACCCGGCCGAGCCGCGGCCGGAGCTGTCCGGCCACTTCCACCCGAAACTGCGCATCAGCGTCCGCGGCCGCCAGGTCTCCCGCCGCTGCTTCATTGCAACGGAGCGCAAGGTGATCCTCCCCGCGTTCGGAGCGCTGACCGGCGGGCTGGATGCCGCGCACCCGGAGATCGTTCGTGCGGTGGGAGCGAAAGCGGAAGCGCTGATCCCGGTAGCGGACCGCCTCCTCCGCTTCCCTTTGGCGGCCTAACACAGCCGCGCCTCCACGAGGCCGCGGATCGCGTTGCCGATGAAGAAGGGGCTGGAAAGGTGCTCGGCGCGGAGTTCGCCTTCCCGCGCCTGGCCTTCAGCGATTAGGCGTTCGCGCAGGATGCCGGGGAGGAGGCCGCGGGTCAGCGGCGGAGTGATCAGGCTGCCGTTCCGTTCAACGAACAGGCTGGTGAAGCTGCCCTCGGTGAGGAAGCCGTCGGCGTCGTGGAAGATCACTTCGTCGGCACCGGAGGCCTCTCGGGCGGCGTCGTAGAAGCGGCGGTCGCTTGTCTTGTGGCGGAGGCGGAAGTCGCTCGGCTCGACAGGCAAGGGCACGAGCGCAACCCGCAGCGGCTCCCCGGCTTCCTCCGGCATGGCCCGCACTTCGATCGCAATGGCGCCGGTGGGGGAGAGCATGAGGCGAAGCTTGCGCGGCGCGCGCAAGGGGAAGGTCGCGGCCTGAAGCTCGTTGCGGGCGTCGTGGCGGTCGAATGCGAAGCCCAAGGCGTCGGCGCTGCGCTTCATTCGCGCGAGGTGCCGCTCGAGATCGGGCAGGCCTTCTTCGGGATCGAAGCGCATGGTTTCGATGAGGTCGAAGCTGCGCCGATCTTCCACAAAGGCTCCCTTGGCCAGGCACTCGCGCCACTCGTCCGTTGCCCGGCTGTCGGCGACGATACCCGATCCGAGGCCGATGCGCGCCACGCTTTCGTCCGCCCGGAGCGTCAGCGTCCGGATCGCCACGTTGAACGCCGCCGCGCCGTCCGGCTCAAGCGCGCCGACCGACCCGGTGTAAACGCCGCGAGGGCCCGTTTCGAGTCCGGCGATCAGTTCCATCGCACGGATCTTGGGGGCCCCCGTCACCGATCCGCAGGGGAAGGTGGCGTGGAGAAGCTCCACCGGCCCCACCCCCTCCTCGAGCTCGGCTGTGACGGTGGAGGTCATCTGCTGCACGGTCGGATAGGTCTCGACCGCGAACAGTTCCGGCACCTTTACCGTGCCCGGCTTGGAGACGCGGGAGAGATCGTTGCGGATGAGATCGACGATCATCAGGTTCTCGGCGCGCTGCTTGGGGTCGCGACGAAGCGCCTCCGGATCGCCGCCGGGCGGAGCGGTGCCCTTCATCGGCCGAGCGGTCACCCGCCCTTCCCCGTCGAGAGTGAAGAAGAGTTCGGGCGACAGCGACAGGATCCAGTGGCTGCCGGTGAACACCACGGCGCCCCAAGGCGCCCGCGCGCGTGCCTTGAGACCGGCGTAGAGGGCGAGCGGGTGGCCGGTCGTTGCGACCTCCGCCTGAAAGGTGAGGTTGATCTGGTAGACGTCGCCGGCGAGGATATGCTCGCGCACCCGCTCCGCCTGGGTGAGGTAATCGGCGCGGGCGACAAGGGAGCGTGGGCGGCCGCACCAGGCGCCTTCGGCCGGAGGAAGCACATCCTCCAGCGCAACCGGCTCCGAACGATCGAATAGGCCGAACCAGAGCAAGGGCGGCTTCCCTTCGCCCGCTGCGCGTGCCGAGCCGGCGAGCTTGCGCTCCAGCGGGTGACCCGCTTCGTAGGCAAGGAAACCGGCGGCGTGGCGGCCACGAAGCCGCTCCAGTGCAGGGGCGACGTCCTCCGGCGCCCGCGCCTCCAACACCCCGCGCGGATCGCGGTAGAGCCGCGCGCCGCCGGGGAAGTCGAGCAAGACGAATGGCTTGCCCGCTTGCCAGAAGGGCGGCTTTCGCCCATCTGCCACCGGGTCAGGAGAGGTTATTTTGGTCACGTCGGTTTTCGATCTCTTCAAGATCGGGGTCGGCCCGTCGAGTTCGCACACGATGGGTCCGATGACGGCCGCCTGCCGCTTTGTCGAGGCGCTTGGCCAAAAGGCGCTGCTCGAACAAGCGGAGCGGGTCGAGGTCGATCTTTACGGAAGCCTTGCCCTGACCGGCAAAGGCCACGCCACCGACCGCGCCGTTCTGCTCGGCCTGTCCGGCCAGCGGCCCGACAGGAGCGACCCCGACGAAGCGGACGTGATCGTTGCCCGAATTCGCGACACCGGCCGCTTGGCGCTTGGCGGAAGCCACGAAATCGGCTTCGACGAGCCGCGCGACCTGCGCTTCCTGCAGCGCGAGCGGCTGCCGCACCATAGTAACGGCATGCGCTTCGCCGCGTTCGACCAAGGCGGGAGCCTGCTGGAAAGCGGCGTCTATTATTCCACGGGCGGCGGCGCGGTGATCGACGAGGAAGCCATCGCCCGCAACGCGCCGCCGGAAGGCGCGTGGGACCTGCCCTTCAACTACCATTGCGCCGCCGAGCTGCTCCAGATCTCCGAGAGGGAAGGTATGAGCATCGCCGAAATCGCGCGCGCAAACGAGCGGGCGCAATATTCGGACGAGGAGATCGACGCCCGCCTCGCCGCCCTTTCGGATGCGATGAGCCGCTGCATCGACCGCGGCATCGGCCAGGAAGGCATCCTGCCCGGCGGCCTCAAGGTGAAGCGGCGCGCGCCGGGGCTCTACCGGCTGCTTCTGGAACGGGCCGAGCGAAGCCTGTCCGATCCGCTGACCGTGCTCGACTGGGTCAACCTGTGGGCGCTTGCCGTGAACGAGGAAAATGCCGCCGGCGGCCGCGTCGTCACCGCGCCGACCAACGGCGCCGCCGGAATCGTGCCGGCGATCATGCGTTATTATCAGCGCTTCACGCCGCACTCGAACGAGGAAGGGGTGCGCACATTCCTGCTCACCGCCGCGGCCGTGGGATCGTTGTTCAAGGAGAATGCGTCCATCTCCGGCGCCGAGGTTGGCTGCCAGGGTGAAGTGGGCGTTGCCTGTTCGATGGCCGCGGCGGGGCTGACGGCGGCGCTTGGCGGAACGCCGGCGCAGGTCGAGAACGCCGCCGAAATCGGCATGGAGCACAATCTCGGCCTGACCTGCGATCCCGTCGCCGGCCTCGTCCAGGTGCCGTGCATCGAGCGCAACGCGGTCGGCGCGATCAAGGCCATTGAGGCGAGCCGGCTGGCGCTCGTCGGCGACGGATCGCACCTCGTCAGCCTCGACCAGGTGATCGAGACGATGCGCCGCACCGGCCTCGACATGAACGAGCGTTACAAGGAAACCTCGCTCGGCGGGCTGGCCGTCAACGTGGTTGAATGCTGAGCCGCTAGACACAAATACGGCGAAGCAGCAGCTCGCCCTCCCCGTCCGAAATGCCGACATTCCCTGGCTTGGCGAGGGACGTTCCGCCGATCCTGTCGTGGCAGACGAGGAAGGTTTCGGCAGGCTTGTCCGCTATCGCCACCTTGCAGATGCCGCCGAAAGCGTAGGCGCCGCTGGCATTGCCGTTGGCGATCACCCCCATCCAGTCGCAGCTTTGAACCGTCGCGGGCACGCCGAGGGCGCGGAGACCCTGCTGCACGTGGGCGATCCGCTCCGGCCGTTCGTCCGGCGGGACGATGCGGAAATAGCCGCTGCGCAGGTGGCGGGGGTCCTGCACTCCATCGCGTTCGGTTGCGGCGGTGCTGTTCTCCGGCGCGGCCGGGGAGCAGGCGGTCAGCGCGGCAAGAAGAAAGAGCACCCTCATCGCGCTTTCGCCGCGAGCCATTCCTCGATCGTCCAATAAGCCGAGCGGCCGCGGGGGGCGGCTGGGTCTATGCCGGTGGCGAAATAGGCGATGCCGGTGCCGCCCTCGGGGTCGGTCCAGAGGCCGGACTTGAGGCCGTAGGCGTCGCCGGCGTGGCCGATGCGTGGGCGGGCGTCGCCGACCGGGTCGTCTCCCGGCGGGCATTGGCCGAGGATCTGCACGGCAAGGCCGTAAGCGCAGTAGAAGCCTTTCTCGGTGTCGCCGTTGGCGCCGCCATCTGTGCGCCAGTGCGGGCGGGTCATTTCGGCGATGCTGGCTTCGGAAAGTAAGCGTGTCCCGTCCGGGAGCTTGCCCTTGCGGAGCAGGAGCTGGCCGATGGCGGCGAGATCACGGACGGAGATTCGCAGGCCGCCTTGCGGGGAGAAGAGGCCGCCGTGCGTGCCGATTTGGTAGGCGGCGAGATCGCATGGCGCGTCTGGGCTTGCGCGGTTGACCAGGCACGGCGGCGGCGCGCCTTTGAGGTCGTCGAGGGCGATGTCGCCGTTGGCGCGGTAGAGGACGGCGGCGCGGGCGATCTTGGCGGGGGAGCAGCCGGACCAGTTGAAGCAGGCGTCGAGCTTCATCGGCTCCAGCACCAGGCGGCGCATCAGCCGGTCGAAGCGCTCGCCGGTGGCTCTCTCAAGCACCGTGCCGATGACCGGGAAGCCGAGGTTTGAGTAGCGGAAGTAAGTGCCCGGCCGGTGTTCGGGATCGAAGGCCTTGGGGTCTGCCAACACGCTCTCAACCGTGCCGCCGAGCGGGATCACGTAATCGACCTCATCGCGCAGGCTGGAGCGGTGGGAGAGGAGGAGGCGGAGCGTGATTGGGTCGTCCGGAAAGGCCGGATTGCGCAGGCGCAAGCCCGAAAGGTCCGAAAGGTCGCGGTCGAGATCAAGTTTTCCCTGCTCGACCAGCCGCATCACGGCGAGCGCGACGACCAATTTGCTGATGGAGGCGACGCGCACCGGATCGTCGACGGTGAGCAGCCGGCCAGTTTCTTTGTCGGCCGGGCCGGAGGCGTCGGACGCGGTGATCCGGCGCGCGTCGAACCTGGCCCAGGCGTAGCTGGTGTGGGCGGGGACCGGCGCCTCGGCCCCCGCCGCAGCTTCCGGCCGCGCCCCCGGCGCCGCGCAGGCGGCGAGGAGGAGCGGCAGGAGAAGCGACAGGGGGTGCCGCATCGGGATCATCTTCCGTCCATTACCGCATAGTCGAACAAGCGGTAGCGGGTGCGCTGCTGGGCGCGGATGTTGGCGGCGATCCGGCCGTGGAGTGCCTCGTCCCAGCTTCCCCAACGGGCGATAAAGGCTTCGGCGCCGGTGCCGCTCTCTTGAATGGCGAGCACCTGCTTCAACAGGTCGCGCACCGCCTCGTGGTAGCGGTCGTAATCGATGCGCAGCTTGGCGGTGGAGGCGTCGAACTTCAGCACGTTGCGGTCCAGGAACCAGTTCATCTGCATGAGCTGCATCATGTTGTAGGGCTGTTCGCGTCGCGGCTTGTTGTTCTGAAGCGTCCTGAGGATGCCCGAAGCGTAGACGGCGCGGAGCTGGTCTTCCGAATAATAGCCGCGGCTGCGGAGCGCCTTCGCCACGAAGAGCGAGACGAGATCCGCCTTCATCTCCTCGAGGAGGTTGGCGTCGGCGCCCAAGGCGGCGTCGAGCTGGCGGCCATCCGTGGTGACGTCCGGGCCGAGATAGTGGCCGACCTCGTGCCAGAGCGTGCGGTAGAAGTTGGAGTCGGCGGTGAGGTGCTTGGCCTGTTCCGCCATCACCGCCGCGCCGAACACGTCGCCGGTGCCGCTGAAGATGGTCGGATCGCGCATGATGTTGGCGCGCAACAGGATGATCGAGCCGTAGCGGTCGGCGAGATAGGGCTCGTTGGGCAGGTTGGTGGCGGTGTTGCCGCCGCGCGCCTGGCCGAAATCGGCGACGACATCGTAGACGCCGACGGGGATATCCTCGCGCACCTTCTTGTGCCGGTCGGTGGGCAGCATGTCTTCCAGCGCCTGGATGCCCTGCATCGCCTTTTGCAGCTCGGCGGTTTCGGCGGTGCGGGTGGCGAGAACGGAGAGCGAGTAGAAAGCGCGGGTGCCGAACAGCTCGTCATCGTAGGTTTCGTAGGCGCCGATCTGCGCATTCAAATTCTTGAACTTGCCGGTGATCCAGGCGGCGTCGCCCGATTCATAATCGTCCGACAGGAGATCGCGGGCGCGGTTCTTGAGGAACTTGGCGAACTCCCAGTCCGAGCTTTCCACGGCGGCGGCGGCGCTGCTCAGGAGCCCGTGGGCGCGGATCATTTCGTCCGCATAGGCCAGCGAATAGGGTGCGGCGTAGAGGGTCACGCGGTTCGGTCGCCTGGCGAGCTGCTCGAGGCGGGCGCGGAGGCCCGGGTGGAGCGTATCGAGCACCGGATATTGGCGAAGCTTGGCGAGGTCGCGCTTCAGGGTGGCGGGCTCGGCGCGGCGGACGGCGGAGCGCAGGTGGGTGAGCGACGCGCGCTCGGCCGGGTGGGCGGCGAGGTAGGCGTCGAACTCCGCCTTGGTCAGGTCCCACGGGTAGACGTTCTTGCCCGGCGGGGCGCTGTCCAGCGCGACGAACGGCTCGCGGCGGTTGTCGAGGGTGGTTGCGATCGGCCCGCCATAGAGGCGGTAGAGCGTCGCCAGGTTGCGGCCGTGCGGGTCGGTTCGGCGGGCCAGCGCTTCGCGTGCGGCGATGGCGCCGCGGTGGCGCTGGGTTTCGAAGACATTCTGAAAGATCCGGCCGACCTCCAGGAGGTTCGACACGGCGGTGCGCTCGCCGGGGGACAGGTGAGCAAGGCTCGGCGCGAGGCGGGTGGTCTGCGTCTTGGCGAGGATTTCCGCGACCTGCGCGGGCGTCCATTCGCGCGCCGTTTGGGCGCCGGCTTGCGGCTTTGCCGGCTGGGCCGCGGCGGGTGCGGGGGCGAACGTCAGGAATGCCGCGAATGCCGCGAATGTCGTGAATGTCACACGGTTGCTGGGGGGGCGCCCTGCCGCTTGCGCCGCGACTTTCGCCTGTGCGCTTGCTCCAATTTGCTTCGCCGATCCTGCCACTCTTCTTCTCCTGCGACACCCGTTTCCGCGGGAACCATGGCAGCGCGCGCAGGCGTAGGAAAATGGATTCTCGCGGGTGGCGTTCAGCCCAGCAGGTAGCGCACGATCTCGTCCGCGGCGTCTTCCGGGCTCGTGCGGCTGGTGTCGATGCGGAGTTCGGGGGCTTCGGGCGGTTCGTAGGGGGAGCCGATGCCGGTGAAGTTGGGGATCAGGCCGGCGCGCGCCTTGGCGTAAAGGCCCTTGGGGTCGCGCGCTTCGGCTTCGGCCAGCGGCGCGTCGATGAAGATTTCGACGAACTCGCCCGGCGGCAGCATTTCGCGCACCGTTCGGCGTTCGGCGCGGAAGGGGCTGATGAACGCGGCAAGCACGATCAGCCCTGCGTCGAGCATCAGCTTGGCCGTCTCGCCGACGCGGCGAATGTTTTCGGCCCGGTCCGCGTCGGAAAAGCCCAGGTCGCGGTTGAGGCCGAGCCGGACATTGTCGCCGTCGAGCAGGAAGCTGTGGCGGCCCAGCGCGTGGAGCTTTGCTTCGACCAGGTTGGCGACCGTGGATTTGCCGGCGCCGGAGAGGCCGGTGAACCACAGGAGGCGCGGTTTCTGGCCTTTCAGCGCGGCGCGGGCTTCGCGGGTGACGTCCAGCGCCTGGGCGTGGATGTTGTTGGAGCGCCTGAGCGCGTAGTTGATCAGCCCTGCGCCGACCGTTTCGTTGGACACGCGGTCGATCAGAATGAAGCCGCCGAGCTCGCGGCTTTCCGAATAAGGGGCGAAAACGAGCGGTGCGTCCGTCCAGAGGTCGGCGACGCCGATGCCGTTCAGGGCGAGGGTCTTGGCGGGCACTTCCTCGAAGCTGTTCACGTCCAGTTCGTGCTTGGGCGGCTGAACGGTGGCGAGGACATTTTGGGCGGCCAATTTCATCCGGTACTGGCGGCCGGGCATCAGCGGGGTGTCGCTCATCCAGACCAGGGTGGCTTCGAACTGGTCGGCGACTTCGGGTGGCGCATCGGCCGACGCGATGGTGTCGCCGCGCGAGCAGTCCACTTCGCGGTCGAGGACGAGGGTGACGGATTGACCGGCCACTGCTTCGTGGAGCTCCGCGTCGCCGAGGAGGATGCGCGTTACGGTTGCAGGGGTGCCGGCGGGCATCACCCGCACCCCGTAGCCGGGCCGCACCGATCCGGAGGCGATCAGGCCCGCGAAGCCCCGGAAATCCTGGCCGTGGCGGGTGACCCATTGCACCGGCATGCGCAAAGGGGCGGCGGCGCTTCGTTCCTCGGCGGGCTGCACTGCTTCGAGATGGTCGAGCAGGGTCGGGCCGGAGTACCATGGCATTGCCGCGGAGGGCGCGGCGATGTTGTCGCCGGCGAGCGCCGAGACCGGGATGGCGACGAAACCTTCCGCCACCGCTTGGTAGTCGGCGACGATGCGGTCGAACACGGCTTGGTCGTAGCCGACCAGGTCCATCTTGTTGACCAGCAGCACCAGCCGGGAGACGCCGAGCAGCTTGCATAGATAGCTGTGCCGCCGCGTCTGGGTGAGGACGCCCTTGCGCGCGTCGACCAGCACGAGGGCGAGATCGGCGGTGGAAGCGCCGGTGACGAGATTGCGGGTATATTGCTCATGGCCCGGGGCATCGGCGACGATGAACTTGCGGGTTTGCGTTGAGAAGAAGCGGTAGGCGACGTCGATTGTGATGCCCTGCGCCCGCTCCGCCTCCAGCCCGTCGACGAGCCGCGACAAATCGCCTCCGCAAGCGGCGAGTTCGTCCTCATAGGCCGAGCCGGTTTCCACCAGCAGGCGGCCGAGCAGGCTCGATTTGCCGTCGTCCACCGACCCGCAGGTGATGAAGCGCAGGAGGGTTTTCTCGGGCGTCACCGCTTCACCGTCGCCCCAGCGCAGGCTGGAGCCCATAGGGCCGACGAGCTGCACCGAGGCCCTATGGATCCCAGCCTGCGCTGGGATGACGAAGAAAAAGGGCGGCGCGCCAGCATCAGAAATAGCCCTCGCGCTTTTTGCGTTCCATCGAGGCGGCTCCGTCGCGGTCGATCAGGCGGCCCTGGCGTTCCGATTGGCGGCCGGCCTGCATCTCCCCGACGATTTCCGCCACGCTCGCAGCGCGGCTTTCAACTGCGCCGGAGAGCGGGTAGCAGCCGAGGGTGCGGAAGCGAACCCAGCGCTCCTCCACCTGTTCACCGTGCAAAGGCGCGAGCCGATCGTCATCGACCATCAGGATCGTGCCGTCGCGCTCGATGGTCGGGCGGGGGGCGGAGAAATAAAGGGAGGAGACTTCAATGCTCTCTGCCTGGATGTATTCCCAGACGTCGAACTCGGTCCAGTTGGAGATGGGAAAGACGCGGAAGCTTTCCCCCTTGGCCTTGCGGCCGTTGTAGAGGCGCCAGAGTTCGGGGCGCTGCTTCTTCGGGTCCCAGCTTTGGCCGGCGGCGCGGAACGAGAAGATGCGCTCCTTGGCGCGTACCCGTTCCTCGTCGCGGCGGGCGCCGCCGAAGGCGACGTCGAAGCCGCCTTCCCCGAGCGCCTGCTTCAGCCCGTCGGTTTTCCACATCTGGGTGTGGAGCGCGGAGCCGTGGTCGAGCGGGTTGATATTCCTGGCTTCGGCTTCCGGATTGCGGTGGACGATCAGCTCCATCCCGGCGTCCGCAGCCGCGCGGTCGCGAAGGGCGTACATGTCGCGGAATTTCCACCTGGTATCGACGTGGAGAAGCGGGAATGGCGGCGGCGCGGGCGCGAAGGCCAGCCTCGCGAGGTGGAGCAGCACCGAGCTGTCCTTGCCGGCCGAATAGAGCATCACCGGCCGCTCCGCCTCCGCCGCGCCTTCGCGAAAGATGTGGATCGCCTCGGCTTCGAGCCGCTGGAGGTGGGTGAGCGTCATGCCGGGACCCTCTTAGAGGCCGCTCCGCCGCGCTTGCAACCGACGCGGCGGCGGGCCATCTCGCCCAGCATGACCAATCCCCCACTCAAGGCCGTCATCATTCCGGTGACGCCGCTTCAGCAGAATTGCACGCTTCTTTGGTGCACCGCCACCATGCGCGGCGCGTTTGTCGATCCGGGCGGCGATCTCGACCGGCTGAAGGCGGCGGCGCAGCAGCAGGGCGTGACCGTCGAAAAGATCATCCTCACCCACGGCCATATCGACCATTGCGGCGGCGCCGGCATCCTTGCCGAAGAACTCGGTGTGCCGATCGAAGGGCCGCACGAGGCGGACCGCTTCTGGATCGCGCGGCTCGAGGAGGACGGCGGCAAATACGGCATCCCGGCGAGGACGTTCGAGCCGGACCGCTGGCTGGTGGAAGGCGACACGGTGACCGTCGGCGACCTGACGCTGCGCGTCTTCCACACACCCGGCCACACGCCCGGGCACATCGTGTTCCACCATCCGGAGTCGAAGCTCGCTTTGGTCGGCGACGTATTGTTCAAGGGCTCGATCGGCCGCACCGACTTTCCGATGAGCGACCACCAGGCGCTGCTCGACGCGATCCCCGCCAAGCTCTGGCCGATGGGCGACGACACGATCTTTGTGCCCGGCCACGGGCCGATGGGCCGCTTCGGCGAGGAGCGGCGCACCAACCCGTTCGTTGCCGATCAGGTATTGGCGCGCGCCTCGGCGTAGCTGACCGGCGCGGGTGCCGGGCGCTCCAGGTAGGGAATGGCGAGCGCGTAGGCGGCGAGGCCGAGCAGCACCGTCCAGGTGACGACCATGCCGATCACGCGCAGCGTGTTGGGCGCCGGCCGGTCCATGCCGAAGGGGTGGGCGAGCCGGGCGAGGATGTAGACGATGGCGACACCCCACAGCCACGTCTCCGACCCCTGCGAAAGCTCAATCAGCGCAAGCAGGATCAGGAAGAAGGGCGTGTATTCCGCGAAGTTGCCGTGCGCGCGTATCGCCGACGCGACCTGAGGGTTGCCGCCCTCGCCCATCGACACCTTGTGGCGAAAGCGCATCCGGCTCACCCGCGCCGCCAGCCAGATATTGATCAAAGCCGCCGCCCCGGCGATGGTGAGGGTGATCGGAAGCGTGATCTCCATGCGTTATTCTCCCTGCAGGCGATGCCCGGTTCGCACGGTCACGCCGCGCTTGCAACAGCGGCCAAATAGGCTATAGGCAGCCCCGCTCTGGCGAGAGCATCCCGGCCGCATTGGCCTGCGGCCCACCGGGTCGTTGACCGATGGCCGCTTTCGCCGAATCAACGAACCCGATCGATTGGAACAGGTGCCAGGATGGCCGTCCCGAAAAGAAAAACGTCGCCTTCGAAGCGCAACATGCGCCGCAGCCACCACGCGCTGAAGCCGGTAAACTACCAGGAATGCCCGAATTGCGGCGAGCTTCGCTTGCCCCACAATCTGTGCGCCGGTTGCGGCCATTATAATGGACGTGAAATTCGGCCGGTCGAGGCGTAAGAGCCCGTTTTTCGGCTTTTAGGAGATGGCTAGGGTGGGCAACGCGCCACGGATCGCAATCGACGCGATGGGTGGCGACGTAGGCCCGGCCGTCATGTGCGCGGGCGCCCACCTTGCGTGGCGCCGCCGCCCCGATCTTTCCTTTCTGCTGTTCGGCGACGAAGCGCTGCTGACCGCCGAAGTGGCGCGGCACGAAGGCCTCGCCTCCGTTTCAACCATCATCCACACGCCCGACGTGATAGCAGCGGAGGATAAGCCGACGCAGGCGATCCGCCGCGCCAAGACCACGTCCATGGGCCGCGCAATCGCCGCGGTGAAATCGGGCGAAGCGAATGCCGCCGTTTCCGCCGGCAACACGGGCGCGCTGATGGCCATGGCCAAGCTCGCGCTTCGCACCATGCCGGGCATCGACCGCCCCGCCCTTGCCGCGCTGCTGCCGACGCTTGGCGAGAACGACCTCGTCATGCTGGATCTCGGCGCCAACACCGAATCGGACGCGCGCAACCTCGTCCAATTCGCCGTCATGGGCGCGGCTTATTCGCGAGTCGTGCTCGACCTCGAAAAGCCGCGGGTGCAGCTGCTCAACATCGGCACGGAAGAGCTCAAGGGCACGGACGAACTGAAGGACGCAGCCGCGATCCTGCGCGAGGCCGATTATCTCGGCATGCGCTTCGAAGGCTTTATCGAAGGCGACAAGATTTCGCGGGGCGATGTCGACGTCGTCGTCACCGACGGTTTTTCGGGCAACATCGCGTTGAAGTCGCTGGAAGGCACGGCGCGCTTCGTCACCGATCTGCTGCGCCGCGCATTCACAAGCTCGATCCGGTCCAAGATCGGCTTCCTGATCTCGCGGCCGGCGACCGAGCTTCTCAAGCACCATCTCGACCCCAACAACCACAATGGCGCGGTTTTCCTTGGCCTGAACGGTTTGGTGGTGAAGAGCCACGGCAGCGCCAACGAAAAAGGCGTGGCTAATGCGATCCGGGTCGCGGCGCGGATGGTTCGGCAGGATTTGACCCGCAAGATCATCGACGACCTTGAGCGGATTCCGGCCCAGCAGGCGCAGTCCAAGGCAAAGGCGCAAGCGCAGTGACCCGCCGTTCCGTAATCATCGGCACCGGCTCCGCGCTGCCGCCCAACCGCGTCACCAACGCCCAGCTCGCCGAGCGGGTCGACACCACCCATGAGTGGATCGTCGAGCGCACCGGCATCGAAGCGCGCCACATCGCCGCCGACGGGGAAACCACGGCGACGCTTGCCACCGAAGCCGCCGGCAAGGCGCTCGCCGCGGCCGGCGTACCCGCGGACAAGGTCGGCCTGATCGTGCTGGCCACCGCGACTCCGGACCAGACCTTTCCGGCAAGCGCCACCCGGGTCCAGACCGCGCTCGGCATAAACGATTGCATCGCCTTCGACGTCGCCGCCGTTTGCACCGGCTTCCTCTACGCCCTCTCCGTCGCCGACAACATGCTGAAAGGCGAAATGGCCGATTACGCGCTTGTGATCGGTTCCGAAACGTTCAGCCGCATCCTCGACTGGGAAGACCGGGCGACCTGCGTCCTGTTCGGCGACGGCGCAGGCGCGCTTCTGCTCGAAGCGCAGGAGGGCGACGATGTCGGCATCTTGGCCACCAAGCTCCACGCCGACGGCCGCCACAACGACTTGCTTTATGTCGACGGCGGCGTCTCCACCACGGGCACGATCGGCAAATTGAGGATGAAGGGCAAGGAAGTGTTCCGCCACGCGGTGACCAACCTCCATGATGTGCTGAAGGAAGTGCTGGTCGCGTCCGGGCACCAGCCCTCCGACGTCGATTGGGTGGTGCCGCACCAGGCGAACAAGCGCATCCTCGACGCCACCGCCAAGAAGCTCGGCCTCGATCCGTCGCGGGTGATCGTGACGGTGGACCAGCACGCCAACACCTCCGCCGCCTCCGTTCCGCTGGCGCTCGACGTCGCGGTCAAGGATGGCCGGATCAAGAAGGGCGACCTGATCGTGCTGGAAGCGATGGGCGGCGGATTTACGTGGGGCGCGGCGGTCGCCCGCTACTAAGGGCGCCCCGTCGCAACCACGGTTTGCACATACCCCCAATCCGGACTATGGATTTACATCATTTTTCTCTGGGGGAGGGAGAAGACATGGCTGATGCAGGAATAATGAGGCGTACGGAGGTGGGCACGTTGACGCGCGCCGATCTCGCCGACGTCATTCACCGCGAGATCGGATTGTCGCGCGCCGAATCCGCCGGCATCGTTGAGCGCATCCTGCATCACATGTGCGCCGCTCTGTCCGACGGGCAGAATGTGAAGATTTCCGGCTTCGGAAGCTTCATCCTGCGCGACAAGGGCGAGCGGGTCGGCCGCAACCCGAAAACGGGTGTGGAAGTGCCGATCGCGCCGCGCCGCGTGCTCACCTTCCGCGCAAGCCAGATCATGCGCGAGCGGATCGCCAAGGCGCTCTGAAGGCCGCCGCGGTGCCTGAGCCGACGCGCAAAAGCGAACAAGCGTTCAGGACGATCGGCGAGCTTGCCGCCGAACTCGGCGTGCCGCAGCATATCCTGCGCTACTGGGAAACGCGCTTTCCCCAGCTGAAACCGCTGCAGCGGGCGGGGAACCGGCGATACTACCGCCCGGCAGACGTTGCGCTCGTGCAGCGCATCCACCGCCTGCTCAACCAGGATGGTTACACTATTCGCGGCGTGCAGCAGCTGCTGGCGGGCCGCGAGGCTGCTGGCGAGGAAGCGGAGGCCGCTCGCCCGCCCGTTGCCGCTGCTCCGGCCGCGCCCGCAGCCGCTCTCTTCCCGCGCCAGCAGTTGCAGGCGATCCGCGACAGCCTTGCCGACGCTTTGAGCTCCGCCCGCGGCTGATCCGAAACAAAGCTGGGGAAAAGTCGGCTCCGCCACTGGCGCCGCGGCGCCGGACGTTTATTGTCTGCCGCTGTTCAGGCACCGGACGCGGGGGGAATAGATGCTCCAACTTGGCATCGGGATTGCGGCAGCGATCGCTTTTCCAATCCTTGCGATCATCGTCCACCAGCAGCGCGACAGCCGGCGAAATCGCCGCGCAGGCCGCCGCCGGAACGACCGCATCCAGCTTTAAGCGTGACAATTGCGCCACAAAAAGCGCGTCAAAACGGCACCGTCTGAGAATTTTTCGGCACCTTCTTTCTCATTTCGTCGCCCGCCTAGAACGGCTCATCGTCGCAGAAAACTGCGCTTTTTTGCATGAATTGCGAGGGCAGGCGCTTACGCCCGGCGGTTTCGTTCATCCCAACGCCATGAAACTTCTCGGAGTTATTGCTCGTTAAGACCGGCAAGTGATTGAAAAAGGGAGCCGAGTAATGGCCAGTATCCTTGAAGACCGCGGCGGTTGCATCGTCCCCAAGGCGGAGACGCGCGGCTACCACATCGTCTACCGCGAGCATGAAGCCAATTACTGCCCGGGCTGCGGACGCACCCATTGGTATATCGGCCGCTCCATGGCGGAATGCGCTTTCTGCGCAACGGCTTTGCCGCTCGAGAATGCGCCCATGATCGCCGGCGGGCAGATCGTGCGGACGATCCGGCGCCCAATGAGCACCGAACACGCTTACGCCGCCTGAAGGGCGTTAACAGGCAAAAGAGCGGCAGGCGCACCCGCGCCGCCGCTCTTTCCATGTCCGCCGCTCTAGCCGCCGGCCTTGCGAACCGGCACCGCCGCATTGCACAGGTCCACGCCGCCCGCCGGGCGGTTGAAGAAGTCGCCGCCGCGGTTGGCCCGTCCCGTGATATACTGGGTGAACGACAAAGTGTCGGAGCGCAGCACCTCATAAGCGGGCCGTTCCGCCGCCGGCATATCGCTTGCCAGCCGGGCGCGGGCGATGCCGACATGCTGGGCGGGATCCTTGTAGAAGCCCAGTGCCTCGGTTCCCCGCGGACGGGCGGAGAGCAAAGCCATCCCCTCCACCACCCGGCCGACGACGGCGATGTTGAGATCGAGGTGGCGCGGCGCGTGGCCGATCACCGCGTAAAGCTCTCCGCCCGTGCCGGTGTCCGGCGCAAGGTCGCGGCCGACGCCGACAGCACCGTAGCAGTGGGTGAGCCAGGCACGCCCTTCCTCCGGATCGTAGCCCACCGGCCAGCTGGCGGCATGACCGACCATCGGCGCATAGCTGTCCGGATAGCCCAGCGGGCGGACGTTGAGGCCCGCCAGAGCGCGATGATATTCGGCGGGCGGCTTGGCGACCACACCGGGCGGAAGCGCCACCTTGGCGTCGCCGTTGCCCCACTGGGCGACATAGTTATCCTGGACACGATAGACGGCCGCGTTGTTCCACCAGCCGCCCTTTGCATAAGCGCGGATGTTGGCCACGTGCACCGGCGCGAAATCGGGAGCGAGCTCGATCACCACCCGGCCGCCGTCCTTGAGATCGATGACCAGCAGGTTTTCCGGCGCGATCGCCCGCCAGGCATCGGCAGGCGCGTTCTGGACGACGACGCTGGGCTCCGGCGCGTCGGAGACCGGCGCCGGGCGCCAAAAGGTGTAGCGCGACGATTCTTCCGTCTCCGGCGTCTTCTGAACGGCGGGCGTGGCGCAGCCGGATAGGGTCGCGGTTGCGGCGAGCGCGGCGGAAAAAGCGGCAATGGTGCGCATGCTGATGAAGACCCCTCTGTTTAGAAGGGCTTTATTGCCTGTCCCTGGAGGCGGGGCAATCACCTGCGCCCGCAGCCAGCCACCTCAAGCGTCGTCGGCGACGAGCCGGAGCGCCGGGCGCGGCGCCTCGGTCAGCCGGTGCATTTCTTCCAGGTGAAGCTCGGAAAGCTCTAGGTGGGCGATCGCTGCTTCGTTGCTGGACGCGGCGCGGGCGCGATCGAGTTCTTCGAACGCACGGTCGGCGTGATGCCGGATAGTGTCTTGTCTGGACATGGAACCCCGCCTTGCGACTCGGGGTGGAACTCTACAACCCGAAGCAGGCAGGCTGACCCAGCTGCGCGATAAGCGCAACAATCTGGATCAGGCTTCCTGCATCGCCTTTGCGTCGTGGTGGAGATAGCGTTCGTTGAAGTCGCCGATGTCGCGAAGCCGCGGCCAATCGGTGATGGTGATCGCGCGGCGGTTGCGATCGATCAGCCCTTCTTCCTGCAACTGGCGAAGCACCCGATTGACGTGAACGGAGGTGAGGCCGACCGCGTCGGCAAGCTGCTCCTGTGTCATCGGCAGCTCGTAGCGGTGGTTCTCCGCCATGCCCGCGGCTTCCAGCCGAAGCGAAAATTCGCACAATATGTGGGCAACGCGGGCGCGGCTGTCGCGGCGGCCGACATTTACCACCCACTCGCGGAAGATGGAGGAATCGATCAGCGTGTCCATCCAGAAAGCGCGGCCGATCGCAGGGTTGTTGAGCGCCAGTTCCTGCATGGTGCCGACCGAGATCAACGCGACGTCGCATTCGGTAAGCGTCTGCACACTGGTGTCGGCAACACCGATGAAGCTGTTCTGAAGATCCAAAAACTCGCTGGCGATGTGCAGCGAAATGATCTGCCGCGCCCCTTCGCCGGTAAGCTTGTAGCGGAAGGCGAAGCCGGAAAGCAGAAGCGCGCAATGTTCGGGCTTGTCGCCGTCGCGGACGATGTGCCCGTTGGAGGGCAGGCGGCGCACCGTGTGCGGCAGCGTCAGCAGGGTGCGGCGATCGCCGGGACCAAGGGGCGTACGGCGCTCCAGCCGGCGCACCATTGCTTCAAATGTCGGATGAACGTCCGGCACTACCGCTCCCTCTCCGGGGCGCGAACCATAGCCACCGCGAAATCGCGCGGGCGCCCCCTTGCTGCAACGCATAGAAGGTGCCTGATTCCATTGCTTTTATCTAGATTAAGCAGCTTCGAATTGCCGCTTTTTCAGGTGAAAGGGAACGCGCGCGGCGTTCCGCTCCTTTAATTCTGGACGACGGGGTAGGCCGAGAGTTCCTTTTCCGCCGCCTGCTTGGCGCGCAGAACGTCTCCGCGGTGGGCGCGGGCGGCCATGGCTTCCCAGGCGTCGGCGGCGCGCAGGCAGCGTTCGCGGACGTTGTCGAGGGTGGCGGCATCGGCATCGGCGCGGGCTTCGGCGGCGCGGGCAGCGTAGAAATCGTGCTGGGCGGACATTCGGCTTTGTCTCCTTCGGCCCCCCGGCCGGTGCATTAAAAGAAAAAGGGCGGGAGCCTCAAGACCCCCGCCCCTTTTTTGCCCGATTTACGCGGACTGGATGTTGACTGCGCTGGTCTTGCCGCGGCGGTCGGTTTCCAGTTCGTAGGTCACGCGCTGATCGCGATCGAGGCCCATCATGCCGGCGGCCTGGACCGCGCTGATGTGCACGAAAGCGTCGTTTCCGCCGCCATCGGGAGAAATGAAGCCATAGCCTTTGTCGCTATTGAAGAACTTTACGGTTCCGGTGGTCATGAGAGTTTTTCCTTCTGTGGCGGACCGCCAATCGGCCCCCCGAGGCTAGGAGAGGCGAGAGAGAAGGAAAAAGGGCCGCAAAGCGCCAAAGACCGTCAATTTGCGACTAGTAGCAGACCTCTATGTAGGGGAGCGGCGCGAAAATTGCAAATCACGGGCCGAGTTGCGGCTTAACCGGCGGCAAGCAGCAGCGCCGCATAACCGGCCGCGCCAGCGGCAAAGGCGGCGAAGCGGCTTTCCCGGTCCTCCGGCAATTCTTCCTTGAGCACGTTCAGGATGATGCCGCCGGCAAGGAAGCCGAAGAGGGCGGTAATGGCGAGCGGCGGCAGCGCGTACAGCGCGCCGAGACCCCAGCCTGCGATGGGCGCGGCGGCCAGCAGCCAGCGGGCGCGGCGATAGGCGCCGCCATGATGCTCGCGAAGGCCTTGGTCGTTCACGAGGAAGTGAAGGCCCAAAGCGGCGGCGTAGAAGAACAAGCCGCCTTGCTCCTCGCGATGAAGCAGGAGGTAGCCGATCAGGAAATTGTAAAGCGCGAAGGAGCCGAGGTGGACCCAGAAGATGCCGGTGTCGCGGGTGCGGCGGCGGGCGAGGCGCTCGAGCCCGTAGAACATGCCAAGGCCGAGCAAAGCGATCAGCCAGACGTGGCTTTCGATTCCGGCCAGTATGCCTCGTTCCTCCACCTGCCGCTGATGCTCGGCAAGATCGGGCAATATGTGGACAAAGACATAGGCGACGGAAACGCCGCCCGCCGCCGACAGCCAGATGCTGCGCGGCGCGGTGCGAAGCCAGTCGAGCCTTGCGCCGAGCAGGTGAACCAGCGCGAACAGCAAGGCGACCGAGCCGGTGGCGAGGAGTTCCGTCACTCCCCGTCAACGCGGCTCGGCGCGCGCCGTTCAATCAACCGAGCGGATTGCGCCGGTAAGATCGTTGGCAACGATCAGGCTTGCATATTCCTGCGCCAGCCGCCGGTGGCAGTCGGCGGCGAGCGGGTTGCGCGCCCGTTCGGCCGCAATTTCCTCCGCCGCGATGCGCGAGCGGTAATAATCGAGATCAACGCTGTCCATTTCGACCCCCCCGGGAAGAAGTTGGCCCCAGTGTTAAGCGGATTCGCAATCGCGGCCAATGCGGTGAATCAATGGGCGCTGGCGAATGGCGGGCCAGTGTCTTATCCCGGCAACAACTTACGATAAAATCGAGACGGGAGAGCAAGATGGGCAAGGGTTTGACAAAGGCGCTTCTGCTTGCGGCGGGCGCGGGTGCGTTGGTGGCGGGCGTTGCGACGGCGGCGCAGGCACAGGGGCCCGCCAAGGCCACGGCTTCGGCAAAGGTTGAAGTGCCGCCCTTGCAGTTCAAGGAACGGCGGCTTGCCAACGGCCTGCGGGTGATCTCGCTTCGCGACACCAACACGCCCAACGTCGCCGTCTCCGTCTGGTACGAAGTCGGCTCCAAGCACGACCCGGCCGGCCGCTCCGGCTTTGCCCACCTGTTCGAGCACATCTTGTCGCGCAAGACGCGCAACATGCCGTTCAACGCGATTGTCGGCCTGGTCGAGGATGTCGGCGGATCGCGCAACGCGTCCACCTGGTACGACCGCACCAATTATTACGAGATCGTGCCTTCGCGCTATCTGGAAACGATGCTGTGGACCCACGCCGAGCGGATGGCGCTCCCGGTGGTTGACACGCAGGTGTTCGAGACGGAGCGCAACGTGGTGAAGGAAGAGCTTCGCCAGCGCGTGCTTGCGCCCCCCTACGGGCGCCTGCGTTTCCTCCTCAACGAGAATAGCTGGGACAAGATGCCGCACCGCCGTCCTGGCATCGGCAGCCTGGAGGATCTGGAAGCCGCCACTTTGGAAGACGCCCGCGCTTTTCACGAAGCCTATTACGGGCCGGACACGGCGACCTTGATCGTGTCGGGCAATTTCGACGAGGCGCAGCTCCAGCGCTGGGTGGACCAGTATTTCGCCAAAATCGCGCCGCGCGCCAACAAGACCTCGCTGACCGTCGCCACCCGCGATGCGCCGCGCACCCAGCCGCGCACGGTGACGATGTATGCGCCCAACGTGCCGCTGCCGGTGATCGGCTCCTCGTGGCGGATCCCCGGCTCCGCGCACCCGGACCTCGCCGCCATCGCGGTGCTCGATGCCATCCTCACCGAGGGCGACAGCTCGCGCTTCTACCGCTCGTTGATCGAGCCGCAGATCGCCACCAACGCCAACAGCGATTTCTCCGACGTCGAGGAGCAAGGCTACTGGGCGCCGACGGTGACGCTTGCCGGCGGCCGCAAGGTCGAAGACGCCGAGGCCGCGCTTGCCGCTGAGATCGCGCGGCTGCGCGATCAGCCGGTGACCGCCGCCGAGCTCGCCGAAGCCAAGACGGAGATCGCCGCTAATGCGCTTCGCGAGCGGGAGACCTTCAGCGGTCGCGCCTTCGATCTCGGCGAAGCCCTGGTCCGTACCGGCGATCCGAAAGCGTCCGACAAGCGCCTCGCCGCCATCCAGAAGGTAACGGCGGCCGACATCCAGCGCGTGGCGCGCAAGTATTTCGCGCCCAGCACCCGGCTCGATTTCCGTTACCTCAATGAAGCGCAGCGTCCGGCCGGGCAGGCGGACGCCTGGGCCAATCCGATCCCGCTGCCGCGCTTCGCCTCCGTTCCGCCGGCGAGCCGCCCCGCCATCGAGCTCGCCCCCGAAGGCGAACGGATGCAGCCGCCAACGCCTGGGGCGGCAGTGGCGGTCACTCCGCCGACGATCAGCGAAACCAAGCTGCCCACCGGCCTCGCTGTCGTCACCGCCCGCTCGGGCAACGTGCCGCTGGCGACGATGACCTTGGTGGTGAAGGGCGGCGCCTCCACCGACAGCCGCGACAAGGCCGGCGTTGCGTCCATGGCGGCGAACCTGCTGACCAAGGGCACGACCACCCGAAGCGCCCGCCAGATCGCCGAACAGCTCGAAGCGCTCGGCGCGTCGATCAACGCGGGCGCGGGGCCGGACGGCGCGCTGCTGTCCGTCTCGGCACCGGTCGCGAACCTGGAAGCGGCGGGGCGGATCCTTGCCGACATCGTCCAGAACCCGACCTTCCCGGCCGAAGAGCTGGAGCGGGACCGCAAGCGCTCGATCGACGCGCTCTCCGTCGCCCTGCGCGACCCGGGGTCGCTTGCCCAGATGGTGGCGCAGCCGCTGCTCTACGGAAGCGCGCCTTATGGAACGCTCGCCAACGGCACCACCGCGTCCCTTGCCGCAATGACCCGCGAGGACCTTGCCGCCCACCACCGCACCTGGTGGCACCCCGGCAATGCGTCGCTGGTGATCGCCGGCGGAATCGACACCGCCCGCGCCAACCAGCTTGCCGCCAACCTTTTCGGCGGCTGGCGCGGCAACGGAGCGGCACCGACTCCGCCCGCATCCCGCGCCGGCGAAGCGCAAAAGGTGCGCACCGTCGTCATCGACCTCCCCGGCGCGGGCCAGGCGGCGGTGCTGACCGCGCTGCGCGGCATCAACCGGGCGGACCCCGCTTACTACAGCCTCAACGTCGCCAATGCGGTGCTCGGCTCGGGCTCGAGCGGCCGCTTGTTCCAGGAAGTGCGGGTGAAGCGGGCGCTGAGCTACGGCGCCAACAGCGGCATGCCGGGGCGGCTCGACGCAAGCGTGCTGACCGCAGCGTCCCAGACCAAGAACGAAAGCGCCGCCGAGGTCGTGCAGGTGATCCTGGGTGAGATCGACCGTTTGGGCAAGGAACCGCTGGAGTCGGACCTCACCGCCAAGCGCATCGCGTTCCTGAGCGGCGGCTATAACCGCCAGGTGGAAACCAGCGGCGGCCTCGCCAACGTGCTTGCCGGGCTGATCCAGCAGGGCGTGGCGCCGTCGGAAGTCGCGCATTACGTCCACCGGCTGGAAGCGGTAACCCCGGCCCAAGCCACCGCGGCGGCGGCAAGCCTAGCATCATCCGACCGGGCAACCGTGGTGGTGGTCGGCGACGCGTCCAAGTTCCTGGACAAGCTGAAAGCGATCCGGCCGGACGTGGAAGTGATCCCCGCGGCGGAGCTCGACCTCAATTCGCCGACGCTTCGCAAGGGGAAATAAGGGCCTCGTTCAGGCGGCGATCATCGGCTCCACGCCATGGTCGCCGCCGCTCTCCCACGAGGTCACCCCATGCGCTTCCTGCTGCCGCTCCTCCTTGCGCTCGCCTTGCCCGGCTGCGTCGCCAAAACCGCACTCGACGTGGTGACCTTGCCGGTCAAAGCCGCCTCCGCCGCCGTCGACGCAGCCACGGTGAGCCAGGCCGAAGCCGACCAGAAGCGGGGCCGCCAGATCCGCAAATATGAAGAATGCCTCGGCCGCGCCGACCGTCAGGCCGGCAGAAAGAACCGCGAGCCGGATTACAGCCGCTGCGAAGAGCCGGGCGCCCGCCGCTAGCGGACGCTCGCCGCCTGCCCTTCCACGAGGGCGATAAGATCGCCCAGCCCTAAGTTCATGTCGGCGGTGTGGAGGCCCCAGCCGGGCTGCGGCTGGCCGGCGATGACTACGTCGCCCGGAATCTGATCGGTGCGCGCGTCGGCGGGATCGGCGTTGACCATCACGGAAAGATAGCCCGCATTGCCGCGGTTGACGCAGGCGGCGGAGACAAGCCCGTCCGTGCGCAGGAACGGCGTCGGCGGTGTTCCTCCGCTCGACCACTGGATCGTGCTCGGGGCGCCGGTGATGCCCGGGCCTGCATACCAATAGCTGTCGAGGGGCGCAGAGCCCTTGGTCAGCCGCGCCGGATTGGTGCAGGCGACAGTCATCCCGGGACGGGCGGTGCGGCCGAACAAGGAAATGGGCGGCGGCGGGTTGGTGGCGCGGAAGGAGACGTAGGTGACGACGCAGCCGGTCTGGCCGACGCGGGTGCAGAGCGGCGTTTCCTTGAACGTGCCGCCGACGACCTCCCCTTCCGGCACTTCGACGTTGAAGCCGATCAACAGCGCCGAAAGCATCCGCTTCGCTTCGGGCTTGCCTTCGATTTCGCGGGCAAGGAGCTGGGTAAGGTGGATCGTGCCCTGGCTGTGGCCGATCAGAACGAACGGCCGGCCATTGTTGTGCCTGGCGAGATACTCCCGCCACGCGGCAACCACGTCGCCATAGGCAAGCGCCATCGACTGCGCCGTGCGCTCGCCTCCGCCGGTCGCCTGGCGAAGCAAGGCGGCAAGCGTCGCCTGGCGGTAGATCGGCGCGAATGTGCGGCAGGTTCCGGCGAAGCGCGCGAACTGCACCGCCGCCGTCGCCTGCTCCTCCGGCCCCGCATTCATGTCGCTATTGTCGCCGGCGTCCCGCGACACGGTGGGGTAGACGTAGAAGCAGTCGATCTTCGGGTCGCGCGCCGCAACCGCCTGGCCGACCGAGCCGTAGCCGTTGGCGTTAAGCGCGGTGGTCGGCAGCGGCTTTGCGCAGACGTCATCGCGGCCGGGCAGGCAGAGCCATGCAGTGGGCTGCGTGTAATCGGGCGCGGCGGCGGCGGGTGCGTCCTGCGCGGCGGCGGGCGCGGCGAAGCCAAGCGCCAGGGCAGCAAACGTGGTGCGGATCATCTCTTTCCCCTTAATCGAACAAAGTGTCCTGCGCCGTCTTGGGCGGCGGCAGGCCGAGGTGGCTCCAAGCTTTGCCGTTGAGGCAGCGGCCGCGCGCGGTGCGGGCGACGAGGCCGAGCTGGATCAGATACGGCTCGATCACTTCCTCTATCGTGTCGCGCGGCTCGGACAGGCCGGCGGCGAGCGTTTCCACGCCCACCGGCCCGCCGCGATAGATGTCGGCGATCATCAGCAGGTAGCGGCGGTCCATCGCGTCGAGGCCGAGCTGATCGACCTCCATCCGCACCAGCGCGCCGTCGGCCACCGGGGCATCGACCTCCGCCGCGCCCGCCGCCTGGGCGAAATCGCGCACCCGGCGAAGCAGGCGGCCGGCGATGCGCGGCGTTCCCCGTGAGCGGCGGGCCACTTCGGCGGCGCCGTCGGGGGTGATGTTCATGCCGAGCAATCGGGCGGCGCGGCGCACCACCTGCTCAAGCTCGTCCACCGTGTAGAAATTGAGCCGCACCGGAATGCCGAAGCGGTCGCGAAGCGGCGTGGTCAGCAGCCCCTGCCGTGTGGTCGCGCCCACCAGCGTGAACTTCGGCAGATCGATTCGCACCGAACGCGCGGAAGGCCCCTCGCCGATCATCAGATCGAGCGCGCGGTCTTCCATTGCCGGGTAGAGGATTTCCTCCACCGCCGGGTTGAGCCGGTGGATTTCGTCAATGAACAGGACGTCGCCGTCTTCCAGATTGGTGAGCAGGGCGGCGAGGTCCCCGGCCTTGGCGATCACCGGACCGGACGTGGCGCGGAAACCGACGCCGAGTTCGCGGGCGATGATTTGTGCAAGCGTGGTCTTACCCAGCCCGGGCGGGCCGAAGAAGAGGACGTGGTCGAGCGCGTCGCCGCGGCTCTTGGCGGCGTCGATGAACACCCGCAGATTCTCCCGCGCGCCCTTTTGCCCGACGAACTCGTCCAGCGTTTTGGGCCGAAGCGCCGCATCCACATCTTCGGGGCGGCGGGCAGCGGTAAGGATGCGGTCTGGCTCCACGGGCAAAGCTTTAGCCGAAGCGCCTTGCCTGTCGAGGGCTAGCGCGACGCTTTCTTGAGCGCGGTGCGGACAAGGGCGTCGAGGGTGGCGCCGGGGCCGAGTTCTTCCTCCGCCTTGGCGACGGCGGCGGCGGCTTCGGCCGGGCGGAAGCCGAGGTTGAGGAGGGCGGACGCCGCGTCGGCGGCGAGGCTTCCCGCGGGCGCTGCGGCGGGGGCGGAAAGGCCGCCTGCGCCGAGCGCAACCGCGCCGGCTTTGTCCTTCAATTCGTTGACGATGCGCTGGGCGAGCTTAGGCCCCACCCCTTGCGAGCGGGAGACCATGGCATTGTCGCCAGACGCGATCGCGCGGTGCAGCTCGTCCACGGTGAGGGCGGAGAGGATGGCAAGCGCCACCCGCGCGCCGACGCCCTGCACGGAGGTGAGCAATCGGAACCAGTCACGCTCCTCCGCAGTGGCGAAACCGATCAGTCGCATATCGTCTTCGCTGACCTGCATCTGGGTATGGAGCACCACTTCGGAGCCCAAAGCGCCGAGGCTGGACAGGGTGCGGGTTGAGGCGAAAACAAGGTAGCCGACGCCGTTCACGTCGATGATGGCGGTGTCGGCGGTGAAGCTGTCGAGCAGCCCCTTGAGCTTGGCAATCATGCCGCGTGCGCCCCCATCCGCCGCGCGCTGGCAAGATGGTGCGCATGGGTGATCGCCACCGCCAACGCGTCGGCCGCGTCCGCGCCCGTGATCTTGGCACCCGGAAGCAGCCGCCCGATCATTGCATGCACCTGATCCTTGGACGCGCTGCCCGTGCCGACCACCGCTTTCTTGACCAAGGTCGGCGCATATTCCCCGACGCTGAGCCCACCCCGCGCCGCGGCAAGCAAGGCGACGCCCCGCGCCTGGCCAAGCTTCAGCGTCGAGCGCGGATTGTCGTTCACGAACACTTCCTCAACCGCCGCCGCCTCGGGCGCGTGCTGGTCGAGCACGGCAAGCAGCCCCTCATGCAGCACGCAAAGCCGCGCGGCGAGCTCCGCCTTGGTGTCCGTCCTGATCTGCCCGTTGGCGACGTGGCTCAACCGATTGCCTTCCGCCCGGATCACCCCCCAGCCGGTACAGCCCAGACCGGGATCGAGGCCGAGAATGATCAAAGCCCCTCCCCTTCAGGGGAGGGGTTGGGGAGGGGCCTGTAACTAGGTCCGCTACACGAGCGATCCCACCGGTCGGGGAGCTTCTCCAGCGTATCGAGGATCCAGATCAACACGCCGTCCATATTGGTCATGACCTCGTCGTTGGTGAAGCGAATTGTGGTGAAGCCGTTTCGAGCCATCAGCGCGTCTCGGTGCGCGTCGGCTTCGGGCGTGTGGGTCTCCCCATCCACCTCAACGATTAGTGCTTTTTGCGGGCAGAAGAAGTCGGCGATGAAGGGATCAAGCCGAGTTTGATGACGAAACTTGTACCCGCCAAGCTGCTTGTTGGAGAGGTGGCGCCAAAGCCGCTTCTCAGGCTCCGTCAGGTTGCGCCGCAGCTCCCGCGCATGCTGACGGAGGCGGCTGTCCTGATTCATGACTCCCCCTCCCCAACCCCTCCCCTGAAGGGAAGGGGCTATCAAGCATCAGCCCAGCTTCTCCATGACTTCGTCGGAGACTTCGTAATTGCCCCACACGGTCTGGACGTCGTCATCTTCTTCCAGCGTGTCGATCAGCTTCATCAGCTGGCCGGCCTGGTCTTCGCCGACTTCCACCGGCGTCTGCGGGCGCCAGGCGAGCTTGGCGCTTTCCGCTTCGCCCAATGCTTTTTCCAACGCCTTGGAGACTTCGTGCAGCGCGTCCTGCGCCGTCCAGATCTGGTGGCCGTCCTCGTCGCTTTCGACGTCGTCCGCGCCGGCTTCGATCGCCGCTTCCAGAACGTCGTCGGCGCTGCCGGCGGTTGCCGGATAGGTGATCAGGCCCATCCGGTCGAAGCCGTGGCTGACCGAGCCGGACGCGCCGAGGTTGCCGCCGTTCTTGGAGAACGCGGTGCGGACGTTGGTGGCGGTGCGGTTGCGGTTGTCGGTGAGCGCTTCCACGATCAGCGACACGCCGCCCGGGCCAAAGCCTTCGTAGCGGATGTCCTCATAGCTTTCCGCGTCGCCCATCGAGCTCTTGTCGATCGCCCGCTGGATATTGTCCTTTGGCATCGACTGCGCCTTGGCGGCGAGCACGGCGGCTCGCAGGCGCGGGTTCATGTCCGGATCGGGCGTTCCCATCTTGGCCGCGACGGTGATTTCGCGGGAAAGCTTGGAAAACATCGCCGAGCGCTTTTTGTCCTGCGCCCCTTTGCGGTGCATGATGTTCTTGAATTTGCTGTGGCCGGCCATGGGTCCGGTGCGATCCTTGCTTGTGAGGTGATAAGCACCCGATAGCCGAGAGGGTCAGGGGCGCGCAACGGACCTGTATGCAGTGACGCGAAGCGCGAGCGTGATCATCACCAGCAAGGTGCTGATAGCGGCGTCGGCGGCGGCGAGCGGCCAGAAGCCATCCTGCCTGGCCCAGAGAACGAGGTGCAGGCTCGCCACCGCATGGGCGGTCGCCAGCGGCAGGACGAGGATCACCGCCCACAGCAGGAAGGACGGCAGCCAGACGCCGAGGTTGCGCAGGCGCGGCGCCGGGGAGAGCGCAAGCGGCCGCTCAACCGCCGCGGCAACGGTCCACACGCTGAGCGGGGCAAGCAGCAGCACGCCGACGACTTCGGTAAGAAGGATGCGCTGAAGATCGGGCAAGCCGCGGCCGAGAAACGCGCCGAGCGCGACGGCGGCGAAGGCGAGCAGGCTTAAGGCGAAGTAGAGAAAGAAGGCGCCGTCCGGCATCCATGGGCTGCGGCGGCTGCCGATGGCGATGCGCAAGGCAGCGACGCTTATCGCGATCAGCGCAACGGCGCGGACCAGCCCGGCAAGCGCGAAGACCAGGCCAGGCTTTGCGCCGTGGACCGGCTTGTAGAGCGCCAGCACAATGTTGGTCCCGCCGAGGAAAAGCAGGAAGAGGAGCGCGATGCCGAGCCAGCGGCGGTCGCCGAGCTGCTCAATCGTTGCCCGAAGAAAGCCGCCGACGCCCGCGCGCGGCTGTGCCATGCTTGCCATATGTCCTCCCCAACAAAGCCCCGGCGCTACAATCGCCGTGGCGCTTGCGGCTTGTCCAGAGCTTTTGTTGCGGAAGGAGAACGTTATTCGATGCCGAGCGCGGCCTTGTAGGTTTCCAGAAGCGCGTCGGCTTCCTGGCGGGCATGGGCTTCCATTTTCCGAAGGCGGATGATGGTGCGCATCGTTTTGGTGTCGTAGCCGCGCGATTTGGCTTCCAGGTAGACGTCCTTGACGTCGTCGGCGATCGCCTTTTTCTCTTCTTCCAGGCGCTCGATGCGCTCGATCAAGAGGCGCAGCTCGTCCGCTGCAACATTACCTTCCGACATGAAACCCAACCCCGAATCTTGAAACTCAAGCGAGGCGTCTAGGGGCTGGCGCGGCCGGGCTCAAGCGGTCCGTGGGGCCTTTCAGTACGCGGCGGCGCGGAGCGGCAGGCGGAGTACGGGGCGGTGGCGCTCGTCCTCCACGTCGATCCAGCCGTCGGCGGAAAGTTTGTCGATCATCAGCTGCTGGCGCACCACGTCGCTTGCCGTACGCATCGCCTGGCTGAGCGCGGCCAGGTCGTCGCTGCAGCTTTCGCCGACGACGTCCGTGGCTTCGTAATCGTCGCAGCAGATGTTGAAATAATAACGCGGCATGATGTTCAGAACGCCTGAAAGCCCGGCCCTATCCCGCGGCCCGGCGCCTTATCAAGGGCGGCAGCGGTTGCATGGCGCGCCCGAGCGGTGAAAGGAGCAGGGGATGAGCACCGAAGCCGGCTTCCTCCACGCTTTGCGCCGCCTCGCCACCCACCCGGCGGCGCGGGGCTTCGCCGACGACGCGGCGGTGCTGGAGCTGGGCGGCGAACGGCTCGTCTTCACCCACGATATGCTGGTGGAGGGGGTGCATTTCCTCCCCGGCGATCCGGCAGGCGACGTGGCGTGGAAGCTCCTTGCGGTGAACCTGTCCGATCTCGCCGCCAAGGGCGCGATGCCGCTGGGCGTGCTGATGGGCTACGGCCTGCGCGGCGACGCGGCGTGGGACGAGGCCTTCGTCGTGGGGCTGGAGCGGGCGTTGGAGGCGTTCGGCATTGCCCTGCTCGGCGGCGATACCGTCAGCCTCCTGGCCGGAGCGGCCCGAACGATGGGCCTGACCGCCATTGGAAGGGGCGCGGGCGCCGTTCCGAGCCGGGCGGGCGCGAATGCTGGCGACGAGCTGTGGGTAACCGGCACGATCGGTGACGCCGGCGCGGGGCTGCGCATCCTGACCGGCAGCCTCCAAGGCGCGGCGGACCTGGTCGCCCGCTACCGCACCCCCATGCCACGGCTGGAGGCGGGGCAAAGGCTTGCGCCTCTGGTCGGTGCGATGATGGACGTATCGGACGGTCTCCTCATCGACGCCTCCCGCATGGCGCAGGCGAGCGGACGCGGCATCGCGATCGAACTTCCCGACGTCCCGCTTTCGAGAGCCCTGCTCGAAGCCTGCGGCGACAGCCAAGCCACCCGCTTGGCCGCCGCAATCGCGGGCGACGATTACGAACTGCTCTTCGCCGCCTCGGTCGACCGGACGCCCGCGCTTCTTGCCCTATCCAAGGAACTCGGCCTCTCCTTCACCCGCATCGGCGCCTTTTCGGCAGGCGTCGGCCTTACCCTTCTCAACAACGGCGCGCCCATAACCCTGCCCGAACGACTCGGCTGGGAACATGGCCTGTCTTCGGTTGAAAGCGCCGGCCGAGCCCCTTAAGACCCTCGGCCATGTCCGGGCGGGTTTGCCTTAGGGGGCTTTGCACCGCCCGGCGACAATAGGGGAAGGATCAACCAACAATGACGGTCGTGCTCATCGCCATAGCCTGCGGATTTATCGCAGTGCTCTACGGCATCTTCACCAGCCGCCAGGTGCTCGCAATGTCGCCGGGCAACGAGCGCATGGTGCAGATCGCCGAAGCCATTCAGGAAGGCGCCAAGGCCTATCTCGGCCGCCAATATACCACCATCGCGATCGTCGGCGTAATCGTCGCCGTCATCGTCGGCGTTCTGCTCGGCATCCATGAAGCGGTTGGCTTCGTGCTCGGCGCGGTGCTTTCGGGCGCGGCCGGCTATATCGGCATGAACATTTCCGTGCGCGCCAACGTGCGCACCGCCGAAGCCGCCCGCCGTTCGCTGCAAAGCGGCCTCACCACCGCGTTCCGCGCCGGCGCCATCACCGGCATGCTCGTCGCGGGGCTCGCGCTGCTCGCCATCTCGGGCTTCTTTTACTACCTGGTCGAGATCGAAGGTCGGGAGCCCAATGCCCGCATCGTTATCGACAGCCTCGTTTCCCTCGCGTTCGGCGCGTCCTTGATCTCGATCTTCGCGCGTTTGGGCGGCGGCATCTTCACCAAGGCCGCGGACGTCGGCGCCGATCTGGTCGGCAAGGTCGAGGCCGGAATCCCGGAAGACGACCCCCGCAACCCGGCCGTGATCGCCGACAATGTCGGCGACAATGTCGGCGACTGCGCCGGCATGGCCGCCGACCTGTTCGAAACCTATGTCGTCACCGTCGGCGCTACCATGGTGCTGATCGCCTTGCTCGTCGCCGGCACCACCGAACAGCTCACCGCCCTTATGGCGCTGCCGCTGATCGTCGGCGGCGTCTGCATCCTGACCTCCATCGCCGGCACCTACATGGTGCGCTTGAGCGGCAAGCAGTCGATCATGGGCGCTCTGTACAAGGGCTTCTGGACGACCGCGATCCTCTCCATTCCGGCGATCTACTACGTTACCGCGCAAACCGTGGGCGACATGAACACGCCGCTCGGCAGCGCACGCGAAGCGGCCGGCCCCGAAACCGCGGCGATCACCGTGGATCAGGGCGCGCTCGGCGGCTTCACCGGCATGGACCTGTTCTGGTGCATGATGGTGGGCCTGGGCGTCACCGCCCTGCTGGTCTGGATCACCGAATATTATACCGGCACCAACTATCGCCCGGTGCGCTCCATCGCCAAGGCGTCGGAAACCGGCCACGGCACAAACGTGATCCAGGGTCTGGCGATCAGCCTGGAATCCACCGCCTTGCCGACGCTGGTGATCTGCGCGGGTACGATCATCTCCTATGAGATCGCAAATCTGATCGGCATCGCCTTTGCGGCAACGTCGATGCTCGCGCTGGCGGGCATGGTTGTGGCGCTCGACGCTTACGGGCCCGTCACCGACAATGCCGGCGGCATCGCCGAAATGTCGCACATGGAGGATGAGGTGCGTCACCGCACCGACGCCCTCGACGCCGTCGGCAACACCACCAAGGCGGTGACCAAGGGCTATGCGATCGGTTCGGCGGCGCTTGCCGCGCTGGTGCTGTTCGGCGCCTACACAACCGATCTCGAGCATTATCAGGCGGCGCTCGGCATCGGGGCGGAGGGAATCGATTTCGAGCTTTCGAACCCTTATGTCGTCGTTGGCCTGCTGCTTGGCGCGCTTCTCCCCTACCTGTTCGGCGCCATGGGCATGACCGCCGTCGGCCGCGCGGCCGGCGAGGTCGTGGTGGACGTTCGCGAGCAGTTCCGCTCCAACCCGGGCATCATGGAAGGGACCAGCCGTCCCAACTACGCCCGCACGGTGGATCTCGTCACCAAGGCGGCGATCCGCGAAATGATCGTGCCGTCGCTGCTTCCGGTGCTTGCGCCGATCGCGGTGTTCTTCGGCATCTCGCTGATCGCCGGACGCGAGCAGGGCTTCGCGGCCCTTGGCGCTCTGCTCCTCGGCGTGATCGTCTCCGGCCTGTTCGTCGCCATCTCGATGACCTCGGGCGGCGGCGCCTGGGACAATGCGAAGAAGTATATCGAAGACGGCAACCACGGCGGCAAGGGCTCCGAAGCCCATAAGGCCGCGGTGACCGGCGACACGGTCGGCGATCCCTACAAGGACACGGCCGGCCCGGCGGTGAACCCGATGATCAAGATCACCAACATCGTGGCGTTGCTGCTGCTTGCGGCCTTGGCCGCAGGCGGCACGGCCGGCTGACCCGAGAGCCTCACGGCAAGAAACTGCCCCGCCCGGAGCAATCCGGGCGGGGTTTTCTTTGGGTGCGTTCCTTGGTTTACATTGGACGCCGCGCAGCTATCCTTTTGAAACAAAGGGCGGTTCAGGGGACAAAGCTATGCGGATGGTGGCTGGAGCGGCGGCAATCGCGGCCCTTATCCTTGCAGTGCCGGCAGCCGCGGCTGAGCCGCCCCCGCCGCTGCCGCTTGCGGAACTCGCCAAGCTCCCGTTCCTGTCCGATCCGATCCTGTCGCCGGACGGCACCAAGATCCTCAGCCGGCTGAACATCGACGGCAAGGAGCGGATCGGCGTTCACAACCTTGCCGGCGGCACCGATGCGCCGATCGAGATCGTCCCCCATTCAGGCGTTGCGCGGTGGTTCGGTTGGGCCGGCAACGACCGCGTGCTGATCGGGCAGACGTTCGTCACCTTAGTCCTAGGCCTGCTTCCGGTTCCGCTCACCCGGCTCACCCGCTACGAACTCAGCACCAGAAAGTCCTTGAGTCTGGGCGAGGGGAAGGGCCTGCTGGGGGACGACGTGATCTTCACCGACCCCGACGGAAGATATGTGCTGCTCTCCGCCCAAAAAGGGTTAAGCGACAGCCCGTCCGTGTCGCGCGTCGATCTCGCCACCGGCGCCTCGGTGGAGGTGCAGAAGCAGAAAGCCGACATCTGGAACTGGTTTGCCGACGGCGACGGCACCGTCCGCGGCGGCATCGCCTACGACAAAGGCAGCTGGACCGCTTACGCCCGCGACGCCGCCACAGGGGCCATGCGCAAGGCGGCTTCAGGCAAGATCAGCGGCAAGGAAAGCGTGGTGGATTCGCTCACCCTGCTTCCGGGTAGCGATACCGGCGTCATTGTTACCAACGAGGCCACCGGAAGGTTCGGTGTTTATTCCTACTCCCTTTCCGCGCAGGCGATCGGCGCGCCGATCTTCGAACATCCGCAAGCTGACGTGAAGACCGTGCAGATGTCGACCGACATGAGCACGGTGGAGGGCGTGTTCTTTGAGGATGAAAAGCCGCAATCGGTGTGGTTCACGCCCGAACTGCGCAAGGTCCAGTCGGACATCGAGAGGACCTTTCCGGGCAAGGTTGGCCGGATCCTGAACTTCAGCCGGGATCGGAACCGGGTGCTGGTCTGGGCCGGCGGGCCGGACGATCCTGGCGCTTATTACGTATACGACCGCAAGGCGCGCCGGATGGACACGTTCGCCGCCGCCCATGACGGCTTTCTCGACAAAACGGGCGCGCCGGTGAAGCCGGTGCGCTACCAGGCGCGGGACGGGCTGGAGATTCCCGGCTACTTGGCGCTTCCCACGGGGCGCGAAGCCAAGAAGCTGCCGTTGATCGTGATGCCGCATGGGGGGCCCTTTGCCCGCGCCAGCTACGCCTTCGACCCGCTCGTGCAGATGCTGGCGAGCCGCGGCTATGCCGTGCTGCAGCCCAATTTCCGCGGCTCCACCGGCTATGGCCGCGACTTCGTCGAGCGGGGCTACGGCCAGTGGGGCACGGGCATGCAGGACGATCTCGACGACGGTGTCCGCTGGCTGGCGAACGAGGGCGTGATCGATCCGGAGCGCGTCTGCATCGTCGGCGGCTCTTATGGCGGCTATGCGGCGCTGTGGGGCGCGATCCGCAACCCCGAAATCTACAAATGCGCCGTCAGCATGGCCGGTGTCACCGACATCCGCGCCATGCTTAAATATGACGGCAAGGCACTGCTCGCCCCGCGCTATTCCAAGCAATGGCGGCAGAAGGTAGAGGGCGAGGAGAAGCGCGATCTCGCATCCATCTCGCCGCTCCAGCAGGCCGGCCGCTTGAATGTGCCGGTGCTGATCGCCCATGGTGAGCGGGACACCAATGTCCCGGTCGACCAGGGCAAGAAGATGGTTGCGGCGCTGAAGGCTCGCCAAGCGGCGGTGCAGGCCGCCTTCTACCCCGCCTCCGGCCACAATTTCGAAAGCAGCGCCGACCAGCTCGATTATATGAAGCGGGTGGAAGCCTTTCTGGAGGTGCACAACCCTTCCACGCCGCCGCCCAAGGGTGCGCGCGCCGCCGAGCGGGTGGCAGGCGCGATTGCTTCCGCCGAGCTCCTGGCGCTGGCCGGCAAGAAGAAGCCGGTGCGAACGGCCGTGGGCGTCAAGTTCCTGGTCGAAGCCGACGGCCGGGTCTCCGGCTGTTCGGTAACGGCGCCGAGCGGGGCCAAGCCGGTGGACGACAACGTCTGCGCAATGGTGGAGGAACGCTTCCAATACCGGCCCGCGCGCGATGCCGTGGGGGCCCGCATTGCGGCGTCGGCGGAGCACAGCTTCACCTTGGAAGCGAAGGCCGCCAAATAACGGGCGGCGCTTTCCATTTCCCCTCCGCGCCGCTATGGACGCGCGGATTTCCCAAAGGTTGAGGCGGAATTGGCTAAGGAAGAACTTCTCGAGATGCGCGGGCAGGTGGTGGAACTGCTGCCCAATGCCATGTTCCGCGTGCGCCTGGAAAACGATCACGAAATCCTCGGCCACACCGCCGGCAAGATGCGCAAGAACCGCATCCGCGTGCTCGTCGGCGACGAAGTGCTGGTTGAGCTGACCCCGTACGACCTCACCAAGGGTCGGATCACCTACCGTTTCAAATAACCGGGCCTACGCGGCCATGCGGCTCGTTCTCGCCTCGGCAAGCCCCCGCCGCCTGGAGCTGCTGGCGCGGCTTGGGGTGGTGCCGGACGCGGTCTGCCCCGCCGACATCGACGAAACGCCGCGCAAGGGGGAGCTTCCCGCGCCCTATGCCGAGCGCATGGCCGCCGAAAAAGCCGCCGCCGCCGCGCAGCCCGGCACCCTTCTGATCGCCGCCGACACGGTGGTCGCCGCCGGCCGCCGCATCCTGCCCAAGACCGACGACGAAGCCGAAGCGCGGGCAACGCTGAAGCTTCTTTCCGGCCGCCGCCACCGCGTCCTTTCCGCCGTGACGGTGGTCGCGCCGGACGGCACCGCGCGCCATCGCCTGTCCACCAGCATCGTCGGCTTCAAGCGCCTCTCCGACCACGAGCTGGAAGCCTATCTCGCCTCCGGCGAATGGCACGGCAAGGCAGGTGGCTACGCCATCCAGGGCCGCGCCGAGGCGCTGATCCGCTTCCTGTCCGGAAGCCATTCGGGCGTGATGGGCCTGCCGCTTTACGAGACGCGGGCGCTGCTCCGCGCCGCCGGCTACCCGCTTGGCTGAGTGGCTGGTTGAAGATGGGATCGGCGAAACCCGCGCGATCCTGGTCGAAGGGGCGTTGATCCTCGAAGCCGCGATCGAATTACCGGAGACGCTGCCGGTCGGCTCGGTGGTTGAGGGCCGGCTTCTCAAGGTTCTGGTGAAAGGCCGCCGCGGCCTGGTCGCCCTCGCCGGTGGAGACGAAGCGATCCTCGACGCGCTGCCCGCCCACCTCACGGAAGGCCAGGCGCTGCGGGTGGAAATCGTCCGCGAACCTATCCCGGAGGCGGGGCGGCCCAAGCGGGCCTTGTGCCGCTACTCGGAAGACACCCCACGCTCCGGCCCCCGCTTGGCCGAGCGCCTCGGCCGCTTTGTCCGCCACGCCCCGCCCGGCCTCGACCGCTTCGAAGCCGCGGGTTGGTCCGAACTGCTCGAGGAAGCAGCCACCGGCGAGATCCCCTTCCCGGGCGGTGCCCTCCGCATGAGCGTTACCCCGGCCATGACCCTCTTCGACGTAGACGGCACCCTGCCCCCCGCCGCCCTCGCCGCCGCCGGCGCCGAAGCCGCGGGCCGGGCGATGCGGCGGATGGGGATCGCGGGCTCCGTCGGCATCGATCTTCCCACCCTCTCCGGCAAGGCGGAGCGCCAGGCCGCCGCCGCCGCCCTCGACGCAGTCCTGCCCCAGCCGTTCGAGCGCACCGCGGTGAACGGCTTCGGCTTTCTGCAGGTCGTCCGCCGCCGCGAGCGGGTGTCGCTGCCCGAGCTTCTCCAGTCCGACTCCGCCGGCGCCGCCGCCCGCGCCCTGCTGCGGCGGGCCGAGTGGGAGACCGGGGCCGGCGAGCGTGAGATCACCGCCGCTCCGGCCGTCATTGCCCGGCTGGAAGCGCGGCCGGACTGGCTCGAGGCGCTTTCCCGCCGCATCGGCGCGCCTGTCGCCTTGCGGGCCGACCTCGCCCTCTCCATATCCGCCGGCCATGTCCACAGCCGCCCGATCTAGCAAAAGCGCCGCCTGCCCCTTGTGCGGGCAATCTGCCGCCGCCCCGCATCAGCCCTTTTGCAGCCAGGGCTGCCGCGACCGCGACCTGTTGAACTGGCTCGGCGATGCCTACCGCGTGCCCGGTCCGCCCGCCGATGAGCGATCAACCGACGAAGGGCTGGACAGCGAGCGATAAGCGCCTCTATAGGCGCGGCTTCGCGCTTCGGCCCGATATGCCCAGGTAGCTCAGTTGGTAGAGCACGTGACTGAAAATCACGGTGTCGGCGGTTCGATTCCGTCCCTGGGCACCATTTCCCCCGCCCCTGCAACGCAAAGCAACTACCGGCTGCCCCGCGGCTGGAAGAGCAACGCCGTTTGCAGAAGATAAGCCTCCGGATTCTGGGACAGGAGTTCGAACATGGGTTCGGCCATGCGCACGAAGTAGGCGCGGTCGTAGAACACCTGCGACAGTGAATCCCGGCCCAGCGTGACCATCCCGAATTCGCCGTCCGGATCCGGATAATCGGGGTGGCTGCGCATGTAGGCGATTACCGGATGCGCGGCCGCCTGCGGCTCCTCGAACAACGACAAAGTGTGGCGATCGTGGATCGTTACGTACAGCCTGCCGCCGGGCGCAAGCAGGCGGCGAAGCTCGAGCAGCCAGGCGACCGCCAGATCGTCGATGTGGGTGAAAACCGACCCGCAATAGATGAAGTCGAAGCTGCCGTCGCGAAACGGCAGATGCGGCACCTTGGTGTTGGTGAAGAAGTGGAACGGCGGGCTGAGATGCCGGCGGCACCAGGCGACATGCTCGGCACTGATGTCGCAGCCCCAGATTTCGCAACGATCGGCGAGATGGCGCAGATGCCTGATCACCCGCCCGTCGCGGCAGCCGAAGTCTAGGATGCGGTGGCCGTCACCCAGCTCGAAGCCACCTTTGGCAAGGATGCGGAGCATGTTCGCCGCAATTTCAGCGCCCTGCTGGGCCGAGTGCGGGCCGTTGGTGAGGTGCTCCGGCGGTTGCGGCAGCTCCCCTTCCGGCGCGGGAGGCGGCGCGAGCGGCGGCAGGCGGTAGCTGTCGGCGCCGTTCGCAAAGGGAAGATAAGCAAGATCCTGGAACGCCGGGGCATCGCCCTTCCCTTGCCGCGCAACCTGGCGAACATGCGCCGCGATCGCGTCCTTTAGCCGGCGCGGGAGCAGGCGCCGGAGGCCGCTTGAGCCTCCACGGCCCCCCTCCCGGTCCCCGACGCCGCCCATAGGTTAAAGCGCGATCGCGACGGTTTTCACTTCCAGATAGGCTTCAATGCCGTGGCGGCTGTTTTCGCGGCCGAAGCCCGATTGCTTGTAGCCGCCGAAGGGGAGCGCCGTATCCGCCGCCGACGGCGTGTTGCCCCACACCATGCCGGCTTTGAGCTTGGCGGCGAGCTTGTGCATCGCGGAAATGTCGCGGGTCCAGATACTTGCCGCGAGGCCGTAGGGGGTGTCGTTGGCGGCGCGGGCGACGTCGTTGATGTCGTCGAAGCGCTGGGCGGCGAGGACGGGGCCGAAAATCTCCTCGCGCACCACCTTCATGTCCGGATTGACATCGACCAGCACCGTAGGATTGACGAAATAACCGTCGCCGGCCGGTGCATCGCCGCCCACCAGCACCGAGGCGCCTTCCTTGCGGCCCGCGTCGATATAGCCGAGCACCCGCTCATGCTGCTCGGTCGAAACCAGCGGGCCCATGGTGGTGTCGGCCGCAAGCGACGGGCCAACCTTCCAGCCGGCGGCGTTCTCGGCGACTGCTTCCAGAAGTTCGTCGAACACGTCACGGTGCGCGAACAGGCGCGAGCCGGCGATGCACACCTGGCCGGAATTGGCGAAGATCGAGCGCGCGGCGCCGGCGGCGGTGCGGCGGATGTCGACGTCCGGAAGGACAATCACCGGAGATTTGCCGCCAAGCTCCAGCGTCACCCGCTTCAGCGTCTCGGTGGCGTTGCGGTTGATGATCTTGCCGACTTCGGTGGAGCCGGTGAAGGCGACCTTGTCGACGTCCGGGTGGCGGACCATGCGGTCGCCCGACACTTCGCCGTAACCGGTGATGATGTTGACCACGCCCGCCGGAATGCCGGCCTCGGCGATCAGGTCGGCGAGGCGAAGGGCGGTGAGCGGCGTCTGCTCGGCCGGCTTGAGGACAATGGTGCAACCGGCGGCGAGCGCGGGCGCGATCTTCTGCACCGCCATCATCAGCGGGAAATTCCACGGCACGATCTGGGCACAGACGCCGACCGGCTCGCGGCGGGTGTAGGCGTGGACGGAGCCCATCGGCATGCCGTTGGGCTCCACATGTTCCCCGGCGATCTTGGTTGCCCAGCCGGCCATGTAGCGAAGCGTCGCGATGGAGCGGGGCAGATCGTAGCCCTGGCTGGCCGAACGCGGCTTGCCGTTGTCGATCGATTCCAGCTCCGCAATCTCGGAGATATTGGCTTCGAGGAGGTCGGCAAGGCTGTGGATTACGCGCTCTCGCTGCGCAGGGGCGAGGCCGCTCCAGCGGCCATCGTCGAAGGCGCGGCGGGCGGCGGCGACGGCGCGGTCAACGTCTTCAACCGTGGCATCGGCGATGCTCGCGACCTGCTTGCCGTTGGACGGATCGAAGACGGCAATGGTGGCGCCGCCGGTGGAGGAAACCCATTCGCCGTCGATGAACAGAGCCGGTGCGCGGGCGAGCAGCTTCTGCGCGGCTTCCGAATATGCGGGCTGGGCGGCGATGCGGCTGATCTCGTTCATGGCAGTGTCTCCTTGGGGGCGCCTATACCCTTGCCGGGCGAGGGAGGCGAGACCCGGCGGTTAAAGGGTTCGGAGTGCCCGTGCGGGACGGGCGGCAAGCGCGGGCAAGGAGCCGAGCAGGCCGAGCACGAGTGTGACCAGCGCGCCGAGCCCGAGTGTGGCGGCGACCACGAACCAGTCAGGCGCCCATTCCAGCTCCAGCACCTCCACCACCACGTACCAGCCGGCGCCGCCGCCGATCAGGAAAGCGAGGCCGCTGACGATCAGCGCGAGGACGCCGAACTCCAGCGCCTGGGCGGCGAGGATGCGGGCGCGGGTAGCACCGAGCAGCTTCAGGATGACGCTGTCGTAGACCCGTGCGCGGCGGCTTGCGGCAAGTGCGCCGACCAGCACCGCGATCCCTGCAAAGATCGCGACGGACGCGGCGGCGCGGACAGCTACGGACAGCTGGCCGAGCATGTTTGACACCGTTTCCACCACGTCCTTCACCCGGATTGCCGACACGGTGGGAAAGGCGCGGGAAATGGCGCGCGCGAAGGGCCGCTCCTCGCCTTCCGGCATGGAGATGGTGGCCATGAAGCTGTGCGGCGCCTGCTCAAGCGTACCGGGCGCGAAGACGATCACGAAATTGAAGCCCATCGTGTCCCAGTTGATCTCGCGCAGCGAAGCGATTTTCGCCTCGATGTCCCGGCCGAGGATGGAGACGGTGAGCGTGTCGCCGACCTTGATCCCGGCGGCACGCGCTGCTTCGACGTCGAGCGAGATGAGCGGCGGGCCGGCATAATCTGCGGGCCACCAGCTGCCTTCAACGACGCGGCTGCCTTCCGGCACCGCGGCGGAATAAGTCAGTCCGCGGTCGCCGCGCAGGAACCAGGCGCCCTCCGGTATCTCCTCCATGTCGGCGACGCGCGTGTCGCCCACCGCCACCACCGATCCGCGGAGCGACGGGATGGTGACCAGGTCGCCACGCGGCGAGGCTTGCCCCGCCGTGGCGCGGAAGCGAGCAACATCCTCGGCTGGAATGTCGAGCATGAAGAAGCTCGGCGCCTTGGCGGGAATGGTTGTGCGGATCTGGCCGGACAGGTTGGTTTCGATCACCGCCAGGGTGGTGAACAAGGTGAGGCCGAGGCCGAGCGCCACCACCAGCCGCACCGTTTGCGTGCCCGGCCGGTGGAGATTGCCGAGCGCGAGGCGGAAGAGCGGGCTCTTTGGGCGGGGCAGCTTCGATGCAGTCCAGCGGATCACCCAGCCGAGCAAGGTGAGGAGTAGGAGCAAGACAAGCGCGGCACCGATGAAGCCGGCGGCGAAGATCGGCTCACGCGAGGTCGAGATCGCGAGCGCTGCAATCAGCAAGGCTGCCACGGCGGCGCCAGCGATGGCGCGTAAACCGGGGCGGCGGAGCGTTTCGAGGTGGCCTCGGAAGAGACTCGCCGCCGTCACGGTGCGGGCGCGGGCGAGCGGGATCAGCGCGAAGACTAGGGCGATGAGCAGCCCGTAAGCGGCGCTGACCAGGAGCGGCAGCGGGTAAAGTCCGGCGCGCGGCGGCACCGGCAAGGCGTCTCCGGCGACCGCGCTCACCACGCTCGGCACCGCCGCACCGACGGCGAGGCCGACCAGAATGGCACCGGCCGCCACCAGGCCGATCTCGATCAGGTAGGAGAGGAATATCGTTCGGCTCGGCGCGCCGAGCAGCTTCAGCGTCGCAATGGTGCCGCGCTTGGTGTCGAGCCAGGAGCTGACGCCGTTGCCGACGCCGATGCCGGCAACGATCAAGGCGGTGAGCGCGATCAAAGTCAGGAATTGGGCAAGGCGGCCGATGAAGCGGCGGGTGCCCGGCGCGCCGTTGGAGCGGTCCTGCACCTGGAAGCCGGCGTCCTTGAATCGGCCGGTGAGTTCCTTGGCTTTGGCTTCCACGTCGACGGCGGCGGGCAGCTTGATGCGGTAGGAGGCGGTGAACAGGCTTCCCGGTTGCACCAGGCCGGTGGCAACAAGCCCTTCGCGCGAGACCAGCACCGTGGGGCCGAGCGTGAAGCCCTGCCCCACCCGGTCCGGCTCCTGCGCGATGAAGCCGACGATCCTGAGCTCGGCGGCGCCGAGCCGAATGCGATCGCCGACCCGTACCGATAGCCGGTCCGCCAGCTCCTCGCCGATCGCTGCGTCGCTTGGGCCCGGGCGTTGTGCCAGCGCGCCCGGCTGGAGGCTGAAGGCGCCGTAAAGCGGCCAGGCGGCATCGACCCCCTTCAATTCGGCAAGGACGCTTTCCGCGCCGTCCAGCCGCGCCGCCATGGCGCGCATTCGAACAACCGCGCCGGTTCGACCTTCGCGGGCAAAGGCGGCAAGTTCGTCCGGGGTCGCTTCACGCCCGCCGACGGTAAGCTGGACGTCGCCGCCGAGTATCTCCTGCCCCCGCTCGGCGAGCGAGGTGACAATGGCGGAGGAGAGCGAATCTACGCCTGCAAGGGCCGCAACGCCCAGGAACAGGCAAATAGCAAGGAGGCGCAAGCCGGCCAGGCCGCCGCGCAAGTCGCGAAGCGCGAGGCGGAGGGCCAGGCTCACTTAAGCCCCTCCCCTTCAGGGGAGGGGTTGGGGAGGGGAACGTAAGCGTAAACCGAAAGGTGCTTGTGTGGAGTGACAGGCCCCTCCCCAGACCCCTCCCCTGAAGGGGAGGGGCTTATCGCCCCGAGGTCGCTCACGCTCCCGTATCCCGCACGATTCGCCCGTCCGCCATTTCCAGCACCCGCTCGCAGCGGGCGGCGAGCGCAGGGTCGTGGGTGATGACCAGCAATGTCGCGCCGGTGTCGCGCTGGCGGGCGAAGAGGAGGTCGAGGATGGCGTTGCCAGTTGCCGCGTCGAGGTTGCCGGTCGGCTCGTCGGCGAAGATCAGTTCGGGCCGCGCAGCGGTGGCGCGGGCGATTGCGACACGCTGCTGCTCGCCGCCGGAAAGCTGCGCCGGATAGTGCGTGATTCGATGGCCGAGACCGACCGCTTCCAGCTCCGCCTTGGCCGTTTCGAACGCGCCGCCGCGCCCGGCAAGCTCCAGCGGAACCGCGACATTTTCAAGCGCGGTCATGGTCGGCAGCAGGTGGAAAGCCTGGAGAACGATTCCAATCTTGCCTTGCCGCGCGCGCGCCAAACCGTCTTCATCGAGCGCCGTGAAATCCTGTTCGGTGACGCGAATGGAGCCGCCGCTTGCCCGCTCAAGCCCGGAAAGCACCGCCATCAGCGACGATTTGCCGCTTCCCGATGGGCCAAGCAGTGCAACGCTTTGCCCCTTCGGGACTTGAAGAGCGATGCCGCGCAGAATCTCCACCCGCGCCTCGCCGGAGCCGAGAGCAAGCGTGACATCCGACGCGTCGATAACATAGGAGCTGGTCATGAAAGGAAGTGGAATCCGATGTCGTTACGGATGGCATATGGTGCGGCGCGGCGCATTGTCTACGCACTGCTGCTGATGGTTGGAGTGGAAAGCGGCGCGGCGGCGCAGGGCAAGGACGTTCATGTCCTTGCCTTCGGCGACAGCCTTACCGCGGGCTACGGCCTGCCGCGCGACCAGGGCTTCGCACCCCAGCTCGAAGACGTGCTCCGCCGCAACGGCATTCGCGCCTTCGTCACCAACGCGGGCGTGTCCGGTAACACGGCCGCCAACGGCCGGGCGCGGGTGCGCTGGACGCTGGACGGGCTGAAGCGGAAACCCGATCTCGCCATCGTCGCCTTGGGCGCCAACGACATGCTGCGCGGCATCCGGCCGGAGCAGACGCGCGAGGATCTCGACTTCATCCTCGCCGAGTTCAAGAAGCGCAACATTCCGGTAATCGTCGCCGGCATGCTCGCCCCGCCGAACCTCGGCCGCGATTACATGTCCAAGTTCAACGCGATCTTCCCCGATTTGGCGCGCAAATATCAGGCGCCGCTTTACCCCTTCTTTCTTGCCGGAGTGGCCGGCAATTCGGCGCTCAACCTGCCCGACCGGGTGCATCCTAATTTTCAGGGAATCAAGCGCATGGTCAGCGGCATTGCGCCGACCGTTCTGAAGGCCATCGAGAGGCTCTAAACGCGCCTGCCTCCCGGCCCGTTTGCCCCGAGCGTATTCGAGGGGCCCGCATGAGGAGTCTGAACCACCGCCCCTCGACTTCGCTCGGGACGAACGGGTTCGTGTCCGATCCTAAAGCGCCAGCACCAGTTCATGGCCGAAGTTGAGGCCGATCCGCCCTTCACGGTTCCAGCGCACGAAAGCGTGCATGGAGCTGCATTGGTTGAACTCGATCAGCACCGGCTCGCCGAGCCGCGGCTCGAGCGCGCACTCGATCTTGGCGCCGCGCGAGGAGATGTCGAGCACCGTCACGCGATAGGGCTTGCCGCGAAAGTGCAGCAAGGCGCTGTCGACCAGCCCTTCGATGCGTTCCTCGCCGCGGCGGTCCGCCCAAGGGTCCTTGAACCCGATCGATGCTGCGCTGGCCATGCTTTCTCCCTCCCCGAAGAAGAAGAAGCATGCGCCAGCAAGTGTTAGCGAATCCCTAGCGGCTCACTCCCAATCGTAAGCGAGCCGCTTGCGGGTGCCGGTGACTTCCTCGTTCATGGTCGCGGCATCGTAGAGCCGGCCATTGAGCATCACCTTCGACACCTTTTCGGTGTTGCGGATGTTCTCCAGCGGATCGGCATCGAGGATGACGAGGTCGGCAAGCTTGCCCGCTTCCAGCGTTCCGATGTCGCTGAAGCCCAAGGCGCGGGCCGGGGTCACGGTGCCGGCCTGAAGCGCTTCCAGCGGGCTCATGCCGCCGCGCACGAACGACCACAATTCCCAATGGGCGGCGATGCCCTGCTGCTGGCCGTGGGCGCCGATGCTCACCGGCACGCCGCGCTTCGACAGCATATGGGCGGTGCGGGCGCTCACCGCGTCGACGAAATCCTCCTGCGGCGCCGCGGTGACCCGCACCAGTTCCTCCTGAAGCTCGGTGGGCGGCACGTGGCGGGTGAGCAGCGGGTGACGCCACACCTGGCTTTCCTGGATCCAATAAGGCTCGCCGCCCATGCCGCCGTAGGTGACGCCCAGGGTCGGCGTGTAGGCGACCTTGGTCTGGCCGTAGAAGCTCAGCACGTCTTCGTAGAGCATCGCCTGCGGGATGTTGTGCTCAAGCGTGCTGTTGCCGTCCCCGATCAGCGTCATGTCCATGTTGAACAAGGAACCGCCTTCCGCGACCACCGCGATATTCTCGCGAAGGCCGGCGGCGACGACCTGCTGGCGCTGGTCGCGGCGCGGCTGGTTGTAGTTCTTGATGCTGTGCGCGCCCTGCGCCTTCAGGCGGCGGATGTGGGCGAGCGCATCGTCGAAGCTCTCGATGGTGGCGTAACGGCCGGGTGCCTTGGCACCGTAGACGATCTCGCCCGACGAGAAGATGCGCGGCGCGACCACCAGGCCTGCGCGCTGCATTTCGCCGGCTGAGAATATCTCGCTCGACGTCGAGGACGGATCGTGGACGGTGGTGACGCCGAACGCCAGGTGGACGAGGTTCGACCAATTCTGCTGCGGCACGAGATCGTCCGAGCCTTGCGGCCCGTGGGCGTGAGCGTCGATCAGGCCCGGGATGATCGTCTTGCCGGCGACATCCACCGTCTTGGCGCCTGCCGGAACCTGCACTTCGCCGCGGCGGCCGACCGCGCGAATGCGGTTATTCTCGACCAAGATGACGCCGTCGTCGATCACGCCGCCGTTCGCCCCTGCCATGGTGACGATGCGGGCGCCGGTGAGCGCCACCAGCCCGCGCGGCTTGTCGGCCTGGCGAGTCATGGCAAGCGAGGTGCCGGTCTTGGGCGGCGTATACTTGTCCTGCGCTTCGCCGGCCGGCGGCGCGTTGCGGATCATGCTGGCGGTGTCGACGCTGTACAGCGTCGGCCCGACCGACCAGGACAGGGTGCGGCCGTTCTGCGCCCAATGGAAATATTGCCCGCCTTCGCCGCTTGCGCGGACAACGGGGAGGTTGGTTGCCTTGGCGCCGAAATCGATCGTCTTTGCACCCTGGAAGAACGGCGCGACATAGACATCATAGCCTTCCCGGAACGCAATCTGGTCGCCGGCCGGAGAGACTTCGTAGCCGGTGATCATTTCGCCCTGGGCGTGGGTGCGGCGGTCCTTGCCGTTCCAGTCGGTGCTGATCAGCTTGAACTTCTGATCCTCCGAAAGCTCCATGTAGATGCGATCATTGTCAGAGCCGAACTGCGGGTTGCCGCCGGTGCGGGTGAGGCGGACGGGATCGCCGCCCGCCGCCGCCACGCGGAACACGCCGGGGTTTTCGGACCAGCGGTCGGAGGTGATGCCGCCGCCGGTGCCCTGCTCGAACACGATGGTCTGGCCGTTTGGCGAAAAGCGCGGGCGGGCATAATGGCCCGGCTGACGGGTGACGGTGCGCAGGCCGCGTCCGTCGGCGCCGACCGTGCGGATTTCGCCGAGACGCTGATCGTTCCAGCTGACAAAGGCGATGCGCTTACCGTCGCGCGACCAGCTTGGGAAAAGCTGGAAGTCGCTGTCGTCGGCCGTGAGCTTGCGCGGCGCTCCGCCGGCGACTTCGCGCACGTAAAGGCGGCCGAGGCTTTCGAACACGACACGGCGCCCATCGGGGGAGACGGAGGCGAAGCGCGGCATCCGGGTGGTGAAGCTGTCCGGCGCGACTTCAACGCTCGGCCTCGGCGGGTCGATAACGATGCGGGTGTCGGAGACCTGGAACGGGATTTCGGCCGCGCCGGTGCCGTCGGCGTTGACGCGGCGAATCTTGCCGCCCGCCCAGAAAACCAGGGAGCGGCTGTCCGGCGTCCAATCCATGTTCGGATACGCGCCCTCGACCGCCCAGGTTTCCTGCATGTCCTGGTCGAGCGCGTCGTAGATCTTGCGCTCTTCGCCCGAGCGCAAATCCTTGATGTAGAGCTTCGACTTTTCACGCTCGCGGTGGACGTAGGCGAGGTACTTGCCGTCCGGCGACGGCGTCGGCCGCACCGCGCCGCCGGGGCCGCCCGCGACCTTGGTGCGCTCGCCGGTTTTCACGTCGTAGCGCTCGATCGCGAAAATCTCCGCATTGCCGTTCTGCGCGTACTGGAACGTCGCGCCGGGCGTCACGTCGCGGCTGAAATAGATGCCTTCTCCGTTGGGGGTGAAGGCCGGCTCGCCGAGCTCCTTCTGGTGCTGCGGGCTCGGCTTTTCGACCAGCGCCACTCCGCCGCCGCCGGCGACGTGGTAGACCCAGATCTCGCCGGTGCCGAGCGAGCGGGCGGTGGTGAAATGCTTCCTTGCCGCAATGAAGCGTCCATCCGGGCTCCAGTCCGGGCTGTTCAACAAGTTGAAGGTCTCTTTGGTCAGCTGGCGCTTGTCCGAACCGTCCGCATTCATGATCCAGATGTTGTTGCCGCCGCCCCGGTCCGAGGTGAAGGCGATGCGCTTGCCGTCGGGCGAGAAGCGCGGCTGCATTTCATGCGCCAGCCCTTCCGCGATCCGCCTCGCGCGGCCACCCGATGCCGGAATGGTGTAGATGTCGCCCAGCATGTCGAACGCGATCGTCCGCCCGTCCGGGCTGAGATCGACGTTCATCCACGTGCCCTCGGAAACGTCGATCTTCACTTCGCGCGTCGGCATCGGCGGCTTGGTCACGTCCCACTTTTCGGTAGCCGGTTTGGCCGCGGCGGGCGCGGGTGCCGGCGAACTCGCCAGGGGCTCGGTCTGCGCAAAGGCGCTGGTTCCGGCGAGAAGAAACGAAAAAGCGGCGAGACCTTTGATCATGGGAATTCATCTCCGCGGGAGAGGGTGCGACGGCAAGTCCGTGCCCCAGCTTGCTTGCACGCGCAAGCGTGCGGAATCGTCCTAACCTGGTTTAAATGAAGCCTGTTTCCTCGGAACCCGTGCAGTTAACGAGCCGTTCGTGAAGCAGTGTTCATAACGAGGCCGTAACAGGGATGACCGATAAGCATTCGGAGGCTTCGCCGCTCGAGCTTTGGGGCGGTGTTGAATGTACCATTGTCCGCATCCGCGACGAATTTCGCGATCAAAGCGCCGAAACGGGCCATCTTCACCGCCGCGGGGACATCGATCTTGTCGCCGATCTCGGCGTCACAACCGTGCGTTACCCGATCCTGTGGGAAGCCATTGCGCCCGACGATCCGGAGGTCTGCGACTGGTCGTGGACCGACGAGCGGCTGGCGATGCTTCGAGAGCGCGGGATCAAGGTGATCGGCGGCTTGTGCCACCACGGCTCCGGTCCGAAATACACCGAGCTTCTTGACCCTCTGTTCCCGCAAAAGCTTGCCGCCTTCGCGGATAAAGCGGCGAAGCGCTACCCGTGGATCGAGCAATGGACGCCAGTCAACGAGCCCCTGACCACCGCGCGCTTCTCGGCGCTTTACGGCCATTGGTACCCGCACGCTAAAGATTACGCGCTTTTCATCCGCGCGCTGGTGAACGAGTGCACCGCGACGCTGGAGGCGATGCGCGCGATCCGCCGCCATGTGCCGCACGCCAAGCTCGTCCAGACGGAGGATCTCGGCAAATGCTATTCCACCCAGCCGCTGCGCTACCAGGCGAAGTTTGAAAATGAGCGGCGCTGGCTGAGCCTCGACCTTTTATGTGGGATGATCGGGCCTGCACACCCGCTCCACACCATGCTGCTGGGTGCGGGCGTGAAGTGGGCGGAGATCGAAGCCTTTTCCGGTGGCGAAGCCAAGCCGGACCTGCTCGGCATCAACCATTATCTGACATCCGAGCGTTTCCTCGATCACCGCCTCGATCTTTACCCCGGCCACGAAGTCGGCGGAAACGGGCGCGATTTCTATGTGGACGCCGAAGCGGTGCGGGTGAAGCGCTGCGACACCGACACCGGGATTGGCCCGCGCCTGCGCGAGGCCTGGTCGCGCTACGGCATCCCGATGGCGATCACCGAAGTCCATCACGGCTGCCACCGCGACGAGCAATTGCGCTGGTTCGTGGAGGTTTGGAACACCGCCAACCAGCTTCGCAGCGAAGGCATGGATCTGCGCGCCGTCACCATTTGGTCGCTGTTCGGCAATGTCGATTGGCGTTTCCTGCTTACCCAGAAGAACGGCTTTTACGACACCGGTGCCTTCGACGCGCGCAGCGATGTGCCGCGGCCGACGATCATCGCCAAGGCGGCCAAGGAGTTCGGTCACGGCCGCCCGTTCGATCACCCGGTACTCGACAGCCCCGGCTGGTGGCGCCGCCCGCCGAGACTTTATCCCTGGAATGGACGTTGTAGCCCGATGGAGTATGGAGGCCGCAAGCTGCTGATCACCGGCGCGACGGGAACGCTCGGCAACGCCTTTGCCCGAATCTGCGAGGAACGGGCGCTTCCTTACTGCCTCACCACCCGCAACGAACTCGACATCACGAACGAAGCTTCGATCGCCGCGGCGATCGCCAAGCACAAGCCCTGGGCGATCATCAACACGGCGGGCTTCGTTCGCGTCGCCGACGCGGAGCGGGAGCAGGACGCCTGCCTCGCCGCCAACGCGGCCGGCCCGGAGAAGCTCGCCCGCGCCTGTTCGGCCAGCGGGGTGCAACTCGTCACATTCTCGTCCGATCTCGTCTTCGACGGCACGCTCGGCCGGCCCTATCGTGAGGGCGATCCGCTCAGCCCAACCGGCGTCTACGGCCTCTCCAAGGCCAAGGCCGAACAGCATGTCCGCGACGCAATGAAGGACGCGTTGATCATCCGGACCAGCGCCTTTTTCGGCCCATGGGACAAGTACAACTTCGCTTGGAACGTCCTCTCCGCCCTCGCCCGCGGAGAGGAATTCACCGCGTGCGACAGGACCGAAGTCTCGCCTACCTACGTGCCTGACCTGTGCCACGCGACCTTGGACCTGCTGGTCGACGGCGAAACCGGCACCTGGCACCTCGCCAATCAGGGGCGGCTAAGCTGGTACGATTTCGCCCACCGGGTGGCGGAGGGCGCCGGCATGGACACCGCGTTGGTCAAGCCGCTGCGCCAGGGCCGCTCCGCCGTCACCGCCTTGGCAAGCAGCCGCGGCGCTATGCTTCGCCCAGTGGAAGAGGCGGTGGACGAGTATATCGGGCAGGTGCGCGAACGGCTGGACCTCCTCCAGCCTCGGCCGGAGCCCGAACCGGCGGGGGCCGCGCCGGGCCCAGTGCCTATAGCCGCCGAGTGAAGGGCGCTAAAGCCGGGCGAACAAAGCGGCGATGTAGATGATGGCGACTCCCGCCGTGACGGGGGCCGCGATCTCGTGGAACTTGGGCTTGCGCACAATCAGCGCCAGCGCCGCCAAGGCGCCGAAGACCAGGTGCCCGACGATATTTCCAATTTCGGGAAGATCGCCGTCGAGCGCCCAGTCCTTGATCAGGCTAGCGGCCAGCATCGCAAGAAAGATCGCGAAAAACGGCCGGCGCTCCCGGTAGAAATGAGCGCGCAGATCCACCGGTTCTCCCGGCGTTACGTCCGGCAGGATCAGCGCCGCCATCATGTACAACAAGACCATCTGCAACAGGATCAGGCTGAAGCTGCCGAAGTCCCAGTCGCGGTGGTCCGAAAGCCCGAAGCTTGCCCACCAGCTTTGCGTGACGATCAGCAGCAGAAGCGCGGACCAGATCAGCGTCGGCGCGTAAACGGTGACGGTTGAGCGTGACAGAAGCAGCCCGCGATAGCCTTGGAGGACCTGGGTGATCGCAAGGCCGAGGATGATCGAAAGCAGCACCGAAAGATATTCGAACGCGTCCATTCCCGCAGCCCCCTCCCCCAAACGGCAGCGTGATTATGCCTGTTCGGGTTTGTGCTGCAAGGGAGTGCGCCGGAGGCCAACCTACCCCCGCCCGTCACCAGAACATTGGCACCGAAAGGAAAAGGGCCCGCGCGCTGGCGGGCCCTTTCAAGGTGTTCGGGTGAAGCGCTTATTCGGCGGCTTCGGTCCAGACGCTGTTCTTGTTCGCGGCCTCCGCCTTGCGGCGGGCGTCGAGCTTGCGGAAGGTGGCGAGCGCCTGACCGACCACCTGGTCCATGTTGTAATAACGGTAAGTCGCGAGCCGCCCGACGAAGGTGACGTTCTCCGTGGAATCGGCGAGTGCTTCGTACTTTTTGAACAGCTCCTGATTCTCCGCGCGCGGGATGGGGTAATACGGATCCCCTTCCGCGGACGGATATTCGTAGGTGATGCTGGTCTTGGGATGCACCTGGCCGGTCAGCTTCTTGTACTCGGTGATCCGCGTGTAAGGCACCTGCGGATCGGGGTAGTTCACCACCGACACCGGCTGGAACTCCTCCTGGTCGAGGATCTTGTGCTCGAAACGCAGGCTCCGGTACGGCAGCTTGCCGAAACGGAAATCGAAATACTCGTCCACCGGGCCGGTGAAGACGATGTGCCCCGCCTCGATGTCGTCGATGATGTCCTTGTAATCGGTCGACAGCAGAACATCGATGTTCGGGTGGTTCAGCATGTTGTTGAACATCACCGTGTAGCCGTCGCGCGGCATCACCTGGTGCTTGTCGCCGAAATAGCGGTCGTCCGTGTTGGTGCGCGTCGGAATGCGCGCCGTCACCGCCTTGTCGAGGCCGGACGGATCGATGCCCCACTGTTTGCGGGTATAACCCTGGAAGAAAAGTTCATAAAGTTCACGGCCGACGGCGTTCACCACCACGTCTTCCGACGTCTTGATGTCCTCCACCGGCTCAGCGCGCGACGCGAGGTAATCGGCCGCCTCCTGATCGGTCTTGAGATCGAGGCCGAACAGCATGTTCAGCGTCGTCCGGTTGATCGGGATCGGCACCAGCTGATCCCCCACTTCGGCGAGCACCTTGTGCTCATATTCGCGCCACGCCGTGAACTGCGACAGATACTGAACGATCTCGTCCGAGTTCGTGTGGAAGATGTGCGGCCCATATTGGTGGATCAGCACGCCCGCATCGTCGAGATGGTCATAGGCATTGCCGGCGACGTGCGGGCGCTTGTCGATGACGAGCACGTGCGCGTCGTGCTGGCTGGCCAGCCGCTCGGCGATCACCGACCCGGCGAAACCCGCGCCGACGACCAGGTAATCGTACTTCTTCTTGGTCGCCGCCTTGACGATGTTCGGGCCTTTGGACGGCACCTTCAGCGTCTCGCGCACCAGTCCGGCCATACGGGCATAGGTCGTGTCCCAGCTCAAATTGGCGAGCTTGGCATCGACTTCGCCGAGCCATTCGTCACCGCTTTGGGCAAGGGCAAGCGCCTGTTCGCAGGCGGCTACGAAGGCGTCGCTGCCGTCGGCGATGAATACCGCGTCCATGTCCCCATAATGGCGGATGACGTCCGTGATCGGCGTCGACACAACCGGCCGGCCGCCGGCGAGATATTCCGGAGTCTTGGTCGGTGAAATGAACTTCGTCGATTCGTTGATCGCGAACGGCATCAGCGCCACGTCCCAGCCGCCGAGATAGACCGGCAGCTCGTCATAGGTCTTGCCGCCGAGATAATGGATGTTGGCGCGCAGCGGCAGATCGGCATGGTCGATCTTCACCACCGGCCCGACCATCATGATCGACCATTCGGGATGCGCATCGGCGACTGCCGCGATCATCTCCAGGTCCATCCGCTCGTCGATGACGCCGTAGAAGCCGAGGCGCGGGCGCCCCACCGGCCCCTGATCGTCCGGCTGCGCGTCCATGGCACGGGCCTGCGCAAAGTGGGCGCGGTCGACGCTGGACGGGAATGGGTGGATGTTCGGGTGCCGGTCCTTCTTTGCCTCATAGAGGCTATAGCCGCCGGTGAAGACCACGTCGGCGCTGTCGAGCAGCTCCTGCTCGAGGGAGAGAAGCTGCGGCGGCGCGAAGCGGAAATTGGCCAGCTCGTCCATGCAATCGTAGACGGTGCATTCGGCCTCCACATCGCGGGAGAAGGGCAGCATCATCGGGGTGTAATACCAACGGATGAACGGCCCGGCCTCGCCCTTCAGGAACGCCGTCAGCAGCGTCTTGAGCGCAGCCTCGCGGCCCGCTTCGTCAAGCGTTTCGGGAAGCGACGGCGTCACCACGATTACGCCCGTTTCGGCGCAAGCGCGCACGCCAAGCGCCGGCTCGCAATCGGGCAGCGCGGCTTCCGGCTCTTCCCAATAGATGACGCGGCGATCCTGGGCGAAACGGCTCATCAGATGTTGAGGCCGTTGAAACACGAAATTCCACCGCAGGTGCGAGAAGCAGATCAGCGTGTGGTGATCCGGAAGCTGGGGCGCGGACTGGCCGTACCCCGAAGCGGAGGCGGTGGAGAAGGTGATCAACGAGGGAATTCCCTGATGGTTTGGACAACTGAACCACAACGGCGGGGCGCGCGCCGGAGTTCCCGCGCACCCACCGCTTTTATATTAATTTAGATCAGGGTTGCGCCGGATTGTTACGAATCCGAGCCGATCCGCGTCACTCCTCGCTAAACGACTCCTTCAGTTCCGCGAGCCACGGCTTGGCCGTACCGTCGGAAGGCGCGCGCCAATCGCCGCGCGGGGAAAGTGCGCCGCCGGCCGAAACCTTGGGCGAATTGGGAATGGCCGAGCGCTTGAACTGGCTGATCTGGAAGAAGCGGAATAGAAACACCTCGAGCCATTTGCGGATCGTCGCCATGTCGTAGGCGCGCTTGAGGTGCTCGGGATGGCCGGACGGCCACGAGCCGGCCTCCGCATCCCGCCACGCCTGCCAGGCCAGGAACGCCACCTTGGATGGCGGCTGACCAGAGCGCAGGATGTGGAACAGAAAGAAATCGTGCAGCTCATAGGGGCCGATCGTGTCCTCCGTGGACTGCATCTCGCCTTTGTCGTCGGCCGGGATCAGCTCGGGCGAGATCTTGGTCTGCAGGATCGCTTGGAGGATGCGATTCGTCCCCTCGTCGAACTGGCCGGTCTTCACCGCCCAGCGGATGAGGTATTGAATCAGCGTCTTCGGCACGCCTGCGTTGACGCCGTAATGGCTCATCTGGTCGCCGACGCCGTAGGTCGACCAGCCCAGCGCCACTTCGCTCAGGTTTCCGGTGCCGACCACGAAGCCCGAGCGCTGGTTGGCGAGGCGGAAGAGATAATCGGTGCGAAGCCCCGCCTGCACATTCTCGAACGCAATATCGTAGACGGGCTCGCCGCTCGCGAATGGGTGGCCCATGTCTTTGAGCATCTGCATCGCCGCGGGGCGGATGTCGATCTCCTCACCCTGGATGCCGAGCGCCTTCATCAGCGCCCAGGCATTGCCCTTCGTGGTGTCGCCGGTGGCGAAGCCGGGCATGGTGAAGCCGAGGATCGTCGAGCGGGGCAGCTTCAAATAGTCGCACATCTTGGCGGCGACGATGAGGGCGTGGGTGGAATCGAGGCCGCCGGAGACGCCGATGACGAGGTGCCTGCCGCGCGTGGCGGTGAAGCGCTTGGCGAGGCCCTGCACCTGGATGTTGAACGCTTCGTAGCAATCCTGATCGAGCTGCTCCGCGCGGTTCGGAACATAGGGAAAGCGGCGCAGCTTCCGTTCGAAACCGATGTCGTCGACGCCCGGTCGGTGTTCGAAGTGCACGCGGCGGAAGCGCTTTTCCGGATGTCCGGCGGCGACGGCATTGTCGTTGAAGGTCGGCATCCGCATCCGCTCCAGCCGGAGACGCTGCGCATCGACGTCCGCCACGGCAAGCTCCGGCTCCATGTCGAAGCGGCTACTCTCGGCCAGAAGCTCGCCCATTTCGTAGATCGCGCTCTGCCCGTCCCAGGCAAGATCGGTGGTGCTCTCCCCCGGGCCCGAGGCGGCGTAGACGTAAGCGGCGCAGCAGCGGCTCGATTGCGAGGCGCAGAGCAGTTTGCGCTCATCCGCCTTGCCGATGGTGATGTTGGAGGCGCTGAGGTTGCAGAGGATCAGCGCACCGGCGAGCGCGCCGTTGGTGGAGGGCGGCTGCGGCGCCCAATAATCCTCGCAGATCTCGACGTGGAAGATGAAGTCGGACAAGTCCTCGGCCGCGAAGACGATGTCGGTGCCGAACGGCACGATCTGTCCCGCTACCGCGATTTCGATCCCGTCGAGACCGATGCCCGACACGAACCAGCGCTTCTCATAGTATTCGCGGTAGTTGGGCAGGAAGCTCTTCGGCACCACGCCGAGGATGCGGCCGTGCGAAACTACCAAGGCGCAATTGTAGAGCCGGCCGTTGCGCCTCAAGGGTGCGCCGACCACGAAGCAGGGGGAAAGCCCTTCCGTTTCGCCGCAGAAGCGGGCGATGCCGAACTCCACCGCGTCCAGAAAGGCTTCCTGCATGAACAGGTCGTCCACCGCGTAGGAGGAGATGTTGAGTTCCGGGTAGACGACCAGGTCGCAGCCGCGCCGGTCGGCTTCGCGAGCCAGCTCGATCGCCTGATCGACGTTGAACTCGACATCGCCGGCGGAGCCGGTCGGGCTTGCCGCGGCGGTGCGGACGAAACCGTGGCGGTGGATTGCGGCAAAGGGGGCGCGGCTCACAGCATCTCCGTCATCATTTCAACTGCCGTTTGGAGGCAGGCCAAGCGTGTAGCACCGCGGCCGACGTCGCCGAAATGCTCTTCTCGGTGCGCGGTGGTTCGTCCCGCCCGGGCGCAGCCGAAATGCACCAGCCCCGGTTCCGGCCCGCTGTCGGCATAGCCGGTGACGGACACGGCGATATTGGCGCGGCTGTTGGCAAGCGCGCCCTCGGCCATTGCGATCGCCACTTCCTTCGAGACGGCGCTCTTCTCCTCGATCATCGCCATCGGTACGCCGAGCATCTCGTTCTTGGCTTCATTGGTGTAGGTTACGAAGCCGCGGTCGAAGGTGAAAGAGACGCCCTGCACGTCGGTGAGCAAGGACGCGATCATGCCGCCGGTGCAGCTTTCCGCCGTTGCAAGCATCAGGTCGCGCTCCGCCGCCTTGGCGAGCAGGCGGCGCACCGCATCCTCCGTTTCGTCCGGAAGCAGCGGGGAGAGGGTTTCGGTGTCTTTCACGTGCCGCATGGAGAGCCCTTTTGCGCAACGGAACCGGCGCCCCACACGAATGTTCCCCCAGCAAAGGAGGCACTACTTCATGGCCGACAGATTGAACGCGATCCAGCTCCTCGCCCGCGACCACCGGGAGGTTGAGGAACTGTTCGAAAAATTCGAAAACGCGTCCGGCGACGGCAAAAAGGAAACCATCGCCAGATCGATCTGCACCGAGCTCAAGGTGCACACCATGATCGAGGAGGAGATCTTCTACCCGGCGCTGCGCGGAAAGATCGACGACGACGATATCGACGAGGCGATCGTCGAGCATGACGGCGCCAAGGTGCTGATCAACGACATCGAGGCGGGATCGCCCGACGACCAGTTCTACGACGCCAAGGTGAAGGTGCTGAAGGAAGAAATCGAGCACCACATCAAGGAAGAAGAGAAACAGCACGACAATCTGTTCAGTCAGGCTCGCAAAGCCGATGTCGATCTCGACGCGTTGGGTGAGCAGATGGCTGCGCGCAAGGCGGAATTGCTGGCGCTTGCCGAAAGCGAGGGCCTGCCCCCCGCCAAGCCGGCGGCGCTTACCGAGGTGGAGGTTTGAACATGAATTGGTCGCGTAACAGAGGTCTTCTTGCCGGCTTCGGCGCCGCTTTGGCCGGCGGCATCGGCTACCTGCTCGCCACCCGCCTGCGCGGCGGACGCGGCGGGCAAGGCGGCGGGCATAGCGCCGCGCTGTCCGGCTCGGGCGCCCACGGCGCGGTCGGCAATTCCGGCGCCGCGCGCCAGGCCGGCCCTGACGCAATGCGCGATCCGCCAAAGGAATGGACCAAGGTGGATGAGGCCTCCGACGAAAGCTTTCCCGCCAGCGATCCGCCCGCCGTCAAACACGTTGATTGACCCAAGTTCCTCCCCATCGTGAGATGGGGAGGGGAACCACCCGAAGGGTAGTGGAGGGTAAAGGGCGCTGGCTTCTGAGGCTACCCGCCCAATCTACCTCGCTCGTACCGAGCGAAGTCGAGGTGCGGTGGCACTGGCTCTTCGTGTGGGCCCCTCGACTTCGCTCGGGACGAACGAGTCTATAGCTAGATCCAGATTTACCGGTCCGGCCGGTCCTTCTCCGGCCCTTCCTCCAGGATCGTCTCCCGCGCCAGCCGCAGTTCGCGCATCGCTGACGCCGTTGCCGCGCCCCAGACCAGGTGGACGCCGATCATCAGCAGGTTGCGGCGCTTTGGATGCTGCGTCGCCGGCTCCAGCACGTTCATTGCCGGGACCCAGCCGAGATAGCTTGCCATCCACACGGCAATGCCCGCGGCGGCGCCCATGGTCCTGGACGGCTGCGAATCCATCGCCGAGAGCAAGGCGCCCATTGCCGCGCCGTAGGCGAAATGGGCGGCGGTGGTGATGTCCTTCGCCGCCTCGTTGGGCAGCGGCGTGCCCGCCGCCTCGGCGGTGGAATCGACGATCTCGCGCGGCGTGAGCGGGTAGCGCTCGCGCTCCGGCAGTTTCTTGTGAAGGCGCCGCATCGCCGACGTCATCGCCATGGTGCCGACAAAGCCGGCAACGGCGCCGATCACCAGGCGGCTGCCGAGTTTCAGCTGTTCGTCCTTCACGCGCCTCCGCCTCCGCCAGGATAGCCAAGCGCCGCTCTAAAGCCGCCGAAGCGGGAACTCCAGAGCGGCGCGTCTTCGGCTATTCGTAGCGCAGCGCGTGGATCGGGTTGGCGCGGGCGACCTTGAAGGCGTGGCCGGCGATGGTGCCGAGTGCGATCGCCAGCGCCAGGAACCCGGCAAGCAGGAAGGGCGTCGGCCCAAGCGCAATGCGGCTGTCGAAGCCGTTCAGCCAGTCGCGCATCACCCACCAGGCGACCGGCCAGGCGATGAGGTTGGCGACGATCACCGGCTTCGAGAATTGCCAGGCGAGCAGCTTCACAATGTCGCGGCTCCGCGCGCCGAGCACCTTCCTGATGCCGATCTCCTTGGTTCGCCGCTCGGCGGTAAAGGCGGCGAGGCCGAACAGGCCCAGGCAGGCGACGATCACCGCCAGCAGGGCGAAGCCGGCAAAGGTCTGCGCGCGGGCTTCTTCCGACTGGTAGAGCTCGGCGATAATGTCTTCCGAGAACTCGCCGTCGAAGGGCACATCGGGCGCGAGCCGTTTCCAGACCGCTTCGGTGCGGGCGCGGATTGCCGCGGGGTCGCCCGAGTAGCGGATCAGCAGATTGCCGGCGCCGGTCTTGTCCAGGCGGAACAGGATCGGCTCCATCGGCTCGCGGATCGAACGGAAGCGGGAATCCTGCACTACCCCGATGATGGTGGTGGGAACGAGGCCATATTCGGGCTCCACGATCGCCGTCTTCACGACCTTGCCGACCGCCTCCTGCGGGCTCTTGAAGCCCATCCGCTTGGTGGCGAGTTCGTTGACGACGATGTTTGCCCCGCGCGCCGGCAAGGCCCTCTCCCAGGCAGGATCGGACGGGAAGGGCTGGGTAGTGTCGTCCCCTGGCCGGTTCTCGTCGAATACGCGACCGGCAACCGTCTTGATGCCCATTGTATCGAAGAAGCCTGCATCGACGCCGTAGGTGCCGATGTTCACCGGCTCGGTTCTGCCAGGGACGAGCACGCCGGTGTTTGAATTGTTGTCCGTATCGATTCCGATGCCGGTGCGGCCGACCGCCTTTACGCCCTCCACCCGACGCATCTCCTCAACCACCGCATCGCTTTTGGTCAGCACCTGGCGGCGGCCGAGATTGGACACCTGCAGCAAGCCGTCGCGCTGATAGCCGGGATCGGCGCTGCGGGCGTAGACGCTTTGCGCGTACACGATGGCGGTGCAGATGATCAGGCCGATCGACACGGCGAACTGGCCGATGACGAGCACGTTTCGCAACCGGCCCGAGCCTGCCGCTTCCGCGGTGGACTTGTTCGCCTTCAGAACCTGCGCCGGCTGGAAACCCGACAGGTAGAAAGCCGGGTACAGCCCACCGGCGGCGCCGACCAAGATCACCAGCCCGAGGATCGGCAGCATCATGCCGCCTTCCCCGAAATAAGCGAGGTCGAGTTCGGCATCGAGAAAGCTCGACAAAGCAGGAAGCGCCAGCTCCGCAATGGCAAGTGCAAGCAGCATGGCAAGCGCCGCCACCAGCACCGATTCGCCCAGGAATTGAACCATCAACTGCTTGCGGCTCGCGCCCAGCACCTTGCGCAGCGCCACTTCCCGGGCGCGCTGGCTTGCGCGGGCGGTGGCCAAGTTGGTGAAATTGACGCAGGCCATTGCCAGGATCAGCACGGCGATGATTGCAAAGGTGACGATCGTTGCGCGGTCGTTGCCCGGCCGCATCGCGCCGTCCTGCGGCTCGCCCAGGTGAATATCGCGCACGTTGGCGATGTTCCAATCCTGCTCTTCACCCGCATCGAAGCGCTGATCGCCGAAATTCTCGATCTTGATGTTGCGCTTCTCCCAAGCGGGGAATTGCGCTTGCAGCGTTGCTGGATCGGTGCCTGGCTTGAGCGTGAAATAGAACCAGCCGGACTGCCAGCCCCACGCCGTCATGAAATCGGGCGAGTCCGAGAAATAGCTGCCCGGATCGAAGCGGCCGACCATGTTGAAATCGACATGGCTGTTCTTGGGCAGGTCCTTGGCAATGCCGGTCACGCGCCAGTCGGTGGTGATGCCGCGGCTTACCATGCTGACGGTTTTGCCCATCGCATCTTCCGACCCGAACAGGCGCTGGGCCTCCTTCTCGGTCAGAACCAGCGAATTAACCTGGGCAAGCGCCGTCTTGGGATCGCCTTTGACGAGCGGAAACTGCAGCACGTCGAAGAACAAATTGTCGACCAGGAGCACGTCCTCGGTCGGCAGTGCTTCGCCGCCGCGCAGAACGACCGGCGCGCTGGAGAGGGCGTAGACCGTCTTGTCGACCTGCGGAAAGTCCTTCCGAAGCGCGACGCCCGCCACGTAGGAGGTCATCTGCAGCTTGTTTTCCTCGCCGGTCTGCTTGTTCCGGTAGTGGCTCTGTAGCTGGTAGCTGTTTTCCGCATTGGGCAGCCACTTGTCGAAGCTCGATTCGTATCGGACGTAGAGCAGGATCAGCAGGCAGGCGGCGAGGCCGATCGCCAGGCCGAAGATGTTGATGAACGCGTAGGTGCGGTTCTTCGCGAGTGCGCGAAAGCCGACGGTTACGTAATTGCGCCACATATGCTGGCTCCTTGTTCGCTAGAGGCCGCTCAAGCGGCGCGGCGGCGCTCGAGGAGCACCTTGCCGTCCAGCATGTTGACGACGCGACCGGCATAATCGGCATGGGCGGGCGAGTGGGTGACCATCACGATGGTCGAGCCTTCCCGGTTCAGCGCCTGGAGCATTTTCATCACTTCCTCGCCATGCTGGGTGTCGAGGTTGCCGGTCGGTTCGTCGGCGAGGATCAGCTTCGGGCTGCCGACCAGCGCGCGGGCAACGGCGACGCGCTGCTGCTGGCCGCCGGAAAGCTGGCTCGGGCGGTGCTTGGCGCGGTGGGCGATGCCGACCTTGTCCATCACCTCCTCCACCCGCCGCTTGCGCTCGGATGACGGCACGTCGTGGTAGAGCAAAGCAAGTTCGATATTCTCGCGCACCGACAATTCGTCGACCAAATTGAAGCTCTGGAATATGAAGCCGATATTCTTTTTCCGCACGTCGGCGAGCTGGGCCTCGGCAAGCCCGCCCACCTCCGCGCCGTCGAATACGTAGGAGCCGCTGGACGGGCTATCGAGCATGCCGATGACGTTCAGCAAAGTCGATTTGCCACAGCCCGACGGGCCCATGATCGCGACGAATTCACCGTCGGCGATGTCGAGGTCGATCCGGTCGAGCGCGGTGGTTTCAACCGTGTCGGTGCGGTAGACCCGCGACAGTTCACGCATGGTCAGCATGGCTTTCAGCTCCTTTAGCTGCCGAGGTCCAGCCGATCGCGATCGGCAAAACCGGTGTAAGGCGAAGTGATGACGCGCTCGCCGGGCTCCAGCCCTTCGAGCACTTCGATATGGTCGGCATTGCGGCGGCCGAGTCGAACCGGGCGCTTCACCGCGGCGTCGCCGTCCGGTGTCACCACGAATACCCACGCGCCGCCCGTTTCGTTGTAGAAGGCGCCGTTGGGGATCAGCAAAGCCGGAGCGGGATCGCCAAGCGTCAGGCGCACCTGCATGGTCTGTCCGCGCTGCAGCGCAGCAGGCTCCGCGTCGATGAAGACCAGATCGGTCTCGAAGGTACCGTTCTTCACCTGCGGATAGACTTTCGCGACCTTGGCCTTGAAGCTCTTGCCGCCGGCCTCGACGGTGGCGATCTGGCCGGGCTCGACGCGGCCGAGGTAGAATTCGTCGACCTGTGCAACAAGCTTGTTGCGGCCCGCGCTGTCGATCTGGCCGAGACGCTCACCGCGGTTCAAGGATTGGCCGACCTGGATGGAGAAAGCCGTCAGCTGGCCGGTGACGGGCGCGCGCAGGTTGAGCGCATCGAGCGTCGCGCGGGCGATGTCGAGGCTCCCCGACAAGGACGCGTTGGATGCGCGCAGCTGGGCGAGCTGGCTGCCCTGCAGCCGGCGATTGGTCGCCTGGGCGCGGCGGATCGCGTCGGCGCGGCGCTGGCTGGAGAGATATTCGTCGCGGCTGTCGTTGAACACTTTGGCGGGAATGAACCCCTTCTCGAACAAGGGCCGCTGCGTTTCATACTGACGCTTGGCCTTGTCGACCTGGAGCTGCGCATCGATCACCGCGCGCTCGTCGCCGATCTGGCTTTGGGCAAGCGCAAGCTCCTGGCTGCGCATCGAGTTCACTTCGCGTGAAACGTCTGACTGGCGGGCGAGCAGACTGAGCTGCAAATCGCTGTTCGACAGTTCGGCGAGAAGCTGGCCCTGCTGAACAAGGGCGCCGTCTTCCACCAGCACCTTTTCCACCCGGCCGCCTTCGACCGCGTCGAGGAACACGGTAACCAGCGGCGTCACGCGGGCGCGCAGCGGCAGGAAATCGTCGAAACGGCCGCGCTCAACCGTGGAGATCGTGAGCCTGTCGGCCGCGACGGTCTGGCTGTTGGCGGACGGCGCGAAGACGTAGAACAGGATGGCGAGAAGCAGCACGGCGACGGCGGCGAGCGCAATCTTGACGTTGCGCGAGAGCCCCTTGCGCTCCACCACGCGGTCCATTGCGCCGCCGCTGTGCACGGAGGCCGGGCTGTCGTTCGATTGCATCTTGATCACGCTCATCATCACCTCGTTGCCACCCGCTCAGCAATCATCGTGCCAGTGCATGAGGCGAGCCATGGAGCCCGGCACCCGGCCGGAAGCGCGGCCCATGTCCGATTTCGGACACAGGCTGTACGCCGCCGAACAGGGTGCGCGTGCTCGTCACCGCGACGGCTTGGCGGAGGCTGCGGTGCCGCTCCCCTGGGCATGGACTTGCACCGGCTCGAGCGCCGCTGCGGCCATCAGCAGCGACACGGCCATCCACACAGCGCTTCCGGCAAATGCTTCAAACTTCTTCATGGCGGATCTCCTTCAGCCGGGATGTTCCCTGTCGCCGGATAATCAGCATCAGCTATGCCAGCCTTCAAAAACGGCGGTTTTCTGCCGCTCCGCCAGAGCTTGGCACAGGTCCGCGGTGATCGTTTCCGCACAACAACGTTCCTGCCGTTCGGAAGCGGACGGGCCATGGCACGATTATTGTTTGTCCGTATTCGGACGAAAAGCTAGGAGATGAAGCCGTGCGGGAGGGGAAAGCATTCGGACGCTGCGTCGTCATCGACGACGATCCGGACATCTTGTTGTCCGCGCGATTGCTGCTGCGCGAGCTGTTCAACGAGGTCGCCACCTTCGAAGCGCCCGCCGACGCAATGCCGTCGCTGGTGACGGAAGGCGCCGACATCATCCTGCTCGACGCCAATTTCGGCCGCGGCGCGACCAATGCCGCCGAGGGCTTTCATTGGCTTGGCGAGTTTTTGAAGGGGGACCCGCAGGCGGTGGTGGTGATGATCACCGCGCATGGCGGGGTAAACATTGCGGTTGAAGCTATGAAGCGCGGCGCAACCGACTTCGTCTCCAAGCCCTGGTCGAACGAACGGCTGCTCGCCACCGTGCGCACCGCCGCCGCCTTGCGCACCTCGCGCCAGGCAGTTGCAACGGAGCGCAAGCGCGCGGTTGCCATCGCCGCGCCGGCGGCTGGCGCCGAAACGCCTTTGCTCGGCACCTCCCCCGCCATGCGCCGGGTCTACCAGTTGATCGAGAAAGCCGGGCCGACCGAGGCCAACGTCCTCATCCTCGGGGAGAACGGCACCGGCAAGGAGCTGGTGGCGCGCGAGCTCCACCGCCGCTCGCGGCGCGGCGATAACGTGATGGTGTCGGTTGATCTCGGCGCGGTTGCCGAAAACCTGTTCGATTCCGAACTGTTCGGCCACGTCAAAGGCGCCTTTACCGACGCACGCGGCGACCGGGTCGGACGGTTGCAGGCGGCGGACGGCGGCACCCTGTTCCTGGACGAGGTCGGCAATCTGCCGCTTCACCTCCAGCCCAAGCTGCTGACCGCCTTGGAGCAGCGGCAGATCGTGCCGGTCGGCGCCAACAAGCCGGTGCCGATCGACGTGCGTGTCATCGCCGCAACCAACCTGCCGCCGGAGCGGCTGGCGGACGAAGGGCTGTTCCGCCAGGATCTCCTGTTCCGCCTCAACACGGTGGAGATCGAGCTTCCGCCGCTTCGCGAACGGCGCGAGGACATCCCCGTGCTGATCGACCATTATGTCGCCATTTATGCGAAAAAATACGGCAAGCCGGTGCGCCCCATCCCGGCGGACGTGCTTGCCGCGCTTCAGGCTTATGACTGGCCCGGCAACGTCCGCGCGCTTCGCCACGCCGCCGAGCGGGCGGTGATCCTGGCCGGCGACGAAGGCTTCACCGCCGACGATTTTTCGCTGTCGCGCGGTGCCCCGGCGCGGGCGGCGGCGATGCCGCCGGTCGCGTCTGCCGCCGGCGCCGATCTCAACCTGGAGCGGGCGGAGAAGCAGATGGTGGAGGAAGCACTGAAGCGCCACGCCTACAACATCTCGCTGGCGGCGGCCGAACTCGGCCTCACCCGCGCGTCCTTGTACCGGCGCATGGACAAGCATGGCCTTTAAGGCCCGCTTTGTTGCGGGTCTCGCCGGGCGCGCCGCGGCGATGCTGCTTGCCGCCTTTGCATTTGTTTGGACGCTCTCCACACCCGGCCTCGGCGCGGCCCGGCTGCTCGCGGGCGGTCTGCTTCTGTGGGCAACCTACGAACTGTGGCGCTACATTCAGCGCACCAATGTCGAGCTTGCCCGCTATCTCGAGGCGGTGCGGCTCGGCGACCTGTCGCAGAGTTTTTCGCAGCGCAGCGGCGGCAGCGGCTTCACCGAAGTCGGCGAAGCGCTTGAACAAGGCATCCGCAAACTGCGCGAGGAGCGGCACCGCCTTTCGGACGCCAACCGCTTCTACGAAGCCGTGCTGGATGATGCGCCCGCTCCGCTCCTCACCGTCGACAGCGAAGGGCGGGTGGAGCTCGCCAACAAAGCGGCGCGGCGGCTGTTCATCCGCCACACCGGCGTGCGCATCGACGATTACCGCACTTACGGCGACACCTTCGCTAACACGCTTGCCGAAGATGGCGTCGGCCGGCCGCGCCTGGTGCCGCTGATGATCGAAGCGGTGCCGCAAACCGCGATGGTCAGCGCGGCGTCCGTGCACCGTCTCGGCGGCACAGTGCGCGTCGTCGCGGTGCAGCCGATCCAGGGCGAGCTGAACGCGGTGGAGATCGCCGCCCAGTCCGATCTGATCCGGGTCTTAACCCACGAGATCATGAACTCCATGACGCCGGTCACCTCCCTCGCGCGCACCGCCGCCGATCTGTTGAAAGAGATCGACAGGGGCGGCGATCCGGACTTCGCCGATGCCCGCGCGGCGGTGGAGACGCTTGCCCGACGCGCCGACGGGGTGATGCATTTCGTGGAAAGCTACCGGCAGATCAGCCGCACGCCCGAAGTGCGGCGCCGGGTGTTCGAAGTGGCGCCCTGGGCGGAGGAGTTGAAGCGCCTGTTCCGCGCCAGCGAGCCCTGCGCGAAGGTAGAACTGGCTCTCAGCGTGACGCCCGACACCCTGACCATCGACGTCGATCCCGACCTGATGTCGCAGGTGCTGATCAACCTGCTGCGCAACGCCGCGGAAGCCGCCACCGACCATGCGGCCGAGCCCGCCGTAAGCCTCTCTTTCTCCCGGATCGCAGGTGGGCGGGTGCAGATCGAGGTATCGGACAATGGCGCCGGCGTGCCGGAGTCGCTTCGCCAGGACGTGTTTCTGCCGTTCTTCACCACCAAGGCCAAGGGAACAGGCGTCGGCCTCAGCCTCGCCCGCCAGGTGGTCCTCGCCCACCGCGGCTCGATCGGTTTGAGCGAAAGCGCGGCCGGCGGCGCGCTGTTCCGGATCATCGTGTAAGGCTGGCTTCGTCGTCCAGTTCGGCGGGAACGGCGTCGGCAAGGGTGAGGCCGTCGAGAATTCGGGCGGTTTCGTCGCGCACCATCAGCATCACCCGATGGAGGCGGCATTTGTCCTCCGTGATGCAATTCTTGCACTTTTCGTAGGCGAAGCGGCTCGCGCAGGGCAGCAGCCCAAGCGATCCGCGGGTGAGACGGACCAGGCTGCCGTAGCTGATCTCCGACGGGTGCTTGGCGAGCCAGTAGCCACCGTCTCGGCCGCGACGGCTTGCGACCAGGCCTTCGCGGATCATCTGCGACAGCATCACCGTCAGGAATTTTGGCGGAATGTTCTGCGCTTCCGCGATTTCGGTCAGCTGCACCGGCCCCTCGCCGAAACGGTCGCCGAGGTGGAGCAGCGCACGAATTGTATACCGCGTGCGTTGAGAAAGCATTCGGTCTCATGAACCGGATGCGCCCCGATGGCAACGGGCGGCGACGCTGACGCACCAGGCACAAGAGCGGCGGCGGCCGGCCGATGGCCATGCCGCCGCCACCGCCCCGACCGTCCTTGTACTTACAAAATGAAGTGGTTCGTTCCCCACAGCGGGATGTCGGCGCCGTTGCCGATCTGAATAATCAGATCAGCCAGGCCGTCGCCGTCGATATCGCCTTGAACGAACCAGTTGCCGCTTTCTTCCACCACCCGCAGTTCGCCCGCAACCTTTCCAAAGGCTACGTTGGTCCCGATGAAGTTGAAGGCCTGATCGCCGCCGGCAATGCTGTTGGCGTCGATCTGTTTGAGGTCGATCTTCTCGTCGGACGCGCCGACCAGAAAGTCGGTGATCGTGTCGATCCCGCTGGCTGCGTTGGACTCGTTCACGCTGGTGTAGCGGAACCAGTCCCGATCCGCGCCGCCGGTGAGGATGTCGGCGCCGAGACCGCCGGTCAGCGTATCCTTGCCGATGCCGCCGATCAGCGTGTCGTTGCCAGCCCGGCCATCGAGATAATCTCCGCCCGAGCCGCCAGTGATCGTGTCGTTGCCGCCGCCGCTCAGCACGCTGAAGTGGCCGTCCAGCTCCTTTGAGCCGTCGAAGGTGAACGTTTCGCCCGCTACCAGCGTGCCTGCGGTGACCAGCAGCGTCTTGCCTTGCGCAACGTTCCCGTTGTGCAAGGTGACGGTGTAGCTCCTGAGCGGCCCGCCCACCGACGTGTCGCCGTAGAATTGGAGGAGCTCGACCCCGCTAAGACTGTTGGCGCCGAAAGTGATCGTGCTTGGTTCAAAGAAGCCGATCGTGTCGAATCCCTCTCCGCCATGGACTTCGTCGCCGGCGCTCCAGGTGCCGCCGGAGAAGATGAAGTCGTCGCCGCCGTTGGCGAAGACCACGTCGGTGCCGCCTGCGGTTAGCGCAACGAGGTCGTTTCCGCCGGCGAGCGTTATCATGTTGTCGAGCCCATTGTCGTAGATCAGCTGGCCGGCGGCGTTGGTCCCGATGAGGTTTTCGACATTGGCCGGGAGCGTATAAGATTGGTTGAACTGCGGGGTCCTCACGCCCACGCTTGTTTCAACCGTATCCTCCCCGCCGTTGGCGCCTTCAATCACCTCATCCTCACTGTCATCGACAAAGAAGTGGTTGCCGCCCGAACTACCGATGATCTTTTCGCCCACCGACACCACGCCGTCCACCGTCACCGTTACCTGGCCGGTGCCGCCGTCCGACACGGTGTAGCTGAACAGGTCGGTGTCGGAGAGGTTGGTGCCGCCCGATCCCGCGCCGGTAAGCGCATCGTCGAATGCGGCGAGCGGATCGTAGGTGAGCGTTCCGTCCATGTTGAGCGTCACTTTGGCACCCGAGGTGAGCGTCACCGACCCGCCGGGCACAACCGCCTGCCCTGCGATATGGGTTACCTTGGGCGAAGGCCCATCGACGTCCGTGTCGTTGAACAAGACGTCGATAACCGTGGTGGTGTTCTCCGAAACCGTGCCAGTGTCGGGATTCACCGTCGTCGGATCGTCCGAGGCGGTCACGGTGATCGTTGCGATATCCTCATCGATCTGCTCGCCGCCGGTGCCGCTTTGGCCATTGTCCTTGACGGTGAAGGTGAGCGTGTCGCCCCCCGCATAATCGGCGGTGGGCGTATAGGTCAGCGTTGCAACCGCAGCGTTGACGGCAGCCGCCGTGCCGCTCAGCTGAACCGTCGCGGTGTTGTTGCCGCTGTGGCTGGCAAGGCCGCTGGTGGTGGCAAGCGCGATCGTGCCATGCTCCACCTTGAGCGTGACGCTCAGCTGGTCGCCGTCGGCGTCGCTGACCGACCACCGATTTCCCAGCGACTGGCTCCAAACAAACGGGGTGTCTTCCGTTGTGGTCACATTGCCGCCAATCACGATAACAGGCGCGTCATTGGCTTCGGTGATGGTCACGGTCGTGGCCGCCGGCGCGCTGGCCGCCGTTCCGTCCGTGACCGACCAATTCACCGTCCGGCTCGCGCCGGGCGCCTGGCTGCCGGAGGAGAAAGAAACGGTGCGCAGCAGCGTCTGGTAGTCGGCAACGCTTGCCGTGCCGGTGAAGGTCATCACCCCCGTTCCGGCATTGTAGCTGTAGCTGATCGTGCCCGACGTGCCCGACGCATTGCCGACGATCGTCAGCGCATCGCTGCTGAGGAAGCCGGTGCCGATCGACACGGTGGCACCCGTCAGATCGGCATCGTCCGTGTCCGCAATCTCTAGCGCCGGTGCGAGAGCCACGCCCGGTGCGTCTTCCGCATAAGCGACGCCATTGTTCACCGCGGGGGTCGTCGCGCCGTCCAGGTCCAGCGTTGGCGCCTGGTTGGGCTGTGTAACGGTGAAGGTGAAGGTGTCGGCGTTGGGATCGAGATCGACGCCACCGTTAGCCGTGCCGCCATTGTCCCGCACCTTGAAGGTGAAGGTGGGGGTGGTGCCGCCGGTTCCGGCTGCCGGAACGAAGGTCAAGGTGCCGTCGATCAGATCCTGGGCGGTGAACTCGTTACCAGCGCTGATCGGAACCGCCGCCGTTGCCGGGTTTCCGTCAGAGTCGAAGTAGATCGTTCCCGCGCTCGAGGCCGGAAGGGTGACGATGACCACCGAGGCGAAATCGTGCCCGGGGTTGTCATTCGGATCAGTCATCCCGCCGGCGAAATCGGCAAGCTTGAACGTATAGGTCGCGGAGTCGGAGATCGTCGCGCCGTTGGCTTGCCCGCCTTCGGGGTGGTCGTTCACCAGAACCACTTCAACGGTGCTGGCGAAGGCCAAAGTGTCGCTGCCCATGCCAGCCACGCCGTCGCCGTCGACCAGGGTCCAGTTCACCGTCCGGGCACCCGCCACAGCCGCGTCGCCGCCGTTGTTGGTGAAGGAAATCGCCCGCGCCAGCGCCTGCACCGTCGCCGGCGTGGCGTTTATGCCGAGGCTGAACGTCAAGGTCGCGGTGCCAAGGCCCGTATAGGTGCCGATCTGGGCTCCGTTCACCGAAACGGTTGTCGCGGTAGAGGTGACGCCGCCGACCTGGCTGATGATCAAGCCGTCCTGTGCCGCCGCAAGCCCGGCGCCGATCGCAACGGTCAGGCTGCCGCCGGCGAAATTGGAACTGTCGGCATCGGCAAACGTCGAGTTTGCAGAATTGTCGAGCGGGATCGAAGTCGCGTTCTCCAGGAACCTCGCGACGTTGCCGGCAAGGTTGGCGGACGTCGGCGCGACGTTGGGTGCCCAGACGCCGATGTCGAGCCGGGTGTTGCTGTCGTTGCCGGTGGCGCCGTTATAGGCCGGCCCTTCCTGGTTGTAGTCGAGCCGAACAGGGGCGGTGAGCACCGCTCCGCCGCTTACTGTTCCATTGTTGTCGCTGTCGACATTATCGTCGGGGTCGGTTGCGTTCGGCGCCGTGTTGAGCTTGCCAGCCAGAAGGCCGCCGGTGGCGAAGTTCGACGCGTCGATCCGCACTACGTAATCGCCGGGCGCAAGGTTGTTGAACGCGTAGAAGCCGCCCGCGGTGCTTGTAGCGATGGCGATTACGTTGGTGGCCTCGGCACCGTCGAGAACGCCATTGCCGTTGCTGTCGGCGAAGAGCGACAGCGCGACGCCGGCAATGCCGACATCGCCTGCGTCGTAGCCGCCGTTGCGGTTGCGGTCGTTGAAGATGATGTCGCCCAGCGACAGGGAGTCGACCGTAAGCGTGTTGCTGGTGCTCGTTACCGTGGTGAAGTTGCCGCCGCTTACCGTTGCGCTGCTGGTGTAGGTGGGAATCACCGTGTTGCTCAGGCTGTCCACGGTGGAGGTCCAGCTCAGCGTGTAGGACTGACCCGGCTTCAGCGTGCCGATGTCTACCGGCGCAAGCGCATAAGCCGTGCTTGCAACAGCACCGGTACCGCCCGCGGCAGCGTCGCCGGAGCCAGGCAGGCGGCGCTCGCCGGCGTTGATGGTTCCAAACATCAAGCTGTCCGCATCGCCTGCGGCATAGCTGTCGCCGAGGCCGATCTGATGCCCAAGCTCGTGCATCACCACCGTGAGCAGATCCACCCGCGTGGACGCCGCCGTGCCGGCAAGGCCGGTGAGCGGGGAACCGGCGAACTCGCTGTCCTCGCCGGGGGTCGAGTCAATGAACCAGCTATAACCGGCGGCATTGTCATCCACCACGATGCGGCCGCTATCGGCGGCGCCGAGATAAAGACCCGAAAGGCTGCCGACGGTGACGCTGACTGCGCGCATCGCGGCGAGCTGGCCGGGCGTTGCGCCGGCATCCGCCCAACGTTGAATGGCCGCTTCCACGATCAGGCTAAGTTCGGCTTCGCTGATCACGCCATCATCTACTACCGTAACTGCGGCCGCATCGGAGGCGCCGTCTCCGTTCGGGCCCTGCCCGTCGACGTCGGCGTCCGCGCCGGGCTCCCCTGGGCCAGCAGCCGACTGAGCCGGGGCTGCGGCCGAAACGTGAAGGGTGGGCTGCGGCGGAAGGCCGTTAACAAAGCCGATGGGCGACGCATTGGTGAAGCCGTTGAGAAGATCCAGGGGCCCGTTATTGTCCGCGATCAGGATTTGGCGCGCGGTGTCCTCGGTTGAAGAGCCCGTCACGGCCGTTCCGTTGCGGTAAAGATTGATAAAAGAAGCTGCCCCGGCGTTGGTTCTTGAATCCAGGAATATGTCGGTTGCGTTGCTCGGATCGCTATTGGTGAGGGTGTTCTTGTCGGCGGCGGCAGTGCCGCCGATTGCCACGTTCACGACATTGGTGTCCGCGGCAAGCGCGCCGGAGTTGACCCAGATCGCGGCAAAGGCGCCCAGCGCGGCCGTTCCGGGCTGGCGGATCGTATTCCCCAGAACGGTAGCGTCCAGGATTGAATTACCCTGCCGCGCATTGATCTGGATCCCAGCTTCACCGTAATTTTGGATGATGTTGTTCTGAATCAGGAAGCGCGAATGGGTGGTGCCGGTTTCGCGCGTGGTGCCGGCGTTCCCGCTGGAGAAGATCCGCAAGACGTCCGCTGCGGCGCCCGAGCCCGAGTGGGTGACGCCGCTCACGCCAAACGTATTGTTGGCGATGATGCCGTCGAATTTACCCGCGCCCGACACGAGCCCTGCGACGATTTGCGCGCCGCCATTGGATGGTGCCGAAGCTGAGCCCGCCGCCCCGTGACGGAATGTATTGTGATGGATGTTCAGCGACACGAAGCTGTCGGTGCCGCTTCCGCCCAGCGACAGAGCGGCGCTTGCGTTGACGTTTGCAGCATTGGAGTTGGAAAAGTTACTGTTCGAAATGTCGATGTTCATGGTCGACGTTCCGTTGGCTACCGTTTGAACGGCGAACTGCCGGTACGACTGGAACTGGCTGTCAACGATCGTCAAATCGGCTTTAGCGGTGCCGCGGGTCGCAAGATACAGCGCGTCCGTTGTCAGCGCGGAGGTCTGCGACTGATTGATCGTGGAATTGCTGACCGTAAGATTCAACGTGCCCGCATGGTTGTCGATCGCCACGGTACGGGAGAGACCATTGTTCAGCGTGCTGTTGCTGATCGTTGCGGTCCCCGTGAGGTTGGTGAAGCGGATGCTGCCTTCGCCGGCGAACAGCGACGTCGAGTCCTGATCTACGGTGTTGCTGGTGCCGTTCGCAGCCGTAGTGCCGAGTGTGGAACGGTTGAGGCTGAAGTTTTGAACGGTTGAGCCTCGGATCCCATAATTCTGGTTTCCGTCGATCGCCATATCGGACAGCGAAATATTGTTCGTGTTGTTGATGTAGATGCCGACGCCCGTTGCGTTTTGGCCATCCGCGCCCGTTTTATTCGCCAACGTTCCGCCGGAGGCGGCGGTGCCGGTGCCGGTAATGGTGAAGCCGCCGGAGCCGGCATTGTTGAGAAAGATGCCGGTGGCGCTGCCGCCGGTTGAATCCACTTTTTGGAACGTAACGCCGCCAGAGCCGATGGTAACGCCATCGATTTTAAACGCGGTGCCCGTGCCGGCGCTAAGCGTGTTCCCGGACGCCGCGGCGATGTTGATCGTGCCCGTTCCCGTTGCTTCAAAGGCGGCGGTGCCGCTGGCCGCCGTGCTGACGTTTACGCCGGCGTTGAAGTTCAGGGTGGTGCTGCTGTTGTTGGTGAGGCTGACGCCGTCATTAAGATTGCTGCCGGTTACCGCACCGTCGAACTGAACCGTGCCGCCGGTCTTGTTGGCGACCTGAATGACGAAACCGTCCGCGGTCTTCCCGATGGTCCCGTTATAATCGACGCTTCCGTTGCCGCCCTGCACCACAAAGGCGCTGCTGGTCGATCCCGACAACGAACCGCCGCCCAGGTTCACCGTGCCGCTTACCGAAGCGATATTGACGTTGTTGGCGCCGCCGCTGGATGTAACGCCCGTGAAGCCGGTGCCGGCAACGGTGCCGGTGTTGAGGATCAGGCCTTGGGTGGTGGAGGTGATCGCCGCGTCGTTCACCGTCAGCGTACCGAAGCCGCCGCCGTTCACAGCGCCGTTGCCGCCCAGGGCGCTCGTGCTCGCGATGGTGATGCCGGACATGCCATTGTTGGTGCCAAGCGTGAGCGTGAAGCCGCTGCCGCTGGTGATCGTGGAGTTCGCGCCGGTATCGGCAGCGAGCGAGAAGCCGCCGACCGTTAGCGCGGCATTGGTGCCGACCAGCTGCTGCCCCGCCTCCAGCACGAGATTACCCGCCGCCGTGCCCTTCACGTAGATCGTGTCGTTGACGCCGTCCTTGTTCGCGCTGTTGAGGGCGGTGATCGAGTTGAACGGATTGTCGGACGTGCCGGTGCCGTTGGTCGCCTTGCTTCCGTCTACGTACCAGACTTCGCCGGTGAGCGTGATCGTGACCCGGCCGGTGCTGCTGAGATCGTCGGCATTGCCGGCGATGCCGTCGGCACCGCGGTCGGTGATCGTGTACTCGAAATAATCCGTTCCGGTGTCGCCCGCCTCGTTGACGTAGTTGAACGAGCCGTCGGAGAAGATGTTGTACTTGCCGCCGCCCGCGCTGGTGCCGTTGGTGACGGTCGTGATCGCGAACACGCCGGCATTGGGACCGACGTCCACATCGTTGGCGAGAAGATTGCCTGCGACCTGCGACGACGGGCCGTCGCCGATATTGCCGGCCGAGCCGACGCGCAGCACGGTGTTACCCACCGCCGTAAAGAAATCGCCGCGGGCGAGCGGCGAGATGTTGGTGATGGTAAGGCCCGAATTGGGGTCGCTGATCGTAACGTTGGTGGCGTCTTCGCTGCCCTCGTTCTTGATCAGCAAAGTGGTCAGAACGATGTCGCCGAAATCGGCTACGCCGTCGCTGTCCGCGTCCTTGAACAGCGTGGTTGTGCGCTTCGCGCTGACCGTTGTCGTCATCTTGATGGATGTCCCTATGAACGCATGGACCCGGCCACGAACGGGTCCGCCAACGTTTTTACCCCGCCTGCATCATCGCACGGACGAGGCTCCCGCGGCTATCCGCGTAAAGCGACGGTTCTTGCCTGACGATTCACCGGGAGCAGCGACTGGAGCAGCGGATCAATGCTCCGCAAGCCGGCCAAGCGGAAGCCGGCGGCCGGCGTTCACACGCACAAACGGCGGCGCGGGTCTCCCCGCGCCGCCGTTCAGGTTGGCCGATGCCGCTTACAGGATGAAGTGGTTCGACGCCCAAAGCTGGATGTCGGCGCCGTTGCCGATCTGAATGATCAGATCGGCCAGGCCGTCGCCGTCGACGTCGCCTTGAACGAACCATTTGCCGCTTTCCTCAACGACGCGCAGCTCGCCTGCAACGTTGCCGAACGCAACATTGGTGCCGATGAAGGTGAAGGCCTGGTCGCCCGCGGCACCGTCCTTGGTGTTGGCGTCGATACCCGACAAGTCGATCCTTTCATCGGACGCGCCGACCAGGAAGTCGGTGATCGTGTCGATCCCGTTTGCCGTGTTGGAATCGTTCACGCTGGTGAAGCGGAACCAGTCGCGGTCCGCGCCGCCGGTGAGCGTATCGGTGCCCGTCCCGCCGTTCAGCGTATCCCTGCCGATGCCGCCGATCACCGTGTCGTTGCCTGCACGGCCATCGAGATAATCCCGGCCGGAGCCGCCGGTGATCATGTCGTTGCCGCCGCCGGCCAGCACGGTGAAGTGACCGTCCAGTTCCTGCGAGCCGTCAAACGTGAAGACTTCGCTTGCGCCCAGTGTGCCGGCCGTAACCATCAGGGTCTTGCCTTGCGCAACGTTGCCGTTGTGCATGGTGACGGTGTAGTTCGTCTGCGGGCCGCCGGCCAACGAGGCGGAGTAGAACTGGAGGAGTTCGACTCCGGACAGGCTGTTCGCGCCGAACGTGATCGTGCTTGGCTCGTAGAAGCCGATCGTGTCGTAGCCGTCGCCGCCATGGACTTCGTCGCCGGCGCTCCAGGTGCCGCCCGAATAAATGAAGTCGTCGCCGCCGCCGGCATTCACCACGTCCGTCCCGCCCCCGGTCAGCGCAAGAAGATCGTTGCCGCCCGCAAGGGTGATCGTGTTGTCCAGGGCATTGTCGTAGAAGCCCTGGCCGGCCGCGTTGGTGCCGATCAGGTTCTCGACGTTGGCGGCCAGGATGTACATCTGATCGAACGGCGGGCCGCGCAGGCTCTGATCCGTCTCGATCGTGTCCTCGCCGCCATCGGCGCCTTCCACAACGTCGTCGCCAAGGTCGGTAAGGTAGTAATAATTGTCGCCATCGTCGCCGACGAGCTTCTCACCAACCGACACGACGCCGTTCACCGTCACCGTCACCTGGCCGGTGGTGCCGCCGGTGACGGTGTAGCTGAAGATGTCGTCGGCGGCAGTGTTCTTGCCGCCCGACGCGGCGCCGGTCAGCTTTGTGTCGAACGCATCCTGGGGATCGTAGGTGAGCTTGCCGTTCACGTTCAGAGTCACCTTGGCCCCCGAGGCAAGCGTCACCGATTCGCCCGGCGAAATCGCCTGGCCGGCGACGTGCGTCACTTGAAGCGCCGGACCGTCCGGATCCGAATCGTTCAGGAGGACGTCGATTTCAGCGGTGCTATTCTCCGTAACGGTGCCCGTGTCGTTGCCGACTTCCGTCGGGATATCCGACTGTTCGATGTTTATCGTGAATGTGTCCGGGTTAGGGTCAAGGTTCACGCCGCTGTTCGCGGTTCCACCATTGTCGCGGACCTGGAAGGTGAAGGTTGGCTCGGTGCCGCCCGAATTGGCCGCCGGAACGAAGGTGAGCTTACCATCGGTCAAATCCTGCAAAGTGAAATCTTGACCGGCGGTAATCGCCACTGGCTGGCCGGAGCCCACGCCGTCGGCGTCGTAATAGATGACGCCGGCGCTCGCCGGGGGCAAAGTGGTTATCCGGACGCCGGCAAACGAGTTCGCCGGGCTGTCGTTCGGATCGGTCATGCCGGCCGAGAAATCGGCCGCTTTGAATACGTAGGTTGCGTTATCCTGCACCGTAGCGGAGCTGTCGGCACCCATGGGCGCATCGTTCACCGCCGTTACGTTGAACGTCAGTGTGTTGCCGGCACTCTGGCCGCCGCTCGGGTCGGTCAGCGTGAAGGCGAGCGTGCCCGGGGCGCTGCTGTTCGCGGTTGGGCGGAAGAAGAGTTTCGAGCCGCCCGCCAGATCCATGGTGTTGTAGGTTGCCGGCAAGGTGACCTGAACGGCGTCCGCATGATCGCCGCCATTGGCGTCATACCAAAGGGTGCCACCGGTCACCGCCGTAATGGTGACGGTACCGAATTGCTCCCCATCCGGATCGGAAAAGTTGAAGCTGCCGGTGCCAAGGTCGCGGAAGGCGTCCTCAAGAAGAGGCAGCGTGTCGTTGAGCCCGGACGGAGCGTCGTTCTGGGCCGTTACGTTCACCGTGATCTGCTGACCCTTGGCTACGTTCCGGAACGCATTGATCCCGCCAAGCTCATTGCCGGAAATCGCGTCAAGATCGCCATCGCCGTCGAAATCGACAAAGGCCGCGGAGGACCGCTGCGAGGACGTGACAAGCCCGTTGAACGGATTGGCGGTGGACGTCAGTTCAACAAAAATGCCCGCGCCGTCGTTGCGGAACGACCGCAACGTGCCGTTGTCGGCGCCGACGACCACGTCCAGATCGCCGTCGCTATCCAGGTCAACCGCCGTGGGTGCGGAACGGGAGACGAAATTCAACGCGGCGAAGGGATTGCTCCCGCTCGCGCCGCCGGTCATTTCGGTGAAAGCATTGCCGATGCCGTTGTTGCGCAAGGCGCGCAGCGCGCCATTCGACTGGCCGACCAGCGCGTCGAGGTCTCCGTCGCCATCAAGGTCAACAAAGGTGGGGCTCGATTCCGTGCTGAGCGTAAGCGCGCCGAACGGATTTGCCGAACCGCTGAGCTCGGTGACGGCAACGCCCGGGCCGTTGTTGAGGAACGCGCGCAACGTGCTGGTGCCGGAGTTGATGTTGCCCAAGCCGCCGACGACGGCGTCGAGATCGCCGTCCCCGTCGAGATCCACGAAGCTCGGGGCAGCGCGGCCGCCGCCGATGTTGATACCCGCAAACGGATTGGTGCCGCTCGCGCCGCCGGTCATTTCGGTAAAGGCGGTGCCCGAACCGTTGTTGCGGAAGGCACGAAGGTTGCCGTCGCCGCTGCCGATCAGCGCGTCCAGATCGCCATCACCGTCGAGGTCGGCGAAAGCCGGCTTGCTGCGGTCGCTTAAGGTAACGCCGTCGAACGGATTGGCCGTTCCGGTTACCGCGCTGTAGCGGCTCATGACGGCAAGATCCGCTCCGGTCGCATCAACCACATTCAGGGTAAGAGTACGGCTTGCCGTCGGCGTGTTGCTGGCGTTGGCGTAGGTGAGGTTCTGGATCAGCGCGTCAACCGCCGCATTGGTCGCGGACGCGTTGAGGGTCACGCTCAACGTTGCGCCGTTTCCGCCGGAAACGGTGCCGATCACGACATTGCCGTAGCTGACGTCGGTTCCGGAAACGCTGATCTGGCCCCCGCCCGTGCCCTGACTGCGGATCGCGACCACGTCCTGGCTAAGCAGCCCAGAGACGGTAAGGGTGCCGCCCGCGAAATTGCCCTCGGGATCGCTGAAGGACACGTCAGCGTCGAGCAGCACCGGAGCCGCGTTGACGTCATTTTCAAGAAAGGTCGCGGTCGGGCTAAAGCCGGAAAGCGATGGGCGGTCGTTGACGCCGGTTACCGTGACGGTGGAGGTTACCGTTACATCCTGGTCGCCGCCATTCGCCGTGCCGTCATTGTCGGTCAGGGTCAGGCTGACATTACGCACGCCGGGCGTCGGATTGTCGCCGGCGGTATTGGTGTAGCCCAAGGCGCGGACCAGATCCTGCACCCGCGCCGGCGTTGCATCGGCGTCGAAGGTGAACACGAAGCCGGCGGTTCCGAAGGTGTAGCTGCCGATCTCGACACCGCCGACCGAAACCTTGCCGGACGTGCCGAAGCCGGGGCCGCTATCGGGAACAACAGATACGTTGCCCGCAGTGTTGATCGTGTAGGCGTCTTCGGGAAGGCCGTTGGTATAGGTGACGGTAAGAGTGCCGCCTTCGAAATCGGCGCTGTCGACATCGCCGACCACGGCATTAAGGCCGAGGTCGTAGCGAACCACGCCGTCGCCTTCGCGCCAGGCGACGTTGTCGCCCTGGAGAGCGCCAATAGTTGGCGCATCGTTGACGGAGGTGACGGTCTGGCTGAGCGTCACGGCATTGGTGGTGATCAGGCTTTGCCCGCCAGTGGTCGACGTGTTGATGACCGCGTTGTTGGTGATGGTCCCGCCGGACTCGATCAGGCGAACGACAAGGGTCGGCGCAACACCGTTGAAATTTGCCGCCGGGTTGAAGCGGAACAGGGTGTCGGTGGTGAAGGTCTTCGCCGCCGCCAGCGTGACGGAGCCAATCGCCTGCCATGCCGAGCCGTTGTGCGACCACTCCCAAACGCCGTTGGCGTTCGAGGCATTGGCGGTAACGGCAACGCCGGCAAAGGTATCGCCGGTATAGCCGGTGGGGTTGTTGGTGGCGTGGTATTGCGCGTCGAGTGCGTCCGAGAAGCTGGCGCCGAACAGCACGGAGACGCTCTGGCCGGCGCCCGGCGTGTCCTCAAGGATCGTGGCCGCATCCTGCGTGAAATCGATCACGGTTGGCGCGTCGTTCACGTCGGTGACGGTTATCACCTTGACGTCGGCATCCTCCTCGTTGGTGCCGCTGCCGCTGCTCCCCGGATCGTTGCCGTTGTTGCCAAGATCGTTGGTGGTGACGGTGAGGTTGGTCGCGCCGTTGAAGTTCGCCGGCGGCGTATAAACGAGGCCGTTCGGCATCGATGCGCCGTTGGTGGCGGCAAGCGTCGCGTTGATCTCGTTCTGGGTGCCGATGAGAACGATCGTGCCGCTGCCATTGCCTGTCACGTCGCCGGCGGCAAGCCCGCCGACCACGTCGGTGCGGATAGTGATCGTGCCGGTGCCGACGGTCAGCGTCACCCGGATGTCTTGCGTCGCAGGATCGGAATCGACGTCGTAAACGGAAATGCCGGTGATGACGTTGACCGGGGTGCTGGTGATCCGGCCGGTTGTGTCTTCGATGACGGTGATGCCCGCGCCTACGGTGTTAACCGGACGGTCGTTGATGCCGGTAACGTTCACCGTTGCCGAGATTTCGTCCGAATAGAGCAAGCCGTCGAACACCGACGCCTTCACGACACGGGTGGTCGCGGCGCCGTAGGAGGTGATGTTGTCGCCCGAGGTCGAGAACAGAACCATCTCCAGCGCGGCCTTGTACTCGGCAACGGTTGCGGAACCGCTCAGCGTCATCGTGCCGGTCGCACGGTTGTAGCTGTAGGTGATGCCCGACGCCGCGATCGTGCCGCTCTCGTTGCCGCCGATGGTCAGCAAATCCTGCGCCGCGGTGTGGCCCGCGCCGACGCTTGTTTCCCGGACATAGTTGGTTGAGACGCGAACAACGGCGCCCCGCAGTTCGTCGCCGCCGTTGATGTCGAGTTCGTTGGCGGTCACACCGGTGTACAGAACAACACGCGAGGTTTCGCCGGATGCTGCCGCACTGGAAATTTCGGTAACTGCAAGGCCGCCGGCGGCCGAGCCGGTCAAGGTCGGCGCGTGCTGGATCTCGAGACCCTGTCCGCCGAGGCCGTCGATGTTGCCAACATGGCCGACAAGCGTCGGCGTACCGGCAACGCCGAGGAGGCCGGTCCAGACGCCGCTGTCCTCATTCGACGCATTGGTGCCGGTCTCGTCGAGCACGTAATAACGGCCGGTGATCGGATCGACGTCGATATAGTAAAGCAAGCCGACGGGTCCGTTGGTGCCGTTCTGGGTGTACAGGTTGGTGACGACGCCGCTGGTCGGATTGTACATCCAGACGCCGCCAAAATATTTGGTCGGGCCGTTGCCGTCATTGTCGAGGATCACCGTTCCGGTGACGATGTAGAGGTTACCCGTAGACTCGTCGATTTCGATGCCGCGGATCGTGCCGCGCTCCACCGGCCAATGACCGTTGCCGAGCGGGCTGCCTTCGCCCGGGATGGCGGTGTCGCCGTAAGCGCCCCATTGGATCGCGGTAAAGGCAACCGAGTTGGCGGCGTTGGTGCCGGTTGAATTGATCGTGCCGACGAACACCTGGTTCTTGGATATGGCGTCGGCGGTGAACACGCTGTCGATCACGCTGTTGCCGAGATACACTTTCCCGGTCGTGTAGTTGATCGACATCTGCGTGATGTAATGTTCCGGGCCAAGATCGGCGAGCGTCGTCTTGGTCTGGTTCGCCGTATTGTAGTTGATCCGGTTGAACGTGGTGCCGGCGTCGAAGTAAACCTTCTGGTTGGTGACGTCGATCGACAGCGTGCGGATGCCGTTGGCGACGTTGGCCGGGCCGGTCCACAACACGGTGAGCGGGATTTCACCGCCCGGCGTGTTGAGCAGGTCGCTGATCTTGCCCTGCAGGATGCGGTTGGTGCCGTTGATGTCCGAGTCCACAAGGAAGAAAGCGTCGTTCATTGGATCGAAGCTGAGATCGCTTGGGTGGTTCAGCATCGAATGGAACTGCAGCGCGTGCTGGATCGCATAAGCCTGGATGCCGCTCTGGTGCGTGCCGTCCAGGTTCAGCTGGGCGATGCCGCGGCTGGCGCCCGAGCCGGCAACAAACACAACCGCGTCCGGCGCAACCGTGTGCGGCTGGGTGGCGGTAACGGCCGGCTGCGGGCTGTTGCTGTTGTTGTTCCAGTCCGTCTCGTTGTTGATCTGAAGGAAGAGGTCTTCCTTGTTGATGTTCCACAGCCGGGTGCCGAACTTGGCATTGTCCTTGCCGATCGAGACGGCCGAAATGCCGTCGGCCAGGCCGGTGTTGAGCAGCTCGTTGCCGTCGAAGGTATCGGCAAGGCCGCCCGAATTGGGGCTGTCCGCGATGTCCACCGCGTGGAGAAACGTCTTGGGCGTGTTCGCGTCGGTGCCCTGATAGACATAGATCGTCTCGCCCGTGCCGATACCGTCGTTCCCGCCATCGGAAAGATTGATGCCGGCGGCCGTCAGCTGCGCCTGGGTGTAAGTTATCACCGTTCCCGCCGGAAGATCCGTTGCCGCGGTGTAGGTGAGCGTGTTCTCGCCGGCGCTCGCCGCCGCGAAGGCCGTGCCGTTCCAGGCACGATCGGTGATGTAGATGATGGTGCCTGCGCCGATGGGTGCCAGCAGGATGAGAGTGAGCGAATCCCTCGCTGGGTTTGGAGTGCCGTTATCCTCGGTGTCGACGCCGATGATCGCGATTTCCCCGCGGCGAAGTGTCGTGGCAACCATGTCTTCATACCCCCAGATGCGGAAGGCACCCGCGCTCCTATCGCAGCAGATGCGTCCCTCCCGATTCGCTTCATTGCACGAAAAGCGTGAACGGCATAGGTTAATTCAGCGCCTCATGTCATTGTATCGCTTGGAAAGTAGTTCCCACCGATACGGATGTTTAGGCGCTACTTGCGGATCGACCCGCCAGAACCCTGCCAATCAATAAGCCGGTTTGACAGACGCCGCTTAGTGGGCCCAAAGTGGCGTTCGCTTTTGGGGAAAGTGAATCATGATCGCGCAATCGTGCCGCTGCCGCAGAACACTGCGCCGTTTTGCCGGTGCTGCGCAGCCGCGTTTGCTGTCAGCGCGCAATTTGCCGAGCGCCGGCGCCCTCATCCACTCTACGCAAGGGGAATAGAATGTCCGATCCGTTCACTGGCGAAATCCGCATGTTTGGGGGCAATTACGCGCCGGCAGGCTGGATGTTCTGCAGCGGCCAGTTGCTGCCGATCTCGGAATACGAAGCCTTGTACAACCTGATCGGCACCACTTATGGCGGCGACGGCCAGACCAATTTCGCGCTGCCCAACCTGCAGGGCAGGATCCCCGTGCACATGGGCCAGGGACCGGGCCTGTCCAACCGGATCATCGGCGAAGCCGCCGGCTCTGAAACGGTGACGCTGACCACCCAGCAGATCCCGAGCCACAGTCACGCAATGCTTGCCACGGCGACAGGCCAGCAAAGCTCGCCCGACGGCGCCTTGTTGGCGACGCCGGTCAGCACGCAGGCCGGGGTGAATGCCTATCTGGCCAACACCGTGCCAAACGTTCCGCTGACCCCGATGATGATCCAGCCGGCGGGCGGCAGCCAGCCACACGACAATTGCCAGTCTTATCTGTGCGTAAGCTACATCATCTCCTTGTACGGCATTTACCCGCCTCCGAGCTGATCGGCCTCGCGACCACGACACCCCTTTTTCCTTCGTCGGAGACCATCATGGCCGATCCATTCGTAGCCGAAATCCGCATCTTCGGATTCAACTTCGCACCCACCGGCTGGGCGCAATGCAACGGGCAGATCCTGCCCATTTCGCAGAACACCGCCCTCTTCTCGCTGCTCGGCACCCAATATGGCGGCGACGGCAAATCGACCTTCGCGCTGCCGAACATGCAGGGCAATGCCGCGATGCACCAGGGCCAGGGCCAGGGCCTTTCGCCCCGCTTCGTCGGGGAAAGCGGCGGCGCGCAATACGTGACTCTCGTGGACCTCGAAATGCCGGCCCATACCCACAGCTTCAACGCGGTAAACACGAATGCCGCGACGGAGGAACCGCAGGGGAATGCGCTTGCCAAGGGCCGCTATACCACCGGTACGCAGAACGGCGCGGTGGCCTTTTACCAAACGGCCGCGCCAAACGTGAACATGTCGTTTTCGGCAATGGCACCGGCCGGCGGATCATTGCCGCACAACAATATGCAGCCGTACCTGACGCTGAACTTCTGCATTGCGCTGCAGGGCGTATTCCCCCCGCGCAGCTAGCCGCGTGTTTAAACCGAAACAATGCCGCGCCGCGGCGCAATCAAAGGAATAAAGCCATGGGAGAACCGTTCATCGGAGAAATCCGGCTGTACAGTTTCAACTACGCGCCGAGAAGTTGGGCGTTTTGCAACGGCCAGCTTATGCCGATCAACCAGAACCAGGCGCTGTTTTCGCTGCTTGGCACCATGTACGGCGGCGACGGCCGGGTGAATTTCGCGCTTCCCGATCTTCGCGGGCGTACGCCGGTCCACGTCGGTGCCGGCTTCATTCAGGGGCAAAATGGCGGCGAGGAGAACCACACGCTGACCATGAGCGAGATGCCGCAGCACCTCCACATCGCCCGCGCCAACAACACCAATGGCATTTTGGGCGTTGCCGGCATCACCCCCGATTCCACCAAGGCGGTGGCGCAGGCGGTGGTCTCGCTGCAGGGCGGCGGCACCACCGCGGCGTCGATCTACGCTACCGGCGCGCCGACCAAGACGATGCACCCGGCCACGATCGGCAACACCGGCGGAAGCCAGGCGCACAACAACATGATGCCCTTCCTGACGATGAATTACTGCATTGCGCTGCAGGGTATCTTTCCTTCGCGCAACTAAACGGCGCCTGATCCAGACGCTGAAAAGGCGGCGCGGCCCGGAAGCCGCGCCGCCTTCTTCGTGTCCGCCGCCGGCGCGGCAGTTATTCGCGCAACGCGGTGTCGCGAAGCTTGGTGAGCGGGCTCAGAATGTAGCCGAGCACCGTGCGCTTGTCGCCGAGCAGGCTGACGTCGGCCACCATGCCGGTGCCGATCTCAAGCGGCTTGCCGTCGCGGCCTTTGAGGGCGTTCGACTTGGTCCGCACCTGCACCGTGTAGAAGCTTTCGCCGGTGCGCTCGTTCAGCACCGCGTCCGGGGAAATGGCAACCACGGTACCGTCAAGCCCGCCATAGACGGAAGGGTCGTAAGCGGTGACGTTGACCTTGGCCTTTTGCCCCATGCGCACCACGCCGATGTCCTGCGGTCGGATCAACGTTTCCACCAGCAGGGATTCCTCCGACGGCACGATCTCCACCAGCGGTGCGCCGGGCGATACGGCGGCGCCGACCGTGGTGATCAGCACCCGGTTGATGCGGCCGGGCAGAGGCGCGGTGACCGTGGTGCGCGCGACGCGGGCGGCAAGCGCCGGAAGCGCGCTACGCCGCGCGGAAAGCTCCGCCTGCGCGGTGGCGAGCTCGTTGGCGGCAAGGGTGCGCCAATCCTGGCGCTGCTGGTTCAAGGCGGCGGTGGCTTCCGAAATGGACGCCTGAGCGCGGCTGATCGCGGCGGACGCGGCGGCCGCCTCGCTGGAGGCGACGGCAAACGCGCTTTCGGCGGTGGCCAGCGAGAGCCGGGGCTCGATGCCCTTTTCGACCAAGGGCCGGATGACCTGAATCTCGTGGGCGCGGGCATCGCGGGCGGAGACACGCGCCTGATAGGCAGCCTGCGCTTCCTGCACCGCACGCTGCGCCTGAAGAATGCGCGCCTGGCCGGCATTCACCACGCTCGACAGCTCCGCCATCCGCGAGGCGTGCAGCGAGCGCTCGATCTGGATCTGGTTGGCCATCACCGGATTGGCGGCGGCGGGGTAAACCGGCTCGCGGCCGGCGACTTCAGCCTGAAGGCGCGCGATCTTGACGGCAAGCGCGCCGATCGAAGCTTCGCCGCTGCCAAGCTCCGATCCGGTGGCGGTACTGTCCAGCCGGACAAGCTCCTGCCCTGCTTTCACCACCTGGCCGGTGCGGACGAAGATTGCCTCGACTACGCCGCCTTCGAGGTTGGACACGGTCTGGAGCTGCGAGCTTGCAACGATCCGCCCCATGCCGCGCACCGTGCGGTCGAGCTCGGTCAGCGCCGCCCAGACGACGAAGGCGATGAAAGAGGCAAGGATCACCCAAAGAAGCACGTTCGACGCCGTCCTCGGCTTAATCCGGTCGGTGATGTCCTCGAGGTGGCTCATGTCGTTCATGGTTTAAGCCGCCTTCGAAGCCGGTCGGGTGAGCTGCTTCATCACGTCGTCGCGCGGTCCGTCCATGGCGATCTTGCCCTTGTCCACGAGGATGATGCGCTTCACCAGCGCAAGCAGCGGCGGCCGGTGGGTGATCAGCACAACCGTGCGGTCCTTGAGCTCTTCCTGAAGCCGCTGGATCAGCGCCGTTTCCGTCTGCGTGTCCATGGCGCTGGTCGGTTCGTCGAACAATACGATCGGAGGCCGGCCGGCAAGCGCGCGGGCAAGGGCGATGGACTGGCGCTGGCCGCCCGACAAGCCTTCGCCGCGATCGGCGAGGCGAAGGTCGTAGCCGTTGGCGATCTGCCCCATGAACTGGTGCGTGCCCGACAGGTGGGTGGCGCGCAGCATCTCCTCATCGTCGATGTGCGAACGGCCGAGGATGATGTTCTCGCGCACCGATCCGGTGAGCAGCACGCTTTCCTGCATCGCCGCGCCCATCTTGGAGCGCATATCGGCGGGGTCGAGCTGGCGGATGTCGGTGCCGTCGATCATGATCAGCCCGTCTTCGGGCGGATAGAGGCCGAGGATCAGGCGGGCAATCGTCGACTTGCCCGAACCGACCCGGCCAAGCAGCGCAACCTTGTCGCCGGGCTCAATGGTGAAGTTGACCTCGTCCAGCGCCTTTTCGGACGCGCCGGGATAACGGAAGCTGACGTTGCGGAACTCGATCTTGCCTTGAACGGCGTTCAGGCGAAGCGCTTCGCCCGCCGGGCCTTCGGCCGGCTGCTCCATCAGTTCGTTCAATTGACGGTAGGCGGTGCGGGTGGAGGTCATCCGCGACAGGAGCTGCGATATTTGCGCCAAGGGCGCAACCGCGCGGCCGGCCAGGATCGAACAGGCGATCAGTCCGCCCATGGTCAGCTCCAGCTTGGCAATCAGGCCGACGCCGACAACGACGACGCCCGCGTAGGACAATGTCCCGGCGCTGGTCGCGGTGGTGATGCCGATGCTTGCGATCAGCCGCTGACGAAGCGAACTGTCGCTATGCTGCTCCTGCGCGCGGCTCCAGCGCTGCGACAGCAAGGGACCGGCGCCGGCTGCCTTCACCGTCTCGAGCCCGCCGATGGCTTCCACCAGCACGGATTGTTTCAGCAGTCCCTCGCCCATCGCCTTGGCGGAAAGGCGGTCCATCGCCGGCTGGGTCAGCAGTCCGACGATGATCACCACCGGCACCATGATCGCTGGCACCAGCACGACGGAGCCGCCGATCAGCCAGACCACCAGCAGGGTCAGAAGAATGAACGGCACGTCGACAACGGCAGTGAGCGTCGCCGAAGCGAAGAAGTCGCGAAGCGCTTCAAGTTCGCGCATCAAGCCGGTAAGCGCACCGGTGGACCCCTTCTTGAGTTCGAGCCGGAGCGACAGCAGCTTCTGAAACAGCGTGTCGCCCACTTCCTTGTCGATCTGCGCGCCGGCGATATCGACGAAATAGGCGCGCAGCATCTTGAGCACGAAATCGAAGATCACGACGATGGCGAGGCCGATCGACAAGGCGACCAGCGACGAAGTCGCGTTGTTCGGCAGCACCCGGTCATAGACCGTCATGGTGAAGAGCGACGTCACCAGGCCGAAGATGTTGATCACCACCGCGGCAAGCGCGACCTTGGTGTAGACCGAACGGTTGCGCCGCATCGGCTCCATCAGCCACGGCGCCAAACGCCGCTTGGGCATCTTGATCGGCAGATCGTTGTCAGTCACGCTGTCCCCCCACGGCCGCCCGATCGATCGCCAGCACCCCAAGCAGCTGGCCGGTGCGGGACAGCAGCACGTAGCGCGCCGCATCGAGCTCGCTCAGCGCTTGTATATAAGCCGTCGCCGTCTCGAAATAGGCGTCTTCGGCGGCGACAACGTCGAACAGGTCGCCGCGTGCATTGATGAAGCGCTCCAGCAGCACGTCGCGTGAGCGGCGGCTGGCGATGTAGCTCGCTTCCAGAGCCTTGAGCTGCTCCTCGAGCGCGCGGACGTCCGACCAGGCGATGGTGGCGTCGCGCGCCGCTTCCTCGCGAATCCGGGTGGCGCGCGCATCGGCCTGCTGAACCCGCGCTTCGGCCTGCTTCACCCGCGCTTCGGTGCCGCCGAACAGGCGCTGGCGGACGGTAACCCGGCCGCGAATGTCGTAATCGGTGTCGTTCTCGAACACGCCGTAGCGGCCGGCATCGACGCCGACGCCGACTTGAGGGAAGCGGTCGGCGCGGCTCGATCGCGCTTCCTGCCGCGCCGCATCGGCAAGCGCCTGGGAAGAGCGCGCCAGGGGGCTGCTCATCGCCGTCAGGGCAACCGCGTCGCGAGTCATGACCGGCAGCTGCGGAGTCGGGGCGCGGTCCAGCTCGGCGGGCGGCGGCGATCCGATCAGTTCGGTAAAGCGCGCCTCGGCGGTGGAGAGCAGACGGCGGAAGCGGGCGAGGCGGGTCTGCGCGGAGGCGAGGTAGCTTTCCACCCGCGCGGTATCGCCGGGTGCCGACGCACCCTGGCGGATACGTTCGGCGACCGCTTCGCGAAGCTCCTGCTGATTGGCGACAAAGCCTTCGGTGACGGCCACCAGCGCGCGCGCCGCGAACACGTCGTACCAAGCCCCGACCGCGCCAAGCGCGATCCGGTCGGCGCCCGCTTCGGCTTCGGCGGCGGCGGCGCGCAGCCGTGCGCCCGCGGCGGCGACGCGGCCCTGGCTTGCGCCGAAGTCGAAGATGCTCTGCTGAATGCTCAACTGCGCGTCGGTGCGGTTGCTCGGCCGCGAGCGTTCGATGATGTTGCCCTGATCGTTCGAGAAATCACGCGCGATAACCCGGTAGGACGAGATGTTCATGTCAATGGACGGAAGCCGCTGCTCCAGCGCTTCGGCGCGCACCGCGCGGGCTTCGGCGGCCTGGGCTTCATATTCCAACGTTCCCGGGTGGCGCTCCACCGCCGTCGAGACGACTTCGCGGAACTCTGCTTCGGACGCTTGGTCGCGGGCCAGCTGAAGGATCGGATCGGATGCGATATCGATGTTGAGCGGGTCGCCGCTCGGCGAAGGCAGAGCCGGCGTCTGGCGGGTGGCAAGGGGAGCGTTGGCCGGCGAAGTCGTCAGGATTGAGCGCGGCGGTTCGGACGTGGTCGGCGCCGGAAGCTGCGGCGTAACCGGCCTTTGCGGCGAGACCGAAGGCGACTGAAAGGTCGGGCCGGCTGTGGCTTGCGGCGATGTGGTCTGGAACGAGGTCGGCGGAGCACCCGCCGGCGGGGTGGAGCCGGGCTGCGTGTTCGACTGCGCAAGCGCCGCGCCGCCCACGCCAATCAAAAGAGCAAGCGCAAACGCCCTGCCGAAATCAGCCATGCAAAACCCCTCCCACGCGCGACCTTTAGCGTTCCTGTGCCCGCAAAACCAGAAAAACCAATACCTTGGCAGCTTCGCGCCGGACAGCGGCGCTTTCACGCACCTGCCCCTGGCGTTTCGGCGAAGCGATGGGAAAAACAGTACAGGTCCCCGGTCCGCAGCGCCACCCCGCCACTTGCCTCGGGCAAGCGCGACCCGTTTGGGAACCGCTCCCGGATTATCCTGAAGGGGCTGGCGGAGCGGGAGGGATTCGAACCCTCGATACGCTTTTGACGTATACTCACTTTCCAGGCGAGCGCCTTCGACCACTCGGCCACCGCTCCGCATGCACTGGAAGACAGCGCCTCTAGTGCGGCCGGGCCGATAGGGCAAGCTTAGCCAGCACCTTCGCCCGCCGCGGTGTCGATGATCTTCGCCATGTCGATATCTAGCGCGGTCAAGCCGTCCTCGCTGTGGGTGGAGAGCGTGATGTCCACCCTGTTCCAGCTGTTCGACCAATCCGGGTGGTGATCGGCTTTCTCGGCGGCCAGCGCGACGCGGGTCATGAAGGCAAAGGCGTGCGCGAAATCGGCGAAGCGGAAGCTTCGGCGGATCGCTTTGTCCTCCGGATTCCACAGCCAGCCAGGCAGTTCCGCAAGCGCCGCCTCCCGCTCCGCATCCGTCAGCCGCATCTCTTCCCCTCCCATCGCTGCCCCTCTATGTCGCTTGCCATGAGCGAGCGTCAAACCTTTGCGCCGGACGCGGCCGAATTCGAGCGGCTGGCGGAAGCGGCGATCGCCCGCATGCCCGAAGGCTTTCGCCGCCACCTGGAAGGCGTGGTGCTTCGGGTGGACGATTTCGCCGACGAATCGACGCTTGCCGAACTCGGCATCGAGGATCCGTTCGAGCTGACCGGCCTCTACACCGGCCGCCCGATCGGAGAGCAATCGTCGCAGCTTTCAGGCGAACTTCCCGCGATGATCCACCTCTTCCGCCGGCCGCTGCTCGACGAATGGGCCGATACCGGGGTCAGCCTCGAGGCCCTGGTCACCCACGTCATCGTGCACGAAGCGGGCCACCATTTCGGCTTCTCCGACGACGACATGCACGCCATCGAAGAGGCGACCGGGTGAGCGACGGAGCGCTGCTGCGCTTCACCGCAGTCGCGTGCGTTCGCGGTGGGCGGCTGTTGTTCGAGGGGCTGGACCTGACGCTGGCGCCGGGCGAGGCGCTGCTCGTCACGGGCGCCAACGGAGCGGGAAAGTCGAGCCTGATCCGGGTGGCGGCGGGGCTGCTTCGCGCTTCTGCCGGGAACGTGGAGCGGCTCAGTGCCGTCGCGCTCGCCGATGAAGCTTTGGCGCTCGACCCGAAACAGACGGTTGCCAGCGCTCTGGGGTTTTGGGCGCTGCTGGACGGTGGCGATGCGGCGCGGGGCATGGCGGCGATGGACCTCACCCGCTTGGCCGAGGTGCCGGTGCGGATGCTGTCCACCGGCCAGCGCAAGCGCGCTGCACTGGCGCGGGTCGTTGCCAGCGGGGCACCGCTTTGGCTGCTCGATGAGCCGGCGAACGGCCTTGACTCGGAAGGGCTCGAGCGGCTCGCCGCGGCGATGGCGGCGCACAGAACCGGTGGAGGCGCGGTTCTGGCCGCGTCGCACCAGGCGCTGCCGCTTGGCGCACACCGGGTGCTGGCGCTGTGAGCGCGTTGCTGCTTCGCGAACTTCGCCTTGCGGCAACCGGCGGCAACGCCGCGCTCCCGTTGATCTTCTTCCTGCTAGTGGCGACACTGTTCCCCTTCGCGGTCGGCCCGGACGCACCGCTTCTCGCCCGCACCGGCGGCGGCGCGTTATGGATGGCCGCCTTGCTTGCCGCCCTGCTCCCGGTCGACCGCCTGGTTGAGCCGGACCGGGCCGCGGGGGTGCTCGATCAGCTGGCGGTGCGCGGGGTGCCGGAGGAAATGGTGGTCGTCGCCAAGCTCGGAGGCCACTGGCTGAGCTTCGGCCCGCCGCTGATGCTTGCCGCACTTCCCGCCGCGGCGCTGATGAAGCTCCCCGGCAACGTGCTTCTCCGCCTCGAACTCGGGCTCCTCGCCGGAACGCCCGGCCTCGCCGCGCTCAGCCTGATCGTTGCGGCTTTAACGGCGGGCTTGCGCTCCACCGGGGCGCTTGCCGGGCTGTTGATGCTGCCGCTTGCAGTGCCCCTGCTGATCTTCGGCGCGGCGATGACCGAGCCCTCAGGCGGCGCGGGCGCGGCGAAGCTGCTGGCAGCCGTGTCGCTGCTGCTGGTCGCCATAGCGCCGTTCGCGGCGGGAGCGGCGATGCGGGCAGCGCGGGACTGAAGCCCCTCCCCATCAGGGGCGGAGCTTTTCTTCACCCTCGGCTCCACCTTGCGAAGATCGCCGTCGGCAGGAGCAGGCCCCTTGCTTCCTCGCGAACGGCCATATCGCCGCACTCCACTCTCCCGCCGAGATGCGCGGTCGCCTGGCGGAGCAGCTCGCCGATCGCCAGCGCCGACATGCGCACCGCGTAGACGGTAAGCACAAGAAAGCGGCTTTCCGCGTCGAGCAGCTTCGCGCAATCGGCGATCAGCGGCGGAAGACCCTCCTCCAGCCTCCAGACCTCGCCATTCGGGCCGCGGCCGAACTTGGGCGGATCGAGGATGATGCCGTCATAGCGGCGCCCCCGCCGCACTTCGCGGGCGGTGAACTTGGCGGCGTCGTCGATCATCCATCGGATCGGCTTGGCCGCCATGTCCGACAGCAGCGCATTGTGCTTACCGGCCTCCACCGATTTTTTGGAGGCGTCCACATGAGTGATTCTTGCGCCCGTCGCAGCCATCGCCAGGCTGCCGACGCCGGTATAGCCGAACAGATTCATCGCTTCGGTGCCGTCGCCAAGCCGGTCGCGCATCCACGCCCATTGCGGCGCCATGTCGGGGAAGAAGGCGAGGTGACGAAAGGGCGTGTTCTGGGCGCGGAAGCGGACCTCCTCCCAGCGCAGATCCCAGCCTTCCTTCGGCACCGCGCGGGCGAACTCCCAGCGGCCGCCGCCTTCTTCGTCGGAGCCGGGGATGAACTCCGCATCGGCGCCCCAGCTGTCGGACGCCGGGGCCCACATCGCCTGCGGCTCAGGCCGGATGAAGCGGAAGCGGCCGTAGCGTTCGAGCTTCCGGCCGTGGCCGCTGTCGACCAGGCCGTAATCGGCCCACGGCTCGGCGACGAGGGTGGAGAGGTTCATGCCGCGCGAACGGCGGGAAAGCCGATGGTGGCGCGGGCGCGGGGACCTGCCAGCATCTTCGCCCCGGCGGCGGCGACATCGTCCAGCGTGACAGCCTGAAGCTCGGCGATCACCTCGGCGGGCTCGACCAGGCGGCCGTAGACGGAGAGCTGGCGGGCAAGGTAGCTTGCCTGCCCCCAAGGGCTTTCGACGCCCATCAACAGCCCGGCGCGCGCCTGGGTGCGGACGCGCTCCACTTCACGTTCGGTGAGCGAGGCGGGCGCGGCGGCGAGCGTTTCCTCGATCAGCTGCGCGGCGGCGGCCGATTCTCGGCGAGCGGTGGCGGCGTAGACGTAGAACAGCCCGCTGTCGGCATAAGGCGCGAGCTGGGAGTAGATCGAATAAGCGAGGCCGCGGTCTTCGCGCACCTGCTGGAACAGGCGCGACGACATGCCGCCGCCGACGATGTCCGAGAAAAAGCGCGCGGCGAAATAGTCCGGGTCGCGCTGGGCGGGTGCTTCAAAGGCGAGCGCGAGGTGGGCCTGGTCCGCCTTGGTGCGGCCCACCTTTGCGCCGCCGGTGAAGCGCGCGGCTTCCGGCGCGTCGAGTTCGCCCACCGGCAGGTCGGCAAAGCGATTTGTAGCGAGGGCGACGAGTTCGTCGTGATCGACCTTGCCGGCGGCGACCAGGAACAGGCTTCCGGCGCGGTAGCGGGTGGTGCGCCACTCGTGGAGATCTTGGAGCGCAATCGCTTCGATGCTGTCCTCGTCGCCGAGCACCGGGCGGCCGAGCGGCTGATCGGCAAAGGCGGCGGTCCACAGATCGTCGAAGATGATGTCGTTGGGCGTATCCCGCGCTTCACCCAATTCCTGAAGCACCACGTCCTTTTCGCGCTCCAGATCGGCTGCGTCGAAATGGGGCTTGAGGATCATGTCGGAGATCAGCTCGACCGCCAGATCGACATGCTCGGCGAGCACGGTGGCGGTGAAGTTGGTGCCGTCGCGGTCGGTGCAGGCGTTCAAGTCCCCGCCGACATCCTCGATCGATTCGCTGATCTCGCGGGCCGAGCGGCCGCCGGCGCCCTTGAACACCATGTGCTCGTAAAGATGGGCAATGCCGTTGAGGCGCGCCGGCTCGTGGCGCGAACCCGCCTCGGCGTAGAGCCCGACGGCCGCGGTCTCGATGCCCGGCATGTGGCGGGTGGCGACTCGCAGGCCGCTTGGGAGAGTGGTGAGCTTCATGAAGAGCGGGAAGTTAGGGCTCCCGCGCCTCCGCTTCAACCGCCGGTCGGCGGCGGCGGCGGAGCGCGAGGACGTAGATCAAGGCGGCGGTGGCGGCGAAAAAGAACCATTGGCCTGCATACCAGCGGCTGCTGTTCTCCGCCGGCGGCTGCGGCGGCGCGCTCGGCTGGAGGCCGGGCGCGGCGGTGGCGGCGACGATCATCGGGCGCGGCGGCGGCGCCTTGCCGGCGAGCCGCTCGAAGAAGCCGGTATCGCGCGGCGCTTCAGTCACGACGCCGGTGACTTGGCCGCCCTTCCACTGTGGAACGAAGCGGGGATCCGGGGAGACCCCCATGTCGGCGGCAAAGCCGGGGCCTTCGGCCCCGGTGCGGCAGGAGGCGATGTGGCGGGTGCCGGTCTTGCCGGAAGCAGTCTTGCCGCCGGCCTGGCGCCACGAGGTGACCTCAAGGCAGAACGCGGTAGCGCGGCGAAAGAGCAGGCTTTCGTCCGCCGAGGCCATCGGCGGCAGCGCCATGCCAGGCAGCGAACGGTTGGCGGCGAAGCGGGCGGCGAGCGCGTCCTTTTCCTCGGCCCGTCCCAATTGCCAGATGCCGAGCGCGATCATGGTCGCCACCGCCGCGGCTACGAACAGCGTGGGGAACAGCGGGAAGCGCATCAGCGCCGCCTTGTCTTCATGGAGGTCGGCCCCCGGTGGAGGGGGCCTCCCACGATCAATGAACCGCCGCGCCCCAGCCGCCCCAGACGTAGATGGCGACGAACAGGAACAGCCACACCACGTCGACGAAATGCCAATACCAGGCGGCGGCTTCGAAGCCGAAATGCTGGCGGGGCGTGAAGTGGCCCTTGTTGGCGCGCACCAGGCAGACGATCAGGAAGATCGTGCCGACCAGCACGTGGAAGCCGTGAAAGCCCGTCGCCATGAAAAAGGCGGAGGTGTAGATGTTGTCGGCGAAGCCGAACGGCGCATGCATATATTCATAAGCCTGCACGCACGAGAAGATGACGCCGAGTGCGATCGTCGCCCACAGGCCCTTCTTCAGCCCGTCGCGGTCACCGTTGATCAGCGCGTGGTGCGCCCAGGTTATCGTGGTGCCGGAGCAGAGCAGGATCAGCGTGTTGAGGAGCGGGTACCCGAACGGATCGAGCACTTCCATGCCTTTGGGCGGCCACACCCCGCCGACCGACTCGACTGCCGATGGGAACAGCGCGGCGTTGAACCAGGCCCAGAACCAGGCGACGAAGAACATCACTTCGGACGCAATGAACAGGATCATGCCGTAGCGCAGGTGAAGCTGAACGATCGGCGTATGATCTCCGGCATGCGCCTCGCGCACCACGTCGGCCCACCAGCTGAACATCACGAACAGCACCGCGATCAGCCCGGCGAAGAAGACATAACCGCCGAATTCCTGATCGTGCATCCACATCACCGCGCCGGCCGCCATGGCGAGCGCCGAGAAGGAGCCGACGATCGGCCAGATGCTCGGCGGCAGGATGTGATACGGGTGGTTCTTCGCTCCGGCCATCGACTGTGACTTTCCTTGGCTTGCCGCCGGCCTCGTGGGGCCGGACTCCCTGTTGCGTTTGGGTGAACCCTCTAGCTTCCGCTCTTCGCCTGGTCCACCGGGTAAAAAGTGTAGGAAAGGGTGATTTCGCTGATCCGCCCCGCGTCCGGATCGTCGACGATCTTGGGATCAACGAAGAACACCACCGGCATGCGCATTTCCTCGCCCGGCTGCAGCGTCTGCTGGTTGAAGCAGAAGCATTGGATCTTGTTGAAATATTTGCCGGCCCACACCGGCGTGACGTTGAACGTCGCCGTGCCGGTGACAGGTTTGTCCGAGAGGTTCTTGGCGACGTAGAAAGCCATGTTGCGCTCGCCGATGCGCACGTTCTTGACCGCCTGCTCCGGTTTGAACTGCCAAGGGAGCGCGGAGGAGGTGTTGGCGTCGAAGCGGACGTCGACCTTTTTGCCGGCCAGTGCGCCGGGCGCGTCGCCGGTGGCGCGCATGGTGGTGCCGTCGAATCCGGTCACCTGGCAGAACAAGCGGTACAGCGGCACGCTTGCAAAGGCTAAACCGACCATCGCCAGAACCAGCAAAGCCGCAAGCCCAGCGGTGCGGCCATTGCGCTTCGCCAGAGCCTCGCTCATTTTCCGGTCATCCGCACGATGGTGATGCCGTAAACAAGAGCCGCGAACGCGGCGAGGAGCACGGCCATGATAATGGCTCGGCCCTTTTGGCGGCGACGGACTTCAACGAGGTGCTGGGGATCGTCTTGGGTCATTTCAGGATCCATCGGTCGAGAACAAGCGCGCCGAACACGGCGAAGAGATACAGGATCGAATAAGCGAATAAGCGCTTCTCGGGCTTCATGCCCTCCGGCTCGGTGGCGCGGTTGGCGAGCACCTGGAGCGAGAGGATGAGAAAGACGAGGCTGAGCGCCGCCGCCGAGACGCCGTAGATCGCGCCGGCAAGGCCGAGCGGCCAGGGCGCAACGGCGGCGGCGGCCATCGGCAGGGTGTAGAGCGCGATTTGCTGGCGCGTCACCTTGGGCCCCGAGACGACAGGAAGCATCGGCACGCCCGCGGCGGCGTAGTCGGAGCGGACGAAGAGCGACAGCGCCCAGAAATGCGGCGGCGTCCACAAAAAGATCAGCACGAAGAGCAGGATCGGGAGAAGCGTCGCGTCCCCGGTCGCCGCCGCCCAGCCGATCACCGGGGGGAACGCGCCCGCCGCGCCGCCGATGACGATGTTCTGCGGCGTCCGGCGCTTCAGCCACACCGTATACACGACCACGTAGAACAGAATGGAAAGGGCAAGCACGCCGGCGGCGAACCAGTTGGTCGCGAGGCCAATCAGCAGCACGGAGAAAAAGGATAGCCCGACGCCGAAGTGGAGGGCCGTCTGCCGGTCCATCCGGCCGGCGGGAAGCGGGCGCGACGCGGTACGCTTCATCTTGGCGTCGAGATCGGCTTCGTACCACATGTTGAGTGCCGCCGCCGCCCCGGCACCAAGGGCAATGCACAGGATCGCCGTGAAGCCGAGGATCGGGTGGATCGGCACCGGCGCGGCAAGCAGCCCGCACAGGCCCGTAAACACGACCAGGCTCATCACCCGCGGCTTGGTAAGCGCAAGGAAGTCGGTCCAGTGGGCTGGCAGGGTGGCCGGAGCGGCGGTCATGGCGGTCATATAGTTGCCCTTGGCGAGTCGTTCGAGACGCCGTTTACGCAAAAAGCCCTCTCCCGCTTGCGGGAGAGGGTTGGGTGAGGGTGATTTAATCTCGAACATTCGGGGGCAGCGTGGGTCTCACCCGACTCACCCTCACCCCAACCCTCTCCCGCACGCGGGAGAGGGTGATATGAGCCTTAGTCCACCTTCGGCAGGGTCTCGAACTGGTGGAACGGCGGCGGGCTGGACAGCGTCCATTCCAGCGTCGTTGCGCCTTCGCCCCACGGGTTGCCCGCTGCCTTTTTGCCGGCAACGAACGCCCAGATGATGCTGAGGAAGAAGAACAGCATGCCGGCGGCGAGGATGTAGAAGCCGAGGCTCGCGACCTGGTTCCAATAGCCGTAGGCGTCGGCATAATCGGGTACGCGGCGCTGCATGCCCTGCATGCCGAGGAAGTGCATCGGGAAGAACACGATGTTCACGCCGATAAAGAACAGCCAGAAATGGAGCTGGCCGAGCACTTCCGAATACATCCGGCCGAACATCTTCGGGAACCAGTAATACCAGCCCGCGAACAGCGAGAAGACCGCGCCGAGCGAGAGCACGTAGTGGAAGTGGGCGACCACGTAATAAGTGTCGTGGACGTTGTTATCGATGCCGCCGTTCGCCAGCACCACGCCCGTGACGCCGCCGACGGTGAACATGAAGATAAAGCCCAGGGCCCACATCATCGGCGTTTGGAACGACAAGGAGCCGCCCCACATCGTCGCAATCCACGAGAAGATCTTGATGCCGGTCGGTACCGCGATGACCATGGTTGCCGCGGTGAAGTACATCTTGGTGTTCACGTCCATGCCGACGGTGAACATGTGGTGGGCCCACACAACGAAGCCGATCACGCCGATGGCGACCATGGCATAGGCCATGCCGAGGTAGCCGAAAACCGGCTTGCGGCTGAAGGTCGCAACGATCTGGCTGACGATGCCGAAGCCCGGCAGGATCATGATGTACACTTCGGGGTGACCGAAGAACCAGAAAAGGTGCTGATACAGGATCGGGTCCCCGCCGCCCGACGCGTCAAAGAAGGACGTGCCAAAATTGCGGTCGGTGAGCAGCATGGTGATAGCGCCGGCGAGAACCGGGAGCGAGAGAAGGAGAAGAAAGGCGGTGACCAGCACCGACCACACGAACAACGGCATTTTGTGCAGGGTCATGCCCGGCGCGCGCATGTTGAAGATGGTGGTGATGAAATTGATCGCGCCCAGGATCGACGACGCACCCGCAAGGTGGAGCGAGAAGATCGCCATATCCACCGCCGGCCCCGAAGCGCCGGACGTGGAAAGCGGCGCATAGGCCGTCCAGCCGATGCCGGCACCGTTGCCCGTTCCGCCCGGCACGAAAGCCGAACCGAGGAGCAGGATAAAGGCGGGAACGATCAGCCAGAAGCTGACATTGTTCATGCGCGGGAAGGCCATGTCCGGCGCGCCGATCATGATCGGAACGAACCAATTGCCGAAGCCGCCGATCATGGCCGGCATGACCATGAAGAACACCATGATCAAACCGTGAGCGGTGATCAGGACGTTCCACATATGGTTGGCGGCATCGAGATCGCCGCCGTTCAGGCCGGGAAGGATGTCCATGCCCGGCGAGGCGAGCTCGGCGCGCATGATGCCCGAAATGGTGCCGCCGATGATGCCCGCGATGATCGCGAAGATCAGATACAGCGTGCCGATGTCCTTGTGGTTGGTGGACATGAACCAGCGCGCAAAGAAGCCGGGCTTATGATCGGCATCATGGTGCGTGTCATGCCCGTCATGGGCATGAAAATGAGCGGCGTTGGCAGTGGTATCGGTCATCTTAATTGCTTCCGCGTCTGGATTCGGCTGCGCCTTGCGAGGAAACCGCCGGTGTGGCCGTTCCAGGCGTGATGTTGGTCGGGGTGGGCGTGGTTTCGGTGGCGCCCGAAGCGCCGCCGGTCGGCGTCGGGCCGGTGCCCACGGGAGGCTGGCCGGCGGCCGCGCCCGGATTGGTGATCGGCGACGTTGCGGTTTCGTCGCCCGACTTCATCTGCGGCGAACCGGGCATGGTGCCGCCCTTTGAAGCGACCCAGGCGGCGAACTGCGCCTGCGGCACCACTTCAACCGCGATCGGCATATAAGCGTGGCGGGCGCCGCAAAGCTCGAAGCACTGGCCGTAATAGACACCCGGACGATCGGTCTTGAACCAGGTCTCGTTGAGGCGGCCCGGAACGGCGTCCATCTTCACCCAGAAAGCCGGAATGCCCCAGCTGTGGATGACGTCGGCGGACGTGACGATCAGCTTCACGGTTGCGCCCACCGGCACCACCACCCGCTCGTCCACGGCGAGCAGCCGCGGCTCGCCGCGACGCTTGGCTTCGTCTTCGGACAGCATGTTCGAGATGATCTCGAAATCGCCATGGTCAGGATAGTTGTAGGTCCAATACCATTGGTTGCCCGTCACCTTGATGGTGAGATCGGCCTTTGGCGGCGAATATTGGTGGGCGAGCAGCCGGATCGACGGAACCGCGATCGCGACCAGAATGAGCACCGGAACGAGCGTCCAGGCAACTTCGAGCAGCGTGTGGTGGGTCGTGCGCGACGGCGTCGGATTGGCGCTGCGGCGGAAGCGGACCACAACGTAGAGGAGGAGAAGCAGCACGAACACCGAAATGATGGTGATCAGCGGCATCAGGATCGCGTTGTGGAACCAGGCGGCTTCCTGACCGATCGGCGTGACCTGCGGCTGAAAGCCCCATTTGTCTTCGACCGGCTGACCAACGGTGGCGTTCGGCGCGGTGCGGGCAAGCGAGCTGCTCAGCACGGACGCGCTGGAAGGGGCTTCCTTGCCCGTTTCGGCACCGGAAACCTCTTCAGGCTGGGCGGGAGAGGCCTGGCTCGCGGCGCTGATCGCGTCGCGCGGCGCCTGGCTGCCCGGCAAAGTCGGGGGAGCGACAACCGGCTGCGGGGTTGCGGGCGCGGCCGCTTTGGCTTCCGGCGCCGCCTGCTGGGCGAAAGCGGCCGGGGCCATGCCGAAGGCCGCGGCGACGGCGAAAAGCTTAAGAAACGTCTTCATTTAAACCCCTGTGTGCCTCCGAACGGAGCGGGACGGATTCGTGAGCCGAGGCGTCGAATTTCGGCGCCTTATAGGGAGGAGCCTCTCGCGCCTCAAGGCTCTTGGCGCGGGTTGATGGAGGGGCGGTCCCGCCTTATTCAACGCCCCCGGCCTATAGGAGCGGCGCCAGCATGACGCAGGACGAGATTTTGCACGAATTCCGCGTCGCCGACGCCCTGCTCGAGGGGCATTTCGTTCTGTCTTCCGGCCTGCACAGCTCCCGCTACCTGCAATGCGCCCGGGTGCTGATGGACCCGTCCCGCGCATCGCGGCTTGCCTCTGCGCTTGCGCGGACCCTGCCGCTGGAGATCAAGGCGCAGATTTCGATGGTGGTCTCGCCGGCAATGGGCGGCATCCTGATCGGCCACGAAATCGGCCGCTCGCTCGGTCTTGAGGCGATTTTCCTGGAACGGCCGACCGGCACGTTCGAGCTTCGCCGCGGCTTCCGGCTGGAGAAGGGGCAAAAGGTGCTCCTTGTCGAGGACGTGGTCACCACCGGCTTGAGCTCCCGTGAGGCGATGAAGGCGGTTGAAGCTGCCGGCGGCCGGGTAATTGCGGCAGCGGCCCTGGTTGATCGCTCCAACGGCCTTGCCGAACTCGGAGTGCCCTTCTTTCCGCTGATCAGCATCGACGTTCCGACCTACGAACCCGCCGCCGTGCCGCCGGAGCTTGCCGCGATCCCCGTTGAAAAGCCCGGCAGCAGGAAGGCGGCTTGAGCGCCCCGCTTCGCCTTGGGGTCAATATCGACCACGTCGCCACCATTCGCAACGCGCGGGGCGGCGACCATCCCGATCCGGTGCGCGCCGCCTTCGCGGCCGCCGAGGCCGGCGCCGACGGCATCACCGCGCACCTGCGCGAAGACCGCCGCCACATCCGCGACGAGGACATCGCCGCTTTGATGGAGCATCTCCAGGTCCCGCTGAACCTGGAAATGGCGGCCACGTCCGAGATGCTGGAGATCGCGCTCCGCCATCGGCCGCACGCCGTCTGCATCGTTCCCGAAAAGCGCGAGGAGCGGACCACCGAAGGGGGTCTCGACGCCGCCGGGCAGAATAATCACCTGGCGCCGTATATCGCCCGGCTCAACGATGCGGGTATCCGCGTGAGCCTGTTCATCGAACCGGACCCGCGGCAGATCGACGCCGCCATCCGCCTTCGCGCGCCGGTGGTCGAATTCCACACCGGCCTCTATGCCCACCTGGACGGCGAAGTCCGAGCAACCGAGCTCCGCCGCATCGCCGACGCCGCCGCGCTTGCCACCAAGAACGGCATCGAGCCGCATGCCGGGCATGGCCTGACCTTCGACAATGTCGTGCCGGTCGCCGCCATCCCGCAGATCAAGGAGCTCAACATCGGCCACTTCCTGGTGGGGGAGGCGATCTTCTCCGGCCTCGGCGAGAGTATCCGGCGAATGCGGGCGCTGATGGACGAGGCTCGAGGGTGAAGTGTTGTCACGTCATGCCAGCGAAGGCTGGCATCCGTGCTGCCGCGGTGCATTGCTCGGGGTCGGCATGGACCCCAGCCTTCGCCTGGGGCGACGCCCTGATGGAGGCGTCATGATCATCGGCATCGGCTCCGATCTCTGCAACATCGAGCGGATCCAGAATTCGCTGAACCGCTTCGGGGAGCGCTTCACCAACCGGGTGTTCACCGAAACCGAGCGGCGCAAGGCGGAAGGGCGTCCCTTCACCCGCGCCGGAACCTACGCCAAGCGCTTCGCCGCCAAGGAGGCATTCTCCAAGGCGGTGGGCACCGGTTTCAAGCGCGGCGTGTTCATGAAGGATATCGGGGTGGTCAATGCACCCTCGGGCGCGCCGACGCTGGAGCTGACCGGCGGCGCGAAGGCGAGGCTTGACGCCTTGATCCCGCCGGGCCACTTCCCGCAGATACATTTAACGATGACGGACGATCACCCATTCGCTCAGGCATTCGTGATCATTTCCGCCATTCCCGCAGCCAGGAGCGACGGGTGACCAGCCCAAATACCATGACCGAAGCAACACCCCCCGCCGCTCCCGCCGCAACGCCCGAGAAAAAGGGCACTGACTGGTGGGGCGAGCTGAAAGCCATCTTCTGGCTGGTGCTTGCCGTGCTCGGCATCCACAGCTTCATCGCCAAGCCCTTCTACATTCCCTCGGAATCGATGATGCCGATCCTTCTGGAAGGCGACCGGCTGGTGGTGAGCAAATATCCCTACGGCTGGTCGTGGGTAAGCCCGAGCTTTCACATCTTTCCGCGCACCGAAGGCCGTTTGTTCGGAAGCATGCCGGAGCGCGGGGATATCGTCATCCTCACCCCGCGCGACCGGAACACCGATTATATCAAGCGGGTCATCGGCCTTCCCGGCGACACGATCGAGATGGTCGCCGGTCAGTTGTTCATCAACGGCCACGCGATAAAGCGCGAACGCGTTGCGCCGGCGCGCGTGCCGGTCGATCTCAACGCCCCTTGCGACGGCGCCCTCTCCGCCCGCCGGGTCTCCGGAAGCGACGGCCAGGATTATTGCGAGCTGCCGCTGTTCCGCGAAACCCTGCCCAACGGCCGGACCTACGACACGGTGGACTTGGGCTACACGGCCGTCGACGATTACCCGAAGATCACCGTGCCCGAAGGCGAAGTGTTCCTGATGGGCGACAACCGCGATCAATCCGCCGACAGCCGCGTGGATGCGGGCGCGGCGCAGGGCCTCGGCGGGCCGGTGCCGTGGGAGAATATCGGCGGCCGGGCCGAGTTCATCACCTTTTCGCTCGACGGCACCTCGCAATATTTCAACCCGATCAGCTGGTTCACCGCGCTTCGCGGCGGCCGCGCCGGCGATTCGCTTCGGCCGGACACAGCGCCGGCAGCGGGCGCCGCCAAGTGAACGAAGCGCCCGGCGGCCGCCATGTCGAGCAGCCGGGCCCAGCCGAACTTCGCGATCCGCTGATCCGCCAGGAACTGAAGCGGGCAAGCGTCTGGTTCGGCCTGGCGCTCGCCATTCTGGCCGTCATCTACCTTGCCCAGCCGCTGCTGCTGATCTTCGCCGGCATCGTGCTCGCTTCCATGCTCGACGGCGGCACGCGCTTGCTGGGCCGGGTGCTTCCGATCGGCCGCGGCTGGCGGCTGGCCATCGTCACGATCGCAAGCGTCGCCTTTCTGATCTGGGTCTTCTACTTCGCTGGCACCACGCTCGCGGGCGAGGCCGAGCGGCTTCGCGAAACCGTCACCGGCCAGGTCAACAAGCTGCTCGCCTGGGGCAACGAAATGGGCATCGTCCAGGGCGGCGCCCAGCTCGACAAGCTGTCCGGCCAGCTGATGGGCTCGCTCGGGCGCCTCGGCACGGCCGTCTCCAGCGCGCTGGGGGCACTGACCAGCTTCGTCATGATCCTGGTGATCGGCATCTTCATCGCCGTCGAGCCGCGCCTTTACGAGCGCGGCTTCGCCTGGATGCTGCCGATGGGGAGCCGCGATCGCTTCTACCGCACGGCGTCGGACATGGGCTTCACCATGCGCCGGCTGATGGCCGGGCGGCTGATCGGCATGGCGGTGGAAGGCATCGGTACCTGGATATTGCTGGTGATCGGCGGCGTGCCGATGGCGGCGGTGCTCGGCATTCTTACCGGCCTCCTCGCCTTCATTCCCAACATCGGCGCGATCGTGTCTGGCGTGCTGATCGTGCTTGCCGGCTTCTCCGTCGGCTTCAACGAGGGGCTTTGGGCGATCGGCGTTTACGTGGTGGTGCAGATCGTCGACGGTTACCTCATCGTACCCTACGTCGCCCGAAAAACGGTAGACCTGGCGCCGGCCCTGGTGCTCGGCGCCCAGCTCCTGTTCGGCGCCCTGTTCGGGCTGATGGGCTTGGCCCTTGCCGACCCGATCGTCGCGATGATCAAGACGGCGCTTGAGCGCAAATCGGTGGAGGATAATGGCGGCGAGCCGGAAGTTTCCGGCTCCGAAGCGGTTCGAAAGAAAGCCACTTAAGTCCTCCCCCAAAAAAGGGGAGGGGGACCGCCGCCGCCAGGCGGTGGTGGAGGGGTATCAGCCTATGCGAGCAACGCCGCGCTAACGGAGACGCTGACACCCCACCTTCAGGCTGCGCCTGCCACCTCCCCTCGAAGGGGAGGATTTGGAGCTTACCGTCCCTGCGGAGCGCCCTGCGGAGGACCTTCGCCGCCCGGCGGTGGGCCGCCCGGGGCGCCTTCCGCGCCGCCTTGCATCATTTGCTGCTGCATCTGCTGCTGCATCATGATCTGGCGAAGCTGCGCTTCCGGCATCACTTCAAGCACCTTGACCTCGAAATCGAGCGTGGAATTGGGCGGAATGCGGCCCATGTCCTTGTCTTCATAGCCAAGCGCCGGTGGGATCCGGAGGCGGTAGGTGCCGCCCTTCTTCATCAGCTTCAGCCCTTCGGAGAAACCCTTGATGGTTGCGCCCTCCGCCACGGGAAACGGCGCCGGCTGCTGGCCTTCGTTGGAGTCGAACACTTCGCCCGTCGAGGCCAAACGGCCGGTGTAGGTCACAAAGGCGATGTCCGCTTCCGTCGGGTGCGCGCCTTCGCCTTCAACAATCGTGCGGAACTGGAGGCCGGACTGGGTGGTGGTCCACACCTGGCCGCGCGTGCCGATCCATGCGGCGGCGGCACCGGCGAGGGCGAGGAGCGCAAGGCCGATCCACAGCTTCAGGACCGAACCCTTTTTCACCGGGCGGAGCGGAACGGCGGTAACGGACATGGCGAGGAGCACTCCCGGATAAACGAAAGGCGGCGATACACATCGCCGCCCCTCGAGGAAACAGTCTGGTGAAGCGTGAAGCTTACCGGCCGGCGGCGGTGCCGCCGTCGCGCTCGGCGCGCTTGCGCTCAAGCTTGCGGGCCCGGCGAATCGCCGCCGCACGCTCGCGGGCGCGCTTCTCGGACGGCTTTTCGTAGTGACGGCGAAGCTTCATTTCGCGGTACACGCCTTCACGCTGCAGCTTCTTCTTAAGGGCGCGCAGCGCCTGGTCGACGTTGTTGTCGCGAACGAGGATTTGCATAAAAGGTCGTCACTCTCCGAAAGGGCTTCAACCGGCAGCCGCGCCGGCCGGCCGTGGAAAAACCAATGATAGCATAAAGAAGGTCGCCTCGAGACACGTCTCGTTGCGTCGGGCAGGGCCGATAGCAAAGGGAGGCGGCGCTTTCAACCCTTCACGAGCACGGCCGCCACGGCGGCGATCCGCTCGACGTCGCGATAGGCGGGTTCTTCGAGGAGTTCGCCGAAGATGTCGGGATCGAGTTCGGCGTAGCGCAGGGTGCAGCCGAGAGACTGGGCGCTTCGCTCAAGCGCTTCCTCGAAAACGTCCCGGCCCGCTACAATGGCGCTTCCCGTATAAAGCAGCATCGCGCCGCCCGAGGGGAGCCGCCGCATTGCCGCTTCCGCCCAATCGAGCGACAGGCGAAGGCCGTGCAGGTCGCCGCCGTCGCGGTAGGTTCGCCCGCCTTCGTCCATCACGAACGGCGGGTTGGCGATCGCCAGGTCGAAATCGCCCGACACGCCGTCCAGCCCCGCCGATTCGGCCGTTTCCGCGCGGAGCCCGGCATGTTCGGCATTGGCGCCGGCGAGGCGCAGCGCGAGGGGGTTGATGTCGGCCAGCGTCAGCGCCGTGCCCGGCAACAGCCGTGCCGCCGCGATTGCGCCCACCCCGCTGCCGCTGCCGATGTCGACGAGGCGCTTGCGCGGCCCGAGCGCCGGCAGCTCCGCCTCAAGGAAGGCGACGAAGCGATAGCTGTCCGGACCGAAGAACACCGAATCGGGCGCGTCGGTCGGGAAAGCGGAATGAAGGAACAACGTGTCCGCCGCCGAGGAGATTCGAAGCCGGCTGTGCCAAAGCCCCCCATCCGCTTCCTCAACCATGCCTGCGGCCTGAAGCGGCGCCCACAGATCGCCGGGCAGCAGGTCGCGGCGGAACGGCATGCTCCAGCCGAATATGTCGCGCAGGTCCTTCGCGGCTTCGCCATTGCGGCGGGCGAGCACCCGGCGGTGGGTCTCTGGGGTAATGGTGGTGAAGCGGTAGCCGTGCGCTTGCGCCGCGGCGAGCAGCGCCAGAAGGTGTCTCACGAATCGAGGTCTCCGAAGTCCGGCGTGCTTTTCGACAAGCGCGCCTGAATGGCGGCGGTGAGGTCGGCGCTGACCAGGGTGCCTGCATTCCACAAGGCGACGTGGCGAAGCCCCTCCTCCACCGTCCGGCCGCGGCTGTAGTTGAGGCTCATCTTCGCGCCCGCCACCGCAAGCGGCGACTTGGCGGCAATGGTGCGGGCAAGCTCCAGCCCGGCGGCAATCGCCGCCTCCCGGTCCGCCGCCACCTGGTTGATCAGGCAAAGCCGCCGCGCTTCCTCCGCGTCCATTCGCCGGCCGGTATACGCAAGCTCGCGCACCACCCCTTCGGGGATGAGGTGGGTGAGGCGCTGCAGCGTGCCGAGATCGGCGGTGATCGCCACATCCACTTCGGCCACCTGGAAAAAAGCATCGGCCGATGCGATTCGCAGGTCGCAGGCGCTCGCCAGATCGACGCCCGCGCCGATGCAGCCGCCGTGGATCGCGGCAATCACCGGCGGCCGCGCTTCCTCCACCGCGCTGAAGCTGTCCTGTAGCCATTTGATATGCCGCAACCGCGATTCGGCGGCGCGGCCGGGATCGGACGCCGGCGGAAACTGGCTCGCGGCATATTGAAGGTCCAGCCCGGCAGTGAAGTGCCGCCCCCGTCCGGACAGCAATATGCAGCGCACCGACGGATCGGCGCCAAGCGCTCGAAACGTCTCGCCTAGCGCTTCGAACATCGCGTGGTCCATGGCGTTGAACTTGTCCGCACGGATCATTTCAACATGGGCAACGCCGCCGTCGCGCGTCACGTCGATCCTCTGGCTTTCCATCGCGGCGTCCCTCCCTCTATGCTTCGGCGATGACGCGCTTAACGGTGAACGGCCAGCCTATCCACTACCGGCTCGATCCGGAGACGCCCCTGCTTTGGGCGCTGCGCGACGCGTCCAACCTGACCGGCACCAAATATGGCTGCGGCACCGGCCATTGCGGCGCCTGCACCGTTCACGTCGACGGGCGCGCGCTCCGTTCGTGCCAGGTGCCGATCGGGCGGCTGGAGGGGAGCTTCGTGACCACCATCGAAGCCTTGTCGCGCGACCGATCGCACCCCGTGCAGCAGGCCTGGGTTGCCGAATCGGTGCCGCAATGCGGCTATTGCCAGTCCGGCCTGATCATGGCGGCGGCGGCCCTCGTTGACCGCAACCCCGCGCCGACCGATGAAGAAATCGACTCGGCAATCACCAACATCTGCCGCTGCGGCACCTATCCACGCCTTCGCGAAGCGATCCGCCGCGCCGGCCGGGTCAAGAACGGCGAAGAACAGATTTCCGCCGCCCCGCCGCCCGGCATCGACCCCGCCGACGCGGCGCGCGAAGTACCCGCCTTTCGTGTCGAAAAGAATCGCCCCGGCAACTAGCCCTCCCTCGTTCGTCCTGAGCGAAGTCGAGGGGCGCACAGATGAGTCAGTGCCAAACGCCCCTCGACTTCGCTCGGGACGAACGGGAACTATTGCCTAGCACTTAGCTGAACGGACGCCTCCGTTCCGGTTCAGCAACGGCTCATCCTCCGGAGGGCACATACCATCTCATCAGCGAGGCGGTCATCCAAGGACGCGCCGGGACTAGGAGTGTTCACATGCGTAAGGCTTTTTACGTTGTTTTGATGGCCGCAACCGTGGGCTCGGGCATCAGCCCGGCTTTTGCTCAGGACCGCGGCGGCCGCGGCCAGCGCGGCGAAGCGCGCGCCGAGCGTCAGGGGGGGCGGGAGGAATTCCGCCAAATCGTTCGGGAGGCCCGCGAACAGCGCGCCGCCCAGCAGCCGCAACAGGCCGCGGCACCGCAGCGCGCGGAGCGGCAGGCGCAGCGCGCCGAGCGTCAGGCCGAGCGCGCCGAGCGTCGCGAAACGCAGGCCAATCCGGTTCGCGAGCAGCGCCAGCAGCAGCGGGAAACCTTCCGTCAGCAGCGCGCCGACACGCAGGTGCAGGGCGACCGTGCCGGCCGCGAGCAGAACCGCGCCGAGCGCCAGGCAGCGTTCGAGGCGCAGCTTCGCGACCAGCCGACCCGCACCTTCCAGCGCGCCGAGCGCCGCGAGGATCGGGTCGAACGCCGCGAGGATCGGCGCGACTACCGCCAGGACCGGCGTGAAGACCGCGTCGAGCGCCGCGAGGACCGCCGCGATTACCGCCAGGACCGCCGCGCCGAGCGCCGCTGGGACCGCAACTGGCGGCAGGACAATCGCTACGATTGGCAGCGTTACCGTTATGCCAACCGCAACCTGTTCCGCAGCGGTCGCTATTACTCGCCCTACCGCAACCACAGCTACAGCCGCATCTCGATCGGCTTCTCGCTTGGGTCGCTGTTCTTTTCCGACCGCTATTGGCTGAGCGATCCGTGGCAGTACCGCCTGCCGCCGGCTTATCCGGGCACCCGCTGGGTTCGTTATTATGACGACGTCCTGCTGGTCGACACCTACACCGGCGAAGTGGTGGACGTGATCTACGACTTCTTCTGGTAAGGCAGCTCAACGAACCTGCGGGGCAGGTTTCGACGCTGCCTTCCACCGGAGGCTAGAATTGAGAGAGCCCGGAGCGCGCAAGCGGTCCGGGCTTTTCTCTTGCCAGGGGCGGGCGCGGCGAAGCATGGTCGGGGTGCTTTTTCCAGGGGACCCGCCGATGCGCGCTCGCTTTCTTGCTCTACTCGCCTCCCTCGCTTTCACAGCGCCCGCTGCGGCTGAAGTCGTAGTCGTTCATGCCGGCCGGCTGATCGCCGACGCATCGCGGCCCGCCGCCGGCCCCTCCACCATCACCATCGACAATGGCCGCATCGTCTCGGTCGCAAGCGGCCTCACCCCACCGCGCGCCGGCGCGCGGCTGGTGGACCTCTCGACCAAGACGGTGCTCCCCGGCCTGATCGACACCCACGTCCACATCTCCGGCGAACCCGGCGGCGATTATCGCGACGAAGCGGTGATGACGGAGGAGTGGGTGACGCTGATCGGCGCCCAGAACGCCCTGATCACCGCCCGCGCCGGCTTCACCACCGTGCGCGACTTGGGCTCGCCGCCGCAGGTCGGCTTCGCGCTCCGCCGCGCCACCGCCGAAGGCCGCATACCCGGCCCGCGCATCCTTTCCTCCGGCCCGGCAATCTCGATCATCGGCGGCCATGGCGACGTGTCCGGTTTCCGCCCTGATGTCGTCGCGGTGCTCGGCGCGGACAACACCTGCACCGGCGCGGAAGCCTGCGCCGCCCGGGTCCGCGAATTCTCCCGCGCCGGCGCCGACGTGATCAAGTTTACCGCAACCGGCGGCGTCCTCTCGCAGCAGGCGCGCGGCCTCGGTCAGCATTTTACCGACGCCGAAATGAAGGCGATCGTCGACACAGGGCACAGCCTTGGCCTGAAGGTTGCCGCCCACGCCCACTCCGCCCGCGGCATCGAGGCCGCGGCGCGCGCCGGGGTGGATTCGATCGAGCACGGCACCTTTGCCGACACCGGCGCGATCCAGGTGATGAAGGCCAACGGCTCCGCTCTGGTACCGACCTTGATGGCCTTCACCGGCATCCGCGAACGGCTCGGCAAGGGCGTCTTCACCCCGCAGGTCGAAGCCAAGGTGCGCGAAACCCTGAGCGAGGTCGGCAAGGCCGCCCGCGCCGCCCGCGCCGCCGGCGTGCCCGTGGTGTTCGGCACCGACTCGGCCGTCTACGAACATGGCCGCAACGCCGAGGAGTTCGCATTGCTCGTCCAGCATGCCGGCATGACGCCGTCGGAAGCAATCGCGTCCGCAACCACCGCGGCGGCGAAGCTGCTCGGCCTTGAGAACGAGGTCGGCCGCATCGCCCCGGGCTATTCGGCCGACATCATCGCCGTCTCCGGCGATCCGCTGCGCGACGTGCGGGCGCTCGAGAAAGTGGACTTCGTGATGGTGCGCGGGAGGACGATCCAGTGAGCAGCAAGGTTGGCGATCCCGGCGCGATCTACCGGATGCAGATCGGCGCCTGGGTCAAGGACCGGCTGAAGCGAACCCCGAATGCCATGCAGATCCCGGCGCAGGGCCTCGACATCTTCGTGGTGCGCGATTTCCTGACCAAGCCGGAATGCGATCAGGTGATCGAGAAGATCGACCAGGATCGCGTCCCCTCCGGCCTCCTCGCCCCCACCGCCGATCCGGAATTTCGCACCAGCGAAAGCTGCAACCTGCGCCTCACGGACCGGATCAACCAGGTGGTGGAAACCAAGATCAACGCGCTGACCGGTATTCCCCCGACGCAGGGCGAGACGATCCAGGGCCAGCGCTACGCGGTCGGCCAGCAGTTCAAGCCGCACCATGATTTCTTCTACAAGTCCGAACCTTATTGGCCGGAGCAGGAGAAAAGCGGCGGCCAGCGCACTTGGACGGCGATGGTATTCCTGAACGAGCCGGAAAGCGGCGGGCAGACCTTCTTTCCCAAGGCCAACGTCCGCGTCACCCCGCGCACGGGCAACCTCCTCCTTTGGAACAACCTCGACGAATTCGGCGAGCCGAACACTTATTCCCTCCACACCGGAATGCCCGTGGAAGCGGGCACGAAGTATGTGATCACCAAATGGTATCGCGAGCGCGATTGGGGCTGGTGGGCGCAGCATGGGGTGAAACCGACCGGCACTTGAGCCGAGGCTTCATCCAAGCGGCCCTACGATAAGCAAAAGCGGTGCAGGGCATTCGCCTTGCGCCGCCGCCGGTGGCGCCGCTACGTTGCCCCTGCCATCTTCCCGGGGGATCACCGATGAACCGCATCCTGCTTGCCGCCTCGTCCGCACTCGCTTTGTCCGCCTGCACCTCGACCGGCGACACAAATGTCGTCACGACCGCCGAGGCCCCCGCCGCGCCGGCCGCCGCACCCGCTCAGGACGAAGGCGCCCGCCTCGCCGCGCTGTTTCGCGAAAGCGACGAAGCCGGGCTGAAGCGGAATCCGCTGAACGCCCTGTTCCGCGGCGACATGCGCTACGCTGACCGATTCGGCGACTTCATCTCCGACGAATATTTCGATGCCGAACGGGCCGCCGGCGAAGCCGATCTCGCCGCGCTCAAGCGGATCGACCGCGCCAAGCTCAACCCCACCGACAAGATCGCCTACGACGTCTTCAAGACCCAGACCGAGCAGGGTCTGGAGGCGCTTTCCCCCGAATATATGGCGCTGACGGTGGTCCGCCCGATGAACCACTTCTTCGGCTTCCACACTTTCTACCCGACCTTCGCCAGCGGCAAGGGCGCGGCGCCGTTCAAGACGGTGGAGGATTACGACAACAACCTGAAGCGCCACGGCGAGTTCGTGACCTATATCGACCGCGCGATCGGCCGTTTCCGCGAAGGCATGGCGAGCGGGGTGGTCGAGACCAAGCTCACCGTCCGCAACATGATCGATCAGCTCGACACCCAACTGAAGCAGAAGCCGGAGGAATCCTCCTACTTCGGCCCTGTCGGCCAGTTCCCCGACGCGGTGCCCGCCGCCGAGCGCACCCGCCTTACGGGGGAATATCGCACGGCGATCACCGGGCAGCTCTACCCGGCGCTGACCCGGCTTCGCGACTTCCTGAAGAACGAATATCTGCCCGTCGCGCGCGAAGGCGCCGGCCTGGTGCACATGAAGGGCGGCCTCGGCCTCTATCGCACGCTGATCGAGCAGACGACGACGCTGCCGCTCGAGCCCGATTATGTCCACAATTTGGGCTTGAGCGAAGTGGCCCGGATCAAGAAGGGCATGGAGGAGATCAAGACGCAGGTCGGCTTCAAAGGCACGCTTGCCCAATTCTTCGATCACCTGCGCACCGACCCCAAGTTCAAGGAGAAGTCGCGCGAGTCGCTGACCCAGCGCTACTACGACATCGGCAAAAAGGTGGACGCGAAGATCCCCAGCCAATTCTCCACCATCCCCAAGGCGCCGCTGGAAATCCGGCCCTATGAGGAATTCCGCGAAAAGTTCGAAGCGGGCGGAAGCTACCAATCCGGCACGCCCGACGGTTCGCGCCCGGGTATCTTCTACTTCAACGCCTACGACCTCCCCTCCCGTACCACGCCCGGGATCACCACCCTCTACCTCCACGAAGGCGCGCCGGGGCACCATTTCCAGATCAGCCTCGCCCAGGAAAATGAAGCGCTTCCCGCTTTCATGCGCTTCGGCGGCAACACGGCCTACGTGGAAGGCTGGGCGCTCTATTCGGAGACATTGGGCTACGAAATGGGCCTGTTCGACGACCCCTATCAGCGCTTCGGCACCCTGTCGGACGAAATGCTGCGCGCCATGCGCCTGGTGGTGGACAGCGGCATCCACGCCAAGGGTTGGACCCGCGAACAGGCGATCGATTACATGCTCGCCAACAGCGACATGGGCCGCACCGACGCCACTGCCGAGGTGGAGCGCTACATCGCGATTCCGAGCCAGGCGCTTGCCTACAAGATCGGCGCGCTGACCATTCAGAGGCTGAAGAAGAAAGCGCAGGACGCTCTCGGCAGCCGCTTCGACCCGCGCGAATTCCACGCCCAGGTGCTGATGACCGGCGCCTTGCCGATGACGGTGCTTGAAAAGAAGATCGACGACTGGATCGCCGCCACAAAGGGATGAACCGTATGAAGCCGTTTCTGCTCGCCGCCACCGCCGCGCTCGCTTTGGCGGGGTGCACCCGAAGCGCGCCGCCCGCCAGCGCCTCCGCGCAAGCCGCCTCGCCCGCCGCGTCGCAGGCGCTTGCCGCCTTGTTCGCGCAAAGCGATGCCGATCTCCTCAAGCGCAGCCCGCTCGAGGGTCTGTCGCGTGGCCTGCCCGGCTATGGCGCCCACCTGCCGGAGTGGTTCTCCGATCGCTACGATCAGGTTGAGCGGGCGGCGGCGGAGCGCGAACTGGCGGCGCTGAAACGCATCAACCGAGCCGCGCTGACGCCGAGCGAGCGCATCTCCTACGACACATTCCTTTGGCAGCGCGAAACGGAGCTTCGCGGCCTTCGGCCCGAGCTTCTGGCGGTCAGCGCCGCGCTTCCGATCGACCATTTCGGCGGCATCCACACCTTCTTCGCCAACATCAGCTCCGGCGAAAGCATCGCGCCGTTCAAAACGGTTGCCGATTACGAAAATAGCCTCACCCGAATGGACGACTTCGCCGCGGCGCTTGACCGGGCGACCGCACGAATGCGCACCGGCATGAAAACGGGCGTGGTGCAGCCCAAGATCGTCACCGCCAACGTGGTCGAGCAGCTCGATGCCATGCTTGCCGACTCGGTGGAAGGAAGCGCCTTCTTCCGCCCGGTCAGCCGCTTCCCCGAAGCCGTGCCCGCCGCCGACCAGGCGCGGTTGCGCACCGCTTACCGCCTCAAGATCGACGGCACCGTCCGCCCCGCGCTTGAGCGGATGCGCGGCTTCATGAAGACCGAATACCTCCCCGCCTCCCGCGACACGGTCGGCCTCGGCGCAGTGCCCGGCGGCGAGGCGCTCTACGCCCACCTCGTCCGCGCCAGCACCACCACCGATCTGTCCGCCGACCAGATCCACCGCATCGGCCTCGACAATGTCGCCAAGCTTCACGCCGAAATGGAGGCGGTGAAGCGCCAGGTCGGCTTTACCGGTACCTTGCGCGAATTCTTCGAGCACATCCGCACCGACCCGAAGTTCAAGCCGGCGAGCCGCGAGGCGCTTCAGCAGGGCTATGTTGCCATCGGCAAGCGCGTCGAGATAACGCTGCCGCGCCTGTTCCGCACCCTGCCGAAGACCGGCCTCGAAATCCGCCCGGTGCCGGCGCTGACCGAAAAGGGCGCCGCCCGAGGCTCGTACAATAGCGGCACGCCCGACGGGTCGCGGCCCGGCATTTTCTACTTCAACGCTTATGACCTGCCCTCGCGGACCACCCCTGGCATGGAAACGCTCTACCTGCACGAAGGCGCGCCCGGGCACCATTTCCAGATCAGCCTGGCGCAGGAGAATGAGGCGCTGCCCAGCTTCCAGCGCTTCGGCGGCAACACCGCGTTCGTCGAAGGCTGGGGCCTCTACGCCGAGACGCTGGGGCGCGAGCTCGGCGTCTACACCGACCCCTACCAATATTTCGGTTATCTCGATTCGCAGCTGTTCCGCGCCATCCGCCTGGTGGTCGACACCGGCATCCATTCCAAGGGCTGGACCCGCGACCAGACGATCCAATACATCCTCGACAACAGCTCGCGCGGCCGAAGCAACGCCACGGCGGAAACCGAGCGCTACATCGCGATGCCGGGCCAGGCGCTTGCCTACAAGATCGGCCAATTGAAAATCAGCGAACTGCGCGCCCGGGCCGAAAAGGCACTCGGCTCCCGCTTCGACATCGGCGGCTTTCACGAACAAGTGCTGATGTCCGGCGCACTGCCGCTTGCGGTACTGGAACGCAAGATCGACGACTGGATTGCGGCGCAACGGAGCTGAAAGGGAACACCAACTTCGAACGGGTTGTGTGTCAGTCCGCCAAAGCCTCGGCGATGAGCCGCCGGCTATTCTCCACGCCGTAAAGCGCGATGAAGCTGCCCATGCGGGGGCCTTGCGCGCTGCCGAGCAATGTTTCGTACAACACGCCGAACCATTCGCGCAGCCGCTCCTTGCCGTAATGCGCTTTGCCGATCTCGTAGATGTGGTTCTGCAGCACGGATGCAGGGTCTTCGCCGTTACTCCCCGCGCCGTCCTCGCTTGCCAGCAGAGCGTCGAGTTCGCGCAAAGCGGCCGCTTCCTCCGCCGTCGGCTTGCGCCGCTGCAAGGTGGGCGCAACGAAGCGCTTCGCGTAAGCCACCGCGAAGCCCACCAGCTTGTCGAGCGCCGGATTGCCCTCGGCGGAAAGATTCGGGCGGTAGCGGCTGAGGAAGCTCCAGATCGTCTCCCGGTCGCCGACGCCCGGCAGGCTGGCGATGTTGAGCAGCAGCGCGAAGCTCACCGGCATGTCCGCCGCGGGCACGTCGCCGGCATGGACGTGGTGCACCGGGTTGCCCAAGCGCTTGTCCCACGCCTGCCCCTCGTAGGCGGCGAGGAACTGGTAATATTCGTCCACCGCCTTGGGGATCACGCCGAACGAAAGCTGCTTCGCCTTTTTCGGCTCCCGGTAGATGTAGAACGCCAGGCTCTCCGGCGGCGCATAGGTCAGCCACTCGTCGATGGTGACGCCATTGCCCTTTGTTTTTGAGATCTTCTCGCCATTCTCGTCAAGGAACAGCTCGTAATTGAACCCTTCCGGCGGCCGCCCGCCGAGAACCCGGCAGATTTTGGAGCTTTGGATGACGCTGTCGATCAGGTCCTTGCCGGCCATCTCGTAATCGACCCCCAGCGCGTACCAGCGCATCGCCCAATCGACCTTCCATTGGAGCTTGGCGCCGCCGCCCAGCACCGATTGTTCGACGCTTTCGCCGGTCGCCGGCTCGACGTAGCGCACCAGCCCCGCTTCGGCGTCGACCACCTCCACCGGCACCTGCAGCACCTTGCCGCTGACCGGGCTGATCGGAAGAATCGGCGAGTAAGTCAGCCGCCGTTCCTCGCGCAGAGTCGGCAGCATGACGTCCTGAATCGCGTCATACTTCCTGAGCACCTGGCGAAGCGCCTCGTCGAACGCGCCTCCATTGTAGCAATCAGACGAAGAGCGGAATTCGTAATCGAACCCGAAGCCGTCCAGGAATTGCCGAAGCAGGTTGTTGTTGTGCGCCGCGTAGCTGCCGTGGCCGCAGCCATAAGGGTCCGGCACCTGGCTCAACGGCCGGTCGAGGTGGCTCAGCATCATCTCCTGCTCCGGCACGCCCGGCGGCACCTTGCGCATGCCGTCCATGTCGTCGCTGAACGCAATGAGCCGGCTCGGCCAGTCCACCATCTCGGCGAGCGCGCGGCGGACCATAAGGGTGCGCGCCACTTCCTGAAAGGTGCCGAGGTGCGGCAGGCCAGATGGGCCGTAGCCGGTCTCGAACACGATCTCGCCTTTCGGCGGCCCGTCAGGGAAGCGCTTCAACAGCTTGCGCGCTTCCTCATAGGGCCAAGCCTTGGAAACGAGCGCAGCTTCGCGCAGGGCGGGTATTTCGGGGTTGGGCATTCCCATCCTTTCGCCGCTTACCGGCGCCCGCGCAAGACCGCCTCACGACACCGCGAAAGCCGGTCTTTCGGCCTTATTGATAATCACTCGCAACTTGGCTAGGCCTACCAGCCTGATGGGGACCAAGCTCTTTATGACCGCTCGCCTGCTTTTCAGCTTCCGGCTGCTCCTCTCGCTCGCCGCCGCCGCTTTCCTTGAAGCGCCCGCCGCCGCGCAGGATGCAAGCGTGCAAACCACGTGGCGGCTGCTCGACTATATCGCCGTCGATTACCGCGAAGCGGTGCAGGGCGGCAAAGTGGTCAACCCTGCCGAATATCAGGAGATGGAGGAATTCTCCGCCACCGTGCGCGAGGGCCTGGCCAAGCTCCCCGCCAAGCCGGCCAAGGCGCAGCTTAGCGCCGATGCCCAGGCGCTTGAGGCCGCCATCGCCGCCAAGGCCGCTCCCGAGGACATCGCCAAGCGCGCCCGCGGCCTCGCCGGCGCATTGCTGACCGCTTACCCCGTGCCGCTCGCCCCGCAGGCAGCGCCCGACCTCGCCCGCGGCGCCGCGTTGTACCGCACGAATTGCGCAAGCTGCCACGGCCTCGACGGCAAAGCGGGCACGCCGATGTCCGAAGGCATGGACCCGCCGCCCATCGCCTTTGCCGATCGCGCCCGCGCCGCCGAGCGCAGCGTCTTCGGCCTCTACCAGGTGATCGACCAGGGCCTGGAAGGCACCGCGATGGGCAGCTTCGGCCACCTGCCGGCCGAGGACAAATGGGCGCTGGCTTTCTATTCCGGCCGCTTCGCCTACCCCGAAGCCCTGGCCGCCGAAGGCAAGCGCCTGTGGGAATCGGACGCGTCGTTGCGCCAACGCATTCCTGATCTGACGGCCTTGACCGGCATCACCCCCGCTGCGCTTGCCGCCCAAATCGGCGAAGACGAGGCGATCGCGCTGACCGCTTATCTGCGCGCCAATCCGTCCGCCCTGTCAGGCAGTTCGGAGGGCGGCGCCGCCACCCTGCAGATAGCCCGCGAGCGGCTTCGCCAAAGCGTCGCCGCCTACCGCGCGGGCGACGCGGCGGCCGCCAAGAGCCATGCCCTTGCCGCCTACCTGGACGGCTTCGAGCCGGTGGAGCCGGTGCTCAACGCCCGCGATTCCGGGCTGATGGCGCGGGTCGAAGCGACCATGGCCGGGCTTCGCGCCGCAATCGCCAACGGTCTTCCCGCCGATCAGGTCGCCGCCCGCGCCGCCGACGTCGAGGCTTTGCTCGGCGAGGCCGAAAGGGTGCTTGCGCCCGGCGAGGCAAGCAACGCTTCCGCTTTCCTCGGGGCTTTCTCCATCCTGCTGCGCGAGGGCTTGGAAGCGTTGCTGATCATCGTCGCCATGCTCACTTTCCTGCGCAAGGCGGAGCGGCCGGAGATGGTGCGCACCGTCCATTACGGCTGGGCGACCGCGCTTCTCGCCGGAGTCGCCACCTGGTGGGCGGCCACCCACCTCATCACCATCAGCGGCGCCGGGCGCGAACTTACCGAAGGCTTCGGCGCTCTGTTCGCCGCCGTGGTGCTGCTGTTCGTCGGCATCTGGATGCACGGCAAGGCGCAGGCCGACGAGTGGCAGCGCTACCTGAAGGAAAAGCTCGGTACCGCGCTCACTCGCGGCTCCGCCTGGTTCCTGTTCGTGCTGGCCTTCGTCGCCGTCTACCGCGAGGTGTTCGAGACCATCTTGTTCTTTGCCGCTTTGTCGGCGGAAGGAAATGTCGGCAGCCTGTTCCTTGGCGGCGCGGCGGGCGTGGTCTGCCTGACGGTGATTGCGATCGCCATGTTCCGCTTCAGCAAGCGCCTGCCGATCGCCAAGTTCTTCGCCTACAGCGCGGTGCTGATGGCGATCCTTGCGGTGGTGCTCGCCGGCAAGGGTGTGGGCGCGTTGCAGGAAGCGGGCATGATCGGCGTCACCCCGCTCGCCGGCTTCCCGCGCGTGCCGATCCTTGGGCTGACGCCGAGCCTTGAAACGGTGGGCCCGCAGGTGGTGACGCTGGTGCTGCTCGTGCTTGGCTTTACCCGCAACCGGCGCGAAGGACGGCGCCTCGCCACCGCCTGAGCCGGTATTTTGAGTGGCGCGGGCGGCAAGCCTCGCTTATCGCTTCGCCAACTTATTGCGTGAACGGAGAGAGAGCATGGCGGGCGTCAACAAGGTCATTTTGGTGGGGAACCTCGGCGACGATCCGGAAAGCCGCTCGCTCAACAATGGCGGCGAAGTGGTGAACCTGCGAATCGCCACGTCCGAAAGCTGGAAGGACCGCGACGGCAACAAGCAGGAGCGGACCGAGTGGCACCGCGTGGTGATCTTCAACGAGAATCTCGGCAAGGTCGCCAAGTCCTACCTGAAAAAGGGCTCCAAGGTGTACCTTGAAGGCCAGCTCCAGACCCGCAAATGGCAGGACAATAGCGGTCAGGACAAATATTCCACGGAGATCGTGCTTCAGCGTTTCCGCGGCGAGCTCGTCCTCCTCGACAGCCGCGGCGGCGGCGGCGGTTCCGGCGGCGGCGGTGGCGGCTATGGCGACGATTACGGCCAAGGCGGCGGCGGCGGCTTCGGCGGCGGCGGCGGTGGCGGCGGCTTCGGTGGCGGCAGCGGCGGCGGGCGCCCGCAGTCCCGCCCCGCGCCGGCGTTCGACAGCGACCTCGACGACGACGTGCCGTTCTAAGCCGAAGCCCCCGCGCGCAGCGACGCGATTGCGAAGCAATTGCTAGCTGCGCAAGAGAGGACGAAGGCCGGCCAGCGGGCGCTTGTGCACTCGTCTGACGTCACGCGATTCACTCGCGTGGCGGCCTCCGATTTTAACCGCCCAGCTTGTCCTTAAGCGCCGCAAGCCCCGCAAACGGGCTCGCCTCCCGCTTCGCGTCTTCTTCGCTCTTCACCCCCGCCTCGCGCAGCGCCTTTTCGGCCTGCGGCGAGCGCGGAAACGGATTCAGCGCCAGCGACACCGTCTCGGCCACCGCGTCGCCAAGATCCACCGCAGCACCGTCGTAAAACACAACGTCCAGCTCGCTTCCGCTGAGCTCGATCTCCTCGTCGGGCGATCCCACGTCCGGGTGCGGGCGGAATTCGATGGAGAAATCCTCCGCCACCTTTTCCTCCACCGGCTCGCCGGTCCCGACGCAGCTTTGTACCACGGTCGCCGTCACCCGCCCGGTTGCGCGGACCGCCTCGCCGGCGCGGATCAGGCTGGCGGTGGCGGAAAGCGCGTGGATTTCCGGAAGCGCGAACCGTTCGGCAAGCGCCGCCCGCTCCGCTTCATTCGCCTCGATCTCGACCTCGCGCACGCCGGCACCGAGCGTGTCGATCCGGAAGGTGCGGCTGAACTCGTTCATCACAACTCTCCCGCAAGAAGCTGCTCGCGCGACACGCCGGCGAGCCGCGCGTGGAGCGCCCGAAGCCGCTCGGCCGCCACCGGCACCGCCTCGTCCGACGGCGGCGACTCGCGGAACATGTTGCGGCGCACCGCAGCGTGGAGGTCGCCCTCCCCCGTCAGCGCCTCGCGATAGGCGCCAAGCCGCCCGCCGAGCGCCGACATCAGCTTGCCGACCCTTTTCCCGACGATCAGGTCGCCCGTTCCCGCCTGACGAAGCGTCGCGTCCATGTCGTCGATAAACAATTCGGTGAGCAGCACCGTTTCCCGCCGCGCCGCATCGCCTTCCCCTTCCAGCCGAAGCAGGACCAGCGCGACAACGGAAGACACCGCGTCGAACCGTCCGGTCATCGTGTCGGGCACCCCGGCCTCCCGGTACCAGGCGGGATCGCGCCCCAGCCGGACCGCCGCGTCGTAAAGGGGGCGCAGCGTCTGGCGCTCGGCCCGGTCGCCGAATAAGCGGGAAAGAAAGGACAAAGGGTCATCTCCGAAAGGGGCGCGTACTTGCGCCGTTCAGCTTTTGTCGGATATTGGTGGCTGATACCCCTGCCCGCAAGGCGGGCGCGGCGCCACGCATTTGTGCATCGCCGCTTTTACGGAGAGTTTCCAATATGATCGTTCGGCATGCACGCAAGGTCGCGCTGATCGCCGCCGTCGGAGCCGCTTTGGCGACGGGGGGCTGCACCAAGCTCAAGACGCGTTCGGGCTATCTCGTCGACGAAACGTTGGTGACGGCGATCCAGCCTGGCGTCGACAACAAGGATTCAGTGCAAACGGCGCTCGGCCGCCCGACCTTTACCGGCCAGTTCAACCAGAACGACTGGTATTATGTCTCCCGCAACTCCCGCAACTTCGCCTTCAACCAGCCCAAGGTGAGCGAGCAGACGGTGCTTCGCGTCCGCTTCGACGAAGCCGGCAACGTCACCGCGGTCGATCGCCGGGGTGTCGAGCAGGTCGCCTCGATCGAGCCAAGCAACGATAAGACGCCGACGCTGGGCCGCGACCGCAGCTTTCTGGAAGAATTGTTCGGCAATATCGGCTCGGTCGGCAGCGGCGGCGTAAGCGCCCCCACCGGCGGCAACACCGGCCCGAACTAACCGTATTCCTCCCCTGAAAGGGGAGCGGCCCGCGCGGCGGTCTAACCCGATCCTCCCCTGAAAGGGGAGGGGAACCATGCGCAGCACGGTGGTGGGGTATCAGCGTCTCCACCACGTGCGTTATCGCAAACGCGCCTGCGGCTTCCCGCGCTACGGCGAGCCGCGCGTACGCTGATACCCTCCGTCAGGCTGCGCCTGCCACCTCCCCTCGAAGGGGAGGATCTTTGGCGCCTAGCGGACAATGCCCCCGGCGCCGAGAACTGCCAGCGTCAGGAGGTCCGACGCCGTTGCCGTCATTGTCGCGATCTGCACCGGCTGGGCCATGCCGACCAGCATCGGCCCGATCACCGCGTCGCCGCCCAGTTCGCCGAGCAATTTCGCCGACAGGCTTGCCGACTGCAGGCCGGGCATCACCAGCACGTTGGCCGGGCCGGTGAGGCGGCTGAACGGATAAACGCGGTGCATTGCCGGGTTAAGCGCGACATCGGGCGCCATTTCGCCTTCATATTCGAAGTCCGCGCCGCCCCTCTCGTCGAGCAGCCGCACCGCCCCGCGGACATTTTCCAGGAACGTGCCTTCCGGGTTGCCGAAGGTGGAGTAGGACAAGAACGCCACCCGCGGCTCGTGGCCCATCCGACGTGCCACGCCGGCGGTTTGCGTCGCGATTTCGGCAAGCTGCTCGGCGGTTGGCCGCTCCGTCACCGTGGTGTCGGCCATGAAGATGGTGTGGCTCTGGCCGACCAGGATGTGGATTCCGAACGGCGTCGTGCCCGGCTTCGGATCGAGCACCCGCCGGACCTGTCGAAGCGCCTGGACGTAAGGCCGGGTGACCCCGCTGATCAGCACGTCCGCTTCCCCAAGTGCCATCATCAGCGCCGCGAAGGTGTTGCGGTCCTGGTTGATCATCCGCTCGGCCTCGCGGTGGAGATAGCCCTTGCGCTGCAGCCGCCGGTAAAGATGCTCCACCATCTGGGGCAGCTTGTCGCGGCAGGTGCGGGCGTTGAGCACCTCGATGCTTTCGGGATCAGACGCGCCGAGTGCACGCAGCCGCTCGTGCACGTCGTCGCGGCCGACCAGCACCGGAACGCCGTAGCCGCCGTCGCGGAAGGCAATCGCGGCGCGCAGCACCACATCCTCGTCGCCTTCGGCGAACAGCACGCGCTTCGGGTTCGCCCGCGCCGCTTCGTAGGCGGCGGTGAGCACCGACGTGGTCGGGTTGAGCCGCGCCTTGAGCGAATTGCGATACGCCGCCATGTCCTCGATCGGAAACTGCGCCACGCCCGAATCCATCGCCGCCTGCGCGACGGCGGCGGGCACCACTTCCATCAGCCGCGGATCGAACGGCGCCGGGATGATATATTCCGGCCCAAAGCTGTGCGCCCGCCCGCCATAAGCCGCCGCCACTTCCTCCGGCACCTGCTGCCGCGCAAGGGCGGCAAGCGCTTCGGCGGCGGCGATCTTCATCTCGTCGTTGATGGTCGTCGCCCGCACGTCGAGCGCGCCGCGGAAGATGAAGGGGAAGCCCAGCACGTTGTTGACCTGGTTCGGATAATCGGAGCGGCCGGTGGCGACGATCGCGTCCGGCCGAGCGGCCTTGGCGTCGGGCGGCAGGATCTCCGGATCGGGATTGGCCATGGCGAAGATGATCGGCCTCGGCGCCATCTGCATCACCATCTCGGGCTTCAGCGCACCGGCGGCGGAGAGGCCGAGGAAGACGTCGGCACCGACCAGGGCCTCGTTGAGGTTGCGGGCGTCGGTCGGAACGGCATGGGCGGACTTCCACTGGTCCATGCCTTCGGGCCGGCCCTGCCAGATCACGCCCTTGCGGTCGCACATGATGACGTTGCCGTGCGGCACACCCATCGCCTTGATCAGCTCGGTGCAGGCGATGGCGGCGGCGCCGGCGCCGTTCACGACGACGCGTATGTCCCTGAGCTCGCGGCCGGTGAGGTAGCAGGCGTTGATCAGGCCGGCGGCGGTGATGATCGCGGTGCCGTGCTGGTCGTCGTGGAAGACGGGGATGTTCATCCGCGCCTTCAATTCCTGCTCGATGATGAAGCAGGCGGGCGCGGCGATGTCCTCGAGATTGATGCCGCCGAAGCTCGGCTCGAGCAGCTCGACCGCGTCGATGAAGCGCTGCGCGTCCTCGGTCTTGAGCTCGAGGTCGATCGAATCGACGTCGGCGAAGCGTTTGAAGAGGACCGCCTTGCCTTCCATCACCGGCTTCGAGGCCAGGGCGCCGAGATTGCCGAGGCCGAGGATGGCGGTGCCGTTCGAGATCACCGCGACGAGATTGCCTTTCGCGGTATAGTCATAGGCCTTGCCCGGGTCCTCGGCGATCGCGCGGACCGGCACCGCGACGCCGGGCGAGTAAGCCAGGCTAAGGTCGCGCTGGGTCGCCATCGGCTTGGAGGCGATGATCTCGATCTTGCCGGGGCGGCCCATCGAATGGAATTCGAGCGCCTCGGCTTCCGAGAATTTGACGTTGCTCTCGCTCATCGCTCTCTCCGCCTGTTTCGCGCGCTGTAAGGCGGGAACGCGCGGAGGGGCAATAGTTCCTCCCGGCGGCGGCCGTGCCGGCGCTCGGGGCCCCTTCCACCATGCTTCGCATGGTCCCCCTCCCCGTCCCGGGGAGGAGCAGTCGTCCACAGCTTTCGCGGGGCGGAGCTTTCGCGGGGCGGGGCGAGGCTTTAGTCTCCCTCGCATGGCCACC
>DASWNT010000026.1:0-108693 GCA_036399095.1 Allosphingosinicella sp.
GATGAACAGGATGCTTCCGGCCAGCAGGAGGGCCGACCGGACGGTGCTGCGCTCCTGGCTATCCATGATCGTGTGTCTCCTTCCAGGGTGACGACGCGCACCTCCCGTCAACGCGGGCGCGGGCAGGGCACTGGAGGTGGTACAGCCGCAATCAATGGACCGTTGGTGCGACGGGCTGCAGGACCCGGCTGGCCCGCGAGTGCGGCTCTCCCAGCGAGGGCCCCTCCACCTGCGTGAGCGGCTCCTCGACGGTCGGCTCGTCGTCGCGCGGGACGCGCTTCCGGTCGATGGCGCTCTTCAGGACCAGCGTCAGCAGCGCGAGGCCGGTGAGCAGCGACGCCACCGCGAAGGCGGCCGCCGACTGGTACTCGTTGTAGAGGATCTCCACGTGCAGCGGGATGGTGTTGGTGAGCCCGCGGATGTGCCCCGAGACCACCGACACCGCCCCGAACTCGCCCATCGCCCGGGCGTTGCACAGCAGCACCCCGTAGAGCAGGCCCCAGCGGATGTTGGGCAGGGTGACGTGCCAGAAGGCCTGCCAGCCGCTCGCGCCCAGCGACACCGCCGCCTCCTCGTCGCCCCGGCCCTGCTCGGTCATCAGCGGGATCAGCTCGCGGGCGACGAAGGGGAAGGTGACGAAGATGGTCGCGAGCACGATCCCCGGCACCGCGAAGATGATGTCGATGTCCCTCGCCGCGAGCCACTCCCCGAACCAGCCCTGCGCTCCGAACAGGAGGACGTAGATGAGGCCCGACACGACGGGCGATACCGAGAAGGGCAGGTCGATGAAGGTGACGAGGATGGACTTGCCGGGGAAGTCGAACTTGGCGACCGCCCAGGCGGCGGCGAGGCCGAAGGCGACGTTCACCGGCACCGCGATCGCCGCCACCAGGAGGGTCAGCTTGATCGCCGCGATCGCATCGGGCTGGGTGACGCTTTCCAGATAGACCCCGACTCCGCCGCGCAGGGCCTCGACGAAGACCGAGATCAGGGGCAGCAGAAGGAACAGCGCCAGGAAGACCATGGCGACCGCGAGCAGCGCGTAGCGGCCGAGACGGCCTTCGGAAGCGGGGCGCGTCGACATCAGTCGATGCTCCGGCTTCGGGCCCAGGCCTGAAGGAGGTTGATGAGCAACAGCAGGCCGAAGGAAATGACCAGCATCACCGCCGCGATCGCCGTCGCCCCGGCATAATCATATTGCTCGAGCTGGGTGACGATCAGCAAAGGCGCGATCTCCGAGCGGTAAGGCATGTTGCCGGCGATGAAGATGACCGAACCATATTCGCCGACTCCCCGGGCCAGCGCCATGGCGAAGCCGGTCAGCCAGGCCGGGAGGATGGCGGGCAGGATGACCAGCCGCATCGTCTGCAGCCGGCTGGCGCCGAGCGACTGGGCCGCTTCCTCGATCTCCGGCCCGATATCGGCCAGCACCGGCTCCACCGAGCGGACGACGAAGGGCAGGCCGATGAAGATCAGGGCGACGACGATCCCGAGCGGAGTGAAGGCGACGTCTATCCCGAGCGGGACGAGATATTGGCCGAGCCAGCCATTTTCCGCGTAGAGCGCGGTGAGGGCGATTCCCGCCACAGCCGTAGGCAGGGCGAAGGGCAGGTCGACGAGGGCGCTGACGATCCTCTTTCCCGGGAAATCGTGCCGGACGAGGACCCAGGCGATGAGCAGCCCGAAGATTCCGTTGACGCAGGCGGCGGCGAAGGCGGTGCCGAAGCTCACCTTGTAGGCGGACATCGCCCGCTCCGACAGAGCGACGGCGACGAACTCGCTCCAGCCCATGCCGGCGGTCCGGATGAAGACGGCGCTAAGCGGGATGAGGACGATCAGGCACAGCCAGGCCAGAGTGAAGCCGAAAGTGAGGCCGAAGCCGGGCAAAGCGGTGCGCTCGCCGAACCAGCGGCGCCTGGGTCCTTTCGGGATGCCCGCCTCGAGCGCGAGCGAGCCGGTCGTCATCGGCGCCTGGTGCTCGAATAGATGGCGTCGAAGATCCCGCCGTCGTCGAAATATTTCTTCTGGGCCGAGTTCCAGCCGCCGAAATCCTTGTCGATCTGGAGCATCGCCACTTGCGGGAAGGTCGCCGAATGCCTCGCCGCCACCGCCGGGTCGCGCGGCCGGTAATAATGGCGGGCGATGATCTCCTGCGCCTCGGGCGTGTAGAGGAAGCGCAGATAGGCTTCGGCGACCTGGGCGGTGCCGCGCCGCTTCGCATTGCCCTCCAGCAGGGCGACCGGCGGCTCGGCGAGGATCGAGAGCGACGGGGTGACCAGGTCGAACTTGCCGGCGCCGAGCTCGCGCTGGGCGAGGAAGGCCTCATTCTCCCAGGCGATCAGGACGTCGCCTATGCCGCGTTCGGCGAAGGTGGTGGTGGAGCCGCGCGCTCCGGTGTCGAGGACGGGGACGTTGCGGTAGAGCCGGCCGACGAAGTCGCGCGCCGCGGCTTCCGACCCTCCTCTCCCGAGGCCGTAGCCCCAGGCGGCGAGGAAGTTCCAGCGCGCTCCGCCGCTGGTCTTGGGATTGGGGGTGATCACCTGGACGCCCGGCCGGACGAGGTCCCCCCAGTCCCTTATCCCCTTCGGATTGCCCTTGCGGACGAGGAAGACGATGGTCGAGGTGTAGGGCGCGCTGTTGCTCGGAAGCCGCGCCTGCCAGCCGGCGGGGAGGACGTCCGGCCGGCGCTGGCTGATCGCGTCGATGTCGTAGGCGAGGGCGAGTGTCGCGACGTCGGCGTGAAGCCCGTCGAGGATGGCGCGCGACTGCTTGCCCGAGCCGCCGTGGCTCATGTTGAAGCGGATCGTCTGTCCGGTCTTCTGCTGCCACTGCCGGGCGAAGGCGGCGTTGACGTCGCGGTAGAGCTCCCGGGTCGGATCGTAGGAGACGTTGAGGAGCTCGACCTCGCCGGCCGATTCCCCGCCCGAGCAGCCCGGCGAGACGAGCGCCGCCGCCAGGGCCAGGCAAATCGTCGCAATGCGCATCTTCACCCTCCCTGTCGGGGCCAATCGATTCGCCCGTAGCGGCAGCTTCTGACTCAACCAGTGCAGTTGACAAGCGATTCGATGAACGGCCCCGCCGGCGAGGCGATTTGAGCTAGGTTAAGTCCTCCGTCATCCCGGCGAAAGCCGGGACCTCGGGGAGCCCGCCGAACTTCTCGTCCCGAGATCCCGGCTTTCGCCGGGATGACGGTCACAGCTTGAACAGCCCCCGCGCCTTTTCGACCTCGTCCTTGATGAACCGCACCGCCGCTCGCACCCGGGCCAGTTCGGCAAGGTCCTGGTGAACGGTCAGCCAAAGCGAGCGGGTCAGGCTGATCTCCCCGGGAAGCACCCGCACCAGCCCGTCCTCCTTCGCCGCGAGGAAGGCCGGAAGAACGCACAGGCCCGCGCCGGCCAGGGTCGCCCGCAATTGGGCGACAAGGTTGCTGCTCTCCACCGACGTCGTCCCGCCCGGAGCGACGTGCTGGAGGAAGTCGAGCTCCGGGAAATGGAGCAATTCGCCGATATAGCTGACGAAGCGATGCCGGAAGAGGTCCTCGGCCGAGGCGATGCCGGGCGCCTCGCGCAGATAGGCGGGGGCGGCGTAGAGGCCGAGATCGTAGTCGATCAGCCTGGCGACGTTGAGCCTTCCGGCCGGGGGCCGGCTGACCGAGACGACGATATCGGCGTCGCGGCGGGCGAGGCTGAACACGGCCGGCGCGGCGACGAGCTGGATGGTCAGCCGCGGGTGGAGCGTCTTCAGCCCGCCGATCCGGGGCGCGAGGAAATAGCTTCCGAAACCTTCGGGCGAGCCGATCCTCACAATGCCCTCGACCGAGGTCGAGCTTCCGCCGACCGCTTCGGCGGCTCCGATGGCGAGCCGCTCCATCTCCTCGCCGATCGGCATCAGCCGCCGGCCCTGGTCGGTGAGGGTGTAGCCCGAGGGGCTTCGTTCGAAGAGGCGGGTCCTCAGCGCATGCTCGAGCGCGGCGATCCGGCGCGACAGGGTCGAATGGTCGACCCCGAGCCTCGCCGCCGCCGCAGTCAGCCGTCCGCTGCGGGCGACGGCGAGGAAGGCGCGGACGTCGTTCCAGTCGAAATCGGCCATGGGTATGGGAATATATGCACAACGGTTTCGGCACAATGCCGATGGTTGGCCGCGGCTAGATGTGAGAGAGGAAATCATCCTTTCCAACAGGCAGAAAATTCATGTTCGACTCCCGGACGGCCACCGCCTTTGCGGATCTCGACACTTTCGCCGCTCCAGCGGCTGTGAATTTCGACACGCCCGCCGACCCCGAAGCGGGCTGGGCGAGCCGGAACCCGGACCGGGCCCTGCTGTTCCTGTTCGTCAGCCCCCGCGACTGCGGCGCGCTCGAGGAGCTGATGGCGCTCTGATCCGTCGTCCCGGGCTTGACCCGGGACCCATGAACACGGACGGGCGTCGTCTCGCACTGCGGTGTTCATGGATTCCGGCCTTCGCCGGAATGACGATAGGACGAAAATGCCCGAGACTCCCTCCACCGTCTTCAAGCTTCCCGAAACCCTGCCCAACCCGGCCGACCTCGCCGAAGCCTGGTCGAAGGTGGTCGCAAACGCCGTCCATCTCGCCACCAGCGCCGCGACCCGGCCGCTCGATCCCCAGATCCCCCGGCCCTTCGACGCCGCCGCCCCGGCCCGCGCCTTCGGCGAGTTCGCCGCGCATCTGTGGACCCACCCCGGCGAGCTCATCAAGGCGCAGCAGAAGGCCGCGTCCGACTGGCTGAAGCTGTGGCAGTCCGCAGCGGCCCGCTCCGCCGGCAAGCCCGTCGATCCGGTCGCGGCCCCCGAGCGCGGCGACCGCCGGTTCAACGATCCCGCCTGGAACGAGGAGCCGGTGTTCGACTATCTCAAGCAGGCCTATCTGCTCACCGCCAAGCGGGCGCTGGAGATGGTCGAGGAGGCGGAAGGTCTGGACGAGGGCGCCCGCACCCGGGTCGAATTCTTCACCCAGCAATATCTGAACGCCATCTCGCCGGCCAATTTCGCCTTCACCAATCCCGAGGCGATCCGCAAGGCGATCGACACCGGCTCGATCTCGCTCCTCTCCGGCCTGGCCAATCTCCTTGCCGACGCCGCCGAGAGCCCCGGCATCGTCCAGCGGCGGGCGGAGCGCGAATTCGAGCTCGGAGTCGACATCGCCGCCACTCCGGGAAGCGTCGTCTACCGCAACGAGATGATGGAGCTCATCCAATATGCTCCCGCGACGGACGAGGTGTGGAAGCGCCCGATCCTCTACGTGCCGCCGCTGGTGAACAAATATTACCTGCTCGATCTTCAGCCGAAATCCAGCCTGATCCGCTGGCTGGTGGAGCAGGGCCACACCGTGTTCGTCGTCTCGTGGGTCAATCCCGGCCAGGAACTCGCCGACCGCGACCTCGCAGACTACATCCAGCAAGGTCCCATCGCCGCTCTCGACGCGATCGAAAAGGCCACCGGAGAGCGCGAAGTCGACATGTTCGGCTTCTGCATGGGCGGCACGCTCGTTGCCATCGCGCTCGCTTACCTTGCGGCGAAGGGGGAGGGGAACCGCGTCGCCTCCGCCACCACCATCGGCACGATGTTCGATTTCGCCCAGCTCGGCCAATGGTCGACCTTTACCGAGCCCGAGCAGCTCCGCGCCATGGAGCGGCACCTGCTGCACAAGGGCTTCATGGCGGCGCAGGACCTCCAGGCGCTCTTCTCCGCCGTCCGCGCCAACGACCTCATCTGGTCGTCCGTCGTCAGCCACTACCTGATGGACAAGGAAGCGCCGCCTTCCGACATCCTCTACTGGTTCGCCGACGGCGCCCACATTCCGCGCGCATTCCTGCTGAGCTGGGCCCGCGACATTCTTCGCGACAACAAGCTGAAAACCGGCGGCCTGGTGCTCGACGGCGTCTCAATCGATCTTGGTGCCGTGAAGACGCCTCTTCTCGCCATCAGCCTCAAGGACGACCATGTCTCCGCCTGGCAGGGTACCTATGACAGCGCTCGGCTGTTCGGCGGCGACGTCGCTTTCCTGCTCGGCGGCTCCGGCCACAATGCCGGCGTGATCAACCCGCCGAGCGCCAACAAGCACGGCTTCTGGGTCAACGACGACATGCCCGCCACCGCCGAAGAGTGGTTCGAAGGCGCCGAGAAAAAGGACGGCAGCTGGTGGCCGCACTGGCACGCCCGCCTGACCGAGGGTGGCAAGGCGCCCAAGGTGAAGGCCCGCATCCCCGGCAAGGGCGGCAAATTGAAGGCGATCGAACCGGCCCCGGGAACCTACGTCCGCAACCGCGGCTGAAGCCCGCACTCGCCAATCGACAGGCGACAGGCGCGGCTGCCGGGTTTAAAGGCGGGCTCATGAAGAAATCCGCCACCGATCTGATGCAGGAGATCCTGTTCTCCGCCGTCATCGACGCCATCGACGCCATGAAGGCGCGCGCCGGGGGCGTGCCCAACAACCTGCTTCGCGATCTGAACGCGCTCCACGCCAACACGGCCTATTCCGATCTCCCGCCCGAGCTTCAGGCGGCACTCGGCGCAAGCACCCGCGCCGCGTTCGCCAAGCTTCTCAAGGAAGGCTATTCGGTCTCCCCCGGCCAGGCCGCGCCGCCGCGCCCCGCGCCGGCCGAAGGCGTCCGCGTAGACCGCCGCGAGCGCCGGGCGCCTCCTCGCCATGGTGACGCCCCCGGCCCGCGCGGCCCCCGCCGCGGCCCCGGAGGCCCCGGCGGTCCCGCTCGCCCCGGCGGCGGCGGCGGACGGCCCGGTGGCGGTGGGCGCCCTGGTGGCGGCGGCGGCGGACGCAGCGGACCCAAATAAAGTGCACAAGCTCCCCGATCCCGCCGCGCCGGCGGCCGACACGATCGACTTCAACCAGTTCCTCGCCGTCGACATTCGCTGCGGTACGGTCGTTGACGTCCAGCCCTTCCCCGAAGCGCGCAAGCCCGCCTGGAAACTGCGCATCGATTTCGGCGGCGCGATCGGCATCAAGCGCTCCAGCGCGCAGATCACCGAGCATTACCGGGCCGAAGACCTGCTCGGCAGCAAGGTCGCCGCGGTCGTCAACTTCCCGCCCCGCCAGATCGGCCCTTTCCTGTCCGAAGTGCTCACCGTCGGCTTCCCCGACGAGAACGGCCACGTCGTCCTCGTCCGTCCCGACCGCACCGTCCCCAACGGCGCCCGCCTCTTCTAACCCGCTCGTGACCCACGCCCCCTCCCGCATCCTGATCGACGCACAGGCCCTCGCCGCCAACTGGCGCTGGCTCGCCGCCCGAAGCGGCACTGCGGCCTGCGGCGCGGCGGTAAAGGCGGGCGGCTACGGCCTCGGCGCCCGCGAGGTCGCAACCCGCCTCCGGGCCGCCGGCTGCCGAGACTTCTTCGTCGCCACCTGGGCCGAAGCGGAAGCCCTGCTCCCGGCGCTGGACGGCGCCTCGCTCTCCGTCCTTCATGGTTTCGCCGGGGAAGACCTCGCCTCCGCGCTGGCTTCGCCCACCCGCCCGGTGCTCAACACGCCCGCCCAGGTCCGCCGCTGGCGCGAAGCCGCACCCGGCCGACCCTGCGACGTGATGATCGACACCGGCATCAGCCGCCTGGGGCTTTCCACCGCCGACATCGCCTCCGGCCTCCTCGACGGCCTCGCCATCGACACGCTGATGAGCCACTTGGCTTGCGGAGACGAGGACCACGCCCTTAACGAGCAACAGCGCACGCTGTTCGCCGAACTCGCCGCTTCAGTTCCCGCCCGCCGCCGCAGCCTCGCCAACAGCGCCGGCATCTGCCTCGGCGGCGCCTACGCCTTCGACCTCACCCGCCCCGGCCTCGCCCTTTACGGCGGCATCCCGCGCGGCGAGGCGGAAGGCCACATCGCGCAAGTCGTCCGCGTCGAAGCGCAAATCCTTCAACGCCGCACCGTCCCCACCGGCGACAGCGTCGGCTACAACGCCACCTTCACCGCCGCCGCGCCGACCGAACTCGCCATCCTCAACATCGGCTATGCCGACGGCTACCTGCGCAGCTTCTCCGGCGGCGCCGGCCGCGTTCTCCATCAAGGGCTCCAGCTCCCCGTCTGCGGCCGCGTCTCGATGGACCTCACCGCCGTCGACGTTACCGCCGCGCCCGAGGTGCGTGAGGGCGACTGGCTCGAGCTGGATTATCACCTCCCCACCGCCTCCGCCGCGTCCGGCCTTTCCCAATATGAGCTCCTCACCGGCCTCGGCCGCCGCCACGCCCGCATCTGGCGCTGAAACCCCCTTGAACGCTGAAACCCCGGCCGCACCCGCTCGTTAAGCCAGCCATGGCCACCATCGCACATCTCTCCGACGTCCATTTCGGGCACCATGACGACCAGGTCGTCGCCGCCGTCGACGCCTTTCTCGCCGAGCGCCGCCCGGACTTGGTCGTGATCAGCGGCGATTTCACCCAGCGCGCCCGCGTCGAGCAATACGAAATGGCCGCCGAATGGCTCGACCGGCTGCAGGCGCAGGGGCTGGCGACGCTCGCCGTGCCCGGCAATCACGACGTCCCCCTTTACGACGTCGTCCGCCGCTTCGCCCGGCCGCTCAACCGCTACAAGCGCTTCATCGACGACGATCTGTGCCCCTGGTTCGAAACCGACGAACTTGCCGTCCTCGGCATCAACACCGCCCGCTCGCTGACCATCAAGGACGGCCGCATCAACCGCGAGCAGATGGACATCATCCGGGAGCGTTTCGCCCAAGTCTCATCGGCAAAAACCCGCATCCTCGTTACCCACCACCCGCTGTTCGCGATGCCGATCGGCGAGGAGGGCGAACTCACCAAGGTCGTCGGGCGCCACGAAGACGCGCTGGAGGCGACCGCCGACGCCGGCGTCCAGATCCTCCTCGCCGGCCACTTCCACCGTTCCTTCGCGCAGTCCGCGCGCGACATGGTGGAAACCGCCGGCGCCGCGCTCGTCATCCAAGCCGGCACCGCGACCTCCACGCGGCTGCGCGGCGACGAGCTGCAAAGCTTCAACTGGCTGGACATCTCGCCGGGCCGGGTCGAACTCACCGTGCAACGCTGGGACGGATCCGCTTGGGTCGCCGGCCGCCCCACCGCCTTCGAGCATGCCGACGGCAATTGGCGCTTCGCCGGCCGCAAGGAGGACGAAGGCACCCCCGCGGCCGAAGTTGCCGCCCGTGCCGACGCCGCGGCGGCGCCACCGGCCTAGCGGGCACAGTTTCCGGAAGATCTTTCGCCCGCTTTCGGTCGCGACGGGCAGGAGGGATCAGGCTTTTTCCAGCGTGCACTGGAGGGGGTGCTGGTTTTCGCGGGCGAAGTCGATCACCTGGGAAACCTTGGTTTCGGCCACTTCGTAAGTGAAGACGCCGCACACGCCGACGCCGCGCTGGTGGACCTGGAGCATCACCCGGGTCGCGTCCTCGATGCTCATCTTGAAGAAGCGCTGAAGGCACAGGACGACGAATTCCATCGGCGTGTAATCGTCGTTCAGCATCAGCACCTTGTAGGGGGAGGGCGTCTTGGTGCGGGTGCGCGTTCGGGTAGCGACGCCGAGGCCGGTGCCTTCATCGTCTCCCTTGCGCTCGCCGGCGGCGGTGATGGTCTGGTCGGTGCTGAACATGTGCGTGTGTTTCAATATCGTGACGCGGGAGCCGGGAGCAAGAGGTTCGCCGGGTCTTTGCGGTCAACGCCATAGGCCGGGAGGCGGGTTCCCCCAAGACGTGAAAAGGGCGGCCTCCCCGTGGGGAAGCCGCCCTGATCCGGTGCGCTTGGCTGTCGCTTAGAGAGCGACGGCGGTGCGGACGCGCTCGGCCGCAACGGTGGCGCGGTTGGCGATCGGCTCGGCGACTTCGCCGGCGAGCTTGATCATCTTTTCGCTGAGCTTCGAGGTCTCGGCGACCGTGTTGTCGAACTGGCTGCGGACGAACTCGGTCTGCAGGCGGAAGAAGTCGGCGGGCGACTTGACGTCGGCGAAGCCCTTGAGCGCGGCGGACGCGTCTTCAAAGCTCTTGCGGCCGAATTCGGCAACTTCCTGGCCAACCGTTTCGAGGCCCTTGGCGACGATCTTGGTGGACGCAACCATCGCTTCCACGTTGCCGCGGCCGAGCTCGGTCAGTTCTTCGGCGAAGCGCGTGTTGCGCTCCATGGCGGTCTTGGCGCGCTCGTTGACGTCGCCGAAAGCGGCCTGGACGCGCTCGGCGACCTTGTTGGTTTCGTTCTTCATGGTCTGATTTCCCTTGTTCAGGTTGTCGGTGTTGGTGCGGATGGCCGATTTCGCGGCCTGGGTGGTTTTCGCCGTGGTGGCCGAAGCCGCCTTGGCAGTGGTCTTGGCGGCAGCCTTGCGGGCCGGCTTTGCCGAAGCCGCCGTCTTGGCGGCCTTGGCGCGGCGGGCCGGAGCGGCCTTCTTGGCGGCGGCCGCCGGAGCCGAAGCCTTGGCGGCGGCGGCGGCAGGCGCGGCGGCGGCCTTGGGAGCCTCGGCCGGCTTGTCGGCGGCCTTGGGCGCCGACGTGTGCGACGCGGCGGTGTTGCCGCCCGTGTTCGACTCGGCAGCCTTGGCCGGAGCGTGCGCCTTGGCGTCGTGGTTCTGGGTCTGGTCTGCCATGTTTGTTAGCCTTTATCTCTCGTGCTGCACTGCAACATAATGCACCGGCTCAACCCTTTCAAGCTTTTTTTGTTGCAGTGCAGCAGAAGAAGATTTCGCCGCTGCGCCGATGGGTGCGGGCGGGCGGCGCACGGCGGCGCGACGGAACAGCACGGGGCGTGAACGGTTGGAACGCCGCCGGACCAAAAGCCGGCCAGTTCAAACAGGAGGACATCCCATGAAATCCCAATCGCTGAAGCAGGCGCTGCTTGCCGCCGCCGCCTTTGCACTTCTGCCCACCGCCGCCGCCGCGCAGAGCGACGTCAAGGAACGCGCCGAAGATCTGTCGGAGCAGGCCAACGAAATTCAGCAGCAGGCCCAGGAGCTGGCCAACGACGCCACCGCGACCCGCGAAGGTAACGACCGCGGCGACCGCGACCGCGACGGCGTGGCCGGCACCGGCCTTGGCGACGGCAACGGCGCGGACGCCGACGACCGCGACGGCGACGACGACAGCGGCAAATGGGGCCTCCTTGGTCTCCTCGGCCTCGCCGGCCTGCTTGGCCTCAAGCGCCGCGACAACCACCACCACGTCCACACGGACACCAACCGCCGGATCTAAGCGGCGGCGCCCGCCGGGCGGCAGTCCGCCTCGGCTGCCAACAGGAGGAGCCGATCGGCCCCAGCCGGAGCCGGTCGGTTTCGCGCGTTCGGCGCCTGCCCAGTCACCCATCGGAGGGCCGCGGTGTTCCCCCGGCAAAGCGGAGTCGGCGCCCCTCCACCCACTAAAGGTGTGGCGCCGAGCGGCCGGTGCGGTTAGCCGTCGGGGCGCATTGTGCAGGAGGCTGGAATGGCGGGGGAGCTTAGCAACCAGGAGGCGGAGCGCCTTGTGCTGGAGGGCGCCCATGCCCTTCGCGACGGCCGGTTCGCCGTTGCGCGGGACCGGTTCGATACCGTGACGAAAACCGGCCGCGCCAATGCGCAGATCTGGCTGCTTCTTGCCACGACCTGCCGGGCGCAGAAGGACGCGACGGGCGAGGAAGCGGCGCTCGACGCGCTGCTTCAGGTCGAGCCGAGATCGATCCGCGGCCGGATCATGAAAGGCGATCGCCGCGCCGGGGCCGGCGACGGCGGCTCGGCGCTCGGCTTCTATATGAGCGCCCTGCAGCTCGCCGCGGGCCAGACCCTGCCGAACGATCTGGCCGCCGAAATGCGCCGTGCCGAAGCCGCGGTGGCCGACCTCAAGGCGCGGCGCATCGCCAACCGGGAGCAGGCTCTGGCATCCAAGGGCGCGCCGCCCGAAGGTCGAAGCCCGCGGTTCCAGCAGTCCCTCGACATCCTGTCGGGCGCCAAGCAAGCCTTCGTGCAGAACCCGACCGGCTATTATTTCCCGGAACTCGCGCCCATCCAGTTTTTCGACCCGGATCAATTTTCCTGGGCCGCCGGGATCGAAGCGGCGACGGGCGCCATCCGCGCGGAGCTCGACCGCCTGCTGGCGGCCGGCACGGCGGGCTTCAAGCCGTATATTCGATCCGATCCCAACCGGCCGCGGATGAACGACACCCCGCTCCTCGACAGCATGAACTGGAGCGCGATGTTTCTGTGCGAAAACGGCGAGGTATTCCCCGACGCGGTTGCGAAATGCCCGGAAACATGGGCCCGCGTGCAGGCGGCGCCCATGCCGTTCATCGCCAATTCGCCGACGGTATTCTTTTCCGTGCTTCGCGCCGGCGCGCGGATCGCGCCGCACACCGGCACCCACAATACGCGGCTGATCTGCCACCTGCCGCTGATCGTGCCGCCGGGCTGCGGCTTCCGGGTGGGGAACGAAGAGCGCGGCTGGGACGTGGGCAAGTTGCTCATTTTCGACGACACGATCGAACATGAAGCCTGGAACGAGAGCGGGGAAGACCGGGTGGTGCTGATCTTCGAGATCTGGCGCCCGGAGCTGAGCGAGCAGGAGCGCCGCGAAGTGGGCGCCTTGTTCTACGCATCCTCGCTGGAGTGAAGCGTGTGGCGCGGCGGCGGGCGCCGGAGGGGGCGCGCGCTTCGGCCAAGGTATTGAAGTTCAGGATGTCGCGCTTTTCCCAACGGGGTGCTTCGGCGATGCGGTTGGTGCCCGGACACGGGCAGGGCCGGGCCAATGGTCCCAATGTTCGCGGTGACGGGCATGTTTGGGCGAGCCCTGGGGAGGGGGGGCGGTGCGGCGGGCGCGGGTGAAGTTCATAAAGTTCACGATGTCGCGCATTTCCGCCCGGGCCGCTCCCGAAGACGCGGCCGGGCGCCGGGTCGGGCGCGGGCGCGGAAGGACGGGAATGTCGCGAAAGCCGTGAATGTCGTGAATGTCGCGAATGTCACACGGTTTCGTGGGGGGTATTCTCCCCCGCAGTTGCCATTCGGGCGGGTGGCGATTGCCGGAGACTGATTCGCCTTTTGTTCCATCTTTCAGGATAGTTCACAGAAGGGGCCATGTAGGAAAGTGTTTTCTGCCTTACTCCAGCGTTAGACGAGCGCCGGCGCGCGCCAGCCGGCGGGCGTCGCGCTGTATCGCCTTCAGGCACGCCTCGCCGCCGGACAGAGTGGAGACCTCATGGGCGAAAGCGAGATCGAGCTTGACGGCCAGCGCGTGGAGATCGGGCGCCGTTGTACGCAGCAGCGCCCTCAGCGCGCGCCCGAAGCGCTCCCCCAAGCGATCGTACAAATCCTCATCCTCGCTCGCCGACGCGGCACCGATCGCCGCCTCCGCCTTGCGGAAGCGGCCAAGGGCGGCGCCCCACCGCGCGGCGCCGCGTTCTTGTGCGGCATCGAGAGGGACGGGGAGGGCCGCGGGGGGGGGGCCGGCCGCCGCTCCGGCGGCGCTCAGCACAGGCCCTTCGACTACGCTCAGGACGGGCACCGCACACACAGCGCCTAGCAGAGCGCGGCGCGACACTTTAAGGTCGGCACCAGCCATCCTTCGCCTCCTTCCACAAAGGCGTTCGTTGGTCAGAACCGGAGCAAGGCAGCCACCTTGCCCCGGTTCGCGAATATATGTGCGCAGTTATTCGGGGCAAGTCAATAGCCGATCCACCCAAAAGAGGCCGAGGACGCCCCCGCACCGGCATCGGCCCGGCCATTTCCATGCGATTGTACCCGGAGATGGAAGCGGCGCTGAACGCTTGGATCGAGCGGCAGCCTGAGCCGAGGCCTTCGAGATCAGAGGCGCTGCGGAGGCTGGTAGAGAAGGGGCTGGAGGGGAATGAGGTGTAGAACCGCCGAAGCCCAATTGCCCTGAGCCGTGCGGCATAGATGGCTGCAAACCTCCTCCGCCAATGCTTGACCTTAGACGCAGCGATCGGTCGCGTCAGGCAAGGTTATGCTTTTTCACGAAGGACAGGACCTCATCCGGCAATGGCTTCTCCGGGCAGACTAGCGCGAACGCGGTCAATGCGTGGGTAATCGCTCCATCCGGGTCGAGATCAGCTTCGTCGAGAGTGGCCTGCGGATCGCGCTGCGCATGCTTGAGAAAGTTGAACGGACGGATGATGTAACCCAGCAGCGCACGAAGTTCTTCGGAATTCAGCGCCACGGTAATGTCAGCCGGCCGATTGATCTCCCCAGCTCTGATGGCCACGCTAAGGTCCTCGATTAATTTATCGCTGTCGGGGCTGATCGGCAAAGCGATCGGCTCACCCTTGGCACGCGCCGACGCAATCATGAAGAGGCCCTGCTTTAGGACTTCTGCAACATAATTGTCGCCGCTCCTATCGATCAGCTCGCGCAGCAGGTTCAGCGCCGACGAAGCAACTAGATGAATCGCTAACGGGTCGTCGCCACGGTTGGACATGTTGATAGCGCTGACGATCATTCGCTCTGCCCCTGTCAGTTTATCGATCAACGCCATCTGTTATCATCCAATTGATGAAACCCTGTTCCGCCAATACAAACTTCCTGAGGTTGAGCACGGGATCTTCCCCGCGAGCGATCGCTTCCTCAAACTTAATAAGATCTGCCAGTCCTGGCACCGTCTCCACGGCATAGGCGAGTTCCTCAAGGCCATCACTTCTTTCGCCCTGAGCAAGCAAATTATCCGCAACCAGCAGATGCAGAGCCGCATCAATCCGCTTCGGCATAGGCTGATTATTGGTCGTCAGTCGATCAGCTCGACGCTGGCCGGCGAGCGCCTGCAGCGTCTCGAAAGGCCAAGGCAGTTCTTCTCCCAGAAGAGTTTTGACTGCGAAGCTGACGATGCTGGCTTCGGCTAAATCGCTTTCAAACTTAGCCTTGAGCTTTGGCTTGAGCTTGCGTCGCTTCCCTTCTGGAGCGCAAGCATTCCAAAGAGCCACGATACCGGCCATCGGCAGCCGATCACTCCGGTCCGACAAACCCAGCGCCGTTTGTTCAATTTTTTCGAGAACGGCGGTCATGTCCACTAAGCCAGCCTCGCTGCGCTTCGACATCCCCTCAATCAGAAATTCAATCATGCCGTCGAGAAAGGCGGGCGCACTCTTGCGATCAAATCCTGTAGAGTCATGTATCCAATATTGCGCTGCCATCCGAACGCGGATGATACCCGGAAGCGCGGAGCGATAGTTGAAGCTGACGTCGGTTCCTTTGGGCGCGCGCTCGATAAATCGCCAGACCACGTGACGTGCGAGTCGCGCTAGTCCTTCAAGACTTAGTACGGTTGTGCCGTCCACGTCGGCCGTATCGGCGCGATCCGCCGCCATCCAAACCTCTGGCGCTAAGTTCTCCAACCCATGAACGTTCCGAGAGCGGATCGCGTAAGCCTGGCGAAGCGCCCCAGGTAACTCTGCCGCTGCAATGGGGCGTACGGCACCAATTGCTTCGCTTCGGTAGAAACCCGGTTCGACATGGCTAAGGACAAATGCAACGAACCGTCGCTGCAAAGCCCGATGTTCGTTCGCCATGATCGCGGCCCGAACCTGGTCTTTCCGCTGCTGGCTAAGTCCCGTCATTGCAGCGTCGATGCGCTCGCGCTTTTGCTGGTCGTACTCAAGCCAAGTCGAAGGCTGTGGCTCGGTAGCCTGGCCGAGCGATTCAAGCGCTGCGACCATAAGAGTGTAGGCAAGTGTCGCATCCTCATCTACCATCAGAGCCGCGTCAACGACCTGCCGGATCGCCCGAATGGCTGCTTCGTAGCTTTTTCGCTGCAGCGCCGTTAGGGCGTGCAAGAATGCGTCGAGTTCACGAACGCCGTCATCTTCTAGCACGACCGTGGCATCAAACGTCTGCCGCAGGATGCTTGAGGGTCCCCGTCTGTGCTGCGCAGCGCCGTCCTGTCGCGAAATCAGGCGCCGCGCCATATCATGATCGCGAACGCAAACCGCGTTGAGGCAGAACGCCATGACCGCCGCAATTTCGTCAATAAGTTGGTCGCCGCTGGTTGCCGCGAGCACCTCTGGCTGACCGCTTTCCGTCAGCGTCTCAAGTTGTTCGCTTGCTTCGATAGTGAGACTACCGACGCCAATGTCTGTTGTGGAAGGTAGCAGCCTTCCGAACAGAAGCTTACGGCTGTGTCGATCTCCATACGCTCGCAAGTTGGTGTAGATAATCCCGCGGTGCAGAGTGTTAGTCAGCGGGACATCTCGAAAATACATGCCTTGGACAATCTGCAGCATGATGGCACCTTTGTGTTGAGCTGTAGCCTTGCCCGAAGGTTGTATAAATCGGCGCCGAAGGACGGATCATCAGCCAAATTAGCAACAATGCCAAATGAATCAGCTCCGAATAGGCAATCATTTTGAACCGTTGTGGCGATACGCTGCTGCCACGTCAGATCGCGAGAACGCTCAGTTACCCCGAACATAACTCCCCGGCGCGTCCTCGATCGCCTTGAGCTTCCCACCCCCCGGCACCCGCGCGCCCTTGGCCGGAACCCTCTTCTCCCCCAGCGTGCCGATCCACGCGATCCAATCCGGCCACCAGCTGCCCTTCGTCTCCGTCGCACCGGCAACGAACTCCTCCAGCGTCGCGACCTTGGCGTCGTTGGTCCAATATTGGTATTTGCCGGCTTCGGGCGGGTTGACGACGCCGGCGATGTGGCCGCGTCCCGCAAGGACGAACTTCAGCGGGCCGCGGAAGTGGTTGGTGATTTTCCAGGCGCTTTGGGCGGGGGCGGCGATCCGGGGAGTCCTGTTTTCCTGCGCTCAGGCAAATTCCTGCTTGTCTGCCAAATGGAGGTAGCGGGTGTCGAAGTCTCCCACCCTGGCCAAAGCTTCCCAGTCGTCGATGGCAACAGAGCGCAACGTCCGCTGGGTGAGCCCTTCCCGATCGAAGCTCTTCAGCGTCCGGTTCACATGGACCGGTGTCATGCCCGTACAGTCCGCCAATTGTTCCTGAGTCATCGGCATCTCGTAGCTGCACAAGCTGCCCAGCCCTGCATCCTGGAGGCGCACGCCGAACTCGCACAGCAGATGCGCCATTCGGGTGCGGGAATCCCTCCGGCCGACGTTCGCGGTCCATTCCCGATGTACCGACCCGTCCACCAACGTGTCGTACCACATCGCCATGCCCACCCTCGGCCTGCTGAAGGCCAACTCCTTGACCGCCCCTGCCGGGATGAACGCGACCACGGCTTCGGTGAGCGCCTGCACATCGTGGTCCGCAATTCTGAGGAGGGAATTTTGCAGGTCCACCACGTCTCCGCTCATGTGCACGGAGAGTATCTGCCTTCCGCCATTCCCGACCAATTTGTGGCGGTAAGCGAAGCCGGAAAGGAGAACGCACGATCGTGTCGGCTTGTCGCCGTCGCGGACGATGTAATTGCCCTTGCCTATGGTTCTCGTTTCGTGCGGCAGGGCAAGTATCGCTTGCCGATCCTGGCTGTCGAGAACGGACCATTTGCTCAGCTTGCGCAGCATCGGCGCGAGCGTGTGGTCTGATGACGTCATATTCCGCTCCCCTGGTTCGGCGGGAGCACAAGTGTCTCTCAAGCGCCAGGATGCCAATTTCGAGCCCCGGCGATGGCGTTCCTATTGCATGGGCACAAAGCGAAAAACCCTAAGTAGGTTGGATTTCCGATGATAAACGTGCATCAATCTGGTCGACTGCTTCGGTGAAGCTGAGCGTCAGCACGGCCTTTCCGCTTCCATCCGTCACCTCGATCCTTCCATTCAGATCGACGCACCCATTGCGAACGTCGTCACAGATGATCGCGCGCGCTTCCCTGATCGCGCGCTCCCTTGCCCGTCCGGCATCGGGCAGGGTGCGACCGTGCGGATCTTCCGTGAAGCCGGTGCGATCGTGGAGATGGAAATGGTAGCGCGGCAAGGATCGGCACTCCCGGCTTTCTATACGAGATCACCCGCCCGCTCGGCGACCTTGCCGTCCCCCTCCTGTGTCCGAATGAGGTGGAGGTAGTTGGGATTGAAGCCGGAGAGCTGCCGCAGACGATCTCGGTCCAGCACCCTGAGCTCCCGCCGGTTGATGTCGATGAGACCTTCCTCGCGCAGCTGCCGCAACGTGCGGTTGATGTGAACGGTGGTCAGACCGGTCGCGTCGGCAAGTTCATCCTGCGTGATCGGCCAGGGCATCGCATCGTCATCGGTTGTGCCGATGGTGCGGTAGCGCACAAGCATTTCGAAGATGAGGTGGGCGACACGTTCCCGGGCGTCCCTGCGGCCGATGTCGACGAGCCGCTCGCGAAGCACGGCGAGGTCGGTCATCGTGCCCCACCAAAGAGCCTCCGACATCGGCGAGACCTCGCGCAACAGCGTTCGCATCGTGTCGGCCGCGATGACGGCGCAGGTCGTGGGCGTGATCGCGCCTACGCTGTGGTCCATCTTGTCGAGCACGAAGACCTCGGCATCGCAGAGGTCTCCGGGGATCAGGAACGCCATGATCTGACGCTCGCCATCGGGCAGAAGCTTGTAGCGCATCGCCAATCCCGAGAGGATGACGTGGCACTCGTCGATGGCCTGGTCCTCGACCAATATGTCCTCGTCCGGCGCATAGTCCTGCTGCCGCTTCGCCACCAGCGCATCGAGCCGCGCCCGTTGTTCCGGCGTGAAGGCAGTGAATTGCTCCATTTTCATCGTCCACGGATTGGGCACGCGGCTCCTCCTGCTTGATCTTGATCAAACGGATGACTCCAAAAAAGGAGCCCGAAGGCGCGTGGCGGAGAAGACGTGCGTGGCTGGCCGGAGCAGGCGCGCGCGATGCCCAAGGCCGCGGCGGAGCTCAACTGATCCAGGTTGTTTGAGGCCGCTCAACCTCTGCGTAAGGGCCTTCCGCGAGGGGAAGAACCATGACTTTTGAAGAGGTTAAGCGTTACAGGCTGCGCGCCGACATGGAACGGGAACGCTCGGCGACGCTTCGCCTCGAGGCGGGGGCTCAGGCGAGTCGTGACCTTGCAGCGGCCTATGATCGTGTGGCGGATGCTTATGAGCGCCTTCTGGTGTGCGGGACGCTGAACCAGCGCCGAGGCTAATCCGGTTGGACGGCGCTTAGACGAGCTGCGCCGTGCTCCCCCAGACTGAGCAGCCGTCACGGGAGTGAATCCCGTGACGTCAGTCGGCGCGGTGCGCCGCTGGCCGGCATTCGCGCTCTCCCGCGCTGCTTCGGCGGCTGCAAGCAGCCGGCGGCGCTGCGCTCGGGCGCTACTGCTTCACATAACTCCCAGGCGCATTTTCCAGCGCCTTCAGCTTCCCACCCCCGGGCACCCGCGCGCCCTTCGCCGGCACACGCTTCTCACCCAAAGCCCCGATCCACTTCACCCAATCCGGCCACCAGCTGCCCTTCGTTTCCGTCGCGCCGGCGACGAACTCCTCCAGCGTCGCGACCTTCGCGTCGTTGGTCCAATATTGGTATTTCCCAGCTTCGGGCGGGTTTACCACGCCGGCGATGTGGCCGCTGCCGGCGAGGACGAACTTCAGCGGGCCGCGGAAGTGGTTGGTGATTTTCCAGACGCTTTTGGCGGGCGCGATATGATCCTCGCGGCCGGACTGGACGTAGGTGGGGGTCTCGACGCGGGTGAGATCGATGGGGGTGCCGTCGACGGTGATCGCGCCGGGGGTGACCAGTTTGTTGTCCTTGTAGAAATCGCGAAGGTAGGCGCCGTGCCACTTGGCGGGGAGGTTGGTGGTGTCGCCGTTCCAGTGGAGGAGGTCGAACGGCGGATAATCCTCGCCCATCAGGTAATTGTTGGTGACGTAGTTCCAGATGAGGTCGCGGCCGCGCAGCAGGTTAAAGGTGGCGGCCATGTAGCGGCCGTCCATGAAGCCTGTTTCGGCGGACATCTTGTCGACCATCTGCAGCGTCTCCTCGCCGACGAAGAGGTTCAAGTCCCCCGCTTCGGAGAAATCGACCTGGGCGGTGAAGAAGGTGGCGGAGGCGACCTTGTCGGCCTCGCCGCGCGCCGCCAGCAGGGCGAGGGTGCAGGCCAAGGTGGTGCCGGCGACGCAATAGCCGATGGCGTGGACGCTTGGCACGCCGAGCAGGTCGCGGACCGTGTCGATGGCGTCGATCTGGCCGCGGATGACGTAATCGTCGAGGGTGGTGTCCTTGAGGCTCTCGTCGGCCGATTTCCAGGAGACGACGAAGACGGTGAGGCCCTGCTCCACCGCCCAGCGGATGAAGCTCTTCTTCGGGTTCAGATCGAGGATATAGAAGCGGTTGATCCAGGGCGGGAAGATGATCAGCGGGGTTTCGTGCACCGTCTCCGTGGTGGGGGTGTATTGGACGAGCTCGTAAAGGGGGGTGCGCTTCACCACCTTGCCGGGGGTGACGGCGATGTTGCGGCCGACTTCGAAGGCCTCTGAGTCGGTGTGGGTGAGCTGGCCTTTTTGAAGGTCGCGGAGCATGTTTTCGAGGCCCTTCAAGAGGCTCTCGCCCTTGGTCTCCATTGCGCGCTGGAGGACCAGCGGGTTGGTTGCGGCGAAGTTGGACGGGGACATTGCGTCCACGAAGCCGCGGGTGATGAAGCGCAGTTTCTCGCGCTGCTTGTCATCCACGCCCTCCAGCGCGTCCACAGAGCCGAGCAGGCGTTCGGAGACCAAAAGGTAGCTTTGGCGGATCATGTCGAAGAGCGGGTTTTCCTGCCATTGGGGCGCGTTGAAGCGCTTGTCCTTGTCCGCCTTCTCGGTGAGCTCGGTGCGGGGCGCGTCCATGCCGAGGGCGCGCTGCCAGATGGCCATGCCTTGCGTCCAAAGCTGGGTCTGCGCTTCGGCGATCTTGGCCGGATCGGGGAGGGTGCCGAAGCCGGACCAGAGTTGCGCGAAGGCCTGCGGATCGGGCGTTTTCACCTCACTCGCCTGTTTGGCGACATGCTCCAGCATCATCTGCTGGGCGCGGCCCATAACAAAGGTCCAGTGCTGCATTTCTTCCAGCGTGGGGATCGGCGGCGCGGCGGGGGCGGCGGCGTCCTTTGTGTCCTGATCGGCCATGTCGGTGCTCTCCTGTCGCGCGTGCCTGTAGAGAATGCGGGAGGGAGGCGAAAGGTTCGCGCCGCTTCGTCATGCCAGCGAAGGCTGGCATCCATGCTGAAGTGGAGGCGTGTTTCGGTTGGAGGGTCAGCATGGGCCCCAGCCTGCGCTGGGGCGAAGATGTTGCCATTCTCGACTTTGCGCCGCGCCTCGCTTATCGCGCCCGCGAAACAGGGTAAGAGGAAGAACACATGGCCGTTGCCGCAAGCAATACTCTCGATCGCGTGCTGGTTCTGGAAATGGTGCGGGTCACCGAAGCGGCGGCGGTGGCGGCGTCCAAGCTGATCGGGCGGGGCGACGAGAAAGCGGCCGACCATGCCGCGGTGGAAGCGATGCGGGCGGCGCTGAACGAGCTGGAGATCGACGGCACGGTGGTGATCGGCGAAGGCGAGCGGGACGAAGCGCCGATGCTGTTTATCGGCGAAAAGGTCGGATCGGCGCCTGGGACGGGTCCGAAGATCGACATCGCGCTCGATCCGCTGGAAGGCACCACCATCACCGCCAAGGCCGGGCCGAACTCGCTCGCCGTGCTGGCCATCGCCGACGAGGGCGGGCTCCTCAACGCGCCCGACGTTTACATGGACAAGATCGCGGTGGGCCCGGGCTATCCGGACGGCGTGATCGACCTCAACAAGTCGCCGACGGAGAATGTGCGCGCGGTTGCGGCGGCGAAGGGCGTGGCGGCGTCCGAGATCATCGCCTGCGTGCTCGACCGGCCGCGCCACGAGGCGCTGATCGCCGAGCTGCGCGCGCTTGGCTGCGGCATCATGTTGATCCCCGACGGCGATGTGGCGGGCGTGATCGCGGTCACCAACCCGGATACGACCATCGACATCTACATGGGCTCGGGCGGCGCGCCGGAAGGCGTGCTCGCGGCGGCGGCTTTGCGCTGCGTCGGCGGCCAGTTCCAGGGGCGGCTCCTGTTTCGCAACGACGACGAGCGGGCGCGGGCGGCGAAATGGGGCGTTGAGGATCTCGACCGCGTCTACGGCCTCGAGGACCTCGCCAAGGGCGACGTCATCTTCGCCGCGACGGGTGTGACCGACGGGTCGCTGCTCGGCGGCGTCAAGCGGCGCAAGAACTGCATCAGCACCGAAAGCGTGGTGATGCGCGCCTCCACCGGCACCGTCCGCTGGGTCCGCGGCGAACACCGGCCGGAGAACGAGCCGGGCGCTTTCTAAGGGGGCTGGCGCTCGGTTTGGCCGACGCCTCCACACCCTCATCGTCGCCCCAGCGAAGGCTGGGGCCCATGCTGGGCCTCCATCCGCGCCGCCCTTCGGCGGAGTCAGTATGGATGCCAGCCTTCGCTGGCATGACGTCGCGGGGGTGGAGGAGCTTGTGCGCACTCTCCGTCGCCCCAGCGCAGGCTGGGGCCCATGCTGGGCCTCCATCCGCGCCGCCATCGGTGGGGTCAGTATGGATGCCAGCCTTCGCTGGCATGACGTCGCGGGGGTGGAGGAGCTTGTGCACACTCTCCGTCGCCCCAGCGAAGGCTGGGGCCCATGCCGAGCCTCCATCCGCGCCGCCCTTCGGCGGAGTCAGTATGGATGCCAGCCTTCGCTGGCATGACGTGGTTGGAGTGGAGGAGCTTGTGCACACTCCCGTCGCCCCAGCGAAGGCTGGGGCCCATGGTGAAGCGGTGCAGTGCGGTGCCGCCCCTAGAGAATGCCCGGGCGCTTAGAAGCTCGCTTCCAGAATATGCTCGAACAGGTCTTTCCATTCGGGATTATTGTGGTTGATCAGGTTGGTCTTCCAGCGCCGCTGCCAGGCTTTCATCGCCTTTTCCCGGGCGATGGCTTCTTCGATCCGCTCGAAGTGCTCGCAATGGACCAGGCGCGTCAGGCCTTCTTCGCGGCAGAAGGTGGAGCCAGTGCCTTCGCGGTGCTGGGTGATGCGGGCGGGGAGGTTGGCGGTGACGCCGATGTACAGCGTGCCGTGCGGCGCGTTGGTCATGATGTATACCCAGCCGCCTTTCATGGGGCGGAGGATGACTCGGATTCAGCATGGATGCCAGCCTTCGCTGGCATGACGGGGAGAGAGCGATGGGCCTCTTCACCGTCGCCCCAGCGGAGGCTGGGGCCCATGCTGAGCCTCCATGCACGTTGGCTTCTGGTGGATTCAGTATGGATGCCAGCCTTCGCTGGCAGTGACGTGGTGGGGGCGGGGCAGGCGGTGCATTCACGCCTTCGCTGGCATGACGTGAGTGGGGTGGTTGGCGCGGTGATTGTTTTTCCACATCTTTTATCGCGGGCGGATTCACCTCGGCCGCGCGATAGGCTAGGCTGACGCTTATGCTGACAGCCGCCCATGTTTGCGGGGTTTCCCGTTCCATTCTCGGTCAACCGTGGCGTTGGCGGGGGACCGCGTCCGACGGGTTCGACGACGGGTTCCAGCCGGACGATCTGGTCGATCAATTGCTGATGGCGCGCGGCGTGATCCGGGAGGAGCTGCTTCGCCACCGGGAGCCGACGATCCGCGGCTTCATGCCCGATCCGTCCATTTTCCGCGACATGGACACGGCCGCCGCCCGGCTGGCCGATGCGGTGGAGGCGGGCGAGGACGTCGCCGTGTTCGGCGATTACGATGTCGACGGGGCGACGTCGGCGGCGTTGCTGGTGCGGCTGCTCCGCGATCTCGGCAAGGCGCCGCGCGCTTATATCCCGGACCGGTTGATGGAAGGCTACGGCCCGTCCGGCGAGGCGCTGGTGCGGCTGGCCCGCGAGGGCGCGACGTTGATCGTGACGGTGGATTGCGGCGCGCAGGCGTTCGAGGCGCTGGAGATGGCAAAGGCGGAAGGCGTCGACGTGGTGGTGGTGGATCACCACAAATGCGCGAGCCAGCTTCCGGTGGCGCAGGCGCTGGTCAACCCGAACCGGCTCGACGAGGACGAGGAAGCCGCGTCGCACGGCCACCTTGCCGCGGTCGGCGTCTGCTTCCTGCTCGGGGCGGCGTTGATCCGGGTGCTTCGCGCGCGCGGCTTTTTCGCGAACCGGCCGGAGCCGAAGCTGATCGAGCTGCTCGATCTCGTTGCGCTTGGAACGGTGGCGGACGTGGCGCAGCTTAGGGGCCTCAACCGCGCCTTTGTGACTCAGGGTCTGAAGGTGATGGCGCAAAAGCGGAACGTCGGGCTCGCCGCGCTTGCCCAGGCGGCGCGGCTGTCGAAGCCGCCGACCTGCACCGACCTCGGCTTCGCGCTTGGGCCCAGGATCAACGCGGGCGGGCGGGTCGGCAAGTCGGACCTTGGCGTTCGGCTGTTGACCACCGAAGACCCGGCCGAAGCGGAAGCGATTGCCGCAGAGCTCGACCGGTTCAACGAGGAACGGCGCACCATCGAGGCGATGGTCTGCGAGGCTGCCGAACAGCTTTGCCAGGGGCAGGGCAACCGCGCGGTCGCCCTGGTCTCATCGCCTGGCTGGCATCCCGGCGTGATCGGCATCGTCGCCGGGCGGCTCAAGGAAAAGCTCGGGCGGCCGGCGATCGTTATCGCGGTCGGCGAGGATGGGATCGGCAAGGGCTCCGGGCGCTCGGTCTCCGGAGTCGATCTCGGCGCGGCGGTGCTTGCCGCGAAGGACAGCGGGTTGCTGATCGCCGGCGGCGGGCACGCAATGGCGTGCGGCGTGACGGTGGAGGCCAACAAGATCGATGCGCTTGCCGAGTTCCTGGAGGAACGGCTGAGCGCCGACGTCGCCAGTGCAACCGACCGGCGTTCGCTGCTGCTCGACGCGATCCTTGCGCCCGGCGGCGTCTGCCCGGACCTGTGCGACGCGCTCGACCAGGGCGGGCCCTACGGCGCCGGCTGGCCCGCACCGCGGGTGGTCGCCGGGCCGGTGCGGATCGTTAAAGCGGACATCGTCGGCAACGGCCACTTGCGGCTGGTGGTGGCGGGGGACGATGGGCGGCGGATCAAGGCGATTGCGTTCCGGATGGCGGAGAGCGCGCTCGGCGAAGCGATGCTGTCGGCGCCGCCGCACAGGAAGCTGTGGATCGCCGGGCGGATCAAGCGCGACGAGTGGAGCGACCGGGTTTCGGCGGAAATGCACCTGGAAGATGCCGCCTGGGCGGATTAGCGGCAACAGACGGTTGACCGCCGCGCCGCCCTTGCCTAAGTGGCGGGCCGCTGATGCGCCGAACCGGGCCTTGCCCTGTTCGGATCGGTCGGCCCCTTCGTCTAGCGGTTAGGACGCGGCCCTTTCACGGCTGAAACACGGGTTCGATTCCCGTAGGGGTCACCAGCCTTCAAGAAGGCGAGGCACAGCGCTTGGGCTCTTGCCCTTTTTCCCGTTCATCCTTGCTTGACCCGCGCTTGCGGGGTGCCCATTCCGTGGCCTTGGCCGGGGAGTTTACCTGAATGCGCAAGACTTACATCATCGGCGGCGTCGTAGCGGTGCTGATCGCGGCGGCGGGCGCCTGGTATTATGCGTCTCCCGGCATGACGGTGAAGGCGATGGTGGAGGCGGCGCAGAAGGGGGATGAAGCGCGCTTCTCTTCCTACGTCGACTACGCCGCGCTGCGCGCCGATCTGAAGAGCGAGCTCACCAACCGCCTCCAGGAAGAGGCCAAGCGCGACGGAAGCGCCGAGGCCAAGCTCGGCCTCGCCATGGGCATGGCGATGATGAACCCGATCGTCGATTCCATGGTCTCGCCGAAGGGCATGACGGTCGCCTTTGCCAACCTCGCCAGGCGGCAGGACGCAGCGAAGGAGGGCGGCAAAAGCCCGGCGGAGGCGAAGGCGGTGAAGGGCGGCATCCCGGCCGATCCGGAAATCCGCCGCCAGGGGCTGAACAGCTTCGTAGTGAGCGGCAAGGATACGCCGGATTCCGGGCTGGTGTTCGAGCGCCACGGGCTGGGGTGGAAGCTGAGCGGGATAGACCTGCCCGCGCTGCCGGCAAAGGCGCCCGCCAAGCCTTAACGGGTCAGGCGCAGCCCGATCCAGAGGGTGCGGGGGGTGGCGCGTTCCACCGTGCCGTCGCCGCCGATCGCCGCCTCGACGCGGGCGTTTGCAAGATTCTCGGCGCGGAGCTCAAGGGCGAGGCCGCGGCTCAGCGGGTAAGCAGCGGCGGCATCGAAGGTGACAGCGGAGGCAAGCGTCTGGCTGTTGAGGTCGTCCTCGAACTGGCTGCCGACATAGCGGGCGGTGAGGGAGGCGTTGGCGCCTTTCTCGCCCGCCCAGGCCGCGGTTGCCGAGGCGCTGTGGCGCGGGGTCTGGGCGGGGCGCAGGCCGTTCAGTGGAGCGGCGGCGCCGTCGGCTTTCACTTCGGCATCGACCCACGACCAGCCGGCGGAGAAGCGCCAGGCGCCCGATTGGAAGGCGGCGTCGAGCTCCAGCCCGCGCGCATCGATGGCGTCCAGGTTCTGCCGCTGGCGATATTCGCCGCCCGCCGCGACGAAGCCGACGCCGGGGAAGGTGCCTGGGCCCTTGCCGAGGGTGACGTTGGCGATCGCATCCTCCAGCCGGTTGGCGAAGAGGGTGGCGCCGAGTTCAAGGCCGCGCACCGGCCGCCATTCCGCGCCGGCTTCCACGCCCTCCAGGCGTTCGGGCGAGAGCGTGGCATTGGCGGCGGTGGCGTCGGTGCCGGCGCGGAAGGGGCGGTAGAGTTCGTTCAAGGTGGGCAGGCGCCAGCCGCGATAGGCGGCGGCGCGCAGGGTGACGGTCTCGGCGGGGCGAAAGGCGATCCCGGCGCGACCGGTCGGCTCCCAGCCGGAGCGGTTTGCGAAGGCGGTATCGGTGAGCACCTGGCCGGTGGCGAAGACGCGTTCGCGCAAGCGGCCGTCTTCGATGAACCAGCGGTCGATGCGGCCGCCGGCGGTGAGGGTGACGGGGCCGCCGGTCCAGCTTGCCTCGGCAAATGCGCCCAACGTGCGGGTGCGGCCGCCGGCGACCCGGCCGCGGGTGCCCTGGCCGGCGACGAAGCTGAAGCCCTCGCGGGTCTCTCCCACCGTTTCCCGCCAGTCGCCGCCGAGGCGCAGCTCCACGGGTCGGAGGTCCGGCCGCCACTCGCCGCGCGCGCCGAGGCCGGTGGAGGGCACGTTGTACTGTTCGGAGGCGCGGGTGACGGTGGCCCGGCCGGCACCGACGCTTGCGAAGCTGTTATAGAAGTTGCGGGTCTGGACGTAGGCGAGCGCCGTCCAGCGCGGGCCGACGAGGCGCAGGGAGGCGTCGGCGCCGGTGGTTTCGATGCCGCTGAACGCGGTGCCGCGTTCGCGTTCGTCGCTGAAGACGAGGCCGTTCGCCTGCAGCTCAACGCCGCGCCTGAGCGGGGCGACGGCGCGGGCGCCGAGGCTTGCCTGGCGGTAAGGGGAGGGGCGGTCGACGGCGCCGCGTTGCTCGCGCACCACGGGGATGAACCCGTCGCCTTGCGCAAGGGCGGCGGAAAACGTGACAAAACCGGCACCGGCCTCGGTGCCGAGGCCGGCAAAGGCGTCGATGCTGTCGCGGCTCCCATAAGCAAGACCGGCGCCGAAGCCGCGCAGGTCGTTGGGGGAGGCGCTTTCCAGCTCGATCGTGCCGGCGAGCGCGCCGGGGCCGTTGGCGCCGCTGCCGCCGCCGCGCGTGACGCGCACTTCGCCCAGGCGGCGCGGGTCGTAGGCCGGCCAGCTTACCCAGCCGCCGAACGGATCGGTCTGCGGGACGCCGTCGAGGATGAGGAGGGCGCGGCTCGACGCGTTGCCGCCGAGCGCTCGCAACGTCGCGCCCTGACTGGTCGGGTTTGCCGAGCGCGCGTCGGAGCGGCGGAAGAGCTGGAAGCCGGGGACGTCGCGGAGGATGTCCTCGAGACGGTTGGAGGCGGAGCCCTGGAGCCGCTCGCGGCCGATGACGGCGGTGGAGAACACCTCTTCGCCCTCCGCGGCGCGCAGGCCGCGGCCGGTGACCACGATCTCCTCCTGCGCGAGAGCAGGGGAGGCGGCGGCGAGGAGGATGAGGGGGAAAGCGCGCATCGGGAGGCACTTACGCTCTCTGCTGCCCAGGCGCAGCAATAAACCCCGTTCGTCCCGAGCGAAGTCGAGGGGCGCACACGAGGAGTCAGCGCCAGCGCCCCTCGACTTCGCCCGGGACGAACGGAGTCGGAGGGGCGCTGGAACGGTTAACTTACCGCGCCGCGCGGCGCTTGGGCTGGCGGCCGCTCGGCGCGCGGTCGTTGGCGGGCTTTGGGTGGAAGCGCTTGGTCGGGCGGCGGTGGCGCTGGCGGCTGTCGCCGTCTTCCTCCACCGGCCGGTATTCACCGCTCGACGGGGCCGCCTTGATGGTGGAGCGGATCTTGGCCGCTTCGCCCATGAAGTTGGCGGGCAGCGGCTCGATTGCGATCTTCTGCTTGGTCAGCTTCTCGATGCCCTTCAGATACGGACGCTCGTCCTCGGCGCAGAAGGCGATGGCCACGCCCGCGGCGCCGGCGCGCGCGGTGCGGCCGATGCGGTGGACGTACTGCTCGGACACGTTCGGCAGATCGAAGTTGATGACGTGGCTGACGCCCGACACGTCGATGCCGCGCGCCGCGATGTCGGTTGCGATCAGGATCTTGACCTTGCCGCTCTTGAACTCGTCAAGCGCCCGCTCGCGCTGCGGCTGGCTCTTGTTGCCGTGAATGGCGTTTGCCGGGATGCCCGACGCGGCGAGCTGCTTCACGATGCGGTCGGCGCCGTGCTTGGTGCGGCTGAAGATCAGCACGCGGTCCATGGAGCCCTTTTCGCCGAAGCCGTAGCGCAGCATCAGCGTCAGAAGCGCGGGCTTTTCCGTCTGGTTGACGAAGGTGACGAACTGATCGACCCGCTCCGCCGTGGAGGCGACGGGGGTGACGGCAACCTGCGCCGGATCGGTCAGGAACTTCGAAGCAAGGTCCTGGATCGCCTTCGGCATGGTGGCCGAGAAGAACAGGCTCTGACGCTCGGAAGGGAGCAATTTCACGATCTGCTTCAGGGCGTGGATGAAGCCAAGGTCGAGCATCTGGTCGGCTTCGTCCAGGACGAGGATTTCGACGCTGCGCAGCGACAGGGCGCCCTGGTCGATGAGGTCGATCAGGCGGCCCGGCGTGGCGACAAGGATGTCGACGCCGCGCTGCACGTCCTGGCGGTTCTTGTTAACGGAAGTGCCGCCGAACACGGTGACCACGCTCATCCGGCTGAAGCGGCTGTAATCGCGGGCGCTTTCGGCGATCTGGCTGGCCAGCTCGCGGGTCGGGGCGAGCACCAGCATCCGGCACGAACGCGGCATCGGGCGTTTCTTGGACTGGGCGAGGCGGTCGATCGACGGAAGCATGAAGGCGGCCGTCTTGCCGGTGCCGGTTTGAGCGATGCCGAGCAGATCGCGGCCCTGGAGGAGGGGTGGGATCGCCTGCGTCTGGATCGGGGTCGCCTGGGTATATTCCTTGACCACAAGCGCCTGAAGGACCTGTTGCGACAGGCCGAGATTTTCGAATGACATGGTAGTTTAGCTCACAAATATTGCGGCGGCCGCGCAGCCATGATGGCGCGCGGAAACGCGGCGGGGTTTTGCCGACCCGCGTGAAAAGGGAGGACCTCAGAATAAACGAAGCAGAGCCGGGGCGCCTGTGCGCCTGTTCACGCTGCATGATGCTTCGTTCGGAGCCCATGTGGGCGTCCGGGGGTTAAGTGTCAATGCACAGCGAGGAACATGGCATGGACGAGACCAAGAAGGACGAGGCGAAAACACCTCCGCCGGGCAAGGGCGAGGGGGTGCAGGAAGCGTCGCGCGACGCCGTGAAGCAGATGGAAGAGCAGGACGAAGGCGCCCACCACGCGGGCTATGGGGATGGGGGCTAGCACCGCTCCTCCCGTCGCCCCAGCGAAGGCTGGGGCCCATGCTGACTCGCCACCCGCTGCGCGGGCCTTCGAAGCAGCATGGATGCCAGCCTTCGCTGGCATGACGGTGGTGGGGGGCACCGCCCGTTGAGCGTAGTTCCTACAAAACCTCGAACAATCCCGCCGCGCCCATGCCGCCGCCGACGCACATGGTGACCACCACATACTTCGCGCCGCGGCGCTTGCCTTCGATGAGGGCGTGGCCGGTCATGCGGGCGCCGGACATGCCGTAGGGGTGGCCGATCGAGATCGAGCCGCCGTTGACGTTGAGGCGCTCGTCCGGAATGCCGAGCCGGTCCTGGCAGTAGAGCACCTGCACCGCGAAAGCTTCGTTCAGTTCCCAAAGGCCGATGTCGTCCACCGATAGGCCAAAGCGCTTGAGGAGCCTCGGCACCGCGAAAACCGGGCCGATGCCCATTTCGTCGGGCTCCGTGCCGGCAACCGACATGCCCACGTAACGGCCGAGCGGAGTCAGGCCCCGCTCGGCGGCGATGCCGGCTTCCATCAGCACGCAGGCCGAAGCACCGTCGGAAAGCTGCGACGCGTTGCCGGCGGTGATCGCGCCTTCCGGCCCCATCACCGCGTGGAGCTTGCGCAGGTCCTCGATGGTGGTGGAGGGGCGGTTGCCTTCGTCCTTGGCGAGGGTGACTTCCTGCATGCTCGTCTCGCCGGTCTCCTTGTTGGTGACCTTCATCTTGGCGGTGACGGAAACGATCTCGTCGTCGAACTTGCCTTCCGCCTGCGCCTTGGCGGTGAGCTGCTGCGAGCGAAGCGCGTATTGGTCCTGCCGCTCGCGATCCACCGTATAGCGCTTGCCGACCACTTCGGCGGTTTGCAGCATCGGCATGTAGACGCCGTTGTGCATGGAGAGCAGCTCCGGGTCGGGCCCGACGCGCATTTCCGGCGTCTGGACGAGGGAGATGCTTTCCACGCCGCCGGCGACCATCACATCCATGCGGTCGACAATGATCTGCTTGGCGGCGGTGGCGATCGCCATCAGGCCGGAGGCGCACTGGCGGTCGATCGACATGCCGGACACGGTGACGGGCAGGCCCGAACGGAGCGCGGCGGTGCGGCCGATGGTGGTCTGCACGCCCTGCTGAAGCGCGGCGCCGATGACAACGTCGTCCACTTCCGCAGGGTCGATCTTCGCCCGCTCCACCGCCGCTTTGATTGCGTGGCTCGCAAGGGTGGGGGAGGGCGTGGCGTTGAACGCGCCGCGATACGCCTTGCCGATCGGCGTGCGGGCAGTGGAAACGATAAGGGCTTCGCGGGTGGCCATATTGTTAGGTCCTTTCTTCAGTTCCTCCCTGCCGCGAAGCGGTGGGGAGGGGAACCACCCGAAGGGTGGTGGAGGGGTGGATGGTGGAGGCTTGCGAAAGCTACCCCTCCACCAGGCTTCGCCTGGTTCCCCTCCCCATCTGCGATGGGGAGGAATGGTTCATACGAATATCAATCCGATCCAGTCCGCGGTCAAAGCGGGTTTGGGTTCGTCTTCGATCTCAACGGTAACATGGTGCACGAACTGCCACTGGCCGGGGCGCTTTTCGGCGGCACTGGCAAGCACGAAGCGGCCGCGCACGCGTTTGCCGGCGCGGACCGGGGCAATGAAGCGCACGCGCTCGAAGCCGTAGTTGACGGCCATCTTCAGCGTTTCCGGCACCAGCATCACGTCCGCGGCCATTCGGCTGAGCAAGGAGAGGGTGAGGAAGCCGTGCGCCACGGTGCCGCCGAACGGCGTCTTCGCGGCGGCTTCCGGATCGGTGTGGATGAACTGGTGGTCTTGGGTCACTTCGGCGAAAGCGTCGATTGCCGCCTGATCCGCGAGGAGCCAGCCGGAGACGCCGATCTCCTCGCCGACCCTGGCCGTGATCTCTTCGATGCTGGCAAGCGGCATTCGGCCTCCCCACATTGTGCCGGACCCAATGGTCCGGTATCGGGCCGCTCTAGAACCGCACACACGAAAGACTCAAGCCTTGGCTCGTGCCACCCAGCTCCCTCTCCAATCGGACGCTACGGCATCCGTTCGCGCGGAAATCCGCCGCCTCCACCGCGCGCCCGAACCGGAGGTGCTCCAGCCGCTTTTGAAGGATGCAGGCCTGGCGGCCGATTCGCGCCGCCGGGTGGAACAGCGCGCGTCGGGCATGCTTGCCGATCTGCGCAGCGCGCAATCGTCCGGCTGGGTGAACCAATTCCTGCAGGAATACCGCCTCAACACGTCCGAGGGCATTGCGCTTCTGTCTCTGGCTGAAGCGTTTCTGCGCGTGCCGGACCCGGAGACCGCCGACGCGCTGATCGCCGACAAGCTCGGCAATGCGGACTGGAAGGCGCACAAGGGAAAGTCGCACTCAACGCTGGTCAACTCCGCCACCTGGGGGCTCGTCATTGGCCGCGCCCTTGTCAGCGAGACCGAGCAGGCGAGCGCCTTGAAGCGCCTGCTCAGCCGCGCCGGGGAGCCGTTCGTCCGCCAGGCGGTCGGCGCGGCGATGCGGATGATGGGCGAAATCTTCGTCATGGGCCGCACCATCGAGGAAGCGGTCGCGCGCATGGAGAAGCGAGAGAACCGGGGCTTCACCGCGAGCTTCGACATGTTGGGCGAATCCGCCCGCACCTTCGAGGATGCGCGCCGCTATTTCGTTTCCTACGAGGACGCGATCCGCGCCGTCGGCAAGGTGGCGGACCGGGGGCACTCCATTTCCGTCAAGCTCTCCGCCCTCCACCCGCGCTACGAAGTCGCCCAATATGAAAGCTGCGTGCCGTCGCTGATCGAGCAGGTCGAGGCGCTCGCCGTGCTGGCGAAGCAAAGCGACATCGCCTTCACCGTCGATGCGGAGGAAAGCGAGCGGCTCGAGATGAGCCTCGACATCATCGAAACGGTTGCCGGCCTGCCGAGCCTCAAGGGCTGGGACGGGCTCGGCATGGCGGTGCAGGCCTATGGCAAGCGGGCGCGGCCGACCCTCGCCTGGGCCGACGCGATCGGCGCCGCCACCGGCCGCCGCATCGCTGTGCGGTTGGTCAAGGGTGCCTATTGGGACAGCGAGATCAAGCGCACGCAGGAGCAGGGCTTAAGCGAATATCCGCTCTTCACCCGCAAGGCGGCGACGGACGTCTCCTACCTCGCCTGCGCCCGCGACATGCTGGCCGCGAAGAACATCTACCCGGCCTTTGCAACGCATAACGCGCTCACCGTCGCCAACATCCTGGAATGGGCAGGCGACAGCCGCGACTTCGAATTCCAGCGCCTGCACGGCATGGGCGAGGGGCTGTACGAGCATCTCGTCCGCAAGGAAGGGTACAAGACCCGCATCTACGCGCCGGTGGGCGGGCACCGCGACCTGCTCGCTTATCTGGTCCGGCGCTTGCTGGAGAATGGGGCGAATTCCAGCTTCGTTCACCAGCTTGCCGACGAGCGGCTGACCGATGCGGACATTCTTGCCGATCCGGTGGCGAAGATCGCTTCCGTGGGCGGCAGCCGGCACCCGTCCATCCCGCTCCCCCGCGACCTGTTCGGCGACCGCAAGAACAGCAGCGGCATCGATCTGGCGGATCGCGAAGAACTGGCGCGGGTGGCTGGCGCCGTTTCTTCCCCCCTCCCGTATTCGGGAGGGGCCGGGGGTGGGCCTGCTGTGGGAACTTCGCATGGGCTTGCCCACCCCCCGGCCCCCTCCCTGGTGAGGGAGGGGGAGAAGGGCGCTGTCACTTCCGCCGGTGAGAATTGGCAGGACCAAGCGCCTGAGGCCAAAGCCATGGTCTCCCGCGCACTCGCCGCCTTCCGGCCGTGGGATGCGCAGTCGATCGAACACCGCGCCGCCTGCCTGGACCGGCTTGCCGATCTGCTCGAACAACAGCGCGACACGTTGATGCGCATCTGCGTGCAGGAGGCGAAGAAGACGATCCCAGACGCGCTTGCCGAAGTGCGCGAGGCGGTCGATTTCTGCCGGTATTACGCCCAGCAGGCGCGTACCGGGCTTCAGCCGCTCGAGCTCCCCGGACCGACGGGCGAGCGCAACGTACTGCGCATGGGCGGCCGCGGAGTCTGGGTGTGCATTGCGCCGTGGAATTTCCCGCTCGCCATCTTCCTCGGCCAGGTCACCGCCGCGCTTGTCGCCGGCAACACGGTGGTCGCCAAGCCCGCGCCGCAGACGCCCGAGATCGCCGCTTACGCCGTCGGCCTCGCCCACGGCGCCGGCATTCCGGAAGACGCCCTGATCCTCGCCGCCGGCGGGCCGGACATGGGCGCGGCCCTGGTGGAAGACAGCCGCATCGCCGGCATCGCCTTCACCGGCTCCACCGCAACCGCCAAGCGGATCGCGCGCAGCCTGCTGGACGACGAAGAGCGGCCGATCGTGCCGTTCATCGCCGAAACCGGCGGCATCAACTGCATGATCGTCGACAGCACCGCTCTGCCCGAACAGGTGGTGGTGGACGTGGTGACCAGCGCCTTCCGCTCGGCCGGGCAACGCTGTTCGGCGCTGCGCGTGCTGCTGCTCCAGGAGGAGATTGCCGAGCGGACGCTGGAGATGCTTGCCGGAGCGATGGACACGCTCGTCGTCGGCAACCCCGCCGAGCCGCGCACGGACGTCGGACCTGTGATCGACCAGGGCGCCTATGACCGGCTGATGGAGCATCGCGAGGCGATGCGTAGCCGGTGGGTGAAGACCGTTCCCGTGCCGCAAGAGGGGTTGTTCGTGCCGCCAACGCTGATCCGCGTGGACAGGCTGGAGGACGTGAAAAGGGAATGGTTCGGGCCGCTCCTTCACGTCGCGACCTGGAAATCCGGGCAGCTCGCCGAAACGGTGGAGCGGGTGAACCGGAGCGGGTTCGGCCTCACCATGGGCCTCCATAGCCGCATCGCCCGCGCAGCCGAGACGGTTGAGGAGCTGGCCACGGTGGGCAACCTTTACGTCAACCGGTCCATGATCGGCGCTATCGTCGGGTCGCAGCCGTTCGGGGGCGAGGGGCTTTCCGGCACGGGACCCAAGGCTGGCGGTCCGCACTACCTGCCGCGCTTCTGCGCGGAGCGGGTGACCAGCACCGACACCACCTCGGCCGGCGGCAATGCGACCCTGCTGAGCCTGGAGGATGTCGGCCTTTAGTGCCTCCCTGTCCGCGGCAGCGGACGGGGAGGGGGACCACCCGAAGGGTGGTGGAGGGGTAGCTGCCGTAGCGGCGGCGGGTCGAGCGTTGCATCGCGAATGCCTGCGCCACCTACCCCTCCACCACCTTCGGTGGTTCCCCTCCCCATCTTTCGATGGGGAGGCAGGGGGTGCTTGCCCGCCGCAAGCGGGCGGCAATGCGACCTTGCTCAGCCTGGAGGACGTGGGGCTGTGACGAGCTACATGCTTTAGGCCGTACCGGCGCTTTCCCGGGAACGGCGAGCCCCCGGGAGCGGTTTGGCTGCTAACTTGCATCAAGGAGCAGCACATGCCGGCCATTCAGGCACGCGACGGAATCAACATCCACGTCAAAGACATGGGGGCCGGCGAACCGGTCGTCCTGATCCACGGCTGGCCGCTGAACGGCGACATGTTCGAATATCAAACGGTGGCTTTGCTCGAGGCGGGTTACCGGGTGATCACCTACGACCGCCGCGGCTTCGGCCAGTCGGGGCATCCGGCCACCGGCTACGATTACGACACCTTCGCCGACGATCTCGCCAGCGTGCTGGAGGAACTGGACGTTCAGGGGGCAAGCCTGGTCGGCTTCTCCATGGGCGCCGGCGAAATCGCCCGCTACCTTTCCCGCCACGGCGCCGGCCGGGTGAAGCGCGCGGCGCTGATCGGCGGCGTGGTGCCCTTCCTCCTCAAGACCGATGACAATCCCCAAGGCGCCGACGCAAGCGTGTTCGACGGCATGAAGGACGCGATCCGCGAAGACCGCTTCAAGTTCCTCGGCGGCTTTGCCAAGGATTTCTACGGCGTCGGATGGGTGCAGAAGCCGGTCAGCGAAGAGCTTTTGAACTGGAACTTCATTCTCGCCATCATGGCCTCGCCCGTGGCGACCATGGCCTGCGTCGATGCCTTCGGGAAAACCGATTTCCGCCCCGACATGAAGGCGTTCACCGTGCCGACCTTGATCATCCACGGCACGGCGGACAAGACGGTGCCGATCGATCCCAGCGGCCGCGCGGCGGCGGCGGCGATTCCGCATGCGCGGCTGATCGAATATGAAGGCGAACCGCACGGCCTGTTCGCGACCGCGCCGGACCGGCTCAACGCCGACCTGCTGGAGTTTCTCAAAAGCTGAACCGGCTTGGCTTTGGGTGAAGGCGGGGCGATAGGGGCGGGATGACCGACCTTTCCGCCTTCATCGCCGGCCTACCCAAAGCCGAACTCCATATGCATATCGAGGGCAGCCTTGAGCCCGAGCTGATGTTCGCGCTTGCCAAGCGCAACGGGATTGCGATCCCCTATGCAAGCGTCGCGGAAGTGCGCGCCGCCTACAGCTTCTCCAACCTCCAGGACTTCCTCGACATCTATTATGCCGGCGCCGACGTGCTGCGCACCGAGGAGGATTTCCGCGACCTCGCCAGTGCATATTTCGACCGCTGCGCCGCCGACAACGTGGTGCACGCCGAAATCTTCTTCGATCCTCAAACCCATACCGACCGGGGCGTCTCCTTCGACACGGTGATGCGCGGGCTGCTGGCGGGAATGGACGAAGCGGAGGCGAAGCACGGGATTACGTCCAAGCTCATCCTCTGCTTCCTGCGCCACCTCGATGAGGAAGCGGCGTTCGCAACGCTCCGCCAGGCCGAGCCGTGGCTGGAGCGGATCGACGGGGTCGGCCTCGACAGTTCCGAACTCGGCCACCCGCCGGAGAAGTTCGCCCGGGTCTTCGCCGCCGCCGCCGCGCACGGGCTGAAGCTGGTCGCCCATGCCGGGGAGGAAGGGCCGCCCGAATACGTCCACCGGGCTTTGGACGTGCTCAAGGTCGACCGGCTCGACCACGGCAACCGCTCCATGGAGGACCCGGCCTTGGTTCAGAGGCTGGTGCGGGAGGGCATGACGCTGACCGTCTGCCCGCTCTCCAATTTGAAGCTGTGCGTGGTGGACGACATGGCCGATCACCCGATCGACGCTATGCTCGCCGCGGGGCTGCGGGTGACGATCAACTCGGACGATCCCGCTTATTTCGGCGGTTACGTGAACGCCAATTACGAAGCCGCCGCCGATGCGCGCGGGCTTAGCCGGGAGCAGTTGGTGACGCTTGCGCGGAACAGCTTCGAGGGTTCGTTCCTGAGCACGGACGAGAAAGCGGCGCACGTGGCGAAGCTGGAAGCTTACGCGCAGGCGTCCTAACCCCCACCCCGTCATGCCAGCGAAGGCTGGCATCCATGCTGACTGGATGAACGGCAATGCGGGTGGAGGCCCAGCATGGGCCCCAGCCTTCGCTGGGGCGACGTGTTGGGGCACGTGGGTAAGCTCCAGGCGTACGCGCAGGCTTGCAAGTCTCTCCGCTGAACGGGAGGCAGCTCTAAGCCGGCTTCCCGTCGTCCTCCGGCACCGCCACCACCTTGACGTGCGGGTAGGGCATCACCAGCCGGCCGTCGGGCGCGGCGGTGTAGGTGACCTGGGTTGGGTAGGCGAACTCGACGTCCATTTCGCGGAAGCGCTTCATCATTTCGATCATAATCGCCTGCCGGGCGGCCATGAAGTCGACGATGTCGGCAGCCTCGACGTGGAACACGAACTCGAAATCGATGGAGGAGGCGCCGAACTGGATGGCGTGCGCGCGGTCGAAGGTTGCGAGCGGCACCGCGTCGGTGATCTCGCGCAGCACCGCGGGCACCTGTTCCAGCGTTTCGGGCGGCGTCTGGTAGGTGACGCCGAACACCATCAGCCCGCGGCGGCGCTGCAGCAGCGTCCAGTTCTGGAGCTGGGCTTCGAGCAATTTGGTGTTGGAGATCACCACCTCCTCGCCGTTCAGCGAGCGGATGCGGGTGCTTTTGAGGCCGATCCGCTCCACCGTGCCGGTGGTCGGCGGGCTTCCAAAGGTGATCGTCTCGCCGCGCCGGAAGGGGCGGTCGAAGATGATCGACAAAGCCGCGAACAGATCGGAGAAAATGCCCTGGGCGGCGAGGCCGATGGCGATGCCGCCGATGCCGAGGCCGGCGACCAGGCCGGTGACGTTTACGCCGAGATTGTCGAGGATCAGGATGATCGCGATGGCGAACAGAGCCACCGTCACCAACAGGCGAATGATGCCGATCGCCGAGGACAAAGTGGAATGCTCGTCGTCCACGCCGGCGCGGTGCTGGATGTAGCCGAGCACAAGCTCGCGCGCCCAGATTGCCGCCTGAAGCGCCGCCGCGATCACGAACAGGATGTTGACGATGCGCAGGATCTCGGCCGGCGTCGCGGCATGTTCGGCGACCAGTTCGGCCGAACACATGACGATGAAGTAGAGGTTGGTGCGCGCGACCGCTTTGGCGAAGATCAAGGGCCAGTGCGGATTGTCCGCCGCCGCCATCTTGCGCACGGTGCGCACGGCAAGGCCGCGAATGCCGACCAGGATCAGTGCGATCACCGTGCCGGCAATCGCCGCGAGTCCGACGTCTACCGCGTTGGTCGTGATCCAGCGGCTCGCCTCGCCGGCAATCGCGGCGGTCTGCTCGGTGAAGTTCTGCGCGGCATCCGTCACGCGCCCGGACTGGTTGGTCATTGGGGCCACTTAGGGGATTGGGAGGGCGATTTTAACCCTTCGGGGATGGAGGGGGCGGCGGCCCGCGCTGTTACCCTGTCACGCTTTGCAGCTTTGCCTTGGCCTCCTGCGCCACCTCGGCTTCGGCGGCGGCCTTCGACTTGCCCTTGGCGGCGGCGCGTTTTTCGATCTTTTCAGCGACCTTGGCCTGCTCCTCGGGAAGCGCTTCCAGGAACTCGATCAACCCGCGTTCGGCGCCGCTCATAAACTTCGTGGCGCGGGGGAATTTGCCGTCGCCGATCGCGCCGGCATCCTTGGCCGCTTCGATCAAGGCGGGGTGGACATAGCTCTTGCGGCTGATCGCCGGCGTGTTGCCCAAGGCTTCCGCAACCGGCTCCATGACGCTCTTCAGCTTCACCGCGCCGCCGGCCGCGACCTTTTCCGCCATGGTCTCGAACGCAATCACGCTTGCGCCCCAGGTGCGGAAGTCCTTGGCGGTGAAATCGTCGCCCATCGCGTCCTTGATATAGGCGTTGACGTCGCCGGAGGTGACCGGACACACCTCGCCCGCATCGTCGACATATTCGAACAGGTGCTGGCCCGGCAGGTCCTGCGTCTTCTTGGCGATGCGGCTGAGATTGCGGTCGGCGATGGTCACTGTCCGCTTGATGCCGTGCTTGCCGGTGTAGGTGATCTTCAAGCGCCCACGTTCCACCTTGGCGTGGCGGTTGCGCAAGGTGGTCGCGCCGAAGCTCTTATTTTCCTTGGCATATTCCTCATTGCCGATCCGCATCCGGGTCTCGTCGATCAGGCGCACCACGGCGGCGAGCACCGTGTCGCGGTCGGTAGGCTTGCCCTGAAGGTCGGCTCCAACCTTCTTGCGGAGCAAGGGCAGGCAATGGCCGAAGCGGGCAAGCCGCTCATATTTCGCCGCTTCCTGCTGCTCGCGAAAGCTTGGGTGGTAGCGATATTGTTTCCGCCCCCGCGCGTCGAAGCCGACCGCCTGGAGGTGACCGTGGGGATCGGGGCAGAACCAGCAGCGCTCGTACGCGGGCGGCATGCCGACGCCGTTCAGCCGGTCGATCTCTTCCCGGTCGGTGATCCGCTCTCCGTTCGGCTCGAAATATTGCCAAAAACGGCCGCGGCGCTTGCGGGTGATGCCTGGGCGGCTGTCGTCGACGTAGCGGATCATCACGGCGCATAGCGCGCACGGGCGGCGCCGGTTCCGGGAACGACGCGCCGCCGGGGCCGTTCGCCTCCCCAAAGCACCACAAGGAGACGCACATGCCCGCCATCGCCCAGGCCAAAATCCTGATCATCGCCGCCGACGGCTTCGAGGACAGCGAGCTGCTTGAGCCGCGCCGCATCCTGAAGGCGCGCGGCGCCGACGTAACGCTGGCCAGCCTCGAGGAAGGGGATATTGAGGGCGACAACGGCGCCAAGGTGGAGGTCGATGCGATGCTGAGCAGCCTCGACATCGAAAGCTTCGACGCGCTTCTTCTCCCCGGCGGCACCAAGAATCCGGACAAGCTGCGGATGGAGGACGGCGTCGTTTCGGTGATCCGCGCCTTTCACGATACGGGAAAGCCGGTCGGCGCTATCTGCCACGCGCCCTGGCTGCTGATCGAAGCGGACGTGGTGCGGGGGCGCACCGTCACCGGCTGGCCGTCGATCCGCACCGACTTGCGCAACGCCGGCGGCAACGTCGTCGACCGGGAAGTGGCGCAGGACGGGAACCTCGTCACCAGCCGCCAGCCCGAAGACATTCCCGCCTTCACAGACGCATTCATCGCAGTGATCGAAAAGGGCTGAAGGTCACGCGATCTTAACCGCACCCCGCTACCGGGCAGGTTCCAGAAGTTTACGGAGACCGTTCGGTGGATCAGCAAACGTCCGCGGCTACGCTTGAAGCGCTCGACACGCAGCGCCGTCTTGAAGCGGAGCGGGAGTTCCACAACAGGAAATTCGGCGAAGCGCAGGAGCATCGCGGCTGGAGCTCGATCTACGAACTTCCCCGCGCCGCCTATCGCGCGTTTGAGCGCGATCTCAAGCCGCTCGCACGAGACGCCGACATCCTGGAATATGGCTGCGGCGACTGTTCCTATGTCGCCCGCCTCGCCGACTGGGGCGGCCGGGTCACCGCCATCGACATTTCCGACGAAGCGGTGGAAACCGCGCGAGTCATCGCCGCCGAAAAGGGCATCGACGCACGGTTCGCCGTCATGAACGCGGAGGAGCTGACCTTTCCCGACGAAAGCTTCGACCTCGTCATCGGCCGCGCCATCCTTCACCATCTCGATCTCGAAAAGGCTTATGCGTCCATCGCCCGCGTGCTTCGCCCCGGCGGCACCGCAATCTTTCTGGAGCCGATGGCGCACAACCCGCTGATCGAGCTGTACCGCCGCTTCACGCCCAACCTGCGCACGGTGGACGAGCATCCCTTGCTTGCCCGCGACTTCGATCACGCCCGCCGCCACTTCGCCGCGCTGGACCTGGAATATTTCACCCTGCTGTCGATGGGGGCGCTCGTGTTCTCCAAGGCGCCGAAGCTGTTCAAGCCGGCGCTCAAGGTGCTGGACGGCGCCGATGCCGCGTTGTTCAAGGTAGCGCCGGCGCTGGGCCGCTTCGCCTGGACCGCCAAGATGGTGATGCGCAAAGCGGCTTAAGCTTCAGGGGAGAAGTCCCTCACCCTCCCACCGCCTCGCTGCCGGCCGCGCGAGGTCGCCCCTCACCCTCCCACTGCTTCCCGGCGGGCCCCTCCCTCTCCCGCGAGGGGAGAGGGGCTTGTTTGGTGATGCGCAGAGCCGTGGGCGCTACGCGCGCCCGTAAGCCGCCCGAACCTCCACCGTCGCCCCAGCGAAGGCTGGGGCCCATACGGCCTCCGTGCCTCGCCGAAGTCTTCTTATGGATGCCAGCCTTTGCTGGCATGACGTGCGTTAATCAGAGGCGGCCGTCGCGAGTGCCGGCTTCGCCGCAATAGGCTTCTTCGCCCGCGCCTTTGCCGACACCGTATTGTCCAGCCCGATCTGCACCGCCACCAGCAGGTAGGCGAAGGGCTGGAAGGCGATGCCGACGAACAGCGAGCCGATCAGGTAGATGATGTGCGCGTGCTGGAGGGCGGTGGCGAGGGGGGAGATCCAGGCGTCCCCGCCTTCGGCTTTCTTGAAGCGGCGGCGAAGCACTTCCATCCGCACCAGTCCGCCGACGTGGATGAGAAGGAACAGGATCAGGCCGGGAAAGCCCTGCTCGCCCAGCATTTCGAAATAGGAGCTGTGGTAGGCGCGGCTCTTGTCCTGCTGCGTGGTGGCCTGGACGCTTGCCACCGAGCCGCTGGCCTCCACGGCCTTGGTTTCCACCTTGATCTCGCTCGACCGGTAGGCATCGAAGCCGCCGCCCCACGGATTGCGCTGGGCATAATCCCAGGTCCACGCCCAGATCGCGAGGCGGGTGGTGGCGGACGCATCGGCTTCGTAGCCGGCGATTGTGTCCATCCGGCCGGTGAAATCCTCCGGCAGCATCGGAATGGCCGCAAGCGTCGCGGCGACCACCAGGAAGACGTAACCGATGCGCCGTTTCATGTCGCGCATCACCATGGCGGCAAGCGCGGCGATGCACAGCATGCCGGTGCGCGCGGCGGTGCCGACCGGGATCAGCAGGCAGGCGAAGATCAAATTCGCGGAAAAGAGCTTCACCCGCCAGTCGGGCGGAAAGATCGTGCCGTGCCGGCAGAACCACAGGATCAAGGGAATGATCGCGATCGCGAAGGTCGATCCCGTCGAGCCTTCGTAGAGGCCGGTATTGTCGTTGAGCATGAAGATCTGCTGGCCGTAGCCGCCGCCCGAAATCGCAGTCTTGATCCCGCCGACGATGAAGATTGCGGAAGCCGACAGGAGCATGAACAGAAGGTAAGCCTCGATCCGAAGCCGGGTGCGAAGCGCAAGCGGAAGAAAGATAGACCAGATCAAGGCCTTGGAGGCCCAATCCCATTTTCCCTGCGCTTCCACCGGGAAATCCGCGTTCTGGGTGGTCACGAAGGCGTAGAGGAGGAGCAGCAGCATCAGCCCCTGGCGGGGCGCGAAGCGGGCGCCTTTCTTGTTGTCGAAGATTGCCCAGGCGACGAACGCCATCGCCGCGACGATCAGCGACACCTGCACCGAATTCAGCAGGTAATACGAAAGCCGCTGCGGCTGGACGATGTCGATATAGGCGAAAGCGAGCACGAACAGGAACGGCCGCTTGAAGCCGAGCCCGACCAGCAGCATCAGGTAGAAGATGAAGCCCAAATCACGCATCGGGCGCGGCTTTTCCAAAGGGGCGCTTGCCCTTGGGCTCGGGCGCCGGCGGCGGAGGCACGTCGGGATCGTCGAGGTCCGGCCGCGACAGCAAGCGCCAGGCGGCGAGCAGCAGCAGGCCGTGGCTCAGCGCCAGCGCGAAATTGTCGATCATGGCCGGCTCCTCACGCCCCATCGAATAAAGCCAGGCGGTTGACGGGCCGTTAAGGCAAAGCTGGCACAAGAATGCCTATGCGCATTCTCCACGTGCTCGACCACAGCCTGCCGCTCCATAGCGGCTACACCTTCCGCACCCGGGCGATCGTGACCGCCCAGAAAGCCAAGGGGCTGGAAGTCGCCTGCCTGACCGGCGCGCGCCACGAGCGCGGCGGGCCGGACCCGGAGCATATCGAAGGCATCGACTTCTTCCGAACGCCCCCGCCCGCCAAGGCGCCGTCGCCCTTGCGGGAATGGCGCGAGATACGGGCGCTGTCGAAGCGGCTCGATACCCTGGTGGAGCGTTGGAAGCCGGACCAGCTTCACGTTCATTCGCCGGTGCTGAACGCGCTGGCCGCTTTGCCGGTGGCGAAGAAGCGCGGGCTGCCTTTGATCTACGAGATCCGCGCCTTCTGGGAAGATGCGGCGGTCGGCAACGGCACCGGCACCGAAAACTCGCTGCGCTACAAGCTGATCAAGCTCGCCGAGACCCGCGCCGCCCGCCAGGCCGACGCGGTGGCGGTGATCTGCGAGGGCCTTCGCCGCGACCTGATCGCGCGCGGCATCCCCGCCGAGAAAATCATCGTCTCGCCCAACGGGGTCGACATGAGCCTGTTCGGCAATCCGGTGCCGGCCGATCTCAACCTCGCCCGCCGCCTGGGCCTCCAGGGCGCGGACGTGGTCGGGTTCATCGGCTCCTTTTACGATTATGAAGGGCTGGACGATCTCATCGCCGCCATGCCGCTCCTGCTTGCCAAGCGGCCGAAGGCGCATCTGCTCCTCGTCGGCGGCGGGCCGATGGAGGAGGCATTGAAGGCGCAGGCCGCGGCCTCCCCGGCCCGCGACCGTATTCACTTCATCGGCCGCGTGCCGCACCATGAGGTGGAGCGCTATTACGGCCTGATTGACGTGCTTGCTTATCCGAGGAAGGCGATGCGCCTGACCGAATTGGTGACGCCGCTGAAGCCGCTGGAAGCAATGGCGCAGCGCAAGTTGGTCGCCGCATCCGACGTCGGGGGCCACCGCGAGCTGATCGAGGACGGGGTCACCGGCACGCTCTTTCCGGCCGACGATCCGCCGGCGCTTGCCGACGCGCTTGATACTCTGTTCGCCAATCGCGGCGGCTGGGACAAAAGGCGGGAGACGGCGCGCGGCTTTGTTGAACGCGATCGTAACTGGTCGTTGAACATTTCCAATTACATGCCCGCTTACCAAAGGCTGACAGGCAAGGCGCTCTAATGGCTCGATCCTCCATCCCGTTTCGCGGAAGCACCGTCGATTACGCGCTTGCCGGCGCCGCCGGTCTGGCCTTCGCCTTTGCGGCCTTCGCGCTTCCCGAGTGGCGCCTGACCCAGCTCGCGCTCGGCAGCGGCCTTGCCGACATCTTTCCGCCCGCGCGGCCGCCGCTCGGTTTCACCGCCCGGCTGCTGTTCGCCGGCGCGATCGGCGCAATCGCCTTGGTGGGTTCCTACCTTTTGCTCCGGCTTGCCGAACGGCCGCGCATCGCCAAGCGCGAGAGCACGGAAGCCGACGTACCCCCCGAACCCATTCGCCTGCGCCGCGCCGACGCCCACCCCGACGCTCCGCCGCGCCGCCCGCTGGCCGCCCGCGACCTCGGCGAGCCGATCGCCGAACCGGCGCCGGCGGAAGAGCTGCTGCTCGCTCCGGAAACGGAGGCACCCGCCTTTCTGGTCGCGCAGGAGCCGGAAACGGTGGAAGCCGAACCGGTGGAAGCGGACGCCGAGCCCGAAGCGCCGCTGGTCTGGCCGCCGGAGGTTGCTGCTGAAGACGCACCGCCGCCGGAGCCTGAACCCCCCATCGAAGCGCGCGAAGCCGCACCTGAACCGGCATCTGTGGAGCCGGAAGCGGAGCCAAGCATCACCAAGCTGATGCAGCGCCTCGAATTCGGCCTCGCCAAAAAGGAGCGGGTGGTGCTCGACCCGGCTGCCGTCGCGGCGCCGGCGGAAGACGCGGTCGGCCATCGCTTGCGCAGCGCGATCGGCGATCTCCAGAAGCTCGCCGCCCGCGGCTGATCGGCCTACGGCGCAGAGCTACCTCCTCGGCCATCTCGGGTCCTCCCGTGCGTCCAGAAATTCGGTGATACGCCGTCGCAGGTTGAGCCGCGGCTCGCGCCCGCGTCGCATGTCGAACACGAGTTGCGGATCGCGGGCGCACTCCCGCCCGAACGTCGTCGGCGCGGTTTTGGTCATGTACAAATAGCGCTCGATGCGCCGCAGCAGCTTGCGTTCCACCGCACTTTCTCCGAATCATCGTTCCTGTTATGTTCTAATGTCGGAGGAGTTTTCCTACTTGTCTAGGAAATTTCCTAGATTTAGGGAGGAAGGATGTCCGATCCCCGCAAGTTGCTGGAAACGCTGATCCGCGAACGGGGGGAGGATTATGCCGGCCTGTCCCGGCTGATCGGCCGCAATCCCGCATACGTGCAGCAATATATCAAGCGCGGGACACCCAAGCGTCTGTCGGAGGAGGACCGCCGCGCGCTTGCCCGCTATTTTGCGATCGACGAGACTCTGCTCGGCGGGCCTTCCAAGGGGGCGGAGGCGCGCGGCGGCCTGGTCGCGGTGCCGCGTCTCGATGTCGCCGCTTCGGCGGGGCCTGGCGCGGAAGCAGGGGAGGAGCGGCCGCTTGGCCAGATCGCCTTCGACTCCGCATGGCTTCGGCGGATGCGAATCGCCGGAACCGAGCGCTTGTCGATGATCCGAGTGCAGGGCGATTCGATGGTTCCCACCCTTTCGGACGGCGACGAAATCCTGGTCGACGGCAACGATGGGCCGGATCGTCTTCGCGACGGCATCTACGTGTTGCGCATCGACGACGCGCTGGTGGTGAAGCGGGTTGCCCGAAATCCGGCGGGGCGCGGCATTTCCGTGCGCAGCGACAATGAAGCCTACCCATCCTGGCCGGAATGCGATCCGGCGGCGGTGGACCTGGTCGGGCGGGTGGTCTGGGTGGGGCGGCGGCTCGGCTGAGCAGCGGTCAGCGGCGCTCGTTCAGCCAGAAGAGCAGGGTCAGCAGGGCGCCCGCGCCGGTGCCGGCGAGAACGCCGATGCTCGGCTGGCCGACGATGACCCCCGCCACCGTTCCGGCGATGATCGCGGTGGCGAGAATGAATCCCCCCGCTTGGGTGGTTTTGGACTGCTTTTCCATGGCACGGCGCTTTGCCAGCGGCACGCCCCTTTGAACAGTCCGCGTCGCCCGAAATTTAGTCCTTCTTCACCATCGCAGCGCAGCAATTTCGCAACGGATCGGCGGCTAGAACAACCCTCATAAGAACAGCCGGGGGGTCTTTTGCGTCACAATGTCCACACTGCCGGCCGCGGCGCGTTCGCCGAGGCCGCTGAACTTTTGTCCCATTTCGGCGACGAAGCGGTCGGGGAAGCGCGCCGCCGCGCCGGGCGCAGCCGCGATCTCGGCAACGTCGTTCATTTCTGCCGCTGGCGCGAAGTTGAACGCATGATCGGCACCCTTGCCGCCCGGGCGCCCGCCGGCCTCGTCCACTAAACAAAGGCGCGCGCTTCCACCCACCGATTCAACGCTGGCGGCGTCTCCAGGGGCTCGCTAGGCTGCGGACATGTTTCGCTTTTCCGCGGGGTGGGGTGCGGCGGCTGCTTTGGCTGCCGGTTGCGGCCTCCTGTGCCCCGTATCCGCTTGGGCGCAAGATGCAGCCGCGCCGCCCGCGCCGGCGGCCCAGCCCGATCCGTTCGCCGAACTCGACGCGCCGCTCGATCCGTCCGCGCCGCTCGACCCGATGCCGGACATCGGGGTCGAATGGCCGGAGCTCGAGGAAAGCGCCGGCACGGGCATCGCCGGCGCACCCGACACCGGCATCGCCGACACCGCCGCCGAGCGCGGCTACGTGGTCGCGCTGGAGGGGCTCGACGCCGAACTGGAAGCGTCGATCGCACCGCGCTTCGCCGAGCTTTCGGCGCTTGAGCGCAACCGCTCCGACCCCGCCAACGCCGCCCAGATCGACCGCCGCGCCCGCGAGGACAGCGAACTGCTCGGCGAACTGCTCCGGGGCCGCGGCTATTACGACGCGCTGGTCGAGGCGCGGGTGGAGGTCGCCGAAGCCGCCGGCGGGCCGGTGCGGGTAACTTTTCAGGCGGAGCCGGGGCCGCTTTACCGCTTCACCGAGGTGCGGCTGCAGGGCGTAGACGAAGCGGGCGAAGACGCCGCCGCCTTGCGCGGCGCCTTTGGCCTCTCGGCCAACGATCCCGTCGATGCCGACAAGGTCGCCGCCGGCCAGGCGGAGCTGCGCGCCGAACTCGGCCGCCGCGGCTTCGCCTTTGCCGAAGTGGGAGAGCTCGACGTGGCGGTGGACCACCAGAGCCGCACCGCCACCCTTGTGCTTCCGGTCAATCCGAACGGGGCCCGCCGCTTCGGCGCCATCCGCGTCGAGGGGCGGCCGTTGTTCACGCCCAAGCACCTCCAGACCATTGCCCGCTGGAAGCCGGGCGAGGCCTACACCCAGGCGCGGGTCGAGGACCTGCGCCGCGCCCTGATCGCCACCGGCCTGGTCTCCACCGTTTCCATCCGCCCCGTTCCCAGCGCCGATCCGGGCGTCGTCGATCTCGCCGTGTCGCTGGAGCGCGCGCCGATGCGCACGATTGCCGGCCAGGCGGGCTACGGCTCGGGCGAGGGCATCCGGGTCGAGGCGAGCTGGCAGCACCGCAACCTGCTGCCTCCGGAGGGCGCCGTCACCTTTCGCGGCGTCGCCGGCACGCGCGAGCAGCTGATCGGCGCCACCCTTCGCCGCAACAATTTCCTTCGCCGCGACCAGGTGCTGACCGGCCAGATCGCGATCAGCAACATCGACCGCGCCGCTTACGACGCGCGCACCACCTTTCTTGCCGCAAGCATCGAGCGGCAGACCAACCTGATCTGGCAGAAGACCTGGACCTGGTCGTTGGGTGCCGAACTGATCGCGTCGGACGAACGCGACGTCGATATCGACAGCGGCACCACCCGCCGGCGAACCTTCTTCATCGGCGCGATCCCGGCCACGCTCTCGTTCGACGGATCGAACGATCTGCTCGATCCGACCCGCGGCTTCCGCCTGGCGGCGCGCTTCTCGCCCGAAGCCTCGTTCCAAGGCAGCGGCTTCGGCTATTCGCGGCTGCAATTGGACGGCAGCTTCTATCAGCCGGTCACCGAAACGATCACCTTCGCCGGCCGCGCGCGGCTCGGCACCATTGTCGGCGCGAGCCGCGACCGCATCGCCCCGTCGCGCCGCTTCTACGCCGGCGGCGGCGGATCGGTGCGCGGCTACGGCTTCCAGCGCCTCGGGCCCCGCGATCCGGTGTTCGACGATCCTATCGGCGGCCGCAGCCTTGCCGAGTTCTCGCTGGAAGCGCGGGTGCGCTGGGGCAATTGGGGAATCGTTCCCTTTCTCGACGGCGGCAATATCGACACCTCGCCTCTGCCCGGCTTCGGCGACCTGCGCTTCGGCACGGGTATCGGCGTGCGCTACCACACCCGCTTCGGCCCGATCCGGGTCGATCTCGGTACGCCGCTCAACCCGCGCGATGGCGACGCGCGCGTCGCCGTCTACGTCTCGCTCGGCCAGGCCTTCTGATGGAGGAAGCGGCGGAAGTTGAAGCGGCCGAAGCCGACGCACCGCCGCCGCGCCGCCGCCGCCGCGCCCGCTGGGCGTCCGGCCTCGCCAAGTGGGCGGTGGGCCTGCTCCTTGCGCTGGTCCTGCTGGTCGCAACCGCTGCCTTTCTGCTCGACACCGCGCCCGGCCACCGCTTCCTTGCCGACCGCATCGCCGCAATGGCGCCGAATTCCGGTCTGCGCATCCAGATCGGCCGCATCGACGGCTCGATCTGGGGCGAGACCCGGCTGGTCGACGTCCGCCTCTACGATCCCGACGGGCTGTTCGCGGAGTCGCCGCTGATCGAGGTCGATTGGCAGCCTCTGGGCTGGATCGCCAACCGGCTGATCATCCACGATCTCGAGGCGCAGCTTGCGGCCCTCCACCGATTGCCCAAGCTCCGCCCCTCCGAAGCCCCGGGACCCGTGCTTCCCGGCTTCGACCTCCATGTCGGCCGCCTCCAGGTCGCGCAGCTGCGGGTCGGCAAGGCGGTTGCCGGCACGGCGCGTGTCGCCAGCCTGTCCGGCGAGGCCGACATCCGCGCCGGCCGTGCACTGGTCCGGCTCGACGCGGCGGTGAAAGGCGGCGGCGATCGGGTCGCCATCCGCCTCGACGCCCAGCCGGACCGCGACCGCTTCGACCTCGAAGCGCGCGTTTCCGCTCCCGCCAACAGCGTGGTCGGGGCAATGCTCGGCACCCAGCGGCCGATTGCGCTGTCGGTGACCGGCGACGGCCGCTGGGCCGCCTGGTCGGGCACCGCCCGCCTCGACCTTTCCGGCCGCCGCACCGCCGATCTTGAGCTGAAAGCGCAAAGCGGCACCTACGGCGTCTCCGGCTGGGCCGCGCCGTCCATCTTCTGGACGGGCAAGAAGCAGCGGCTCACCCAGCCGCGCATCCTCTTGAACGGCCGCGGCACCTTTGCAGAACGCCGCCTCGACGGCCGCCTGTCGCTGCGCTCCGCCGCTTTGCGGGTGGAAGCGGCCGGCATGGTCGATCTCGGCCGCAACCGCCTGCGCAACGTCCGCCTCGCCGCCGATCTCCTCCAGCCGCCGGCTCTGTTTCCCAATATGCTTGGCGACCGGGTGCGGATTACCGCGGTGCTGAACGGCGCGTTCCGAAGCTTCGACTTCGCCTACCGCGCCACCGCGCCGCGCGTGCAGTTCGACAAGACCGGCTTGGAGGACGTGCGCGTCGAGGGCAGGGGGCGGATGTCCAAGGCGCCGGTCACCGTGCCGATCGTCGTCACCGCCCGCCGCGTGACGGGAGTCGGCGACGTCGCCGGCAACATCCTCGCCAACCTTCGGGTCGAAGGGCGGCTCAGCGTGACGGCCCGCGAGCTGCGCGGGCAGGGGCTCACCATCCGTTCCGACAAATTGAACGGGACGCTCGGCCTGTTCGTCGATCTCACCAACGGCCGCTACCAGGTGGATGTCAATGCCGGCTTGAAGAGCTATCAGGTGCCCGGGCTTGGCCTCGTCGACGTGGCAACGAACCTCAAGGTCGTCCGCCACCCCAGCGGCAAGGGCACATTGGTTACCGGCAAGGGCCGCGCCTGGCTCCGGCGCTTCGACAACAAGTTCCTCCTCGGCCTCGCCGGCGGCCTTCCTTATGCCGAGGCCGATCTCGAGCGTGGCAACGATTTCGTCCTCCACTTCCGCAACCTGCGCATCCGGGCACCCTCGATAGCCATTGCCGGCACCGGCCTTCGCCGCCGCGACGGCACCTTCGCCTTCGAAGGGCAGGGGCGGCAGGCGAAATACGGCCCGTTCGGCATCGCGCTCGACGGCCGGATCGAACGGCCGCGCATCACCTTGCGCCTGCCGCGCCCCAACGACGCGCTCGGCATCCGCGACATGGTTCTCGCGCTTGAGCCCAACCCAAGCGGCTTCGCCTACCGCGCCTCGGGCGGCTCGCACCTCGGGCCCTTCACCTCCAACGGCAACATCCTGCTGCCGCGCGGCGGGGTGGCCACCATCCAGATCGCGATCCTCAACGTCTCCAGCACCCGCGCCAGCGGCGCGCTTCGCGCCGACCCCGGCGGCTTCACCGGAGCGCTGGACGTGTCGGGCGGCGGGCTGCTCGGACGTCTCGCGTTCAGCCCGTGGAACGGAATGCAGCGCATCGGGGTGGACCTCGCCGCCGACAATGCCCGCTTCGCCGGCCCGCCGCCGATCGCCATCCGCTCCGGCCGCCTTCAGGCCGCCGTGGTGCTCGATCCGAACGGCACCACCGTGCAGGGCAGCCTCACCGCGCGCGGAGTCAGCCGGGGCCCGCTCTCCATCGCCAGCGTCGATGCAAGCGGCAACGTGCGCGGCGGCACCGGCCGGATCACCGCCCGCATCGCGGGCACCCGGGGCCGCAACTTCGCCTTCAACACCATTGCCGATTTCTCCCCTGGCCGGATCAGCCTGACGGGCGAAGGCGCGGTCGACCGCCGCGCCATCCGCCTCACCCAGCCCGCAATCCTGACACGCGAAGGCGAGGCCTGGCGCCTCCAGTCCGCCGGCCTCTCCTTTGCGGGCGGAAGCGCCACCTTGTCCGGCCTGTTCGGCGGCCCGACCACCGAAGTAAATGCGCGCATGGAGGCGATGCCGCTTTCCGTGCTGGACATCGGCTGGCCCGAACTCGGCCTCGGCGGCAACGCGTCGGGCACGTTGAGCTACCGCTTCCCGTCCGGCGGCGGCCAGCCGAGCGGCGCCGCCGATCTGCGGGTGCGCGGCCTCACCCGCTCGGGCCTGGTTCTCTCCTCCCGCCCGGTCGATATCGGCCTCGCCGCGCGGCTCCAGAACGGCAGTGCCGGCATTCGCGCGGTTGCGGTGAGCGAAGGGCGCACCATCGGACGCGCCCAGGCGCGCCTGTCGCCGATCGGCCTCAACGGCAATATCGGCGAGCGCCTCGCCGCCGCGCCGATGCTCGCCCAGATCCGCTACAACGGCCCCGCCGACACGCTTTGGCGCTTGACGGGTGTCGAGCTGATCGACGTCAGCGGCACCGTCGCCATCGGCGCCGACGCGCGCGGAACGCTGGGCAACCCACAGATCCGTGGCTCGCTTCGCACCGACAAGGCGCGGATCGAAAGCGCGGTTACCGGCATGGTGATCGACAATGTCCGCGCCGCCGGACGCTTCGGCGGATCGCGGTTGGTGCTCGACAGCTTCGCCGGCACCACCAAGGGAAAGGGCGCCGTATCGGGCCGCGCCGCCTTCGATCTCGCCGGGCCGAAGGGCTTCGGCATGGACATCGCGCTCGATGCGCAAGCCGCCCAATTGCTCGACCGGGACGATATCAAGGCGCAGGTCACCGGCCCGATCGCCATCCGCTCGGACGGGCAGAACGGCTCGATCTCCGGAAAGGTCACGCTCAACGCCGGCGCTTTCCGCTTGGGCAGCGTGCGCGCCTCCGCACAGCTTGCCCGCTTGCCCGTGCGCGAAGTGAACCTTCCCGCCGACGAGCGCCCCGTCGCCCGCCGCCTTACCCCCTGGCGGCTCGATCTCGACGTGGACGCGCCCGGCCGCCTTTCCGTCACCGGCCTCGGCATCAACAGCGAATGGAGCGCGGATTTGAAGGTCGGAGGCACCGTCACCGAACCGCGCATCACCGGCAGCGCCAACCTGGTGCGCGGCTCTTACGATTTCGCAGGCCGCCGGTTCGATCTCGAACGCGGCTTGATCCGTTTCCAGGGCGAAAGTCCGATCAATCCGGTGCTCGACATCACCGCGGAAGGCGGCGTCTCCGGCCTCAACGCGGTGATCCGGGTCACCGGCCGCGGCCAGCGTCCCGAAATCTCTTTCTCCTCCACCCCAGCCCTGCCGCAGGACGAGTTGCTCTCGCGGCTCCTGTTCGGCGCCTCGATCACCAACCTGTCCGCTCCCGAAGCGCTTCAGCTTGCCGCCGCCGTCGCCTCGCTAAACAACTCGGGCGGCGGACTCGACCCGATCAACGCGGTGCGCGCCGCCACCGGGCTCGACCGGCTCCGCATCGTTCCGGCCGACATCACCACCGGCCAGGGTACGGCGATCGCCGCCGGCAAATATCTGGGCCGCCGAGTCTATGTAGAAGTGGTCACAGACGCCCGCGGCTACTCCGCGACCCTTGTGGAATATCAAATTACCCGCTGGCTTTCCTTGCTTTCCAGCATCTCCACCATCGGGCGTGAAAGCGTCAACGTGCGGGTCTCCAAGGATTATTGAGCGCGGCAGGAGATTGTTAACGCCCCGATTTTAAGATCGCCTACCGCACCGGGGAGGAGCGCGATGGGTTCAGCAGCGATACCGACGGCGGACAAGGCTCGGCGCGCCGAACGGCGCGCGGTAAGCGGTTCCGCCCGTATGCGCCCGAACGACTGGAGCAGCGTCGAAGTCGGCATGCTCGATCTGTCGGAAGACGGCTTCCGCGCCCGCTGTGAAATTCGCCTCCGCGCCGGTTCCGGCGTGTCCATCGAAGTTCCCGGCGTCGGCAGCGTGGAAGCGCAGGTCGAATGGCAGCGCGGCGGCGAGTTCGGCGCGCGCTTCTATCAGCCGATCGACCTTTCCGCCTGCGCCTGGACGCTCGACGAGCGCCACAACGCGCTCGCCCATCTCCTCGTCGCCCGCGCCGGTGCCAAGGCTGCGAACCGGTCGGCGGCCGAAGCGCAATTGCGCCGCCGGATCCTGAACAGTCTGCCGATGCGAAAGACGGTGGTTACCGGCTGATTTACCGCATTCCTACGCGAGGCCGTTAACCTGCATCAGTGCACACTTCCCCCTGCCGCGCGGTGCGGCTGCTCGTGGGGAGTGTCACCAAGGTAATGAGACGCGGCCGTTTCGCCGATCTGCAAGGGGATTCGCCGGGCCCGGCGCCGCTGGGCCTGCGTGCGCTGCTGTTGTTCGACTTTCGCGCGCCCGCAAGCGAAGACGATGCTCGGATCGCGGCCGAACGCGCCCGCGCGCTTGTTCTCTCCGTACCCTTCCTCGCCGCCTCCCACGCCCTTTGGGCGGTGGCCTTGCTTGCCACCCTGTTCTTCGGCGGTCATGGCGGGCTCCCCGTCGCAGCGCCGTTCGCGCTCCTGCTTTTGCTCGATGCCGGCTTCTGCCGCCTGATCGCGCGCGAGGCGCCGCCGCACCGCAAAACGCGTTGGGCGGCGGGCTACATCCTCCTCGCCGCTTTGCTGTTCGGCGCGGCGGTTCCGCTGCTCCCTCACGATGCGCCGCTCCTTGCCCGGGCCATGCTGTTCGCGGCGTTGAGCGCCGGCATCGCCGCCTTCTTCCTTTTCCCCCTTCTTCTCGTTTTATCCTGCCTCGTCGCGCTCGCCGGCGCCGCGCTGATCAGCAGCGGCAGCCCCCTGGTCGCGATCGTCGCGCTCGGCAGCGTCCTCTTCGTCTGCCTCAGCGTCTCGCGCACCCGCGACCTGGTCTTCGCCGCCGGCCAGCGGCTCGCCGCCGAATGGGAAGCGCTGAAGGCACGCCGCTTCGTCGAGGAATATGAAGAAAGCGGCCGCGGCTGGTTCTGGGAAACCAATGCGGAAGGGCGCGTCACCTACCTCTCGCAGGGCCTGGTCGAGCGCCTCGGCGTCGCCGAACCCGTCGGGGCGCGGCTCGAGGATCTGCTCCTGGTCCAGAGCTGCGAAGAGGGCGACGAAGGCCGCCGCACATTGGGCTTCCACCTGTCCGCCCGCTTTCCTTTTTCCGAAGTCATTGTCCGCGCGCCCGCGTCCGACCAGAGCTGGTGGTCGCTTTCCGGTACGCCCAATTTCGACAATTTCGGCCGCTTCCTGGGCTTCCGCGGCATCGGCGCGAACCTGTCCGAGCAGCTGCGCAGCGAGGCGGAGGAAACCAAGCTCGCCCGCTACGACAGCCTCACCGGCCTTCCCAACCGCGCGATGATGCGCCGCACCCTCGACGACGCGCTGGCCAACGCCGCCGAGCGCCGCCGCGGCTGCGCCCTGATGATGATCGATCTCGACCGCTTCAAGCAGGTGAACGACACGCTCGGCCACCCGGTCGGCGACTCTCTCCTGAAGCAAGTTGCGGCACGCCTCCACGATGTCCTGGGCGATCTCGGCCAGGCCGGCCGCGTCGGCGGCGACGAGTTCGAAGCGATCCTCCCCGGCGTCGACGAAGAAGCGCGCCTCGAAGGCATTGCCGGCCGCCTGATCGCCCAGGTCTCGCGGCCCTACGAGGTTGACGGCCACAAGGTTGAGATCGGCGCGTCCGTCGGCATTGCAATCGCCCAGCCGGGCAAGGCCTACGCCTCCGGCCTGATCCGCGATTCCGATCTCGCGCTTTACGCGGCAAAGGCCGCCGGCCGCGGCACCTTCCGCTTCTTTGCGCCGGAAATGCACCGCCTCGCCGCCGAGCGCCAGATGCTGGAGAACGATCTTCGCGACGCCCTCGCCAAGGATCAGCTGCGCTTGTTCTACCAGCCGATCGTGGATTCGGTGACGGAGGAAGTCACCGCCTTCGAAGCGCTGCTCCGCTGGCAGCACCCGACGCGCGGACTGCTCCAGCCGGCAGCGTTCCTGCCGATCGCCGAGGATTGCGGGCTGATGCCGCGCATCGGTGCCTGGGTGGTGCGCAGCGCCTGCGCCGAAGCCGCCGGCTGGCCCGACCATGTCCGCGTCGCCGTCAACCTGTCGCCCGCCCAGGTCGCCGATCCCGGCGTTCCGTCGGTGGTGACCAGCGCGCTCGCTTCCTCCGGCATCGCGCCCGAGCGGCTGGAGCTGGAAATCAGCGAAGGCGCCTTTCCGGCCGACGGCGCGGGCCCGGCGCGGATGCTGTCGCGGCTGAAGTCGCTCGGCGTCCGCCTGGCGCTCGACAATTTCGGCACCGGCCGCTCCGGCCTCGGCCACCTGCGCGACGCGCCGCTCGACAAGATCAAGATCGACCGGAGCTTCGTCTGCGGCGCGGGGCCAAAGGATAGCCGCAACGCCGCCATCATCCGCGCCATCGTGGTGCTCGCCGAAAGCCTCGGCATGGACACCACCGCCGAAGGCACGGAAACCTTGGAAGAACTGGCGCTGGTGCGAAGCCTCGGCTGCAGCCAGGTGCAGGGCTTCCTGTTCGGCAAGGCCGTCCCCGCCGACGAAGCGCGCACCCTCGCCGCCGCAAGCCGGCCAAGCGCGGAGGCCGTCCGCTTCAGCCGCCCGCCGCGCCATCGCCTGCTTCGCAACGGCGTGCTCCACCAGGGCGATGCGCGGGTTCAGGCGCGGGTGCGTAACATCTCCGAAGGCGGCGCAATGGTGGAATGCGACGCGCCGCTCGCTCCCGACAGCCGCGTCCTGCTCGATCTCGACGAAGCCGGCCTTTTGGAAGCGGAAGTGCGCTGGGCGGCACGCGGGCAAGTGGGCATGCGCTTCGACCAGCCGTTCGAGCTTCGCCGCCTCGCGCCGGCCAAGCCTGGCTCCGCCAGCCTCAAGATGATGACGCCCACCTATCTCGAAAACATGCCGGAAGCGGACGACGAGCCGCCGCTTCGCAAGCCGGCGCGGCGCGCACGCTGATCGCGCACGCCGCGCCGCGGGCGCTTAGCCCGAATAATACATGTCATACTCAACCGGGCTCGGCGTCGTTTCCCAGCGGAGCTGCTCTTCCCACTTGAGCTCGACATAGGCCTCGATCTGGTCTTCGCTGAACACGTCGCCTTTGATCAAAAACTCGTGGTCGGCCTGCAGCGCAAGCAAGGCCTCGCGAAGCGAACCCGCCACCGTCGGCACTTCCACCAGCTCCTGCGGCGGCAGATCGTAGAGGTTCTTGTCCATCGGATCGCCCGGATGGATCCGGTTCTGGATACCATCCAGGCCCGCCATCAAAATCGCCGCATAAGCGAGGTACGGATTGGCGAGCGCGTCGGGGAAGCGGAATTCCACCCGCTTCGATTTCTCACCGGTGCCATAAGGAATGCGGCAGGAGGCGGAGCGGTTGCGGCTCGAATACGCCAGCAGCACCGGCGCTTCGAAGCCCGGCACCAGCCGCTTGTAGCTGTTGGTGGTCGGGTTAGTGAAGGCGTTCAGCGCCCGCGCATGCTTGATCACGCCGCCGATGAAGTAGAGCGCCAGCTCGGAAAGCCCCGCATAGCCGTTGCCGGCGAACAAGGGCTTCGCGCCATTCCAGATCGAAAAGTGGGTGTGCATGCCGGATCCGTTGTCGCCCTTGATCGGCTTGGGCATGAACGTCGCCGTCTTGCCGTAGGCATGCGCCACCTGGTGCACGACGTACTTGTAGATCTGCATCCGGTCGGCGGTCTGCACCAGCGAACCGTAGGTTAGGCCTAGCTCGTGCTGCGCCGCCGCCACCTCATGGTGGTGCTTGTCACAGGGCAGGCCCATTTCGATCATGGTGGAGACCATTTCGCCGCGGATGTCGACGGCGCTGTCCATCGGCGCGACCGGGAAATAGCCGCCCTTGATCCGCGGCCGGTGGGCGAGATTGCCCCCTTCATATTCGCGCCCCGTGTTGGTCGGCAGCTCAATATCGTCGATGCGGAAATAGGACGTGTTGTAGCCGTCCTCGTAGCGCACGTCGTCGAACAGGAAGAATTCCGCTTCCGGCCCCACATAGACCGTGTCGCCGATGCCGGTGGACTGGAGATAGGCCTCGGCGCGCTTGGCGGTGGAGCGGGGGTCGCGGGCGTAGAGCTCGCCGGTGCCCGGATCGACGATATCGCAGAACAGGATCAGCATCGGCGTGGCGCTGAACGGATCGACATAGACCGAGCCCAAATCCGGCTTCAGGATCATGTCGCTGTCGTTGATCGCCTTCCAGCCGTCGATGGAGGAGCCGTCGAACATGAAGCCGTCGGTAAGCTGGTCCTCGTCGATCAGGCCGGCGACCATGGTCAGGTGCTGCCACTTGCCCTTGGTGTCGGTGAAGCGAAGGTCCACCCACTCGATCTCTTCGTCCTTGATCCGATCCAGCACCTTGCCCGCGTCGCTCGCCATGTTCCGTCCCCGTCGTTGAGTGCGTCGGCGCCGCGAATCCGAGGCGCCCGTGACCACAAGCTTTCGGAGCAGGCACGGCCAAGGTCCAGCCGAGTCAGGTAGGGCGTGAATATTTCACGTGGGGAAGGGGCAGGGGCAGGGGCAGGGGCAGGGGCAGGGGCAGGGGGGTGAGCAGAACGCCAGACTCGTTCGTCCCGAGCGTAGTCGAGGGGCGCACACGAGGACTCAGTGCCAAGCGCCCCTCGACTTCGCTCGGGACGCACGAAGGTCGGTTAGGCCAAATGTTAAATCGCGTCGCTCCCTCGCTCCCCCGTGCGGATCCGCAAAGCCTCCTCCACCGAAGACACGAAGATCTTGCCGTCCCCGATCCGCCCGGTCCGCGCGGCGACCGCGATCGCTTCCACCACCCGCTCGGCGAGGCCGTCTTCCACCACCACTTCCAGTTTCACCTTGGGAAGGAAATCCACGACATATTCGGCGCCGCGATACAGCTCGGTGTGACCCTTCTGGCGGCCGAAGCCCTTGGCCTCGATCACGGTGATCCCGGAGACGCCGACGTCGTGCAGCGCTTCCTTCACCTCGTCCAGCTTGAACGGCTTGATGATGGCTTCGATCTTTTTCACCGGCCCGATCCCTCTTCGCGAAAGCTGCCCGTTCCTATCGCCACAGCCGGGGGAAGGGGAGAGTTTTTAAAAGAATGCAGCCAGGCCAGTCCCGCCGCCGCAGCCGTTGACACATTTGAAACAATTTCGTGCCGGGCGCGACATGAACCGGTCGCACTTCCCTTTCAGAAAGGCGAGGACACAAGGGAGAAGAACAATGCAGATCGGTCGATTGGGCGCAGGCTTCAGCGGGTTGCTGGCAGTGGCGGCGTTCCTTGCCGTTGAAGCGCCGGCCCCGGGCAGCGGTGTGCCGCCCCGCACGGCAAGCGCAACGGAGATCGACACCGCGGTGACCTTCGCCCACGCGCAGGCCGACGCCGTTTCCGGCAAGAAGCCGCGCTCCTGAAACACAGCTCGCGCTGCCGGCCACCCGCCCCCTCGGCCGGCAGCGCGTCCCAACGAAGCCCAGGGTTTCACAAGCTCGCGCTGCCCGCCATCGCCCCCTCCGCGGGCAGCGCGTCCCCCAAGGCTTCTTCCAGTTCGCGCTGCCGGCCACGTCCCCGCGCCGGCAGCGCGTCCCCGTTAGGGCAGCAGGCTAGTTAGGCAGGAAAAGCCCGGCGACATCGCGGGCAAGGCGGGCGGGGCGCTGGGTCGCGGCATCGAGGCAGCACCAGCAGCTTTTCACTTCCGCCACCACATCCTCGCCGCGGCGGATCACCGTGGAAAAAAACGCCCGGGCGCCCTGCACTTTTTCGGCGATCACGTGGGCAACCACCACGTCATTCAAAAATGTTGGCCGCCGGTAGGTGATCTCATGCTTCAGCGCGACCCATAGGTGGGCGGCAACCGCCTCGGCCGGCGCGACTTTCTGCCAATAGTCCACAACCGCGTCCTGCACCCATTTGAGATACACGCTGTTGTTGACGTGCCCCATATGGTCGATGTCGCCGGGCGCGATGCCGATCGGGTGGCTGAAGCTCATGGAGTCATGCTGCGCATTGCTTACACTCTTGTCAATTGGGCTTGAACGTCAGGCTCCACGCAGTCGTTCCGTCAGATGCAGCGCGTCCACCGTTGCAGCCGAGGAGGCAGTGTTGTCGAACATGCACCACACCCGGCGCCCGGTGCCTTCAGCCTCGGCAATCGCCGCGCAATAGGTTTCCAGCCGCTCTTCGCCATATTCGGACCGGTACATGACGGGCGATCCGTGCAGCCGCCAGTAATCGAGCCCCCGCCAGCCGCCGGGCAGCGCCGCTTGCGGCACCACCGCCGGATCCGCCGCCACCCGCGCCACTTCCAACTCGGCAAGCAGCGCATCCGCCTCGTCCTCGAACCAGCTCGGGTGGCGCGGCTCGCAGGCGATTGCGCCGCGCCAGCGCTTGCGAAGGTCCGCGAAGAACGGCTCGGCCACGGCCCGGTCAAAGGCGAGTTTGGGTGGAAGCTGGACGAGCACGATCTCCAGCTTGCCGCCGAGCGGCGCCACTTCCTCCAGAAACGCGCCAACCAGATCGGCGCAATCGTTGAGCTTCTTTTGGTGGGTGATCGTCTTCGGCAGCTTGGCCGAAAAGCGGAAATCCTCCGGCACGCTATCCGCCCAGCGCGCCCATGTCGCGGCGCGGTGAGAGCGGTGAAAGCTTGAATTGATCTCCGCCCCGTCGAACCGCGCCGCGTAGCGCTCGAGCGACGTTCCTTCGGCCGAAAATTCGTCCGCTACCAGGCCCGGGATGCTCCACCCGGCCGTTCCGATCACCGCCCGCATGCCTTCTCAACGCGCGCCGCCGCCCCCGGTGCCCTCTCGATCCTCGCTCGGCCGGAGGGGTGAGCTTTGTCTCAAAATAACAACCTCTTATGCCGCGCCGGCGGATTCCTGACATGCACCTGTCACAACAAGCTGCTAATGCACTTTCAGCCGATTCTTTCGGCCCTCTTCACTCTTTTTCGACGTGAAGGATTAACCGCGGGGCGCCTCGGCTTGCGACTTGCTTAAGGGGGATTGCATGACTGCTGTGTATCATTCGCTGGCCAACTCGGAATTTATGCAGAATTGGGCCGGCACGGGCGCGATCGACGCGAACGACGATTGGTCGCAAATCCCCAGCATCATCGGCTACCGCACGGGCGACGTGACCGGTGCAACGGCCGTCGATGCACGCACGATCGTCACCGATGCCGGCTTTATCCCGAACGTGCTCGCCAACCAATTCCCGACAACCACCACTGGCGGCGTCAGCGAAGTTGATCGCGTATCCGGTGGTGGCACGATCGATCCGACCATTGCCCTCCAGGGCTCGAACGGCAACGATTATGCGGCCATCGTGCTCAACCTCGACGCCACCGGCCGCAAGGACGTAACGTTCAGCGCCAAGATCCGCGATCTCGACGCCAGCGCCGACAATGCCGCCCAGCAGGTCGTTGTTCAGTACCGGATCGGCAGCAGCGGCACCTGGACCAACGTCGCTTACTTTGCCGACGTCACCACCGCCGGCTCGGCGACCCAGGTGACGGACGTGCTGGTTACGCTCCCCGCCGACGCCAACAACCAGGGCCAGGTGCAGATCCGGATCCTCACCACCAACGCCGCCGGCAATGACGAGCTGATCGGCATCGACGACATCCGCGTCAGCAGCGTCGAAAGCGGCGCCGTTGTCCCCGACAAGGCGGGCGAATTCTCGATCGGCGACGCGGTTGTCACCGAAGGCGATTCCGGCACGACGCCGATCACCTTCACCGTCACCCGCGGCGCCGACAGCAATGTCGCCGCGGCCGTCACCTACATGGTCAACCTCCCCGCCGGCGCCACCGGCGCAAGCGCGTCCGATTTCGCCGCCTCGGCGCTCACCGGAACGCTGACGTTCGCGCAGGGCGAGTTCAGCAAGACGGTCACGCTCAACGTCGCGGGCGACCTGACCAACGAGGCTGACGAGACCTTCACCGTCACCCTGTCCGCGCCCACCAACGGCGCAACGCTCGCCGACGGCAGCGGCGCGGGCACGATCCTCAACGACGACGCACCGGCGGGCCCGGGCGTGCCGTTCATCAACGAAATCCATTACGACAATGTCAGCGGCGACACCGGTGAGGCCATTGAAATTGCAGGTCCAGTCGGCACTGATCTCACCGGTTGGTCGCTGGCGCTGTACAGCGTCACCAGCGGCGCGACCCAGGGCGCTCTCTACGCGACCATCGCGCTCAGCGGCATCATCACCGACCAGGACGACGGCTACGGCACCCGCAGCTTCGCTGTGTCCGGCCTGCAGAACGGCCCGCTCGATGGCTTCGCCCTCGTTGCCCCGGACGGCAAGGTTGTTCAGTTCCTGTCCTACGAAGGCAGCTTCACCGCCCTCCCGGGCAGCGGCCCGGCCGGCGGCATGACCACAACAGACATCGGCGTGTCCGAAGACCCGCCGGTCGCCGCCGGCTTCTCGCTGCAACTCACCGGCTCCGGCGCAAGCGCCGCCGATTTCACCTGGGTCGCGGCGCGCGACGACAATTTCGGCTCGGTCAACACCGGCCAGGATTTCATCGGCGCCACTGCCACCGGCCTGGTCAGCGTCGGCGACACCAGCGTTGTTGAAGGCGATAACGGCGTAAAGATGCTCGTCTTCACCGTCACCCGCGCCGGCGGCCTCGGCTCGGCGGCGGGCGTCGACTGGTTCCTCAGCCTCCTGGCCGGCGGCGCCGATAGCGCCGACCTCGGCGCCGGACAGCCTTTCTCCGGCCATGTCGATTTCGCAATCGGCGTATCGAGCGTCCAGGTGGCCATCGCCATCCAGGGCGACACGGTGGGCGAAGGCAATGAGCGCCTCAACCTCCTCCTCGCCAACCCGAGCGGCAACATCGCAATCGCCGACGCTTCGGCCGTCGGCACGATCCTCAACGACGATCCGATCGCGCGCACCATCTCCCAGATCCAGGGCGAAGGCCACGCCACGGCCTATGCCGGGCAGCCGGTGGTCACCACCGGCATCGTCACCGGCGTGGTCGGCAACGGCTTCTACCTCCAGGACCCGACCGGCGACGGCAATGACCGCACGTCCGATGCGATCCTGGTCTTCACCGGCTCCGCGCCGACCGTGAAGGTCGGCGACGCCGTCACCGTTCAGGGCACCCCCACCGAGTTCGTACCGGGCGCCAACAGTCTCAGCATCACCGAACTGGTCGCAAGCAACGCCAACGTCACCGTCACCTCCAGCAACAACGCGCTTCCCGCCGCCGTTCTGATCGGCACCGGCGGCCGCACGCCGCCAACCCAGGCGATCGAGGATGACGGCTTTTCCAGCTACGATCCCGCCACCGACGGCCTCGATTTCTACGAGTCCATGGAAGGCATGCGCGTCACCGTCGACTCGCCGATTGCCGTCTCCAACACGACCAATTTCGGCGAAACCTGGGTGCTGGCGTCCGGCGGCGAAGGCGCAACGGGCTTCAACGGCCGCACCGGCATCACCGTCTCCCAAGGCGACTTCAACCCCGAGCGGATCCAGATCGACGCCACCAGTGCCTTGTTCGCCGGCTACACGCCCAACCATTCGATGGGCGATCTCCTCGGCGACGTCACCGGCATCATGTCCTACGGCTTCAACAGCTACGAACTGCTGGTCACCGAAGCGGTAACGGTCGTCTCCGACGTCACCGCGCCGCGCGAGACGACAACGCTGGAGGGCGGCCGCGATCACCTCACCGTCGCAAGCTACAATGTCGAAAATCTCGACCCGAACGACGCGCCCATCAAGTTCGATCTCCTGGCGAAGAACATCGTCTACAATCTCGCCGCGCCCGACATCATCGGCCTGCAGGAGATCCAGGACGCAAACGGCCTGAACGGCAGCGACCCGCTTTCCGGCGTCGTGACCGCCCAGAAGCTGATCGACGCGATCGCAGCGATGGGCGGCCCCAACTATGTCTATGTCGAGGTCGCCCCGTCCAGCGAGGGTTCCACCGGCGGCGAGCCCGGCGGCAACATCCGCAACGGCTTCCTCTACAACGCCGATCGCGTCTCCTACGTCGCCGGCAGCGCGCAACTGATCGACGCGCCCGCCTTCAACGGCAGCCGCAAGCCGCTGGTCGCCGATTTCAGCTTCAACGGCGAAACGGTGCGGCTGATCAACGTCCACTTCACCTCGCGCCTCGGCAGCGACGAGCTGATGGGCGCCACCCAGCCGCCGAGCGACGCCGGCGACAGCGCCCGCACCGCGCAGGCTGCGGCGGTCGCCGCTTACGTCAACAATGCGCTGGCCACCGATCCTGCGCTGAAGCTCGGCGTTCTCGGCGACTTCAACGGCTTCTATTTCGAAGGCGCCGTCGGCACGCTTGAAGCCGCCGGCCTCTACGATCTCCACCGCAGCCTGGAGGTGGGCGAGCGTTATTCCTACCTGTTCGACGGCAACCTCCAGGCCATCGACCACATGCTGGTTTCCGGCGGCCTCAAGTCCGGCGCGATGTTCGACGCGGTGCATATCAACGCCGAGCAGACGTCCGGCACGCCGCGCGGAACGGATCACGATCCGATCCTCGGCCGCTTCTTTATCGAACATGAGAACGAGGCTCCGCAGAACCTGGTGCTCGACAACAGTTCGGTGAAGGAAAACGCACCGGCGGGCACTTTGGTCGGCACCGCCAAAGCCGGCGATCCCGATCCGGAGGACGTGCTCACCTACAGCCTCGTCGACAATGCCGGCGGCCGCTTCGCCATCGACGCGGCGACCGGCGCCCTCACCACCACCGTGGCCCTCGACCATGAAGCGCAGGCCAGCTTCGACATCGTCATCCGCGCCACCGATCCGGCGGGCCTCTCCGTCAACAAAACGGTCACCATCGCGGTCGCGGACGTCAACGAAGCGCCCATCGCTTCGGGCGACAAGCTTGGGGTCGCCGAGGACGGCACAATCGCCAACCTCGTCCCCACGCTGCTCGGCAACGACAGCGATCCGGACGGCGACCTGCTTCGCGTCGAGGGCGTCAACACCGCCGGCACCCTCGGCACCGTGACATTCGATGCAGCGACGCAGACGCTCAGCTACAGCGCGGACAACGACAGGTTCGATTGGCTCCTCACCGGCGCCACGATCGTCGATCGCTTCAGCTACACGGTAACGGATGCCGCAGGCCTCACCAGCACCGCCACCGTTGAGATCACCGTCACCGGCACCGCCGATGGCATCCGGGTCTCGGCCGGCAACGGCAAGTCGGATCTGCCCGGCACCGGCGGCGAGGATCACCTCGTCGGCGGCAACGGCAACGACGTGCTGCGCGGCCTCGCCGGCCACGATTGGCTGGAAGGCGGCAACGGCAGCGACGCCCTGTTCGGCGGCGTTGGCCAGGACATCCTGCTCGGCGGCAACGGCAACGACATCCTGGACGGCGGCGCCGGCGCGGACCTGTTCGTCTTCGCGCGCGGCGGCGGCAACGACACGATTGTCGGCTGGGAGATGGGGGTCGACCGCCTGGTGCTCGACGGCGTCGGCATCAAGAGCAGCCGGATCGGCGACGTTGACGGCGACGGAATCGCCGACCTCACCATCGCCTTCACCAACGGCGGCGGTTCGGTGGTTCTGCTCGGCGTCGACAGCATCACCGGCATCGGCTTCGCGCAGCCCGAAATCCTCGGCACGCACCCGGCCTTCTAATCGGCCGAGGCAAGGGGCGGCTCCTTATCGGGGGAGCCGCCCTTTTCCTTCGGTCCGCCGCCTTCAGGCAACGCGTCACCGCGCGCGGACGGCGGAGGCGCGTCCGAAGAGCCCACAGGGTCATTCTGCCCCTGTTATGACAAACCAGCCCCTCCGCTTCGCCGCCGCGCTTCTTGCCGCCGCCGCCCTCCCGTTTCCCGCTGTCGCCCAGGAGGCGCAGCCCGCCCAGCCGCAGCCGGCCGAACAGCCCGCCGCCGCCCAGCCGCAGCCGGCAACCACCACCCCGCTCAACAACGCCACGGACGAAGTCGCTCCCGCCACCGAGGCCGAACAAGCCGCCGAGCGACCGGCAACCGCCGCCACGCCCACCCGCCGCGCGACGCCTGCGCCCGTTCGCCGCGCTGCGCCTGCCCCGCGCGCCGCTGTGCGATCCGCACCCGCGGCGGCTGCGCCGGCCGCCGTTGCCGCCGCGCCTGCTCCAGCCGCAGCCGACGTAGCCGTGCCCGCCGACGCCGGTACCCTCCCGCCGAACGCAGGCGTCGAGCAGCTCCCGGCCGCGCCCGCCGCCGAAACCGATGTCGTCCCCGCCGCCTCGGTTCCGCCGCAGCAGGAAGGCGGCTCCATGCTCCCCTGGGCGCTCGGCGCGCTCGCCATTGCCGCCGTCGCCCTCTTCTTCCTCTTCCGCCGCCGCCGCCGCGACGACGATGTCGTCGAGCATGCCCATCACGAGGAGCACGTTCACCACGAACCGATCCGTCCGGCGCCGGCCGCGCACCAACCGGTTGCTCCCGTTCAGCCTCTGGTGGAGGAAACCGTCTCCCCCAAACCGGTCGCCGCTGAGGAGACCGCGCAGCAGCCGCCGGTAACCGGCGCGCCTGCCGCCGCGCCGTCCCCGGGCATCACCACCGCGCTACCCGGCGCCGCCCTCGGCGCCTCGGCCCTCACCGCACCGGTAATCGGCGCTGCCTTCGCCCCCGCCGCCACGCCGCCCGCTGCCCCCGCCGAACCTGTCGCTGCCCCTGTCGCCGCGCCCGTCCCAAGCGACCGCCCCACGATTGATCTCAGCATGCGCCCGGTCCGCGCCGGGGTGAGCGGCGACGGCGCGCGGGTCGAGTTCGAGCTGACCGTCGGCAATTCCGGGCCGGTCGATGCCGAGGATGTGCGCGTCTCCACCTGGATGCTTGCCGCCGGCGCAAGCGAAGCGGAACGCGCCCTTGTCGCGCCCGCCGACCATGCCGACACGCCGCCCGTCACCATAGCCTCCGGCGAGCACCGCACCCTCTCCGCCGCTGTCGGCCTCCCCGCCGCCGAACTCACCGGCGATGCGGTTCTTCCGGTGGTGGTCGCCGATGCAAGCTTCCGCCTGCCCGATGGAAGCACCGGCCGCGCCACCGCCCGCTTCGCCGTGGGTGTGCCGGACGGGGAGGAACTTGCCCATTTCGGCACGGACAACCCGTCCGGCCTCCACGAAGGCGTGGTGGCGCGCGCGCTTGGCGAAGTGGAACGCGGCTGAATCGGACGGACCCGGAAGCGGGCGGCTTCGTTATGGCCTCGATATGACAAAGCCCGTTACCGGTTCCGCCCTGCTCCTCCTCCTTGCCATGGCGTCGGCCGCGCCGGCGGCCGCGGCGCAAACCGCGCAGGATCCGCCCACCGGCACCCGGCTCCAGCCGGCCGAGGAGCCGGCGGACACCGAGGAACCGGCGCCCGAGCGCGAAGAGCCCGCCGCCGACCCCGTGCCGGCCGAGCGTCCCGCGCGAACCGCGCCGCCGCCCGTCGATATTCCCGCCGCCGCGCCGCCCCCGCCCGCCATCGTGGTGGAACAGGTGCCCGTGCCGGTGCCGGTGCCGTCCGGGCCCCTGATCGGCAATGGCGTCGAGATCCTCCCGGAAGCGGAGCCGTTCAACGAAGCGTATAACGAGGTGGAGGTTTATCCGGAGGTCGCCACCAGCACCACGGATGGCGGCGGCTGGGGCTGGCCGCTGATCGTGGCCGCCATCCTGCTCCTGCTCGGCGCCGTCGCCTTTTTGATCGCCCGCGGCGGCCGCCGCCGGCCGGAAACGGTGGTGCACCGCGAAACCCGCGAAGAAGCGGCGATCCCCATCGTTCCCGTGCCCGCGCCCCCCGTCGGCCGCCCGCGCATCGACCTGCGCCTTCGCCCGCTCCGCGCAGGCGTGGAAGGGGAGGGTGCCCGCATCGAATTCGAACTCACCGTGCTCAACGAAGGCCCCGTCGATGCGCAGGAGGTGCGCGTCTACACCTGGATGACGGCAAATCCCGGCCCGGATGCCACCCGCGCGCTTCTCCCCCCGCCCGGCCATGTCGGCACGCCGCCCGTCTCCCTCGCCGCCGGTGAAGCCCGCACCCTCCAGGCCTCCGTCGCGCTCCCCCGCGCCGAGCTCCCCGGCACCAGCCTGCTCCCCGCCGTGGTCGCCGACATCCGCTACCGCCTCCCCGGCGGCGGCGAAGGCCGAACCGCCGCAGCCTTCTCCGTCGGTCTCCCCGCCGGCGACGAACTCGGCGCCTTCCCTCTCGACGGCACCGCAGGCCTCCACCAGGGCGTCATTGCCTTGCCCTTGGGGCGGGCTGTGAAGACGTAAGGGACGGCGGCGCAGAGGCTGCTCTCCCGCCGTAGCTCACAAAGCTGAAACGCGCTTAGCTCAGAGGTGAGTGTTGGGCAGGCGGGGCGCGCTGTACGAAGTCGCAAAAGCGGCGGCCGAGTCCGAACAACGTCAGGACTTCGAATGGGCAGCCCGACCCCAGCCGCCACAGCCATTCCGGGCGACGCAGCCCCCGGGCTGAAGCCGGATACTCGAGCCAAGCCTCTTCCCACGATATATTCTAACAAATGCCAACCTTTTGGGCGACCCGAAGAGGCGAACAGATTGCCAACCTGTATCAGCCGAAGGAAATCAAGGACCGGCGTTAGGGTGCTACAAGGCCAAGAGTCTTTAGCCGGATTTCCATCGCGGCTTTGGAAACGCCAAAATCTGCGGCAAGCGCCGCAGGGTCTGGGGTCTCCGCGAACTTCTTCTCAACGAGCGATTTGGGCATAACGATCTGCGCCGCTATCCGGTTCGCCTCAATTTCATGGCTGCGCTTGAAGATCACGTCTCCGGACGCCTCGCCGCCCCCATAGAGCGTGTCCACGTGACGATGCATCCGCTTCCCGTCACCCATAAGATCTCGGTGCAACAGGTAGTGGGCAAGCTCGTGAGCAGCGGTGAAGCGTTGACGAGTATCGGACTCCAGGGCATTCACCGAGACGGAAAAGCTGTCGCCGTTCCGCGAGATCGAGCCGGAGGCCTCGTCCATCCAGACGGATTCGAAGCCAATCCCGAGGTCATTGAAAATGGCCTTCAGATCGACCGGAGCCTCAGACAAGTGCCGAGCAACAATGCTCAGATCACCTTTTTCCATCTTTGCCATCGTTGCCCTCCTTTCCGTCTTCGCCGGCTGCGGCGACCATCGCAGTTACCTCATCCTCTGATATAGGGTCTTCCTTACCCAATGTCCGCTTAAATTCGCCCATCTCGCGGCGGATCAACGGAGGGGCAAGGTTCTTGACCTCCGACTCCGCGGCATCTCGCGCCGCCCTGACCGCGCTATCGCGGATCGACTGGTAGCCAATGAAGCCAGCAAACCCGAGCCCGATGGCAACGACGGCGATCACCAGGCTGAGGATGTCGAGTTGGATGGCGACGACATCAATGCCGTTCTGAAGCCCCTGCCCATTTGCAGCGGCTTTGAACGAGCTAGCCCGCCAAGCCGTCCAGAAGAGGATAATGGTGACAGCCATGAACAGGATCGCAATGGCAGCGAAGGCGCGCCAGAACCATCTCCAGAACGGATGTTGCATGCCCTAGATGTTAAGGCGGCGCGGGGCGGTGCGCAACACGCGGGCTAACTAAGTACACAGGTCCCAAAAAAAAGGGCGACCCCAGCGGAGCCGCCCTTCTTCCTGAAAGCCCAGGATCGTCCTCGACGATCCTGAAGTCTCTTACTTGACCTCGACGGTCGCGCCGGCTTCCTCGAGACGCTTGCGGAGTTCTTCCGCTTCGGCCTTGGGGATGCCTTCCTTGATCGGCTTCGGAGCGCCTTCGACCAGGGCCTTGGCTTCGCCGAGGCCGAGCGCGGTGATGGCGCGCACTTCCTTGATGACGTTGATCTTCTTGCCGCCGTCGTTGACGAGGATCACGTCGAACTCGGTCTTTTCTTCTTCCGCCGGAGCGGCAGCCGCGCCGCCGCCGCCTGCAACCGCAACAGCGGCGGCAGCGGAAACGCCCCAACGCTCTTCGAGAGCCTTGGCAAGGTCGGCGGCTTCAAGAACGGTCAGCTCGGACAGCTGATCGACGAGGGACTGGATGTCAGCCATTTCATATTCTCCAAATCAGGGGCGTCGCCCCAAGGGTTCAGTTCAAATCGAAATTGATGTCTTGGTGGTCGCTTATGCGTCTTCTTTGGCGGCATAAGCCCCAAAAACGCGGGCAAGCATTGCACCCGGCTCGTTGATGGTGCGGGCGATCTTCGTTGCCGGCGCTTGAATAAGGCCGATAATCGTCGCGCGCAGTTCATCAAGAGACGGAAGCTCAGCGAGCGCCCTCACGCCTGCCTGGTCGAGGACCGTGTCGCCCATTGCGCCGCCGACGATCTCGAAACGATCCGTCGTTTTGGCGAAATCAACCGCAACCTTGGCAGCCGCGACCGGATCGGCCGAGGTTGCAAGCGCGGTTGGACCGGTGAGCATGTCACCGATCGAAGCATAAGTGGTGCCCTCGAGCGCAATCAGGGTGAGCGTGTTCTTGGTCACCTTGTAGCTGGCGCCAGCGTCGCGCATCCGGTTCCGCAGGGCGGTGGACTGGGCCACCGTCATGCCGAGATTGCGGGTGACAACAACCACCTGCGTCTCGGAGAACGTCTGCTTCAGCTGTGCGACCTGCTCGGACTTTTGAGCTCGATCCATTTGCCTTGCACTCCAAACAGCCCCCCGGAACATCCGAAGGGCGGAAAAAACCTGCTGCCCGGCCGGAGCCGCGAAACAGGCGTCGGCTCCGCACGCGGCAAGCCGCAAGCGAAGCCTAAAGTCCGTGGGGAGTGGTTGACCGCCTGAACCCCGAAAGGCTGGCTGACCCGGGCGCGTCGAAGCGTCGCCCGGAAAAACTCTTCCCCGTCTAGGCTGGATCATTAAGGGGCTTGCACCCCACCAGCTGTCTCGGACGGCAGCTCCTCCCGGCGAGCCGGGGAAGCGATGCCGCGCCTATACGCAGAACCGGTTTTCCGATCAAGCGTTTAGGCGGGGCAGGGGGATACCGGCGTCAGCCGATCTTCACCCAGGTCTGTTGCTTGCAGAAGAAGCCGCCGATCAGGCAGCCCTTGCCGACCATCCTGGTCGGGCTTTCGGCGGTGATCGTGCCGGAAAAGGTGCGGTTCATGTCGGGCACGAACACGCGGCCCTTCCACTGGTTGGGGCCGACCGCCTTGAATTCGCGGAACAGCTGCGCACCGACGAGCTTCTGGCCCGCCGCGCGCGCTTTCGCCTGCGCCTTGGGGGCGGCCCAGATCACCGTGCCGCACATCGTCGCGCCGCACGGCTGCAGCTTTACGTGCACCGTATTCTTCGGGTTGCGCCACACGCCCGTTGCGTTGGCGGCCTGGGCCGGGACGGCCAGGCCCGCAACAGCGACGGCGGCAGCCGCCAGGCCGGTGATGATCTTGCGCATCGTAAACTCCTGAATGCGGGCCACCACACGGCCCGCCGGATGCTCTTTCCTTGCACAAGAAGATGGCGAATCAATGGCTTGGTTCAAGCCGGGGCGCGGTCCGGCGCCGAACGAAGAAAGGGCCGGAAGCTTTCGCCCCCGGCCCTTCCCGTGTGCAAATTCCCGAAGGAAAGCGAAGCGCTTAGGCGCCCGCAACCTCCGCGACGTCGACCTTGAGGCCCGGGCCCATGGAGGAGCTCAGCGCCACCTTCTTGACATACTTGCCCTTGGCGCCGGCCGGCTTGGCACGAACGATGGCGTCCACGAACGCGTCGAAGTTGCGGCGCAGGTCCTCGTTGGAAAAGCTCGCTTTGCCGATGCCCGAGTGGATGATCCCGGCCTTTTCGACGCGGAACTCGACCTGGCCGCCCTTGGCCGCTTTCACGGCTTCGGTGACGTTCGGGGTGACGGTGCCGAGCTTCGGGTTCGGCATCAGGCCCTTGGGGCCGAGCACCTTGCCGAGGCGGCCGACGATGCCCATCATGTCGGGCGTCGCGATAACGCGGTCGAAATCGATGGTGCCGCCCTGGATGGTTTCCATCAGGTCTTCGGCGCCCACCACGTCGGCGCCCGCCGCCGTGGCTTCTTCCGCCTTGGCGCCGCGCGCGAACACCGCGACGCGGACATCCTTGCCGGTGCCGGCGGGCAGAGTCACCACGCCGCGGACCATCTGGTCGGCGTGGCGCGGATCGACGCCGAGGTTCAATGCAACTTCAATGGTTTCGTCGAATTTCGCCGTTGCGTTCGCCTTCAGCGTTTCGATCGCATTGTCGACGCCATAGAGCTTGGCGGTGTCGATGTTGGCGGCAAGCGCCTTTTGCTTCTTGGTCAGCTTGGCCATGGTCTTAACCCTCCACCACTTCGAGGCCCATCGCGCGGGCGGAGCCTTCGATGATCTTGGTCGCGGCGTCGAGATCGTTCGCGTTCAGATCCTTCATCTTCGTTTCGGCGATCTCGCGCACCTGGGAGCGCTTGATCTTGCCCGCGCCGACCTTGCCCGGCTCCTTGGAGCCCGACTTCAGGCCCGCCGCCTTCTTCAGAAGGAAGGTCGCCGGCGGAGTCTTCGTCTCGAACGAGAACGAACGGTCCGCGTAAACGGTGATGATCGTCGGGATCGGCATGCCCTTTTCCAACTCGGTCGTTGCCGCGTTGAAGGCCTTGCAGAATTCCATGATGTTGACGCCGCGCTGACCCAGTGCCGGGCCGATCGGCGGCGAAGGATTGGCGGCGCCCGCGGGCACCTGGAGCTTGATATAGCCCGTAATCTTCTTTGCCATGTGTCTCACTCTGTTATCGGCGAAAAGTGGTACTTTCCGCCGGGTTCAAGTTTAGCGGTTCAAGCGAACGCCAAAGCGTCCTCCCGCAATTCCTCAGCATCTGCGTTGGAAGCCGCCGCCCTTAACCCAAACGTGCGAAAAAGAAAACACGCATTCACCCGCGCGTCTCCTCCGCGACCTCCGCGCCTCCGCGTGAGCCCCCTTTCTCTCGCGGAGCCGCGGAGGCGCAGAGAAAGGGGAGAAGGGAAGCGCTTGAAATGTAGGATTTCGCTGCAGACCATCGGCTGGGAACGCCAACCCGGACTCGCCTTATGCCCCGCCCCTTGAACCCCCGCCAGCGCGAGGAAAACGCCCGCTTCCTCCGCGCCCTTGCCCAAACCGGCAACGCCCGCCTCGCCGCGCGCAGCCTCGGCGTCAACCGCTCCACCTACTTGAAGCGCCGGGCCCGCCACCCCGCCTTCGCCGCCGCCTGGGGCGGGGCGCTCGCCGCCGCGCAAGCCGCTCTGGCGGCCGCCGCGCCCGGCGAGCCCGCCCCCACCCGAACCCGCTCCGGACGCCTCCAGCTTCGCGCCGCCGCCGCGCGCGCCATCACCCGCACGGCCGAGCACGCCTTTTTCATCGCCCTTGCAACCGGCCACAGCGTCCGCGCCGCCGCCCGCCAGGCGGGGTTCGCCCATTCCAGCTTCCACCGCCGCGCCGCCCGCGACCCCGCCTTTGCGCGCGAAATGGAGGCGGCGCTGGAGCAAGGGGCGGACCGTCTCGAATGGGCGGCGGCGCAAAGCGCCCTCGCCGGCCTCGGCCTCCTCGAAGGGGCGGAAGGCGGCTTCAGCTGGGAAGAGGAGGCGGCGGCCGCCCCGCTTGCCCCGATGACGCCCGATCAGGCGCTTCAATTCCTCCGCTACCGCCACCGCGCCCGCCTCGACGGCCGCGCCGGCGGCCGCCCACCCGCTCCGCCGCCGATGGAGGAAGTCGCCGCCCGAATCCTCCGCCTCGTCGACACCATCAAGCGCCAACGGAAGGCCTAAGCCAGGCCCAAAGCCTTCCGCCCCCCGCTCTTCTACCCCTCGCTCGAAGTACCACTTTGAGCGAAGCGGAGCGCATCCCGCCGAAGCGCCCGAAGGCACGCCTCGCCCCCGGCCAGCGTCCCCACATCCTGATCGATCGCCAGCACCACCTTGAAGGCAAAGCCCGCCGCATCCGGCGCCGGCGTGCCGATCACCCGCCGAAGCGCATTTTCGAACGCCTCCACCCGCGCGTCATAAGCCTCCTGCAGCGCCTCCGCCTCGGCAAAGGGCAACCCCGTCATCGCCCCTTCCGCCCCCCGCAAAGCCCCCTCCGCCCCCTCCAGCGCCGAAAGAAGCAACCGCCACCTTTTATCCTCCCCGGGACGGGGAGGGGAACCGCGTGCAACGCGGTGGAGGGGGCTCGTCAGCGGCCCGACGCCCGCCGCCACCGGCAAAGCCACCGCCGCGCCTAGCACCTCGCGGCGGGTTCGTTTAAGCTGCCCAGCAGCCATCCTTCGCCTCCTTCCATAAAGGCGTTTGATGGTAAGAGCCGGGGCAGGGGGCCTAATCCCTGCTCCGGCTATTTAGGCGATAGCAGCTAAACAGGAATAGGGCAATAGCTGAGAGCGGAAAAAAGCGCGGCCGAGGCCGCCCGCCTACGGGGATCGGCCCCTCTATCGGGCTGCGCCTCTACCCCGACCTGGAAGCCAAGCTCGACGCATGGATCGACGCCCAGCCGAGCCCCAAGCCGAGCAAGCCCGAAGCGATTAGACGGCTGCTGGGGGAGGCACTTGACGCAACGTGGACACGCTAACTCCGCAGCAGCGAAGCGCGCGGATGTCTCGGGTGCGCGGGAAAAATACCAAACCGGAACTGGCCGTGCGGCGCTTGGTGCACGCGATGGGGTTCCGCTATCGCCTCCATGCTCGAACCCTTCCTGGTTCACCCGACTTGGTTTTCCGGCGGCGAAAGAAGGTAATTTTCGTGCATGGCTGCTTCTGGCATCAGCACCCCGAACCAGCATGCCCGCTATCGCGCCTCCCAAAGTCCCGGCTGGATTTCTGGCTCCCCAAACTTAAAGGAAATCAGGAGCGGGATCAGCGGTATCGGGTGGCGCTCGAGGAGCTTGGGTGGCAAGTTCTGGTTGTCTGGGAGTGCGGGATGCGCGATGTGAAACAATTGGAGAACACGCTGCGCGGGTTTCTCACTCAAGGGGAGAAAGAATGAGAGCCATCGAGCTATTCGCGGGCGCTGGTGGGCTGGGGATGGGCATCAGCACCGCCGGCTTCAAGCCGCTTGAGATCGTGGAATGGGACCGCTGGTGTTGCGACACCATCAACCGCAATAGGTGGCGTCGCAAGAAGCCCGTGGCTGCTTGGCCGGAGCCGAACCAAGCCGACGTCCGGCAGGTGGATTTCCATGGATTCGAAGGTCGCGTCGATCTTGTGAGCGGCGGGCCACCGTGCCAGCCGTTTTCGCTCGGCGGTAAGCATCGCGCTCACTCGGATGAGCGCGACATGTGGCCAGAGGCGGTGCGAGTGCTTCGTGAGGTCAAGCCCCGGGCTTTCATTTTTGAAAATGTTAAGGGTCTGACGAGGGCGTCGTTCGCCACCTATTACTCGTACATCAACTTGCAACTTCATCACCCTGAAATCCAGCGGCGGGAGGACGAGTCTTGGCATTCGCACCTGGCGCGTCTCGAACAGCACCACACTTCAAACTCCAGTAGCGGCCTTGAGTACAAGGTCGTCGCTCAGGTGCTGAACGCCGCGAACTACGGCATCCCGCAGAAGCGCGAGCGCGTGGTGTTTGTGGGCTTTCGATCCGACACTGGAATATCCTGGAGCTTCCCAGAAAAAACGCACTCTTTGGAGGCGCTTCTTTGGCAGCAAATGCGGACCGGCCAATATTGGGAGCGGCATCGGGTCGCGGCGAGGGATCGTCGTCTCGAACCTCGACTCGACACGAAGGGTAAGAAACTGCTCGAATTGCCAACCGAGAAGCCTTGGCTCACGGTGCGCGATGCTCTTTTCGACCTTCCCGAACCCACAGATTTCCCCAGCGGGCAATTTTTGAATCACCGTCTTCAACCGGGAGCCCGCTCCTACCCGGGCCACACCGGTAGCGCATTGGATGAGCCGGCCAAGACGCTGAAGGCTGGTGTCCATGGTGTTCCAGGCGGCGAGAACATGCTGTTAAGGCCCGACGGCAGCGTGCGGTACTTCACCGTGCGGGAGAGCGCGCGCCTTCAGACCTTCCCCGACTGGTATGAACTTCACGGCTCTTGGACCGAGGCGATGCGGCAACTAGGGAATGCGGTTCCCGTTCATCTTGCGCACGTGATTGCAACCAATGTGGGCAATCAACTACGAAAGGCAGCATGACTGAGCCCTACAACCCGCTGGAGAAACGCAACCTCGCGGACAGCATTCAACGTCGGATACTCGCCGAGCCCGTATCTCCGTTGAACGACGATGAGGCACGCAGTCGCACCGGGGGGGCTGGGGTGTACGCCCTGTACTACACTGGCGCCTTTCCGGAATATGCTGAAATAGCGGGCAGGAACACCAGCGGGCGTTGGGACCTTCCCATCTACGTTGGAAAAGCGATTCCTCCGGGCGGTCGCACGGGGGGATTGGAGCAAGCTGCGCGCGCCCTGGGGGCCTTGAGAGATCGCCTGCGCCGCCATGCAGTGTCGATCGAGCAGGCAATCAACCTTGAGTTGAGCGACTTTTACTTTCGTTTTTTAGTGATTGATGACGTGTGGATCCCGTTGGGCGAAAGCATGCTGATCGACTCGTTTCGACCACTATGGAACACGACCTTGTCCGGGTTTGGCAGCAATCCTACAGGCGGGCGACGCTCCACCCAAGCTAGCTCTAGATGGGATACGCTCCATCCCGGGCGAGCGGGAGCAGGGCAGTCCACGGGCCCCGAAGTAGATGCGATGCGTAGCTTAGTCCGCCAGTACGCTGAGTCGCTGCCCCCATTGGCCCTGCCGTGATTTTGACAGCGTTATCTGCGCCTCGTTTGCCAGTTCGTTTCCTCATGTGAGTCTCAGGATGCTGAGGTGATCTGAAGGGAACCGCCGTCAACGCAGCGAAGCCGTTTTCGCTCGCCAAGTGTGGATCGCGTGGCAACCTGCCTGATCTACAGAGGGGGGATGCCGGCTCCCTCTCGGAGGCATCCGAGTAGGCTTAGAGCGCGCCGCTAGCGACGCCCTATGGGCGAGGCACCGCAACAGACTTATCCGGAACAGGAGGCGCTGGAGCCTTTTCAAGTTCTCCAGATAACCTGCTGTTCTCCTGCTTCAAGGTGTCCACATCCTTCCGAAGCTGATCAACTTGCTCCTTACGTGTCGCCCACTCGCTAGAAATTCCGTAAGTCACCGGCAAGAAGACCGCTATTATAGCCAATAGAAGGGCTGCAAATGCAATTATAGTTCCCCATTTAGTTATATTATAGGTCCACCTGGGAAAGGTAAGCATCTCGTCAATTACATCCCTAGACAACGACCTCATGTTTAGAAATGTATTAGACGTCCGGGCAGACTTGTCTGCAGTTCTCCGGGTGTACTCGTCAGCGCCGGTCTTAGACTTAGCAGCTCCTGTACGGCGGTGTCTGTTGAATATGACTCGGAAAAAAGGGTCTCCAACTCTGACAATGAAGTCTTTATCGCTGAAGTTTATCAAAGCGGTGGAAAGTGGCCCCTCATAGCCAGGATCGATGACGCCCACGTTGAGCGCCAGAATCCCGTCGTGGCTCCAGCTAGTGCGTAAGGTTGCAAGGCCGGTCACATCGTCTGGTAGATGGAACTCCTCGTGTGAGACAACCCAGATGATGCCTCGCTTCGGCAGCATGAAATGCGCTACATCTAAGACGTTGCCTTCGGTTATGATGCGCCCGACCGTCGCGTCGTATGAGGTGTCTCGCCACCCCGCTGGCTTGGCATTGAATACGAGGTTCCTCGCGGCAATTTGTGATCTGCTGAGAACCATTCCAATCCCCTCTCCGGACGAGAAGATGCCGAGATTGAAGTCGCCAAGCAAGACCGATGTTGATGAAAGATATCTCCAGCTGGCGCACCAGGTTCGTGCAACATCGGACGACCCAAAGTCCGAAGTCGTCCCAGGATCAGGCGTCGGCGCGGTAATCGTTGGCAGCGACGGCATAATCGTCACGTCAGCAAACGTTCTGCCGCCTGCATTGAAGGAGCGCTATACCAGTCTCGGATTGAGCGTCGACTATGAAGATCGTTATTTTGTGATCGAGCACGCCGAAAGGGCAGCGATACTTAAAGCTTTCGTCGAGGGGCACGACCTCCGGGGCCTGACAATGTACGCGAGCCGCTTCCCGTGTAGTGATTGTGCGAGAGCGATCGTCTGGGCAGGGTTCAAACGTGCCGTTTTTAGTACCGGTTTGTCCGGCGAGCGCTTTTGGCTTCCATCTCAGCAGGCGGCGCTGCGGATACTAAGAGGTGCGGGCGTCACTGTTCGGATCCTTCGATCTAAAGATCGGGAAGACCTGCCGAACCTCTGACCTGCTGAGGTTACAAAAAGGCCGGAGCGTTTCCGCCCCGGCCTCCAGAACCTACCGTCTCAAAGTACCACTTTGCTATTTCACCCGCTCAACCTGCTCAAATTCCAACTCCACCGGCGTCGCGCGGCCGAAGATGCTCACGCCCACCTTCACACGCCCACGGTCGAAGTCCAGCTCCTCCACGACGCCGTTGAAGCTTGCAAACGGCCCGTCCAGCACCTTCACCTGGTCGCCGATTTCGTAGTCGACGTTGATCTTGGCCTTGGGCGCGGAGGCGGCGGCTTCTTCCTTGGTGTTGAGGATTCGGGCGGCTTCGGCTTCGCTGATCGGCTGGGGCTTGCCCATGGAGCCGAGAAAGCCCGTCACCTTCGGCGTGTTCTTGACGAGGTGGTAGACGTCGTCGTTCATGTTCAATTTGGCGAGCACGTAGCCGGGGAAGAATTTGCGGTCGCTGGTGACCTTCTTGCCGCGGCGCACTTCCGTGATCTTTTCGGTCGGCACTTCCACCGATTCGACGAGCTGCTCGAGGCCGAGGCGCTGGGCGTCCGCCAGGATCTGGTCGCGCACCTTGTTCTCGAAGCCGGAATAAGCGTGAATGATGTACCAGCGGGACATGGAGCTTCCTTGTTTCTTTTTTCTTCGGTGTCGTCGCCGAACGCGGCGCCGGACGGGGCAAGCGGGTCTTTGGGCGGCTGTGTTTTGGTTAGGAAACGAGGCCGATCAGGAACTTGACGATCGCGGCGAAGGCCGTGTCGGTGAGGAAAAAGAACAGGCCGAGCACCGTGGTCATGATCACCACCATGATGCCGGTGGTGATTGTTTCCTTGCGGGTCGGCCACACCACCTTGGCGGTTTCGGAGCGGACCTGCTGGATGAATTCGGCGGGAGATGCCTTGGCCACGTGCCTTGAGTCCTTTGTGTTAAAAAGTCTTTCGGGCAGCCGCTCTCGACCGGTGGGCCGGTCAGCCGAGTTTGTGCCGATAAAGCGAAGAAGGGGAGATAGCGAAGCGCCCGCGCGAAGGCAAGGGAGGGGAGCCGGAGGCGAACACGTGCGCTTGCCGTGTTGGTGGCGGAGCGGGAGGCGAGGGCCGCGCGCAGCGCCCTCAACTCCGACGCGACCCGCGATGCGTTCGGAAGCAAAGGCTCAGCCTAAGAACCCCACCCTCCGCGTCTCTGCGCCTCCGCGCGAACCAATACGGCCCGGTCGCCTCACCGGTGCTGCAGGACAGGCGCGCAAGCCGTCCCAGGACCGAATCCCGCAACATCAGACCTGTCGCGTTCCGCTTCGCGTCAAGCGCAGGCTGGCCGCCGGCTCCGCATCGCCTTCCGTGCGACCCGCCCGCTGCTCAGCTTCGCTGCGCTGCGTGCCTTGCCGCGGCCAGGCCAGCCAGCGGCTCCGCATCACGCTTCGCGCGACCGGCAGGCTGCTCAGCTTCGCTTCGCTACGTGCCTTGCTGCGGCCAAGGCCGGCCGGCGGCTCCGCATCGCGCTTCCGGCGCACTTCTTAGCCTCGCTTTGCTACGTGCCTTGCTGCGACGGCCCCGCATCGCCCACGGCGACGGCCGCCTAAGCTTCGCTTATCCGCCTCGCTACGGCCCCTCGGACCGGGCTCGGGACAGGCTTGGCAGGAGTGGAGGGACTCGAACCCACGGCCCTCGGTTTTGGAGACCGATGCTCTACCAACTGAGCTACACTCCTAGCGCCCCATCCGCTTAGCCGCGCCCTGCCGCCTGTGCAAGCGGTTGCGGCTAGTCTTCAGGCGGCGATGTCGTAGGGCTGGATTTCGCCCGACAAATAGAGGTTTCTCGCCTTGGCGCGGCTAAGTTTGCCGGAGCTGGTGCGGGGGAGGGTGCGCGGGGGGACCAGCTCGATGACGCAGTTGATGCCGGTGATTGCGCGGACCCGATCGCGGATCACGTCGCGCAGGCGGCCGCGTTCTTCCGTGTCGGAGGTGCGGCACTGGACCAGCACCGCCGGCGTTTCCTCGCCGCCCGGCGTGGTGATCGAGAAGGCCGCGATGTCGCCCGCCTTGAAGCCGGGGATCTGCTCCACCGCCCATTCGATATCCTGCGGCCAATGGTTGCGGCCGTTGATGATGATCATGTCCTTGGCGCGGCCGACGATGTAGAGATAGCCTTCCGACATGTAGCCCATGTCGCCGGTGTCGAGCCAACCGTCGTCGGTGAGGCAGGCCTCCGTTGCCGGCTCGTCGCGGAAGTAGCCGACCATCACGGACGCGCCCTTGCACCAGACCTTGCCGATCTCGCGGTCGGAGAGCGGCAGGCCGTCTTCGTCGAGGATTGCGACTTCCATGTCGCGCACCGGCTTGCCGCAATTGACGATGGAGCGGTAACGCTGCGGCCGGTCGCGCTCGGCCGGGCCGCCGCCTGCCAGAAGCGTCTCCTCGACCAGCTCGACGACGATGCCTTCTCCCGGCGGCATGATGGAAACGGCAAGCGTGGCTTCGGCGAGGCCGTAGGAAGGAAGGAAGCTCTTGGCGTTGAAGCCTGCCTCGTGGAAGGCATCGACGAAGGCCTGCATCACGTCCGGGCGGATCATGTCGGCGCCGTTGCCTGCAATTCGCCAGCGCGACAGGTCAAAGCGTTCGGAGACCTTGGACTGGCTCGACATGCGCCGCGCGCAGATGTCGTAGCCGAAGGTGGGCGAGTAGCTGAGCGTGGTCCCTTCGTTGCGGCTGATTAGATCGAGCCAGGCGAGCGGACGGCGGGCGAAATCCTCGGTCTTGAGGTAGTCGGTCGAAACCTGGTTGGCGACAGGCGAGAGGAAGCAGCCGACCAGGCCCATGTCGTGGTACCAGGGCAGCCAGGACACGCAGCGATCGCTGTCCACCACTTCCATGCCGTGGCTGTGCGCGGCGAGGTTGTTGAGAAGCGCGTGGTGCGTGATCGCGACGCCGTGCGGAAAGCGGGTCGAGCCGGAGGAATATTGAAGGTAGGCGATGTCTTCCGCATCGGCCTGCGGAAGCGCTACGTGCGGTGCGGGGCGGGCGGCGAACTCCTCCCACACGATGCCTTCCACGCCCGCACCCTGCGCCGCGGCGCCGGCCATGGAGGCGAGTTCGGCCGGATAGAAGAGCGCCTTGGGGTCCGAGCTGTCGAGCTGCACCGAAAGCTGATCGATGTAGGAATCGCGGCCGCCGAACGAGGTCGGCAAGGGAAGGGGCACCGGCCACGCACCGGCATAGATGCAACCGAAAAAGAGGGCGGCGAATTCCGAGCCAGTTTCCGCGACAATTGCGATCCGATCGCGCGGCGCAACGCCGGCCGCGATCAGTCGGTAAGCGGCCTGCACCGCATCTTCGCGGAGCTCGGCAAAGGTGTAGGCACGCGCCAACTGCCCGCGCGGGTCGTGGAAGTTGAGGCCGCGAACGCCGCGTGCCGCATAATCGAGCGCCTCTCCCAACGTGCGGAAATCGGCAAAGCGGCGCGGCAGATCGTCGGCAGTCGGAGTCGGGGCGGGAGCGGCTGGGCGTTCGGTGGAGCCAGTATCAGGCACTGGGATGTCGATCCTCATCTGTAGGGCGTGCGATCGGGCGCACAGCCCGGGCCTCATTGAAGAGGCGATGGCCTTTCATAATCGGAGCGGACTGTGGCACAATCATGGCGCGTGAGACAGGAACGTGCCCGAAAGCCCCGCCCGCCGCTCGACGAGGAGGGGCTGGAGCGCCTCGCCCTATTCTATGCGGGACGCTACGCAACCACGCGCGCAAAGCTGCGCGCCTACCTTTCCCGCAAGATTAAGGAACGGGGCTGGGGCGGCACCGCGCCGCCGCCGGTGGAGCGGCTGGTCGAGAAGCTGGCGGAGCTGCGCTACGTTGACGACAGGGCCTTCGCCGTCTCTCGTTCCGCGTCGCTGACCCGCCGGGGCTTCGGCGAGCGCCGGGTGAGCGAGGCGCTGCGGGCGGCCGGGATCGAGGCCGACGATGCCGAGCCGGCGCGGGAGGAAGCGCGGGAATCCGCCTGGGCCGCCGCCCTTCGCTTCGCCGAGCGCAAGCGGCTTGGTCCGTTTGCCCAGACGGCCCCCGATCCCGCCGCGCGTCAGAAAGCAGTCGGGGCAATGCTGCGCGCCGGGCATCCAATGGACGTTGTGAGACGTATCGTTAATGCTTCGCCGGGCGAAATCCCGGATTCGGACGTTGTCTGAAAATGCGAAGGGAAACGGTTCACAAGGGCGCAACAGCCATGATAGTCCTCCCGCCTTCTATGTTGGATCGCCGTACATGACGTCGCGCCGGGAAAATTATGCGGACGATTCCGCCTCCGACGCGATGGAGGCCGGAGCGCCGCGTGCCGAGGACGAGACGCTGATCAAGCTCACCGGCACCATGAAATGGTTCGATGCCACCCGAGGCTTCGGCTTTCTGGTCAGCGAGCAGGTGAAGGGCGATGTCCTCATCCACTTCAGCGTGCTCAAGGAACATGACCGCCGAAGCTTGCCCGAAGGCGCGGTGGTGGAATGCCTCGCCGCCGAGCAGGAGCGGGGGCTGCAGGCGCGCAAGGTGCTGTCGATCGACCTTTCCACCGCGATACTGCCTGAAACGCCGCGGGGCACGACATCAGCGGCCGATCGCATCGATCCGGCCGCCTTGCTGGACGAAGCTGGCGCCTTCGAAGCGGTGCGGGTGAAATGGTTCAACCGGCTGAAGGGCTATGGCTTCCTCAACCGCGACGGAGAAGGCGACGAGGAAGAAGACATCTTCGTGCACATGGAAACCGTCCGGCGCGGCGGCCTTGCCGATCTAATCCCCGATCAGCCGCTGCGCGCCCGGATCGCCAACGGCCGTAAAGGGCCTCTTGCCGTTGAAGTGGAGCAGATTTGAAACCGATCCTTTTGTTGGGCCCGCTCCTGATGACCGCAGCCTGCCAGTCCGAACCCGTTGAAACCAATGCGCCGGCACCCGTGGCGGCGCCGGCTTCCACCGATGCAGGAGCGGCGAACGTGTCGCCGATCTCGGGGCTGCCGCTTGTGCCGCTGGAGATCAGAAGCGGCGGAAAGACACACCGCTTCACCGTGGAAGTGGCGGCAACGGAGGACGAGCAGGCGTACGGTTTGATGAACCGCACCAAGCTTGGGCCAAACGAGGGCATGGTGTTTCCGTTCAAGCCGGCGCGTCCGGCAAGCTTCTGGATGAAGAACACGTTGATTCCGCTCGACATGGTGTTTGTGCGTACCGACGGGACGGTTGCACGCATCGCCGCAATGACCACGCCGCATTCGCTCGCGCCCGTTGGCGTTTCCGAGCCGGTGGCGGCGGTTTTGGAAATTGCCGGCGGCCGGGCGGCCGAACTCGGCATCGGTGCCGACGCGCGGGTCAGCTGGCCCGGCGGGCCGCGCCCGTAAGGCTTGCGCGTCTCCCCCCTACCGCGCTAGGCGGCGGGCATGGGATTCCTGAAGAAAATCTTCACCTGGTGGGACGGCGCAACGATTGGAACGTCGCTGCATATCCGCCGAGTCGGGCGCGAGTTCGGCTCCGACAGCATGGGCAACCGGTATTTCGAGTCGAAGAAGGGCAATCGCCGCTTCGTGATCTACAAGGGCGCCAACGACGCGGGCCAGCTTCCGCCGGAATGGTACAGCTGGCTGCACCACCAGATCGACGGCCACCCGGACGACGCGCTTCCGCCCGCGCCCAAATTCCTGAAGGCGCCGACCGGCAACCGCACCGGAACCGATCAGGCCTACAAGCCCGCGGGTGCCCTTGAGAAAGGCGGCGTTCGTGCCGCGGCCAGCGGCGACTATGAGGCATGGACTCCGGACGGAGGATGAGCCGCTTCGGCCTTCGCACCGGCACCTGCGCGCTGCTGCTGCTTGCTTTGGCCGGGTGCGGCCAGGATGGCGGCACCGGCGCGCCCGGCGGCGGTAACACGCAGAACGACGCGGAGCCGAAAACCGTCGATATCCCGCAGACGGTGACCGCGGTTGCGCCGGGCACGACGCCGATGGCGGAGCGGGTGGCGGTGCTTGGGCTGCTCAACAAGCGCAACGGAATTTCGCGCGAGCTCAAGCTCAAGCCGGGCCAGTCGATTCGCGCCGGCGACGTGATCGTGCGGCTTCGCGCGTGCGAGGAAGCGGCGCCTTGGGAAGTGCAGAAACTGACCGGTGCGTTCGTGCAGGTCGACGTGCGCAACCCACAGGGCGAGTTCCACCGGGTCTTCTCCGGCTGGGTGTATAAGGAAACGCCGTCGCTCAACGTCGTTGAGCACGCTGTCTACGACGTGTGGCCTAAGAGCTGCGCGATGACACACCCGGCCTCGGCGGCTGAGCCTGCCGAAGAGCCGGCGAGTAAGCGATCGAGCGCGCCGAACTCCGGAAGCGTCGGCCGGTCCAAGGCCGCTGCGCCTTCCGCGCCCAAGGCAGCGCCTGCCGGCGAGAGCTCGGGCGCGGACGACACCGCCGAGGCCAACAGCGCCAGATAATCCTTCTGACTGATCTCCACCGCGCCAAGGCTGCGCAGGTGGTCCGTCATGAACTGGCAGTCGAGCAAGGTGAAGCCTCCTACCATCAGCCGCGCCATCAGCCAGGCAAGCGCCACCTTCGACGCGTCGGTGCGGGAGGAAAACATGCTCTCGCCGAAGAACGCCGCGCCGAGCCGAACGCCGTAGAGGCCGCCGACCAGCTCGCCATCCTGCCACGTCTCGATTGAATGGGCGCGGCCGAGGCGGTGGAGGTGGACGAAGCTGTCCTCGATCGCCGGGTTGATCCAGGTCTCGTCACGCTCGGAGCAGCAGCGGATGACTTGCGCAAAAGCGCGGTCGCGTGTGACTTCGAAGCTGCCGGAACGGAGCGTCTTGCGCAGGGACTTGGACAGGCGGAATCCGTCGATGGGGATAATGGCGCGGCGGCGTGGCTCGACCCAGAAGATGTCGGGCGCATCGCGGCTGTCGGACATCGGGAACACGCCGATGGAATAAGCGCGAAGCAGCAGATCGGGATCGATGACGTCCATCCGCATCCGGCTTGTGCCGAAGCGGGCGGGGAGGTCAACCGGCTAGAGGATTTCGCGCACCCGCTCCTGCGGACGACAGAGGCGCACGCCTTTGGCGGTCTCCACCAGCGGCCGCTCGATCAGGATCGGATTGGCGACCATGGCGTCGAGGATCGCTTCGTCGCTGACCGCGCCGTCGACTAGATCGAGATCGTGCGCCAGGCTTTCCTTCGCGCGGAGACCCTCGCGGGGCGTAATCCCGGCCTTGGCGTAAAGGCGGCGAAGCTCGTCCTTGGCGGGCGGGGATTTCAGGTAATCGACCACCGTCACTTCCGCGCCTTCCGCCTGGAGGATCTCCAGCGTCTTGCGCGAGGTGCCGCAGGACGGATTGTGGTAGATGGTCGCCTTGGTCATGCAGGCTCCTCGTCGCGCGCGAGCCATTCCTCCAGCCACTTGATCGTGTACTCGCCGCGAAGGAATTCGGGGTCCTGGATGAGCTTCTGGTGGAGCGGGAGCGTGGTCTTCATGCCCTCGATCACATATTCCTCAAGCGCGCGCTTCAGCCGCATGATGCAGCGTTCGCGGGTGGTGCCGTAGACGATCAGCTTGGCGATCATGGAATCGTAATAAGGCGGCACCTTGTAGCCGCCGTAGAGGCCGCTATCGACCCGGACGTGCATACCGCCGGGGGCGAGGTACGCCTTTACCGTGCCGGGGGAGGGGGCGAAGGTTTTCGGGTCCTCGGCATTGATCCGGCATTCGATGGCGTGACCGCGGAACTGGAGCTGCTCCTGGGTGCAGGACAGGCTCTCGCCGGACGCGATGCGGATCTGCTCGCGGACCAAATCGATGCCGGTGATCATTTCGGTCACCGGATGCTCGACCTGGAGCCGGGTGTTCATTTCGATGAAGTAGAATTCGCCGTTCTCGTAGAGGAACTCCACCGTTCCGGCGCCGCGATAGCCCATGTCGGACATCGCGCGTGAGACGATGCCACCCATCCGCGCCCGCTCTTCGGCGGTGATGACGGGGGAGGGGGCTTCCTCCAGCACCTTCTGGTGGCGCCGCTGAAGCGAGCAATCGCGCTCTCCAAGGTGGATGGCGTTGCCCCGCCCGTCGCCGAACACCTGAAACTCGATGTGGCGCGGATCGCCCAGATATTTCTCGATGTAGACGGTGGCGTCGCCGAACGCGGCCTTTGCTTCGGAACCGGCCTGAGCGATCAGCGCCTCGAGCTGGTCTTCGGACGTTACCACCTTCATGCCGCGCCCGCCGCCACCCGAGGCCGCCTTGACGATGATCGGGTAGCCGGTCTCCGCCGCGATCGCTTTGGCTTCGGCGAAGCTCTCCACCGGGCCGTCCGAGCCGGGGACGAGCGGCAAACCAAGGGCAGCGGCGGTGCGCTTGGCCTCGATCTTGTCGCCCATGACGCGGATATGCTCGGGCTTGGGCCCGATCCAGACGATGCCGTGGCTTTCGACGATTTCGGCAAAGCGGGCATTTTCCGACAGGAAGCCGTAGCCCGGATGGATTGCGTCGGCGTGGCTGATCTCGGCGGCCGAGATGATATTGGGGATGTTGAGGTAGGAGTCCGTCGCCGGCGGCGGGCCGATGCAGATCGCCTCATCGGCGAGCCGCACGTGCATCGCGTCGGCGTCGGCCGTGGAATGAACCGCGACGGTCTTGATGCCCATTTCGTGGCAGGCGCGGTGAATGCGCAGCGCGATTTCGCCGCGATTGGCGATGAGGACCTTTTGGATCGGCATTACTCGACGATCACCAGCGGCTGATCGTACTCGACCGGCTGGGCGTCCTGCACCAGAACCTGGGTAACGGTGCCGGCGCGCGGCGCCGTGATCGGGTTCATCACCTTCATCGCTTCCACGATCACCAGCGTCTCGCCCTCGCGCACCGTCTGGCCGGGGGAGACGAACGGGCGCGCGCCCGGCTCGCCCGAGAGGTAGACGGTGCCGACCATCGGCGATTTCACCGCGCCGGGATGGGCAGCGGGCGGCACGTCGGCCACCGGCGCTGCTGCGGCGGCGGCGGGTGCTGCTGCGGCAGGCGCTGCCGCGGGCGCGGCCACGGCTACGGGCGCGGCGGCGGTCATCGTGATCTGGCGCTTGACGCAGATCCGGCGATCGCCGTCCTCCACTTCGATTTCGGTAAGTTCGTTCTGGTTCAGCAGCTCGGCCAGCTGGCGCACCAGATCGGCATCGACCCGCATGCTCCCTTCGGAGCCGCCGCGATTGTCATCGCTCATGTAAGAACCCTTTGTTTCCCTGTTGGGGGGCGAAATGTCAGAGTCGCGCCGCCGCGTCCAGAGCAAGCTCGTAACTGAGCGCCCCGAAGCCGGCGATTGTTCCCCGCGCGGCGCGTCCGATCAGGCTACGATGGCGGAAACGTTCGCGGGCATGGGGGTTGGAAAGATGCACTTCGATCACCGGCGTCGTCACCGATTTGATCGCATCGTGGAGGGCCACGGACGTGTGGGTGAAGCCGCCGGCGTTGAGCAGAACCGCCTTGGCGCCCTCCGCCTGCGCTTCGTGAAGCCAGTCAATAAGGTGGCCTTCATGGTTCGATTGGCGGACATCGACGGCGAGGCCGAGGGTGCGAGCGCGGTCTTCCAGCCGTCCGGCGATCTCGTCGAGCGTGTCCGCCCCGTAAATCTCCGGCTCGCGCGTGCCGAGCAGGTTGAGGTTGGGGCCGTTCAAAACGAAGATGGTGGGTAGCGTCGCCATGGCGGCGGCTTATATGGCGGGCAAGCACGCGAGGCAAAGGCGGCATGGAAGATACGCTTGCGATTTCAGTGAACGGCCAGCACCGGCGGGTTCCCGCAGGGATCACGGTTGCCGATCTGGCGCTTGAGCTTGGGCTCGAGCCGACTCGGGTGGCGGTGGAGCGAAATTTGGAGATCGTGCCGCGCTCCACGCTCGGCGACGTGAAGGTCGAGGACGGCGATGATTATGAAATCGTCACCTTTGTCGGTGGCGGTTGAAGGAAACGGATTTGAACGCGATCACCCAGGTACAAAGCGACGACAGCTGGACGGTGGCCGGGCGGACCTTCCGGTCGCGGCTGATCGTCGGCACGGGGAAGTATAAGAGCTTCGAGCAGAATGCCGCTGCGGTCGAGGCTTCTGGCGCGGAGATCGTCACGGTGGCGGTGCGCCGGGTGAACATCTCCGATCCGAAGCAGCCGATGCTGACCGACTTCATCGACCCGAAGAAGATCGCCTACCTCCCCAACACCGCCGGCTGCTTCACGGCCGAGGACGCGATCCGCACCCTTCGGCTGGCGCGCGAGGCGGGCGGCTGGACCTTGGTGAAGCTGGAAGTGCTTGGCGAGGCGAAGACGCTCTACCCGGACATGATCGAGACGCTTCGCGCCTGCGAAATCCTCGCCAACGAGGGTTTCGAGCCGATGGTCTATTGCGCTGACGATCCGATCGCCTCGAAGCGGCTGGAAGGTGCCGGCGCGGTTGCGATCATGCCGCTCGGGGCGCCGATCGGTTCCGGCCTTGGCCTCCAGAACGAAGTCATGATCCGGATCATGGTTGAACAGTCCAAGGTGCCGGTGCTGGTCGATGCCGGCGTCGGCACGGCCTCCGACGCCGCGGTGGCGATGGAGCTCGGCTGCGACGGCGTTCTAATGAACACGGCGATTGCCGAGGCCAAGGACCCGGTGATGATGGCCCGCGCCATGCGCATGGCGGTGGAGTCCGGTCGCCTCGCCTACCGCGCCGGCCGCATGGGCAAGCGCCGCTACGCCGACCCATCCAGCCCGCTTGCCGGCCTCATCTGAGCGATCCAGACGCTGGGGCCTTCGCCGACAGGCATACCCGCCTTGAAGCGGACGGCTTCATAGCCCTGCTCGTCCAGCAGCCGCCGATATTCCTCCGGCGATAGGCTTGCATGGTAAAGCGGCTCGCCTTGCCATTCGCCGATCGCTTCGCCGTGCTGAGGACCGCTGGTGAAGATCAGCGCCGCGCCCGGCTTTGCGTGCGCGGCGAACCGGGGGAACATCGCCCGCTGATCGTCGAAATGAAGATGGAAGAAGCTGTACCAGGCGAGGATGCCGTCGAAGCGGTGGCCGAGGTGGAGCGCACGCATGTCGCCGACCAGCCATTCTTCTTCCGGAAAACGCTCGCGGCACAAGGCGATCAGGGTTGGGGATGAGTCGACGCCGGTGACTCGGAAGCCGCGCTCGATCAGGTAGGCTGCCACCGGGCGCCCGCTTCCGCAGCCGAGATCGAGCAGCGAGCCGCCCTCCGGTACGTGCTCGAGGAACCGGTCGATCCAGATGCGCTCCTGGAGCTCGGCCCCCCGGGCCTCGTCCCAGGCGGCGGCATTCTCCTCGTACAGGCCGACGATCCGCTCGTGCATCCTTCGCCTCTTTTGCCGGTTTTCGCCGCAGGAGGCGTTCATGACAGACTTCGCACAAGCGCGCGAGACGATGGTGGAGCGGCAGATCGTTGGCCGCGGCATCGCCGATCCGCGCATCCTGGACGCCTTCCGGGCAGTGCCCCGTGAAGAGTTCGTGCCGGAGGCGCACCGCGCCGCGGCGTATGACGATAACCCGCTGCCGATCGAGGCACGGCAGACGATCTCCCAGCCCGCGATCGTTGCACGGATGATCGACGCGGCGGAGCTGGAGCCAATGGACGTGGTGCTCGAGGTGGGCGCAGGCTCCGGCTACGCGGCGGCGGTGATGTCGCACTTGGTGGACGAGGTGATCGCGGTGGAGCGGCACCTGGAGCTGGCGAAGCTCGCCGGCGAGCGGATGGAGCGGCTCGGCTTCGAGAACGTCTCGATCTACCAGGGCGACGGCACGCGCGGCTTTGACGAAAAGGGGCCGTTCGACGCGATCATCGTCTCGGCGGCGGGAAGCCATGTGCCCGATGCCTTGCTTGAGCAGCTGGAGATCGGCGGTCGGCTGGTGATGCCGGTGGGCGAGAAGGACGAGGTCCAGACGCTGTTCAAGATCACCCGCACCTCCGAAGACGAATATGAGCAGGAGGATCTCGGGCCGGTGCGTTTCGTACCGTTGATCGGCGCCCATGGCTGGACGGAAGGCGGCGAGCGGGCAGACCCGCGCACGCCCGCCGAACGGATCCGCGACGCCGCCGAGCCGCTGCCCGACATCGACGATCCGGCGTTCGGCGAGTGGTTCGACCGCTTCTCCGATGCGCGGGTGGTGATGCTTGGCGAGGCAAGCCACGGCACGTCCGAATTCTACCGTGCCCGTGCCGCGATCACCAAGCGGCTGATCGAGCAGCACGGCTTCAACATCGTTGCGGTGGAGGCCGATTGGCCAGACGCGGCGAGCGTCGACCGCTTCGTCCGCCACCGCCCGCACCGGGCTGGCGAGGATGCGGCATTTCAGCGTTTCCCAACCTGGATGTGGCGCAACGTGGAGGTGGACAGCTTCGTCCGCTGGCTGCGCGCGTACAACCACGGCAAGCCGCTGGCCAACATGGCGGGGTTCTACGGCCTCGACCTCTACAACCTGTCCGGCTCGATCCGCGCGGTGATCGACTTCCTTGACGAGGCCGACCCCGAAGCCGCCAAGGTGGCGCGGGAGCGTTACGGCTGCCTCCAACCCTGGCGCGACGATCCCGCCGCTTATGGACGTAGCGCGCTGTCGGAAGGCTATGGCCGCTGCGAGGCGGGCGCCCTCGCGATGCTCACCGATCTCATGCAGCGGCGGATGGATTGCCTTGGCGAGGAGTGCGAGGAATGGCTCGACGCCGCATCGAACGCCCGGCTGATCCGCAATGCGGAGCAATATTACCGCGTTATGTATTACGGCGCGGCGGAGAGCTGGAATCTGCGCGACACGCACATGTTCGAAACGCTCTGCCAGCTGCTCGAAGCGAGGGGGCCGGAGGCGAAGGCGGTGGTCTGGGCGCACAACAGCCACATCGGCAACGCCGCCTTTACCGAAATGGGCCAGGCGCGCGAGGAGCTGAACATCGGCCAGCTGGTGAAGGAGAAGTTCGGCGAGGAGGCGCGGCTGATCGGCTTCGGCACCCACACGGGCACCGTCGCGGCGGCGCACAATTGGGACGAGCCGATGGAGGTGATGGACGTCCGTCTCTCCATGGCGGGAAGCTACGAGCGCCTCTGCCACGACAGCGGCGTCGAGCGCTTCCTGCTCGACCTTCGGCCCGGCGTAAACGAGGCGGTGCGGGAGGCGCTCGCCGAGGCGCGGCTCGAGCGCTTCATCGGCGTCATCTACCGCCCGGAGACGGAACGCTGGAGCCATTACTCCCAGGCCGAACTGCCGAACCAATTCGACGCCTGGGTGTGGTTCGACGAAACGCAGGCCGTGACGCCGCTCCCCGGCGGCGAACTGTCGGGCGAGGACGAGACCTATCCATTCGGGCTGTAGCCGGGCGACGCGGAACAGGCGCGGGCGCGGCGTCGTTCTCACCCCGGCAGCCGGCGCGCACCGTCGCAGCGCCGGGCCGGGTAAGAGGTACGAAACATGGGTGAATTCACCGACAAGCTGAAGGGCAATGTCAACAAAACGGTCGGCACCGTGAAGCAGAACAGCTCCAACGAAGCGGTTCGCGAAGAAGGCGCCGCTCAGAAGACAAAGGGGCACGGCCAGGAGCTAAAGGGCGCCGTCAAGGGCGTGATCAACAAGCTCTAGGCGAGCCAGAAACACTCGGCGTCCGTCATCGCCGCAGGGCAATCAGGCCGAGAAGCAGGGTGAGGACGCCGAGCACCAGCAGAAGCAGGATCGCGATCATCAGGCACGATCCGCTCCAATTGTCGTACCGCCAGACCAGCCACAGCGCTGCGGCGACGATGACCAGGATCACACCCAGCGGCCCGATCAGCAGCGATGCGAGCCACGCGGCGGGCCCGGCGATTGCAATAACCGTGGCGATTACGCGCGCCGGATGGGCCTTTACCCCAAGCGGGCGCGCTCCCGCAGCTTGGTGATCGTAGTGGCGTTGGTGATCTGCTCGACGTCCGTCTTAAGGTGGAGGAGCTTTACGCCCTTCTGCTCCATCGCCCGCTCGAGCGCCGGCGCGAACTCTTCCGTACGCTCCACCGTCTCGGCCCAGGCGCCGAAGGCGCGGGCGAGGGCGGCGAAGTCCGGGTTTACCAACTCGGTGCCGCTGATCCGCTCCGGATAATCGCGTTCCTGGTGCATGCGGATGGTGCCGTAGCTGCCGTTGTCGATGACCAGCACCAGCATGTCGGCGCCGTAGCGCACCGCGGTGGCAAGCTCCTGGCCGTTCATCAGGAAATCGCCGTCGCCGGCCGCGACCAGCACCTGCCGCTCCGGCGAACGGATCGCCGCCGCGACGCCTGCGGGCAGGCCGTAGCCCATCGAGCCGTTGGTGGGGGCAAGCTGGCAGGGAAAAGCGCCGTAGTGCCAGAAGCGGTGGAACCAGCCGGAGAAATTCCCCGCACCGTTGCAGACGATCGTGTCCGCGGGGAGCGCCTGACGCAGAGCGGTGACGCAGGGGCCGAGATCGAGCGCTGCTTCCCGCGGCTTCGGAGTCGCCCATGCCAGCCACTCGGCATGCGCCTCGGCGCCCGCGTCGAAGTGAATGACTTCATCCTCCCAGCTTTCCGCAAGTTCGGCGAATTCGCGCATGTCGGCGCAGATGGGGAGGCAGGTCTTGTAGACGCTGTTGAGTTCGTTCGGGTCGGGGTGGACGTGAACCAAGGTCTGACCGGGGTGATCCGGCGTGATGAGGGTGTAGCCGTCGGTGGTCGCTTCGCCCAAGCGCGGGCCGACCACGAGCAGCAGATCAGCGTTCCGCACCCGCTCGAGCAGCTCCGGGTTCGGCCCGTAGCCGAGATTGCCGGCGTAGACGCCCGAGGCATTCGGCACCGCATCCTGCCGCCGGAAGGCGCAGGCGACGGGGAGGCCGATCCGCTCCGCCCAAGCGGTGAAATGGTGCGACGCCGCCGCATCCCAGCCTGCTCCGCCGACGATCGCCACCGGCAAGCACGCATCGCCTAGCAGAGACATCAGCGTCGCCAAAGCCATTGGGTCGGCCGGCTGCACCGGCGGCGAGACCTTGGGCCGGTCCACCGCCTCGACGAGGTCGCGCAGCATGTCCTCCGGAAGCGCAAGCACCACCGGCCCAGGCCGGCCCGACATCGCCGTCGCATAAGCCCGCGCGACATATTCCGGAATGCGCGCCGCATCGTCTATCCGCGCCGCCCACTTGGCGAGCGGGCGGAACATGGCGGTGAAGTCCACCTCCTGAAAGCCTTCGCGGTCCTTGTCGCCGCGCGCGACGTCACCGATGAACAGGATCATGGGCGTCGAGTCCTGAGAAGCGACATGAACCCCGACGCAGGCGTTGGTGGCGCCCGGGCCCCGTGTAACGAAGGCGACTCCTGGCCGCCCGGTCAACTTGCCGTCGGCCTCGGCCATATAGGCGACTCCGCCCTCCTGCCGGCAAACGACCAGGTCCACCTCCGGACTGTCGTGCAGCGCGTCCAGCACGGCAAGGAAGCTTTCGCCGGGGACGGTGAAGATCCGGTCGCAGCCCTGCGCCAGGAGGTTGTCGACAAGGATGCGGCCGCCGGTGCGCTTGGTGCTCATGCCCCCGCGCCTAACCCGCCGCGCGCGGGATGAAAAGCGGAGCCGTTGCTGACATGGCTGTAAACGCGCTTGAACCGCCGAAGCGCCGAACCTAGGTGTGGCCGGCAAATTCCTCCGGAGGATTACACATGAACAAGAGCGAGATGGCCGCTGCCCTGAACGAAAAAAGCGCCTGGCTTCCCGGCAAGCGCGTCAAGCTCGACTTCGGAGACCAGGGCGTGATCCTGCTCGACGGCGTCAACAATGCCGCCACGGAAGAAGACGGCGCCGCCGACACCACCATCAAGGTGGATTGGGCCGACTGGGAAGCCATGCGCGATGGCAAACTCGACGGCATGACCGCCTTCATGATGGGCAAGTTGAAGGTCGAGGGCGACATGTCCAACGCCATGCAGCTCCAGGGCGTGCTCGCCAAGCTCAAGGGCTGAGGCGCTTCGGCGCGCGCCAAGAAGTTGAACCCCGATTCGGGTTGACCTTGCTTGCGCGCGCCGCTTATCCCGCCGCATCCATAGCGGAGCGGTGCATGAAAAAGATCTTTGCCGACGCTGACGCGGCACTTGACGGCCTGTTGTTCGACGGAATGACCATCTGCGCGGGCGGCTTCGGCCTCTGCGGCATTCCCGAACGATTGATAGACGCGATCCAGCGCTCCGGGGTCAAGGACCTCACCATCGCGTCCAACAATGCGGGCATCGACAATGAAGGGCTCGGCAAGCTGCTCCGCTCGCGCCAGGTCAAGAAGATGATCTCCTCCTACGTGGGTGAGAACAAGGAGTTCGAGCGGCAGTATTTGGCGGGCGAGCTCGAGGTCGAATTCTGCCCCCAGGGCACGCTTGCCGAGCGTTGTCGGGCCGGCGGCGCGGGCATTCCCGGCTTTTACACCAAGACGGGGGTCGGAACGATCGTTGCCGAGGGCAAAGAGCATAAGGAGTTCGACGGCGAGACCTTCATCCTCGAGCGCGGCATCCGCGCCGACCTCTCGATCGTGAAAGCGTGGAAAGCGGACGAAGCCGGCAATCTCGTGTTCCGCAAAACGGCGCGCAACTTCAACCAGCCCATGGCCACCGCCGGCCGCATCTGCGTTGCCGAGGTGGAGGAGATCGTGCCGGTCGGGACGCTTGACCCCGACTCGATCCACCTGCCCAGCATCTACGCCAAGCGGCTGATCCTGGGCGCGCCCTACGACAAGAAGATCGAATTTCGCACCGTGCGTGCGCGGGAGACCGTGTAATGGCTTGGGACCGCAACCAGATGGCCGCGCGGGCGGCGCGCGAGCTTCGCGACGGTTATTACGTCAACCTCGGCATCGGCATCCCGACGCTGGTGGCGAACAACATTCCGGACGGGATGGAAGTGACGCTGCAGTCGGAAAACGGCATGCTCGGCATCGGGCCCTTTCCCTTTGAAGGCGAGGAGGATCCGGACCTGATCAACGCCGGCAAGCAGACGATCAGCGAGCTTCCCTCATCCAGCTACTTTGGGTCGGAGCAAAGCTTCGCGATGATCCGCGGCGGGCATATCGACTTGACCGTGCTCGGCGCGATGGAGGTTTCGGAAGGCGGCGACATTGCCAACTGGATGATCCCGGGCAAGATGATCAAGGGCATGGGCGGCGCGATGGACCTCGTCGCCGGCGTCAAGAAGATCATCGTGGTGATGGAGCACAACTCCAAAGCGGGCGATCCGAAGTTCATTCCGGAATGCACGCTGCCGCTGACCGGCAAGAACGTGGTCGACATGATCGTCACCGATCTCGCCGTGTTCCAGCGCCCCGATCACATGAGCCCGTTCCGGCTGATCGAGCTTGCACCAGGTGTTACCGCCGAGGAAGTGGCCGCAAAGACGACGGCGCGCTACGAGAGCTGAAACGGGCGTAAACAGGAGGGCTGAGATGAAGCGACTGGCACTGGCTGCAACGGCCTTTCTCGGGCTCACCGCAATGCAGGCGGCGCCCGTCTCGGCGCCTGCCGCGCAGCTTCAGCTTTGGCGGCTCGACTGCGGCACCATCCAGGTGTCTACCCTCGATGTGTTCTCCGACACCTACGCCTATGTCGGGCAGAAGAAGACGCTGACCGACAGCTGCTACCTGATCCGCCACGGTGAGAACTACCTGCTGTGGGACACCGGCCTTCCGGGCGAGCTGGTCGGCAAGAGCACGACCAGCGGCGCCTTCACCACCTCGGTGAAGACGAAGATCGTGGACCAGCTCCGTCAAATCGGCGTGTCGCCGGAGCGGGTGAACTTCGTCGGGATTAGCCACAACCATTTCGATCATATTGGCCAGGCGAACGACTTTCCGAAGGCGACCCTGCTGATCGGCGAAGAGGATTATGAAGCGAGCAAGAAGGGCGACATTGCCGCGCGCTTCGTGCCGTGGCTGAAGGGCGGCGCCAAGGTGGAGCCGATCAAGCGCGACCATGACGTGTTCGGCGACGGCAGCGTCACCATCCTCGACATGCCCGGCCACACGCCCGGTCACCAGGCTTTGCTGGTAAAGTTGCCGCGTACAGGCAACGTGCTGCTGACCGGCGACCTTTACCATTTCACCGAAAACTACCGCAGCGGCGGCATGCCGAGCTTCAACACCGACCGCTCCGACACGCTTGGATCGATGGATCGGTTCGGCGCGATCGCCAAAAATCTGAAGGCGAAGGTGATCATCCAGCACGAGCCGGCGGATGTCGCCAAGCTGCCGCGCTTCCCGCAGGCGGCGCAGTAAACGGCCGCGCCTAGCTGACCTGCGCCTTCAGCCGGTCGAGCACCTTCGGGTCGTTGATCCGGCGGAAGCGCGCTTCCACGAAGCTGAACAGGCCGAAGAGCAGCAGGCCCGCCGCCACCGCGGTGGAGAGTGTGTCCGGGAACGAATCGAGCGCCGCGGCCATTCCGCCCGCTTCGCCTGCGTCAGACTGGACGGCGGCCTGGAACAGGAACCAGCCCATGGTGATGAACACCACGCCGCGCGCCGCATAGCCGGCGCGGCCTAGCCATTTCACCCAATCCCGCTTCGCCGCCTGCGGATCGAGCTGGCGCAGGAAGCCGGCTTTCACGGCTTTCACCAGCTGGAAGATGCCGGTGAGCAGCAGCCCGGCGGCCACAAACATCAACACCGCGCCGCCCAAGGGAAAGTCGAGCACCGTGGCGGCGCCGCTTTGAGCGCTGTCCCCGCCGCCGCCGCCGCCGTTTCCTCCCGCAAGCTTCAGCGCCAGGACGCCAAGGCCGAAGTGGATGAGGCCGCTGATCGCGCCGCCCGCCCGCACTGCTTTGCCCTTGGCGTCCGAACCGTGACCCTCGCTGTCGATCGCCGCTTCGGAGAGGCGCCAAAAGCCGTAGGCCCAGAAACCCAAGGCCATCAGGTAGAGCAGGATTTCACCGGCGCCGCTGCTCAGCACGGCAAGCGCGCCAGCGCCGTCCTCTGTCCGGCCGCTGCGAAGCGCCAGATAGCCGATGGTCAGGTACATGATTCCGCGCGAGGCGAAGCCCACCCGGGTGAGGGTTACGACGGCGTTTGCGCTGAGCATGCTCTTCTCCGGATCGGGTGGAGGCGCAACGTGGGCGCGCGGTGTCCGTTCCGGCAGCGTCACGGAAGGCGGTGCATTGTGCAGCGGGGCATGGCGGATTACGCCACCCGCACGTCACGAGGAGAATGCAATGAAGGCACTGTTGTCGCGCGCACCCGGCGGTCCCGAAACGCTTGAGCTAGCTGAGCTCGACGCACCCGTTGCGGGCCCGGGCCAGCTTCTCGTCCGGGTGAAAGCCTGCGCGATCAATTATCCCGACGTGCTGATCATCGAGGACAAATACCAGTTCAAGCCGCAGCGGCCGTTCGCGCCCGGCGGCGAAATCGCGGGCGTGGTCGAAGCGGTGGGCGAGGGGGTGACCGGTTGGGCGGAAGGGGACCGGCTGATTGCGATGATCGGCCATGGCGGCCTCTCCGAGCAGGTGGTTGTGCAGGCGGCAATGGCGCTTCCGCTTCCCGAAGGGCGCAGCTTCGCCGAAGGATCGGCGCTGATCCTGACCTACGCGACCTCGATCCATGCTCTGCTCGACCGCGGCAAGCTGAAGGAGGGCCAGACCCTGCTCGTCCTCGGCGCCGCCGGCGGCGTCGGCCTGGCGGCGGTGGAGCTCGGCAAGGCGTATGGCGCCCGCGTCGTCGCTGCCGTGTCGTCGGAGGAAAAGGCCGAGGCGGCGAGGCAGGCGGGCGCGGACGCGGTGGTGGTCTACCCGCGCGGCCCCTTCGACAAAGAGGGGTCCAAGGCGCTGTCGCAGCAGTTCAAGGATGCAGTGGGGCCAGGCGGCGCGGACCTGATCTACGATCCCGTCGGCGGCGATTATGCCGAGCCGGCGCTTCGTTCGATCGCGTGGGAGGGTCGCTATCTCGTTGTCGGCTTCCCCGCCGGCATTCCGAAGCTTCCGCTCAACCTCACCCTGCTCAAGAGCTGCGATGTTTGCGGAGTCTTCTGGGGTGCCTTCGCCGCGCGCGATCCGAAAGCCAATGCCGCGCACATCCAAACGCTGTTCCGCCTGTGGGACGAAGGCAAGATCGCGCCGAAGATCAGCCGCACCTGGCCGCTGGCGCAAGGTGGCGAGGCCATTGCCCATATGGCGGCACGAGGCGCGATCGGTAAGCTGGTGGTGACCCCGGACTGACACCCCCGCCCCGTCATGCCAGCGAAGGCTGGCATCCATGCTGACTCGGCGCCGCTGTGCGGTTGGAGACCCAGCATGGGCCCCAGCCTCCGCTGGGGCGACGAGGTGGCCGCCCACAACCTCCAAGTTGCGCCCCCGGCGCCCCGCGCCTATCTGGACGTGAACCAAGCCAAGGGAGCGCCATGACCACCTTCGACGACCGTGAACGGGCTTTCGAGACCCGCTATGCCCGCGATCAGGAATTGCAGTTCAAAATCACCGCGCGCCGCAACCGGCTCCTTGGCGAGTGGGCCGCGCGGCTGATGGGGCTCACCGAAGCGGAAGCCGATGCATATGCCAAGGAAGTGGTGCGCGCCGACTTCGAGGAAGCGGGCGACGAGGACGTGATCCGCAAGCTGATCGGCGACCTGACCTCGGCCGGCGTAGATACGGACGAGCAAAGGGTGCGCGAAGCGCTTGAGCATAAGAGCGTCGAAGCGCGCCGCCAGTTCATCGAAGCGCAGGAATAAGCATCATGCCAATGGCCGCCGAGGATATCGAGCAATTGATCGTCGCCGGCATCCCCGATGCGCGGGTGGAGATCACCGACCTGGCGGGCGACGGCGACCATTATGCCGCGCGCGTCGTTGCCGAGAGTTTCAGGGGGCAATCGCGCGTGGTCCAGCAGCGCCGCGTTTACGAAGCATTGGGCGGCCGGATGGGCGGAGTGCTGCACGCGCTTCAGCTCACCACGGCGACCCCCGACTAAGGAAGAAGAGATGACCGACGCCACCATTCGAATCGACGAAATCGTCCGCAACAAGGACGTTGTCCTGTTCATGAAGGGCACTGCTCTTTTCCCGCAATGCGGCTTCTCCAGCCGCGCGATCGCGATCCTCGATCACTTGGGCGTCGGCTACGAAACGGTGGACGTGCTTCAGGATGCGGAGATCCGGCAGGGCATCAAGGCTTATTCCGATTGGCCAACGATTCCTCAGCTTTACGTGAAGGGCGAGTTCGTCGGCGGATCGGATATCATGATGGAGATGTACGAGGCGGGTGAGCTTCAGCAATTGTTGGACGAGAAGCAGGTCGCCAAGGCCTGAGCCGCTTCTTCATCTAGCCCAAAAAGGAAGGGGCGGGCGTCGCGACCAGAAAAGCGACGTCCGCCCCTTTTGCTTTGGAAGCAGTGTGGACGCGAATAGAGATACACGGGCCGTGCCAGGCTGTGGCGATGGCGGAATTCCGCGGCTTCCGATGGTGAAGAGCGGTTAACCACGCTGCGCGTTTGTAAAATCCTCCGACAAGCGCTTGTGACCCGACAAATTTCATTCACAAAGCGTTCAGCCAAACCATGACTACATCTGTAATCAGTCTTGGGAGAGGCGGGAATGGAACGCATTGCCGAGGGGGAATATGCGGTCATGGAGGTGCTCTGGGAGCGCTCTCCGTTGACCGCCGCCGAGGTCGCCGCCCGGGTTCCGGAGGAACGCGGCTGGAGCCTTGCCACCGTTAAGACCATGCTGTCGCGGCTCCTCGCCAAGGGCGCTCTTGCTCATGAAGAAGAAGGGCGCCGCTACCTCTACCGCCCAGCCATTCGCCGCGAGGATTATGTTGCGGAGGAATCGGGGCGCCTGCTTGACCGGATGTTCGGCGGCCGCTTGACTCCTTTGGTCGCGCACCTGGCCGAGCGGGACCGGCTGAGCGCCGCCGACATCGAAGAGATCGAAGCTTTGCTGAAGGCGCTCAAATCGTGACCGCCTGGCTCACCGAGACCTGCGTCACGGTGACGCTTCTTCTCCTCCTCGTGCTTTCTCTGCGCGGCGCGGTCGCGCGGACCTTCGGCGCCGGCTGGGCCTACGCTCTCTGGGCTGTCCCGGGGCTCCGGCTAATCCTGCCACCGCTTCCCCACCTCCTTTTCGAAATACCTCTTCCCACAGCCGCGGCTCTCATCCCTGCGGCGGCCGTGGGGGGTACCGCGCCGCTGCCGGCGGAAGCCGGGTCTTGGCAGTGGACGCCGCTCATCCTCGCGGTGTGGGCCGGCGGCGCGGTTATCTTTCTCGGGATGCAGTGGCTCAGCTACCGTACGTTCCTGCGCCGCGTGGAGGGCAGCGCCCGCCCTGCGCGCCCGCCGCTTCAGGGCGGCATCGAAGCGGTGGTCAGCGAGGCGGTAGAGGGGCCGCTCGCCATGGGACTGCTTCGCCCGCGCATCGTGTTGCCGGCTGACTTCGAAGGCCGCTACAGCCCGGACGAGCAGCGCCTGGCGCTGGAGCATGAAATCACCCACCACCGCCGCGGCGACATCTGGTGGAACCTGGCCGCGACACTGGTTCTCGCCGCCAACTGGTTCAACCCCGTCGCCTGGATCGCCTTTCGCGCCTTTCGCGCCGACCAGGAACTGTCCTGCGACGCAGCGGTCGCCGCGCGCGCTTCGGCGGACGAACGCTGCAATTATGCGCGCGCGTTGGTCAAATCGGCGAGCCGGCCGGGGCTGATCGCCGCCTGTGCCCTGAACAGCGCAAGCCAGCTTAAGCGCCGCCTGCGGATGATGCGCGGCCACCGGATCAGCGCCGCCCGCCGCGCGGGTGGATTGGTCGCGTTCACCGCGGTGGCGGCGGCCGGCTTCGCGGTCGGCAGCCCCGCCGTGACCGAGGCTCTGCCGCAAGTGCCTGCCGCCGTCGCTCCAGTGGAAAGCACCGTAGCGGCCGTGCGCCCACCCGTTGTGGCCCCCAAGTCGGAGAAGCGCCTTGCCAAAGTTGCCAGCCGCGCGAAGCCGCCTTTGCGCGAGAAGCGCATAGCTCCCGCTTTTGCGTCCGAGCCCCTGCCCGAAGCTGCGCCAGCGGCCGACACTCCACGATACGCTGTTGTGATGCGCGACGTACCGCGCGTCCGTGTCGTGCGGCTGGAGCGGAACGGGGTCAGCCCTGAGGGCGCCCCCGTAACAAGGGCGCAAGTTTTCGTGTTCCGTGCGGCGGGCGGCACTCCGCCACCGCCTGTTGAGTTGCTCCGCGCCCTGAAGGCGGCCCGCGCCGGCGACACGCGAGTGGCCGACGCCGCGGCCGTTATTCAGCACTTTCAAATCAAATTAGACGCACCAAGAGAGGGAGAAACACAATGAACCGCACCACAGCAACAATCCTGAAGCTCGCAGCCGCCGCCTCCGTCGCGCTTGCCGGCGCCGCGCTTGCGCACCCGCACGAGGGCGCGGGCAAAGGTGAAAAGGTGATCGTGATGTCTAAGCGGGACGGCAAGGACGGCGACAAGAAAATCCGTGAGTTCCGCATGATGCGGGGGCCCAACGGCGAGTTCACCTGCCCGAACGGCGATGCCACCAAGATCGACGAAACCACCGGCGGCGACCGCACCAAGATCCTGATCTGCAGCGACGACAAATTGTCCAACGAGGAACGGGCCAAGAAGCTCGAGGAGAGCCTGGCTCGCATCCGCGAAGGCGATATGAACGCCGAGCACAAGGCGAAGGTGGAAGGGGCGCTTCAGGAGGCTATCGCCCGGCTGCGCGCCGGAAACTGAGATACGGGAGCAGGGGGAAAGAGGGGTGCCGGGGCTTGGCCTCGGCGCCCTTTTCCTTGGCTTTCGCGGCGGCTGGGGCCACATGGCGGCCATGGAGCCGCAACCCACTGGAACCATCGAGCGCGAGGCGCCGCTGATCCGGCGGCTGCTTGCGCCCAACCCGTCCGCGTTCACCTACACCGGCACACAGGTGTTCATCGTCGGCGAGGGCGAGGTGGCGGTGATCGATCCCGGGCCGGATGATGCGAGCCACGTCGAAGCCTTGGTGCGAGCGCTGGCGGGGGAGCGGGTGACGGCCATCCTGTGCACCCACACCCACCGCGACCACAGCCCGGCAAGCCGCGCGCTTCAGGCCGCGACGGGCGCACCGATCGTCGGCTGCGCGCCTTTGTCCTTAACAGATGAAGGTATTCGCTCGGACGAGTCCTTCGATCCCGACTACCAGCCGGACCGCGTGCTGCGAGAGGGCGAGAGTGTCTCCGGCTCCGGCTGGACTTTGGAAGCGGTGGCGACGCCCGGCCACACCTCCAACCACCTCTGCTTCGCCTTTCCGCAAGCGCAGGCGCTGTTTTCGGGCGACCATGTGATGGGTTGGTCAACAAGTATCGTCGCCCCGCCCGACGGCGACATGGGTGCCTATATGGCCAGCCTCAAAAAGCTGCTGCCGAGGAACGAGCGGGTTTATTATCCCGCGCATGGACCTGAGATTGCAGACCCGCAGGCGCATGTCCGCCGGCTGATTGCGCACCGGCAGGCGCGCGAAGGCCAGGTGCTTGCCCAGCTCAACGCGGGGGAGGCGCGGATCGAGGCGATGGTGGAGGGGATGTACCGGGATGTCGATCCGCGCCTGCACCCGGCGGCGGCGCTGTCGGTGCTTGCCCACCTTCTCGATCTGGAGAAGCGGGGAGAGGTTGTTCGCCAGGGGCAGTTCTGGGCGCTCGCGCGCGCTTGAACGGCGGGCACGAAACTTGATTTTCAGGCGCGGCGAACCACATTCCCTTCAAGCGGCCGCGTGCCGGCGCGGATATGCTACAGAGGGCGCGGCAGGCGCCTTGATGGGGACCACATGAACGCACCGAATGTCAGCTTGCGCGGCCTGGACCTGCGCGCGGAAATCGACCGCCTGCGCAAGGAGCGCAACGCCGTCATCCTCGCCCATTATTACCAGGCGCCGGAAATTCAGGACATTGCCGATTTCATCGGCGACAGCCTCGATCTATCCCGCAAAGCCGCGGCGACGGACGCGGACGTGATCGCTTTTTGCGGTGTCCGCTTCATGGCAGAGACCGCCAAGATCTTGTCGCCCGAGAAGACTGTGATCCTGCCCGACATGGACGCCGGCTGCAGCCTCGAGGACAGCTGTCCGCCCGATCAGTTCAAGGCGTTTCGCGAGGCACATCCGGATCATATCGCGCTCACCTACATCAACTGCTCGACCGAGGTGAAGGCGCTCTCCGACATCATCGTCACCAGCTCGTCGGCCGAGACGATCCTTGCGCAGATTCCGCCGGAGCAGAAGATCATCTTCGGCCCGGACAAGAACCTCGGCGGCTACCTGAAGCGCAAGACCGGTCGCGACATGCTGCTCTGGCCGGGCGTGTGCATCGTCCACGAAGCATTTTCGGAAACCGAGCTCTTAAAGCTCAAGGCTCAGCATCCGGGCGCGCCGGTTCTCGCCCACCCCGAATGCCCGCCGATGATCCTGGATCACGCCGATCTCGTCGGCTCGACCCGCGCGATTTTGGAATATGCGCTGTCGAGCCCGTCCGAGACGATGATCGTCGCGACCGAGCCGCACATCATCCACCAGATGGAGAAAGCGGCTCCGGGCAAGCGCTTCATCGGCGCGCCGGGTGCGGACGGGAACTGCAATTGCAACATGTGCCCGTACATGGCGCTCAACACGATGGAGAAGCTCTATGTCGCGTTGCGCGACCTGCAGCCCCGGGTGGAGATCGAGGAGAGCCTTCGCCTCGCCGCCAAGACCTCGCTCGACCGCATGCTGGAGATGGCGGGCAACACGATCGGTCAGGGCGATGTCGGCCGTCCCGTCTTCAAGGGCGGCTGACGCTCGGCGCTAACCGGACGCGACGTGGGGAAGCCCGAAGATCCGGTGAAGCGCAAAGGAGCCGAGAAAGAAGGCAAGGGTGATCCAACCGTAAGCATAGCGTCTCACGTGCGCTCTCCTGTTCCGTTCTGGTGCCGTAACGTCTCTCGACCGTATCTTGTTTCAGGCGCGCCCTTTGCCTACCCGGCGTGTATGGCAGTCTCTCTCCCCGGCTTCGATCTCGACCGCTTCGTCAGCGCCACCCTGGCTGAGGATCTAGGGGAGGGGGGCGACATCACCTCGGCGGCGGTCATCCCGGCTCAGGCCTCCTTTCGTGGCGTAATGGACAGCCGCGATCCGATCATCGTCGCCGGCCTGCCGATTGCCGCGGCGTTCTTCAGCGCGCTCGATCCGGAGGTGGAGATCGAGGTGCTTGCCGAGGAAGGCGAAGCGGTTGCGCCGGGCGCGGACCTGATGCGACTGCACGGCCGGGCACGCGCGCTGCTTACCGCCGAGCGGTCGGCGCTGAATACGGCGCAGCACCTGTCCGGCATCGCCACCCTGACCCGACGCTACGTTGACGCCATTGAAGGCACCGGCGCGATCCTGCTCGACACACGCAAGACCATCCCCGGCCTCCGCCTGCTCGAGAAATACGCTACCCGGATGGGCGGCGCCCAGAATCATCGCATGGGCCTGTGGGACGCGGCGATGATCAAGGACAACCACGTGGCAGTCGCGGGGGGCATCGGCGAAGCGGTGCGCCGCGCTGCGGCCGCGGGCATCGCGCGGATCATCGTCGAGGTGGACCGCCTCGACCAGATCGAGCCGGCGCTTGCCGCGGGCGCGCACCATCTGTTGCTCGACAACATGGCGCCGGAGACGCTGCGTGAGGCGGTGGGTATCGTCGCGGGGCGGGTGCCTACCGAAGCAAGCGGCGGCATCAACCTGGAAACGATCCGCGCCAAGGCGGAAACCGGCGTCACTTACCTTTCGGTAGGCCGCATCACCCAGTCGGCGCCGGCGGCCGACATCGGGCTCGACTTCGAAGCCGCTTAACCGGAGCCGTCGCGCGCGATCACTTCGCGCGCCACCACTTCGCCTTCTAAAATCCGCGTCTCCGGATGGTGCTTGTCCAGCCACCGCTTCAGGATGCGGATGTTTCGGGTGTTGGAGCGGAACACGAAGTCGAACGCATCGCCGACGAACGGTATCGCGCCGATCAGCGCGTCCAAACCGACATTGCCGCCCATCCGCATGAGGTGGAATTTGGACATGCCAAGGTTGCGCGCTTCCCAGACCAACCAGGCGCCCATTGCGGTGGTGACGAGGTCGCCGAGCACCGGCACAAGCCCCACGACCGCATCGAGGCCGACGCGATAGTTGGTGCCAGGCACAACAAAGGCGCGCTCGAGCAACCCCTCCATCGCCTCAAGCCGCTGCCGCACAGAGGCCGGATCGCGGCCGATGGGGAGCTGGCGGGCCATGCGCTCGAATTGTTCGCGGGGGTCGGTCATATATGCTCCTAAGGCGCCTGGCGGATGAGCTCGCCGGCGGCGTGCCGGCCGAAGCGATTGGGGCGAAAGCCGGTGAGCCGCGGCGACACCAGGGACCAGCGCACCGGCTGCGCAAGGGGAATGAACGGCGCCCTGTCCGTGATGATCCTGTCGGCGGCGGCAAGCAGCGCGCCGCGGTTGATCGGCGTCGGCGCGATGCGCGCCGCGGCGAGCAGTTCGTCGGCGGCTGGATCGCAGACCCGGCTTGCGTCGCAGGCGAAGTGGCGCAGGTACCAGCTGGCCAGCGTCACTGGCGCGACGTCGTCCACCAGCCGCAGCTCGGCGGGTGCATTGGCCGCAACTGCGCTGGCTTGTACTCCGATGGTTGCCCAGTCGCGCTTGAGGTGCGCGAAAACGAGGCGCCAGCCCGGCCCATCCGGAAGCGCAACGCGTACGCTCAGCCGCTCCGGCGACAGGCGGGCGAGCGTCGCCGTCGCCAGCGCGCGGCGCTGATCGAGCGGCAGTGCGGTCCAGGACGGCGCGGCCGGCTGTGCGATGGCTTCGGTGCCCGCGGGAAGGATGGTTTCGGTAGGGGCGAGCGCTGGAACGCCCAGCGCCCCCACAAGCGACGGGCGATCGATCGCCATCGCAAGCGCCTGCCGCGCCTCCGGTTCGGCAAGAACGCCCTCGATGCTCCCAAAGGAGAGGCCGAACAACCCGCCGACGGGATCGAAGATCAGCCGGTTGGCCGATTGGCGCGCCGCCTGCGCGATCGGCAGATCGCCAGCCGTTCCGCCGATCACCAGGTCCGCTTTCCCTGCCATGAAGCGGGCCACGGCGCCTGCCGCGTCGCCGCTTTGCAGAACAAGCGGCGGCACCTCTGCTTCCGGCGCTTCGTCTTCCTCCTCGTCCTTCGGCCGGGGCAGGCTGAGCAGGATTCCGCCCTCGGGCGCTTCGGAGATCCGATAAGGCCCAGAGCCGCCATTGTTGCGGATCACCGCCATCTCCGGCTGGGCGAGAAGCTGCAGAAAGCCGGGCCGCGGCGACTTGAGGCTGATTTCCAGCACCTCGTCGGTCATCGCCACGATTTCCTGGATGGCACCAAGGATCGGCTTTGCCGGGTTGCGGCTGGACGGGCTGGTCGCCGCCCGGAGCCGCGCCGCGACCTGCTGTGCAGTGATCTTCCCGCCGCTTGGCCACTCAGCGCGCGCCAGACGAAAGGTGTAGCGGAGACCGTCGTCCGACACGGTCCAGCGCTGGGCAAGCGCTGGCTCGATTTCGCCTGCCGCATCGAAGCGCACCAGCCCCTGCGCCGCCGCCTGCATCAGGAATGCGGAACTCGCGTCCAGCGGCTCCCGGTTCGGGTTCACCAGCCGCGGCTCCCCTTGCGTCGCCACCACCGTGATCGGCCCCGTCTCCCTATCCCGGCATCCGCCAAGCGCCGGCAAAGCAGCGGCGGCGAGCAGGAGCAGGAAACGCGACGGGCCCTTCATTCCGCCGTTGTTAGCGAATGCGACGGGGCTTGGTTAGGGGGTGCTTGCGCAAGGGTAGCTGGTGCGGACGGCGGGACTCGAACCCGCACGCCCCGAAGGGCAGAAGATTTTAAGTCTCCGGCGTCTACCGGTTCCGCCACGTCCGCACGGGCGCCGGTCTGCCGCGATGGACGGCGGCGAAGCAAGTTATTTGTGAAGCGAACCGCCGGAGCGCGGCCGCTTATTCGGCGGTGACCTTGTCGAGGTTCAACCGCTCGCGCATTTCCTTGCCGGGCTTGAAATAAGGCACGCGCTTCGCGTCGACGTCCACCTGGTCGCCGGTTCGCGGATTGCGACCCTTGCGAGCCTCGCGATCGCGCGTCGAGAAGGCGCCGAAACCGCGCAGCTCGACGCGGCCTCCGCCCTGCAGCTGATCGATGACCGAATCGAAAAAGGACGAAACTACCCGTTCGATTTCCTTCCCCGTGAGATCGGGATGGTCTTCGCAGAGTTTCTGGACCAGCTCGGAACGGATCACTGGCTTTCCCCCGTTGGAGTGAAAAGATGCCTGCGGCTCCGCATGCCCCCCGGCCACGACCCGCTAAACCAGGTTAAACAGCAACTTTCGGCGAAAGGCAACAACGCAGCTTCTCCCCGCATAAGAAAAAAGCGCCCGTTTCCGGACGCTTGCTCCCCGTAATTGGAAAGGTGGGCAGGCGCCGCACACGGCACCCACCCACCCAGTTCCGGATTACTTTTCTTGTTTGGCTTTGAGGGCCTGGCCGAGGATGTCGCCGAGGCTCGCGCCGGCGTCGGAGCTGCCGTACTGCGCGACGGCCTGCTTTTCCTCGGAGATCTGAAGCGCCTTGATCGAGAAGTTCGGCTTCTTGGAGCGGTCGAAACCGATCACCATTGCGTCGAACTTCTGGCCGACCTGGAAGCGCTCGGGGCGCTGCTCGTCGCGGTCGCGGCCAAGATCGGTGCGCTTGATGAAGCCGGAAGCCCCGTCGTCGCCGACCTGCACTTCAAGCCCGCCGTCGCGAACCTCGAGAACCGTCACGGTGACCGTCTCGTTCTTGTTGACGCCGCCCGACGCACCCGAACCGCCCTTGGCGACTCCGCCGCGCTCGAGCTGCTTCATGCCGAGCGAAATGCGCTCCTTTTCAACATCCACGTCGAGCACGACGGCCTTCACCATTTCGCCCTTGCGGTGCAGGTTCAAAGCCTCTTCGCCGGTGATCCCCCAGGCGATGTCCGACATGTGAACCATGCCGTCCACGTCGCCTTCGAGGCCGATGAACAGGCCGAATTCGGTGGCGTTCTTGACTTCGCCCTCGAGCTCGGTGCCGACCGGATGGGCGTCGGCGAATGCCTGCCACGGATTGGCCTGCGCCTGCTTGAGGCCCAGCGAAATCCGGCGCTTCTCCTCGTCGACCTCGATCACCGCGACATCCACTTCCTGCGAAGTGGAGACGATCTTGCCCGGGTGGACGTTCTTCTTGGTCCAGCTCATTTCGGAGACGTGGACAAGGCCCTCGATGCCGGCTTCGAGCTCAACGAATGCACCATATTCGGTGATGTTGGTCACGCGGCCGCGGAACACGCCGTCGACCGGGTACTTGGCGGCGGCGCCTTCCCACGGATCGGCTTCGAGCTGCTTCATGCCGAGGCTGATGCGCTGGGTTTCGCGGTTGATGCGGATGATCTGCACCTTCACCGTGTCGCCGATGTTGATCACCTCCGACGGATGGTTGACCCGCTTGTAGGAAATGTCGGTGACGTGAAGCAGGCCGTCGATGCCGCCCAGGTCCACGAACGCGCCGTAATCGGTGATGTTCTTGACGACGCCGTCCACGACCTGGCCTTCGGCGAGGCTGAGGATCAGGCCCGAACGCTGCTCGGCGCGGGTTTCTTCGAGGATCGCGCGGCGCGAGACGACGATGTTGCCGCGGCGGCGGTCCATCTTGAGGATCTGGAAGGGCGACGGCACGTCCATCAGCGGGGTGACGTCGCGCACCGGGCGGATGTCGACCTGCGAACCCGGAAGGAAGGCCACGGCACCGCCGAGATCGACGGTGAAGCCGCCCTTTACGCGGCCGAAGATCACGCCTTCGACGCGATTGCCGGCGGTGAATTCGGTTTCAAGCTTGTCCCAGGCGGCTTCGCGGCGTGCGCGGTCGCGCGACAGCATCGCTTCGCCCTGGTGGTTTTCGACGCGGTCGACATAGACTTCGACCTTATCGCCGACGTTGAGTTCGGCCTTCTGGCCCGGCGCCGCGAATTCGCGAAGCGGCACGCGGCCTTCGGATTTGAGGCCGACGTCGATGACGGCGAGGTCGTTTTCGATTGCGGTCACCGTTCCGGTGACGACGCGGCCCTCGAAGCTTTCATTTTCGCCGCCGAGGGATTCGTTGAGCATTGCCGCGAAATCGTCGCGGGTCGGCATTGCCGCAGTGGCCATATAAGAGTGTCCTTCGTGTTTGTTTTGCCGGCCGGGGGTTGTCTCCCCTGGTCTTTTGACCCGACTGCCGCGCCGGCCCCATGCCGGTGCGGCGCCCCTTGAAGGTGCGGAGTCTCGCGCAAGGCGGCTGATAAGCAAAAAGAGCGCGTCCAGGGCGGGCCGCTGGCCTCTCCTCACGCGCTTATCCGAACCAGAACCTTCCGCGAGCGCACCGCGCCCGCCGGGACGGGTCGCCATATAGGGCAGGGGAGGTCGTCTTCGCAAGTATTACCTGTGGCGG
>DASWNT010000027.1:0-93969 GCA_036399095.1 Allosphingosinicella sp.
GCCCGCCTGGTCGGCGTGAACCGCGACGAAATAGCCGCCCTGGTTGATCCGGTCCTCGTAGTAGCTGGCGTCCTCGTCGCTGACTCCATGCTTCGTCAGAAGGCCCGAAAGCCCACCGGCCGTCGCTCCGGCCGCGGCGCCGATCGCCGCTGCTTCGGGAGCGGCGGAAGCGGCGATCGCGCCGGCTGCCGCAAGCGGCCCGACGCCGGGGATGGCAAGCGCTGCGATGCCAAGCAGTGCGCCGGCGCCGCCGCCGAGCAGCGCGCCCTTGACCGCACCGCTCTTGTTGACCCCGTCGTCGTCATGCCCATCGGTCATGCCCGACCCGTCGCCGCTCTCGGACTTGCCGATGATCGAAATGGCCGTGTCGCTGATCCCCGCCGAGCGAAGCTCGGAAAGGGCGCGCTCGGCCTCGTCGCGGCTGTCGAACACTGCGGACGCAATACGATCACTCATGGAATTCTCCTGTTTGAGATTTGGGAGCGAGCCGGAAGCGGCCCGTCTGCTTAGGAGAACCGGTGGGGGTCGGGGGGCGTTCCTCGGCTTGTCGTGACAGCACTCGGCTTGGCGCAAAGGAGGGGTTGGGATCATACCTTTGTAGGAAATGACGCTATTTGAACGGCTTTCAGTTTGAAGAGCCGTCACCAACTGAACCCGTGACCCTGGTCCGCCTCGCTTGACTGCGGACGCGCGCCTCGCCGGCCGGCATTTTCCATCTCTTCGCGCTGGCTGCCGCTGATTTGCAGCCGCTCACCTCCGCCGGACATTTCCTAGGCAACCCGCCCGCGCGCCGTCGGTTTGGCCATTCATCATACCAGGAGACGAGCAATGAGCGGCCCAAGGCGCGACAGTAACGACGACACCCGCGGCGGCCCCCTTCACGGGCGCGGCCACAATTCGACCGACCACAACAAGAAGTCGACCCGCAGCACCGGCAAGCATCAGCTCGACGACAACGCCCACCCGCCGGGGCAGTAAAGCGCCCCGCGCTCAATTCGTGACGTCCAACGGGCCGCACTCGAGGAGCCGGCAATGAGCAAGGTCTATCTCATCACAGGTGCTGCCCGCGGCTTGGGCGTTGACCTCGCAAAGGCGGCGATCGCGGCGGGGCACGATGTCGTCGCGACAGCGCGGCAGCCTGAGAAGGTGACCCGCGCTCTCGGCTCCGACGATCGCATCCTGCCCATCAGGCTCGACGTGACGAAGCCGGAAGACGCGAGCCGCGCCGTGGACGCGGCGATCGAGCGGCTCGGGCGCATCGACGTCGTTATCAACAATGCCGGCAACTTCTACGGCGGCTTCTTCGAGGAGTTGTCACCCGAACAGGTGCGTGCGCAGATCGAAACCAACCTCTTCGGCTCGATGAACGTGGCCCGTGCGGTGCTCCCGGTCATGCGCCGGCAACGATCCGGCCTGGTGATCTCGATCTCGTCGCTTGCGGGTCTGGTCGGCGGCGCGTTCACCTCGGCCTACGCCGCCTCCAAGTTCGGCCTCGAAGGATGGATGGAATCGCTGACTCCCGAAATTGAGCCGTTCGGGATCCGAACCATGATCGTCGAACCGGGCTACTTCCGGACCGAGCTGTTGGAGCCTGCATCCACAACTTTCGCTGAGCTGTCGATCGACGACTATGCACAACGCACGGCCGAGATCATCCCAGCGTGGAAAGCCATGAACGGTCAGCAGCCAGGTGATCCGGCTAAACTCGCTCGGGCGCTTATCGACCTCGCTGAAAGCGGTAATCCGCCGCTGCGTTGGGTTGCAGGTGCCGATGCCGTGCTCGCCGCTGAGCAGAAGGCGCAGACCCTGCTCTCGCAAATCCAGGCTCAGCGGGCGCTGTCCACAAGTCTTCGGCATGATGGCGTCTAGGGTGTGCAGCGAGGCGGCCGCAGGGATCCGGCGGGATAGTCACGCCGCGCTCAATTTGCCGGCGGGCCTAAGTCGCGCAACGAGAACGAACGTCCGCTCGCGGGAGCTGCGAAGGACGGCCGGAACGACGGTAACTGGCGCATAGCGGACCTTGAACTCGTAATCGCTCACCAACCGGCGGAGACGAGGCTGCCGCTCCATCTGGGACGCGACAAACCACTCGACTTCCGACGCGACGTGAGCATTGCTGTTCGTGACGACGCGGCTCGGGAGCGAGCCGCTGCCTCGGCCAGGCGACTGGCGGGGCTGAGGGTGGTGGGGCCGCATAGTGCGGCTCCTGAAGGAGCCACCCTCATGCCAAAGAAGAAGAACCCCGACGCCGATGTGCCCCTGGCCGCGGCACCTAGCGCACCCACGGAAACGAAGCCGCGCGATGGATCAAAGCAGGCTCTGCTTTGCGATCTCATGCGGCGTGAGGCGGGAGCTTCGCTTGAAGTGCTGACCTCCGCGACAGGCTGGCAGCCGCACACAGTGCGGGCGGCGCTCACCGGCTTGCGCAAGCGCGGCTTCGAAGTCGTAAAGGAGAAGGTGCCGGCTTTACCCGCTACCGACTTCCTGCGGCGGTCTGAGCATGGCTAGAATTGAAGAGGAGCTGGCTGCTCTAGCGGCGATGTCCGCGATGCAGCTGCGCGCTGAGTATCAGCGGGTGATGCGGAAGCCGGCTTCAGCAATCCCGATCACCTTGATCGAACGCAGCATTGCTTACGAGCTTCAGGTGAAGCGGTTTGGCGGCCTGCCTGCGGCCACACGCCGGCAGATCGAGAAGATGAGCCGTGAGTTGGAACGAACAGGCAGCATCGGCAGGAGCGCGAAGCCCTGGCTTCGGGCTGGTACTCGGCTTACGCGGGACTGGCACGGCCACACGTATCACGTGCTGGTGGTGGAGAATGGGTTTGAGTTTGAGCAGCGCCACTACAGCTCCCTGAGCCAGGTCGCATCGGCGATTACCGGCACCGGCCGGTCCGGGCCGCGCTTCTTCGGGCTTACCCGCCGAGCGCAAGCTGGAGCTTCCCGCGATGGCTAAGCCAAGGCGCCCTCAGGCGCGTCAGGAGGGCCAGAAGGTCCGCTGTGCCATCTACACCCGCAAATCGACTGAGGACGGGCTGGAGCAGGAGTTTAACAGTCTTGATGCACAGCGGGAGGCTTGCGCCGCCTACATCCTCAGTCAGCGGCACGAAGGCTGGGTTCAGTTGCCGGAGCTTTATGACGATGGCGGCTACTCCGGGGGCACAATGGAGCGGCCGGGCCTGAAGCAGCTGCTAACCGACGTGGAAGCAGGCAAGGTCGACGTAATCGTACTTTACAAGGTGGATCGGCTCACCCGCAGCCTCGCTGATTTTGCCCGTATTGTGGAGGTGCTGGACGGGGCAGGGGCCTCGTTCGTCTCGATCACCCAGTCGTTCAACACCACCACCAGCATGGGACGACTGACCCTCAACGTGCTGCTGAGCTTTGCGCAATTTGAGCGTGAGGTCACAGGCGAGCGCATCCGAGACAAGATCGCGCAATCGAAAGCCAAGGGCATGTGGATGGGTGGCGTTGTGCCGCTTGGCTACGATGTCAGCGAGCGGAAGCTGGTCATCAACGAGGTTGAGGCTGCGACGGTTCGGATGATCTTTGAGCGATACGCCGCACTGGGCTCAACCGGCCTCCTCACCGACGAGCTTCGCGCGACAGGCGTTGTCACAAAGCAGCGCGTGTTCAGCGACGGGAGGCGGTTTGGTGGGATCCCATTCGAGCATGGCTCGCTAGCCCATCTGCTGAAGAACTGCGCCTATGTTGGCGAGGTGCGGCACCGGGAGAAAGTGCACCCAGGCGAGCACCCGCCGATTATCGAGCGCGATCTGTGGGACAAGGTGCAGGCGCTGCTCGCCGGCAATACGCGGGAGCGGCGGACTACGTCGCGGGCAACCGAGCAGAGCCTCCTCACGGGGATGATATCAGATGGACGGGGCCGGCCGATGACACCAACCCACTCCACCCGCGGCACGCGGCGTTACCGCTACTACGTCTCGCGCCACAAGGGCGGAGACGATGCGCACCGCGTTTGGCGGCTTCCAGCACGAGCAATCGAGCAGCTAGTTCTGCGCAGGATGGCCCAGGCGATTGGCAAAGGCGAGGCATTGGCCGAACGCCTGCCGGAGACGTCCGCTGAGACGCTCGAGCTTATCCGGCGGCGCGGCGGGGAGCTGGGCACGGGGCTTTCCAACAGCAGCGCCTTTGAGGCCTCGGAGGTGTTGCGAGAACTTGAGCTGAGAGTTCAGCTCCATGACGATAGATTGGAGCTCCGGCTGAACCCCAAAGTCTTGCTCGACCTTGCTCTAGGTGGTGATCGGCGGTGGGTCGAGGTGGAGCTCCAAGACGCAACAGACATGGTTCTCAACGTCCCGATGAAGATGCAGCGCCGCGGCCAGGAGCTTAAGCTTGTGTCTCGGCAAGCCGATCCCACAGCTCCCGCCGAAGTTGACACGAAACTGGTTGAGCTGATCATCAAAGCCTATCGGGCGTGCGAACGGTTGGAGCGGGATGGTGCGAGCCTCCCTCGGTCAGAGGTGCCGAACCTAACAAGGCACAGTCGACTGGCTTACCTCGCGCCCGACATCATCCAGGCAATCGTGGATGGCAAAAGGGTGGGCAACGTGTCGCCGCGCAGCTTGCTCAGAAGCGCGAACTTGCCTGTGTGCTGGCAAGCTCAACGGGAGCTTCTAGGGTTCGTCTGAAGGCTGGTGGGTGCGCGTCCCAGGTTGCTCGTCTTACGGCGGTTAGCGGCTGCTTAGCGCCACAACCGGACGTCCAAGCTTGTAATCGTATCATTCCAAAAGCGGACATACCGTCGGTAGATGAAGCTTCCGAAGTGGGTGTTTCAAAGGCAGGTGGAGCGTGTGAACTCGATTTCACACCAGCAGCAACGAACGTTGCTGCTGACGTGACAAGTTGGCGACGTGGTTCGCTGAGGGTGGAGAGTGGTCAACTCGAAGCTGCGATTGCGGCACCAGGCTCAGCCGTTCTGGCCAGATCGCACTAGTTCCTGCGGCAGCCAAGCATAGGCGGTTATCGCTAGAAGCAGCCCGATCACCAGCAGGTGGACCCACTTGCGCGATGTTCCGACCAGAAGCAGCATGAGTGATGCCAGGATGAGGTTAGGGACGATAGAGCCAATCATGCTTCCCGCCGAGAGCCCCGCAGATACTCCCCGCCATCCGATCATCGCGGTTGTCCAAAGGGTGTACATGGCAAAGAGACCCCAGATGCGTCTCCGGTTCTCCATGTAGTAGTGCTCTAGGTCGGTGTTATCTCGAACCTCATCCGGCAGCGCCGACGAGGCGAGGCAGAACAGTAGCAGCAAGCCGATCATGTCCGGGATGAACGTCGCAAGGCTTAACGAGCGGATAGCGTTCAAAGCGCCGAACATCGCCCACCACACGTTGATAACGAAGGCGGTAACTAGCAGGGCGGTAGCGGGGGTAAGCAGATCCCACTTCACCTTTGGTCCGCCCCGCAGGAGCCGCTGCAAGCTTGTGGCAAGATCGGCCAGGGCAAGGCCGATCATAATAGAGACGAAACCAGCGACATATTCAGCGATGGTCACATTGCCCCCTAGCGATTGGAAGCTCGGCCTACGTGGGGAGCACCATACTAAAAGCCTGCCTCAGTCTTAGAGTGACTGCAATGGGTGGGAAGAGAACATTTACCCCTTTTGCTTCCCTACGGTCCGTCGCCGGTCTTCCCGAAATTTGTTCATCAGATTCGTTGCTGAGCCGACAGGCGCGTTCCCGTTGATGCTGGTGCTGGTGCTGGAGCGTCCGGTTCCGGTGCGGCGTCGTCCGGCTTGTAGAGCTGCCCTGGTGACTTCGGCACCATGCTAGCCTCGACATAGGAGTATTGAATGCAGTCGCAACACGACCTCGACCGCCTGCTCGTAACTCTCGACGTGGCGGTGCAAAATTTCGGTGTCTGCGAAGTGGCGCGCGGGCGGCGGTTAGTATCCTCGCCGGTCAACGCAATCATGGTCCATTACGTACTACAAGGAACCATGCACATGGAGGTGCCAGGTTTCGAGCCGCTCGCCTGTGGGCCCGGCTGCATAGCGCTCATCCCACCCGGCCTGCAGCCGAGCATGAGCCCGGAGCCCGGCCCTGCAACCGAGGTTCTGGCGATGGAAAACTGCTCGGTCTCACGTGAAGGCATGCTCGTCTTCGACGCGGCGGACGGGCAACCAGGCGATCTGCGCTATGTAGCAGGCATCGTACAAGCCAGCCTTTCAGGTTCTTTCGGGCTGCTCGACAAGCTGGAAATTCCTATCGCCGCAAACCTCTTCGATTGCGACATCGTGCGTCACGCCTACCAAGTGATGCTCGCGGAAGTCTGCTCCCCATCGCTCGGCTCACGCGCGCTCACAAGCGCACTCATGAAAACTTGTCTGGTGATGGCGGTTCGAAGGCTGGTTGAGCGGCCGGGAACACAGGAGATGCTCATGGGCGCACTTGCTGACACACGCTTGTCCGGCGCCGTCATGGCAGTGCTTCACCGCCCTGCGGCGCCCCACACCGTAGCGACTCTTGCCGATGTTGCGGGGATGAGTCGGTCAACCTTCGCACGCCACTTCGTAGACGCCTTCGAGATCAGCCCGATGGAGTTTGTCGCTAAAACCCGCCTGTACCATGCGGCGATCATGTTGAAAAATTCAAAGCTCCCGATCAAAGTGATAGCGGGCAGCATAGGATATTCCAGCCGAAGCCACTTTTCTCGTGCATTCCGCGACGCTTATGGTGTCGATCCAAGCGCATTCCGCGATGACTATGCGGACGGCGCGGCCTTGGACGCTCCAGCCCCGCTGTACGGAAGCCGAGATCGGTTTGCGTTAGCGCAAGAGACGCCTCCGGGCCGCACCGTAGTTTGAACGAGGCGCGCGTCGGCAGCGCAGGGTTCAGCGCCAGCCGCTGGTAGCTAGTTCAACGCCCTCCCCAAAGAATGACTGGGATTCGAAGAACTGCTCTCAAATCGGTGGCATCTTCCGTTGCCCCGACCTCAACCGCCCAATTCAGATTCACCTGGTTGCTCACCCGGTAAGTTACGCCGAACAGCAGACGGCCGAGCTGCAGGTCCCGCGAAGTAGCCGACACCGGGTCAGCGTCTCCGTCGGCGAGACGCGTCAGCGTTTTGGTGCCGAACACCCAGCTATGGGCATAGCCCAGATTGAACGAGGTGCGTTGATTGAGAGATATGCCAAGGCCGGCGCTTACGGACAGGGCATCGCCCGGATCAACCCGGTCGATTATCACGTCGCCGATCGACGTGGAGACGTTACGGGCGAAGTTGCGAGTGTACCCCAAGGTGCCGAACAATACCGCAGGGTCGCTCGGAAGGATCGCGGTCAGGCTTGGGGAAACGCCCCAGAAGCCAGCGCCCGTTGCAGCTTCCAGTGGCAAGCCGGCAGCGTCGCGCCGCACCTCGAAAGGATTAGATCCGATTGGCGCCACGACCAGAAGATTTGTGATGAGGAAGGGCAAACCACGCCGAGCTGAAGCGATCTGGTAACGAGCCGACAACTCCAGGTCTCCGACGCCGTTGCCGCTCGCGGAGCTGTCCCGAGTAGCAGCCGGATCGTCGCCGGTGCTTCCTGCTACGGGGGTCAATACGGACTTGTCCGAGCGGTGCACAAAGGGGAGCCGCACGCCCACTTCAAATCTGTCAGACAGACCGTAGCGAAGGCCCGCCGCGGCGGTGAGGATATCCTGCCGGCTTTCATTGATGTCGAAGACGCCGATCAGCACCGACTCCACCACCTCGATGCCGCGGAAAATCGCCCTGTTTCGATCGGCGCGCGCATATTCCAGACCAAGTTCGGCGGTGAGTTGCCCGGCACGCGTGATGATGCTGCCCTGATCGCCGAGCACCGCGACTTCCGGCATTTGGATCCGTGCCTCCGGTGCCTGGCCGACCGTCTCCACGCCGCCCGTCGCACCGGCGGCTGAAGAAACCTGTGTCCCCACCACCCTCGCGCCCTGCGGCGAACCGGCGGCCGCGGCAAATCGACCCTCGATCGCCTGCAAGCGCAGCTCCTGCGCTTGCAGTTGCTGACGCTGCCTGCCGATCTCGGCGCGCGCTTCGGCCAGCTCCGCGCTCAAAGCCTCGACCGTCGTGGACTGCGCGGACGCGGCAACGGCCGGGCACAGCAGCGCTGCCCCGGCAAGAACCCCCTGATAAAGGCGCATCTTGTTGTTTTTCCCCTTTTAATTAGCGGACAAGCCGCGCTGCGGAATCAACTACAGCCGCTTCCACTCTGAACATGGTTGAACCGAGATTCATCGCGCTCGCGTTGCGGATTTCGAGGGTGATCACGGTGTTCGTGTCGATGGAAACGTTGTTTGCACGATTGGCGGTGATCGAGCCGTAGGTCTGGCCGGCGAGGTGGCGCAGGTCCATTTCGGCTGAGCTTAGGATAACCTGCGTGCCGGCGCTGCCCTGTTCCACTCGCAGGGTTCCCGATGCCGTCTGGGCGCTGCCCCCGGACGTGAGATCGACCTGCGCGCCGCCGGCGAACACGCTCACCGCAGCCGGACCGCGATCCGCGGTGAAGACGGTGGTCAGGACCGGGCGGCCGTTGACGCTGGTGTTGCTCTGCACGGTAATCGCCACGTCAAGGCCCCCCGGCAAAGCGAAGCCGCCGCGCATGCCGCCCAGCGCCGCATCCTCTAGTGGGGCCTTGCCGAACGGCGATGCGTGCGCGGCCGGGGCAAGGAGGAGGGGCAATGCGCAAAGGGCGCGGAGGGGAAATCTGGCCATGGATCAAAAATCCCGGTAAAAGGGTGCGCTGAGCATCAAGGCCTGCTGGCTGATGGGATCGGTGAAACCGGCCCCTGTCGGCGCGCGAGAAAATTGTGCCCATTGTGAGTTGCGATTAAAGGTCGACCGGCCCCGGCCGAGGCTGTCGTTCAGGGCGAAATAGATGCCGTTCCAAGCCTTGGTGAACGCGTCCCGCTTCATCGGTTTCAGGCCGAGGGCAGGATCGCCGACCAGCACTTCCTCGTCAGACACGCCCTTCACGACAACGAAATGGCGGTAGCCGTTGAGGTTGATCAGCGCGATACCGGGGACACCGGCCTTGGCCACTTCGTCCAGCGTCACTTCGAAGCCGTCCGCCTTGTGGCCGGCAGAGGCGAGGTAACGTTTCATATCGAGGAGCGAGAAACCGAGGCGCCGGATCTGTTCCTGATCGCCTTCGGCCCACATCCCGCGGAACACCTGCTCTTCGTCCTGGGCGCCGCCATAATGGTAGCGCAGCAAGGTCGCGAGCGCCGCCGAGCCGCAGCTGAAGTCGTACCGCTGGCGCACCACAGTGGCGAAACGGCGGTCCTCCATCGACTGAACCGGCACAGCATAGTCGGCATTCGGCCCTGCGGCCCCGGCAAAGCGCGCCCGGTCGTCGAGCACGCCCGTGCACCCCGTAAGAATCAGAGGGGCGCCGAGAAGCGCGGCGGTTTTGGCGCGCACCTACTGTGGTCCGGTCATCACGATGTTGACGTTCAACGACGCATTCATCGCGACATTGTTGCCGGTGTTGGCGTTGATAACGGTGAGGCCGCTGGCATTTTGAAAGGCATTGTCGGCGATGCTGATCTCGCCGGTGGTTGTGACGCCGTTTACGGAATTGCGGCTGACAGTGTTTGCCTGCTGGCTTTGGGCAATCAGCGAAAGATCCTCCCGGGCCGTAGCGCCGTTCAACGCGGCGTCATTTGCGACCTTGCTGCCGGCAAAGGCGGTTTCGCGTTCAGCCGGTACCGCTACTGCGGCGGCAGTCTCTTCGGGAGGGGACGCCGCCAGGCTTCCCGTCGATGCAAGAGCGAACGCCGCGCCCGCTGCCCATCGGCACAATGTCTTGTTCATGTCGTTCTCCGGACGCTGAAGGAAGAAGAGTGGGGACGGTGACCATATCGGCCGCCGTCCCCTGGCTTCTTACTGAGGCGTCACGTCGCGAGTGGAGACAGCGACGTTCACGCTTGCGTTCTGGGTCGCAGCCGCACCGGTATTTTGGTTCAGCGCCTGCATCCCCGAGAAGTTTGAAAAGGCGCCATTGTTGTTGGTGAGGCTGTTGTCGACGGTCGGCGATGTCGTGGTCTCGTCACCGCCGAAGGTGACCGTCACGCCGGTGACATAGCTTGCCAGGTTTGACGAAGCGACGGTGGCGCGGTCGCCAAAGGCTCCCTCGCTCGAAGCCACACCCATGCGCTGGGAGTTGTCCGACTGATCGCGGTTGTCAGTAGCGGTGCCGCCGTTATTCGCCGCCAAGTGGCCGCCAGCCGCGAAGCTGTTGTCGGACTGGTCGCGGTTGTCGGTGTTGTCCGTGGCGGTGCCGCCGTTGTTGGCAGCAAGACGACCGCCGTTGGCCGAGCTGTTGTCCGACTGATCACGGTTGTCGGTGTTGTCGGTCACCGTGCTGCCGCCGCTTGCCGCGAGACGTCCACCACTTGCGGAATTGTCGGACTGGTCGCGGTTGTCGCGGTTGTCGGAATTGTCGGTGACGGTGGATCCGTTGTTGGCGGCAAAGCGACCACCGGAGGCGGTGCTGTTGTCCGACTGGTCGCGGTTATCCGAATTGTCGGACATGTCGCGATTGTCGGAGTTGTCGGAATTGTCCGTCACGGTGCTGCCGTTGTTCGCGGCGAACCGACCACCGGAAGCAGTGCTGTTGTCAGACTGATCGCGGTTGTCCGATTGGTCGCGATTGTCGGTGTTGTCCGTTGCGGTGCTGCCGTTGTTTGCAGCGAGGCGGCCGCCGCTTGCGGAGCTGTTATCCGAATTGTCGGAGTTGTCGGAGTTGTCGGAGTTGTCCGAATTGTCCGTCATCGAATTGTTCGTGTTGTCGGTGTTCGAGCCGCCATTGTTCGCCGCCATCTGGGCGCCGCTGGCCGAGCTGTTGTCCGACCGATCGGTCGTGGAGTTATCGGTGCTGTTGCTCACCGAACCGCCATTGTTGGCGGACATGCCGGAATTATCCGCGGCGGCCGAGCTGCCGTCGGTGTTGTCCGTAGCGGTGGCACCGTTGTTAGCGGCAATCGCACCACTTGCGGAGCTGTTGTCGGTGTTGTCGGTGGCGGTGGCGCCGTTGTCTGCCCCGACGCCGTCGCGGCCAAGCGAACCGTCGGTAGAGTGCGTGGTCGAGCTGCTCTCGCTGCTGCTATCGGTGTAAGTGTAGGTGCTGTTATCGCTGCTGTCGGTGACGGTGCTACCGTTATTGGCGCCATTGCGGCCGGCGCTGACGCTGCCGCCGTTCTGCGAGCTGTCAGTCGCGGTGGCGCCGTTGTTGGCGCCCACGGTGCCTGCCGAGTTGCTGCGGTCGCGTGTACCGTCGGTCGCTGTTTGAGCCATTGTGGGGACGGCAAACGCGAGCGCAGCGGCGGACGCGGTCATAAGCAAAGCTGTCTTCATGTGGAGGATCCTTCGCGTGGGTCGGGGGCCGGTACGAAGATCGTATCGACCAACAGCAAACGCGACTCCGCAGAACAAAGTTACCGGCGAGTAGAATCCATTAACACTCGATCAAGTAAGGAATCCTCTCAACTTTATCTCAAGCAATTATCTATGTTAACTAATGCATGGCTGCCCGTTGAGGAACTGACTCTACTCTGGCAACCCATCAGGCGCAGGGCTTTGGCTTTGTTGTGCGCGCGTACGCTTCCTGACGAGGAGCGGCAAGCTGCGCCAAGCTGCCCTTTTGGCGCTGGTATACGGGCGCAAAGAGGACCTTTGAGTCGGCGAGGCTGTCTTGCGGAAGCAGAGCCTTAGAGACCGGAGGTTCCGCTATGGTAGTAGCGGCGACATCAGGTCAGCGCCGGGGCGGCGATCTCCGCGATGGGCAAAAATTCGCACGATCCTGAGCTTACTGCCCCGTGTTGAAACCTGCCAGCCGCCGGAGGGGTGTCACGGCGGTGGAGTGATCCAAATAGACAACCGCGTCGAACTGATTGGATAGGCTGGCGCGGAAATAGTGGCTCTGGCGCTCACCCTCCGGCCGGTAGACCACGCCTATCGCCCGCTGCTCCATTGGTGCTTCCAGCAGGCTAGCCAGCTTCTTGTTGCCCCGGATTAGCAGCGAAAAGGCGGGAGCGCCGGAGGCTCGTAACAGGGCCGCGTGGCTGCCGGGAATGGCCGGCCGCATATCGTAGGTGCGGCCCCGCTCCTCCCAGGCGGGGGCAGCAAACACCGTTCCGCCATGCGCGAAATATCCGATCAGAAATGCCGCGTCTCCGTGCCGCTCGCGCATCAACTGGCCGAGGTTGAGCTCGCCGCGATTGCGCATGTCCGTTGCCCGTGCGTCCCCGGTGTGGCTGTTGTGGCTCCAAATAACTACCTTTCCCGGCCGGCCGGTCTGCGCCTCCGCATGCGCGGCGATGTCCTCGACGGTCCGCTCCATCGAACGGTCGCGCGCGTTCCAGGCGAGGGAGCCGCCATAAGCGACGCGGAAGTACTCCTCCCCCGCCTTCACCGAAGCGGCGGCGCGAACCGCGGCGAAATGCTCTTCGGCCTCGCGAATTTCGTTTGGCCTCCGGATCGTGCCGACAATGCCGGTCACCGCTTCCGCCTCCTTGTGGCACGAGGTGCGGCGGCCGACCGTTGCTTCGCCATAGGCGCTGGTTGACCTTTTGTAGGGGCGGAAGCAGCGGTAGAGTTTCTCCGCGCGCGTCGCCGCGGTGGTGTCATGTGTTCGCAGATATGCCACCACGAAGTCAGCGGCGTCGAAGATGTCGTAAACGTCCATGCCGTAGACGCCGACCCGCTGCGCTTCGGGCTTTAAGAGGTTGGAAGCTCGAAGCCGTTCGATAAAATCGGCGAAATCGGCGTTGGGCCACATCCACTGAGGAAAGTTGGTGAAGCCGCGGAGCGCCTCGGCCGCGTTTCGATCTTTGCTTAAGCCCCGGACGTAGAGGTTCACCCGCCAACTCGGCGACCAGTCGCCCTCAACGGCAATCGCGTTAGCGCCGTGGGTCTGTATCAGCTGCTCGGTGAGGCGGCCGCGCTCGCGGTAGAATTCGCTGGTGCCGTGCGTGGACTCGCCGAGCATGAAGCGGCGCACATTTGAGGTTGCCGCGATCATGGCGGCATAATCTTGGCCGCTGCCCGAAATTGGGATTGCTGCTCGGGAAACAGCAGAGGCGGCCGTATGCATGTCCTCAGAGTCGGCGGGCGCGACGCTTGTTTTGCTGTTGGCGCTGATGCCTTCCGTTCCCAACAAGCCGCTGCCGCTGCATGCATAAACAGCGGCAAGCAGGGGGGCTAGGCTGGCTAGAATGGCAGAGATCAGCTTCACGTCCTACGTCCCAACGGCAGCTGGTTGCCGTTCCCAAATTCCGGTTCGAAGACTCTCGATCGTATTTTGGGGCTGCTGCGAGTGAGCCGGAGTTCTGCGATTGCGCACAGGCGCGGTTCGTATCGTCGCACGTTTGAACGCTCCGCACCTTGAAGGCTTCTGCACGGAAGGCCGGGAGCAGCCAACTGCGGCTCCGACAGAAGCTTGGCAACCACCAGAACGTTGTTGCCGTTCTCACCGTTCCTCGGATCTTGCTTGACTCAAGTTAGTACGCGCACCTGGTCGGCGTATGGGGGGAACACGGTCAGACTTCTGGCTTTGTTCAGTTAGACGTGCGGAATGGACATCGTCATCTAAGGTGCCGCCTTGGGGACTTCCTGCCACCAGGTACACGTGCGACCTGAACACAAAGAGCTACAAGTAGTACCCACGCCGATTAGCGGACCTTCCGTTTTCGGCTAACAGCGGACGCTGGAGCCGCTACGGCAGGTTGGAAGAACAAGCGCTGCGGCACCCCGTCAGCAGGAAGCGGCCCACCAACTCGGCCAGCGTACCTTCTTTGGTGTATGTGTCGCTCGTACCACTGCCTCTTGTTCTTCTAAGCTTAAGCGCCGGTCCCCCAGCCGCTCGAGGGCAGCCTCCACGATCCAGGGTTTCAGCTTGTAGTATGCGTCGTCCGAGTACCTTTTGAGCTTGGCTGCCATGCCTAGAGCGTCGAGCGCCGTTCCTACTGAGCCAGGGCTGACGTATTGGACGATGATGTCTGTGCTCATCATTTGATCATGTCGCTTTGCCAGCCGTGCGGTCTCAAGTGCCGCCAGCGATGCCCGAGCTGCAGCGTTATCTCCTTCCAGCCTGCGCTTCGTGAGATGCAACACAAATGCTTCTGCGGCAGTGACCCGCCTTTCGCGGCCATCTTCACGGATCGTCACCATCTGGCCGAGTACGGCATGATAAGGGGCTTCACGCTGCCTGTTTCGGGGCCGACCCTTTGGATTGCCGCTTTTGCCCTTCTGAAACTGGGTTGCTTTCGGGGGCTTACCGTAGCCCGGCTGATCAGACCCAGCGCCCACCTCAGCTATGCCCCATCGAGCGAAGCCATTTCAGCTTTCCAGAAGCGAGGGTGACCCGATTGACCTAGCTGACTTGCCTCTCCGGGAGCCGATTACGGCCGGGTCGACTGATGCCAGCTTGAGCTGCCCAGGTGCTGAGCTTCATGCGCGTTCCGTAGTTACACGGGCCTGTCCAATCCGGATCGGGCACGGTTATACCGAGCAGAAGCATAGCGTGGTCGGCGTTGCGTGGATCTCGCTCAGCCTGCCAAGTTGAAGGCTTCGAAACAGGCTTCGGAGCTTGCTTCGATAGCGCCGCCTCTCGCTTCTCGATCATCTTCAACACCGCCCGAACTGCCATCCTGCTGCCCTTCAAGGCAGCCTGATAGGTCTGAAGCTGCAGAGCCTCGTCCACCGTCAGCTCGCGCTGAACGCCGTTCGTGGAAACAGTGAGTGTCTTGTCGAAGAGGACGTCGAACGCTGAAACATGCGGCCTCCGCTTTGTCGGCCTGCCTGCTGGGTTCCCGCTGCGGCCCTTCTCGAACCGGCCGCTCACGCACTCCGCTCCAACGTCGCTGTGCCGCCGGTCATCTGCACCCACCTTTCGACAGCTACATCCACGTAGGCGGGATCAATGTCGCACCCGCGAAAGCGGCGCCCGCATCGCTGCGCTGCGATCAGCGAGGTGCCCGAGCCCAGAAACATATCAAAGACGACGTCGCCGCGGCTGGTCACGTCCTGAAAGGCGTCCGCTACCATTGCGACGGGCTTCACCGTCGGATGCAGGGCAAGGTCTTCACGCCGGCTCCCCGCCATGGAGTTCACCGATGGGTAGTCCCAGACGTTGGTGCGGTTCCGCCCATAGCGGCCAAGCTCGACCATGTTGGCGTGCGGGGCTCCGCCAACACGAAAGACGAACACCATCTCGTGCTTCGACCTATAGAGCGAGCCCATCCCGGCATTGCTCTTGTTCCACACACAGATGTTCAAGAGAGCATCGTAGGCCTCTCGGCTGGCCGCGGATACGTCATCGAGGTGGCGCCAATCCATGCAGACGAAGTGCACAGCTCCTGGTCTGGAGACCTGCGCCGCCGCTCCCAACGTTTCCTGCAGAAACTTTCCAAATTGGAGCTCGCTCATCTCGCCCGAAGCCATGGCGAACTCACGATGGCGCCCTTTGGCATTGGCATGCCCATTGATCTGCACGTTGTATGGCGGGTCCAGGAATGCGGCGTCTACAAAGGTGTCAGCGCCGAGAACCCGCCGGAGGAACTCGGCATCTCGTCCGTCGCCACACCCGATCCGATGCTCTCCGAGCACCCAAACGTCCCCTCCCCTGCTCCGCGGCTCTGCCGGCACTGCTGGCATCACTTCGTCATCTGGATCCTGCGCGGCTTTCAAGATCGCATCCACTTCGCCGCTCGCGAACCCCGTCAGGGACAGATCGAAGTCGACGTCCAGTGTGCCGAGATCCGTGAGCTCCAAACGCAATAGCTCGAGATCCCATCCTGCATTCAGCGCGATCTTGTTGTCGGCGAGCCGCAGTGCCTTCTTCTGTGCATCGCTCAAGCACTCGAGCAAGATGGTCGGCACCTCTGCGAGACCAAGCTCCGTGGCGGCTCTTAGGCGGCCGTGGCCGGCGATCAGCACAGCTGCTTCGTCAATCAGGACCGGGTTGGTGAAGCCAAACTCCCGCATTGATCTGACAAGCTGCTGCACCTGTCGCTTCGAGTGCGTACGGGCATTGCGCGGATCCGGCTTGTGGAGCTCGTCGGCCGATACACGACGCTGAGCTGGCGAAGGGAGTGCAGCGCACCGGGAACAATCTGGTCATGACAGGAACATAGCACAAACGAAAGCCGTCTGCATCCGTCGCCTCAATTTAGCTGTGGAGAAAGCGCGCCAAGATGTGCGGCTTACTGCTCCGAACCTGTTTTCAGGCGCAGACGCGCTGTTCCCACCGGATAAAGCACCTGCTGCGGTTGTTTGGCAATCCTGTTACGCAGAAGAACAGGGAATGCCACCCAGCCGTTGCGAATTAGCGGAAATCTGCCAATTAGCAGCTTAGAAAACAATGGCTGAAGCTTGGTCCAGCCTGTTCGGGTAGCTAATTTCACGTAAATTCCCTGTTATCGGCCCATTAACAGGACAGACTGGTTGGCAGTGGACTGCGTGGCGCACCACCCATTTCTCCCTTCGAAAGCCCTGATTTGCCGGCTTGCCGGCCAGGGACGCCATTGTGGCACAGCCTGTGCGGGACGGGCGCGCAAGCCATTGTCATTCCGGACTATTAACAAACGTTAACAGTGTTTGACGGCCCTAATTTTTCTCTATACGCAGTGACTTAGGGGCAGGCACCGCGCGACAAGCGATGGGTGCCTTCGGTGGGCGCTGCGGGGTATTTTACCAGTGGGACGGGCTTATCTTCGCAGCATAGGGGCGTTGTTTGCGCTGGCTTCGGGCGTGGCCGCTCCGATTGGCCTTGCCGCACCCGTTCAAGCATCAACGCCCCCCACTGCATGGCAGCAATTGAAAGCGCTGCACGTGCTTTGCCTGATTGCCAGCAACAAAGCGGGCGAGCGCCAGACGCTTGAAGAAGCCCTGTGCGGCCGGGTGCAGGCGCTTGCCGCGCCCGGCGCGCCGGTTCCCGTTACCAAATTGCCGTTCGGCGATCCGGCAGCTATCGATCCGGCGCGCGCGACTTTGCTCGTCCACGGACGGGTCCAGCAGATGGGCAAAAACCGGCTGCTGATCGTCAACATCCGTCCCTACCGCACCGGCGGAACCGGCCGTGAAATGCTTTTCAGCGCGCCGCCTGTTGCGGTGCCGCTTGGCGCGTCGGCTCCGTCCGACGCCGCGCTGGACGAGGCGCTTGCGCCCGTACTGGCCGACCTTCTTCCCTGGCGCGCGCAAGCGGCCGGGCCAAGACCGATCCAATAATCATAAAACGAGAGAGGATGACCCATGTCTGACGAAAGCATCACGCATACCGGCCTTGCCACCTGCCAGTGCAGCACCTGCGCCGGCGCCGCCGACACCGCCGATTCGGTGTCGCTCGACGCCTCGCTCGACGGCCAGACCGGTGTGTCGAACGGCAAGACGATTTGGACGCCCGAGCAGATCGCGTCCTATCTGAACCGCACCGGCGGCGGCTTCTTCGGCGGCGCCAACCATGCTCCGCAAAGCGACGCCAACCTTAACGTCATCAACTTCGGCTTCCACACCAGCCAGGCATCGCTTCAGAACAACGGTTATGTCTATTTCGTCGGAACGAGCGGCTTCGGCTTTTCCGAATATTTCAACTTCACGACTTTTTCGCCCGCCCAGCGGGATGCGGCCCGCGAGGCACTGCAGGCCTGGGACGACGTGATCGCGCCATCGCTCGTTGAAACCCCGATCAACGCGGCGGACATCGCCTTCGGCAACCTGACCAGCGCGCCGACGACGCAGGCTTATGCTTACCTTCCGACCCGCACGGTGACCGCCAATCCAGCGATCAACGCGCAGATCATGGACATCACCGGCGACGTCTGGGTTTCGCTCAGCCAGCCGAGCAACCTGCAGCTCGACGAGGGCCGCTACGGCATGCAGACGCTGGCCCACGAGATCGGCCACGCGCTCGGCATCTCGCATCCGGGCGGCTACAATGCGGCTCCGGGCGTTTCGATCACTTATCCGGCGAACGCCGAATATGCCCAGGACACCCGCGCCTACACGATCATGTCTTACTTCGAGGCAAGTTCGCAGGGTGCGCGCCACTTCGACTTCCACATGTCGACCACCGCTTATGCGGGCGTGCCGCTGATCCACGACATTCTCGCCGCGCAGAAGATCTACGGCGCCGACATGACGACGCGCACCGGCGACACGGTGTACGGCTTCAACAGCAATGCCGGCCGCGACACGTTCGACTTCGTGAAGACCCCGGCGCCGATTGGCGCGATCTGGGATGCCGGCGGGATCGACACGATCGACACGTCGGGCTTTGCAACCACCCAGCTGATCGACCTTCGCGCGGGCTCGCTCTCCAGCATCGGCGGCGTCACCTACGACACCGCGCCGACGCTGGCGCAGGTCAACGCCAACCGCGCCCTTTCCGGCCTCGCACCGGTTGCGCAAGCCACCTATGACGCCAACATGGCGGCGTTGAAGGCGAACCCGATCGTCGGCCGCCTGACCGATAACTTCGGCATCGCCTATGGCGTCACCATCGAGAACGCGATCGGCGGCAGCGGCAACGACACGATCATCGGCAACGAAGTCGCCAACGTGCTCACCGGCAATGCCGGTGACGACGCGCTGAACGGCGCCGGCGGCAACGACACGCTGAACGGCGGCACCGGCGACGACAAGCTGGACGGTGGCATCGGCGCAGACGCGATGAACGGCGGGATCGGCAACGATTTCTACTTCGTCGATGCCGAGGGCGATCTGGTGGCGGAACTGATCGGCGAAGGCACGGACACCGTGTCGTCGGGCATCAGCTACTCGCTGACCGACAATGTCGAGCATCTGATCCTGACCGGCACCGCCAAGAGCGGCACGGGCAATGGCCTCGATAATACGATCACCGGCAACGCCTTGGGCAACACGCTCAACGGCGGCGCGGGCAACGATCGGCTGATCGGCGGCGACGGGGTGGATTACCTCACCGGCGGCGCGGGCAAGGACGTGTTCGTGGCCGAGATCAACACGGGCAAGGTCGCAAGCAAGGGCGGCGACATCTCGCTCGACGTGGTGCTCGACTTCACCCGCGGCCAGGACAAGATCGACCTGTCCGGCATCGACGCCGATACGACCAAGGAAGGCCATCAGAGCTTCACCTTCGTCGGCCAGGCGGCCGGCAAGGGCGCGGGCGAGCTTTCCATCCAGCACTTCGGCAACATGAACGCCGCCGAAAAGGCGTTGGGCATGGAGCTCGACGGGATTGACGGCAAGAGCGTGTTCGAAGGCCCCGTCACCGTGCTGCTCGGCAATGTCGACGGCGGCGGCTACGACTTCGCCATGGCGTTCTTCAATACGCCGACGATCAACGCGAGCGACTTCTACACGCCGTAAGCGCGGGTTTTCGCAAGCAGGAGAAAGCGCCTCGGCCACAGCGGCCGGGGCGCTTTTTCTTATGCGCGAACCGCCGCCTTGCCACGCCCCGGCGGGATCGTTACGCCCCGCGCAAAGAGCCGGGAGAGGGCGATGCGCATCGCGTGCCTGGGCGGAGGTCCCGCCGGGCTGTACTTCGCGATTTCAATGAAGCTGCGCGAGCCCGCGCACGAAGTGGACCTGTTCGAGCGCAACCGGGCGGACGACACGTTCGGCTGGGGCGTGGTATTTTCCGACCAAACCGTGGAAAACCTCCTCGCCAACGATCCCGTCTCCGGTAGAACGATTCAGTCGGAATTCGCCCACTGGGACGATATCGACGTCCACTTCCGTGGCGAGACGATCCGCTCGTCCGGCCACGGCTTCATCGGCATCGGCCGCAAGCGGCTCCTCGCCATCCTTCAGGACCGGGCGCGGGAGCTTGGCGTCAATCTCCATTTCGAGACCGAGGCAAGCGCGCGGCTGGAGGATTGGGCCGACTATGACCTGGTGATCGCCGCCGACGGCGCTAACAGCCGCACCCGCAGCGCCTACCAGGACCATTTCCAAGCCGACATCCAGCTCCGCCCGAACCGCTTCTTCTGGTTCGGGACGGCGAAGGTATTCGACGCCTTCACCTTCGCCTTCGAGGAGACGGAGGCCGGCTGGGTGTGGGCGCACGCTTATCGCTTCGACGATGGGCTTTCGACCTTCATCGTCGAAATGGCGCCTGAGACCTGGGCCGGCCTCGGCCTCGACCGGATGGAGCAGGACGAGGCGATCGCTTTGTGCGAGCGCATCTTCGCCAAGTATCTCGACGGCAATGCGCTGATGTCCAATGCCCGGCATCTCCCGGGGCCGCAGGCGTGGCTGCAGTTCCGCCGCATCGTTTGCGAACGCTGGTCCTTCGGAAATCTGATCCTGCTCGGCGATGCCGCGCACACCGCCCATTTTTCAATCGGATCGGGTACCAAGCTTGCGCTGGAAGATGCGATCAAGCTTGCCGAGGTGCTGAGCCGCCCGGGCTTGTCGCGCGAGGCGGCGCTGGAGGAGTATCGCGCCGAGCGGCAGGTGGAAGTGCTCAAGCTCCAGAACAGCGCGCGCAACTCCACCGAATGGTTCGAAACGCTGGAGCGGTATCTCCACTTCGAGCCGGTGCAGTTCGCTTATTCGCTGCTCACCCGATCGCAGCGGGTGAGCCACGAGAATCTGCGGCTGCGCGACAAAGGCTGGCTCGAGGGCGTGGAGCGCTGGTTCCAGTCCAGAGCGCGCGGCGCACCGGTCAACGATCCGGCCCCGCCGATGTTCGCGCCGTACCGGCTGCGGGAGATGGCGCTCGACAACCGCGTCGTGGTGTCGCCGATGGCGACCTATTCGGCGAGCGACGGCGTGCCGAACGACTTCCACCTCGTCCATTACGGGACCCGCGCGCAGGGCGGCGCCGGGCTGGTTTACACGGAGATGACCTGCGTATCGGCCGAGGGGAGGATCACGCCCGGCTGCGCGGGCATCTACTCCGACGAGCAGGTGGCGGCGTGGCGGCGGGTGGTGGACTTCGTGCACGCCAATAGCCGGGCCAAGATTTGCCTGCAGCTCGGCCATTCGGGGCCGAAGGGCAGCACCAAGGTCGGCTGGGAAGGGTATGACGTGCCGCTGGACGGCGGCAATTGGCCGGTGATGGCCGCGTCGGACGTGCCGTGGAGCGCGGCCAATCAGGTGCCGAAGCCGATGACCCGCGCCGACATGGACGCGGTGCGGGAGGAGTTCGTCGCGGCGGTGCGGCGCGGGCTGGAGGCTGGGTTCGACATGATCGAGCTGCACGCCGCGCACGGTTACCTTCTGTCGAGCTTCATCACGCCGCTGACCAACCGGCGGGGCGATGACTATGGTGGAAGTCTGGAGAACCGGCTTCGCTTCCCCCTGGAGGTGTTCCGCGCGATGCGGGCGGAGTGGCCTGCGGACAAGCCGATGTCCGTCCGTATCTCCGCCAACGACTGGATGGGCGACGCAGGCGTGACGCCGGAGGAAGCGGTTGAGATCGGCCGCGCCTTTGCCGGGGCGGGCGCGGACCTGATCGACGTATCGGCGGGGCAGACCTGGGCGGACAGCCGCCCCGTCTATGGCCGCATGTTCCAGACCCCGTTCGCCGACAAGATCCGTAACGAAGCGCGGGTCGCGACCCTGGCGGTGGGCAATATCTACGAAGCGGATCATGTGAACTCCATTTTGGCCGCTGGGCGTGCCGACTTGGTGGCGCTGGCGCGGCCGCATCTGATCGACCCGATGTGGACGCTGCGGGCGGCGGCCGGGCACGACTATCGCGAGGTGTTCGTGCCGCCGCCCTACGTCGGCGGGATGGTGCAGCTGGCGCGGAATCTGAAGCGCGAGGGGGAGATGAAGGCTTGAGGTTCGGTTTTCCCTCACCCTCCCATTGCTTGTGCAATGGGCCCCTCCCTCTCCCGAAATGGGAGAGGGGCTTTATGCCAGCGCCTGTTCCAGCCCCTCTCCCCTTGCGGGAAAGAGAGGGGCCCGCCGCGAAGCGGTGGGAGGGTGAGGGACTGTGACTCGTCTTGCAGGCCATCACGCCCTGATCACCGGCGGCGGCACCGGGATCGGCGCTGCGATTGCGCGCGCCTTGGCCGCGGAGGGCGCAAAGCTCACCCTCGTCGGCCGCAGGCTGGAGAAGCTTGAGGAGACCGCAAACCAGCTCCGTTCGTCCCGAGCGAAGTCGGGGGGCGCTGGCACGGAGGCTGTAGGGCGCCCCTCGACTTCGCTCGGGACGAACGAGGGTGTTTGTTGCGTCACCGCCGACGTCACCGCGCGCTCGGAAGTAGACGCCGCCTTCGCCGCCGCACGCGCCTCCAACGGCCCGATCACCATCCTGGTCAACAATGCCGGCGCCGCCGAAGCCGCGTCCTTTGCCAAAGTCACGGAAGAGCTCTGGCGCCGGATCATGGCGGTGAACCTCGACGCGCTGCTGCATTGCACCCAGGCGGTTCTGCCGGACCTGCTCGGGGCGGAGAGCGGGCGGATCGTGACGGTCGCCTCCACGGCGGGGCTCAAGCCCTATCTCTACACCGCGCCTTATGTCGCTGCGAAGCATGGGGCGGTGGGGCTTACCCGGGCGCTGGCGCTCGAGCTGGCCAAGACGGCGGTGACGGCCAATGCGGTCTGCCCAGGCTTCACCGAAACGGACATCGCCGCCGAAGCGATCGCCAAGATCCAGGCCAAGACCGGGCGCAGCGCAGATGAGGCGCGTGGGCATCTCGCCAGTTTCAGTCCGCAGAACCGGCTGGTCACGCCGGAGGAAGTCGCAAGCGCGGTGGTCTGGTTGTGCCTGCCGGAAAGCCGGGCAATAAACGGCCAGGCGATTGCGGTTGCCGGCGGGGAGGTGATGTGACGTTCGATCCGGAGACTTTCGCGCCTGAACATTTTCTGTGGGCTTTTGCGGATGGCGTTGGAACCGTGACGCTGAACCGGCCGGAGCGGAAGAACCCCCTCACCTTTCAAAGCTATGCCGAGCTTCGCGACCTGTTTCGGGCGCTGGTCTACGCGCGGGAGGTGAAGGCGGTGGTGATCGCCGGCGCGGGCGGCAATTTCAGCTCGGGCGGCGACGTGCACGAGATTATCGGGCCGCTGACCGGGATGCGGATGCCGGAACTGCTCGATTTCACCAGGATGACCGGCGATCTGGTCAAGGCAATGCGGGGGTGTCCGCAGCCGATCGTGGCGGCGCTGGACGGCGTGTGCGTCGGCGCGGGCGCGATCATGGCGATGGCTTCCGATTTGCGCCTGGCGACGCCGGAGACCAAGACCGCGTTCCTCTTCACCCGCGTCGGCCTGGCCGGCTGCGACATGGGCGCCTGCGCGATCCTGCCGCGGATCATCGGCCAGGGTCGGGCGGCGGAATTGCTCTACACCGGCCGATCGATGAGCGCCGAGGAAGGCGAACGCTGGGGCTTCCACAACCGCCTGGTGGCGCGCGCGGCGCTGCTCGAGGAGGCGCAGGCCTTGGCGCGGAGCCTCGCGGCGGGGCCGACATTCGCGCACGGGATCACCAAGACGCAGCTCAATCAGGAATGGAATGTCAGCCTGGAAACCGCGATCGAAATGGAAGCGCAGGCCCAGGCGATCTGCATGGCGACTGGGGACTTCCGCCGGGCGTTCGAGGCGTTTTCGGTGAAAAGGACGCCGGAGTTTCGGGGTGATTAGGACCTGCCCTCACCCTGGCAGCCCGCTGTGCGGGCAGCCCTTCCCTCTCCCCTGGACGGAGAGGGACGTTGGAACCCCTCTCCCTGTAGGGGAGAGGGGCTGATGGCGGACAAAGCTTTTCTGGATTGGCCATTCTTCGAAGACAGGCACCGGGCGCTTGCCGCGGCGCTAGAGGAATGGTGCGCTGCCGAACTTACCGATGAGCATGAGGAAGACGTCGACCAGGCCTGCCGCGACCTTGTCGCCAAGCTTGGAGCCGGCGGGTGGCTCCAGCATTGTGTGCCGGACGCCGACGCGAAGCTCGACGTCCGAACGTTGGCGCTGATCCGGGAGACGCTGGCGCGACACTCCGGGCTGGCCGATTTTGCCTTTGCGATGCAGGGCTTGGGTTCTGGGACGATCAGCCTGTTCGGGACGGAGGCGCAGAAAGCGGCCTATCTGCCGGCGGTGGCGCGGGGGGAGAAGATTGCGGCTTTTGCGCTGACCGAACCGGTTTCGGGTTCCGATGTCGCGTCCATGGAGACCGTTGCGCGGGAGGCGGACGGCGGCTGGGTGGTGGATGGGGCCAAAACCTACATCTCCAACGGCGGGATCGCCGATTATTATGTGCTGTTCGCGCGGACCGGGGAGGCGCCGGGGGCGAAGGGGATTTCCTGCTTCATCGTCGATGCGGACACGCCTGGGCTGGACGACCGCGAACGGATCGAGGTGATTGCGCCGCATCCGCTGGCGACGCTCCGGTTTACGAACATGCGGCTGCCGGCGAGCGCCCTGCTCGGCGAGCGGGGGCGCGGCTTTGCGCAGGCAATGGCGACTTTGGACATCTTCCGGACCACCGTCGGCGCGGCGGCCCTGGGCTTTGCGCGGCGGGCGCTGGATGAGGCGACGGAGCGGGCGCTGACTCGGCGGCTTGGCGCGGGCAATCTTGCGGACAATCCAATCACCCAGTCGAAGCTCGCTGAAATGGTGCTGGACGTGGAGACCTCCGCCTTGCTGATCTACCGGGCGGCGTGGCTTCGGGACGTCAAGGGGCAGAGGAACAGCAAGGAGGCGGCGCTGGCCAAGCTCCACGCGACGGACAGCGCGCAGAGCGTGATCGACAAGGCGGTGCAGATGTTCGGCGGGCTTGGCGTGACGCGGGGCGTGATCGTGGAGCGGTTGTACAGGGAAATCCGGGCGCTGCGGATCTACGAGGGGGCGTCGGAAGTGCAGAAGGTGGTGATCGCACGCGCGCATCTCGCGGAGCACAAGCGGTGAAGGCGCTGCTTCCCCCCGGCTGGCCGCGGCCCAAGGGCTACTCGAACGGCGTGGAAGCGCGGGGGCGGATGATCTTCACCGCGGGCGTGATCGGCTGGGACGCGGAGGAGCGGATCGTGTCCCCTACCCTCGCTGGGCAATTCGAGCAGGTGTTGCGCAACACGCTAGCTATCCTTGCCGAGGGCGGCGCGGGGCCGGAGCATGTGGTGCGGATGACGTGGTACGTAACCGACCGGGATGAGTATGTGGCGAGCCTTTCAGAAATCGGCGCGGCGTGGCGGGCGCTGATGGGGCGGCACTATCCTGCGATGGCGGTGGCGGCGGTGACGGCTTTGGTGGAGCCCCAGGCGAGGATCGAGATCGAAACAACGGCGGTGGTGCCCGAATGACCAATACGGCGCACGTCGATACTTTCGTGCGCGACCGATTGCCGCCGGCCGAGGCGCAGCCGGAGTTTCTGTTCGAGCTGCCCGAACTGCAATATCCCGAGCGGCTGAACGCCGCGGCCGAGCTGATGCGCGGCGGGGCGCCTGACGCGGTGGCGGTGGTGAACGATGCGGGCGCGTGGACCTACGCGGAGATGGACGCGCTGTCCGACCGGATTGCGCGGCTCTTGGTCGAGCAGGAAAAGCTGGTGCCGGGGAACCGGGTGCTGCTGCGCGGGCCGAATGGGGCGATGCTCTTCGCTTGCTGGCTTGGCGTCTTGAAGGCCGGTGGGGTGGTGGTGGCGACCATGCCGATCCTGCGCGCCGGCGAAATCGCGACGATTCTGGAACGGGCCGAGGTGAGCCACGCAATCGTCGACGCGCGCTGCATGGAGGATTTCAAGCCTGCGGCGGCGCAGGCGGGAACGCTTCGGTCGGTACTTAACTACGCAGGCGATGCGGGCGGCGGGCCGCTGGAGGCGCGGCTGAAGGGCGTTGCGGCGGGCTTCGAGGCCGTACAGACGCACCGGGACGACGTGGCGCTGATCGCTTTTACCTCGGGGACGACGGGGAAGCCCAAGGGGTGCGTGCACTTTCACCGCGACGTCCTGGCCTGCGCGGATGCCTTCGCGCGGCACGTGCTAAGGCCCCAAGCCGGGAGCCGCTGGGCCTGTTCGGCGCCGATCGCCTTCACCTTCGGGCTCGGCATGCTGCTGATCTTTCCGTGGCGTTTCGGGGGAACGGCGGTGACGATCGAGCAGCCGGGGCCGAAGGCGCTGCTGGAGGCGGTGGCGCGGTTCGGGGTTACCAATCTGGCCACCGCGCCGACCGCGTACAAGGCGATGCTGGGGTGCATTGGGGAGCATGACCTTTCCAGCCTCACCACCTGCGTCTCGGCGGGGGAGCATCTGCCGGCGGCCACCTGGGAGGCGTGGCGCGCGGCGACGGGGCTCGCCATCGTGGACGGGATCGGCGCGACGGAGATGATGCACATCTTCATCTCGGCGAGCGGCGGCGTCATCCGGCCGGGCGCAACGGGGAAGGCGGTGCCGGGTTACCGCGCGTGCGTGCTGGACGAGGCGGGCACCCCCCTCCCCCACGGCACCGGGAGGCTTGCGGTGAAGGGGCCGACGGGGTGCCGCTACTTCGACGATCCTCGGCAGGCGGCGTATGTGCAAGGCGGCTGGAACGTGACGGGAGACACGTACCGGGCCGATGAGGACGGCTATTTCTGGTACGTCGCCCGGTCGGACGACATGATCATTTCGGCGGGCTACAACATCGCCGCGCCGGAGGTGGAGAATGCGCTCTACGCCCACCCGGCGGTGGCCGAGTGCGCGGTGATCGGGGTGCCGTGCGAAGAGCGCGGGCAAAGGGTGAAGGCGTTCGTGGTGCCGGCGGAGGGGCATGCGGCGGGCGAGGCACTCGCCAAGGCGCTTCAGGAGCATGTGAAGGCGACCATCGCGCCGTACAAATATCCCCGCAACGTGGTGTTTGTGGACGCCTTGCCGAAGACCGCGACGGGCAAGCTCCAGCGCTTTGCGCTGAGGGATGCGCCGCAACCTGTTCCTCCGTCACTGTCCCGGAGGGAGACGGGGCTTTAACCCCTTCGCGGTAAGGGGGATTTCGGCGCCGCGAAGGATTATCTTCCTCCGCAGGCGCGGAGGAGCGAGCGTGTTCGAGTTCAACAAGCACCAGGGACGGCAGGAGAAAGCGGCGCGGCCGGCAGGCGCTTACACACCCTTCGACGGCGGGCGGCGGCGGGCGCTGCTTTTGTGGGGCGAGCATTGCACCGAATGCGCGGCGCCGGATTGCTACACGTCGTGCAGCCTGTTCTCCGCACGGCCGGACGGGCGCTGTCGGCGATTCCAATATGGCGTTTACCGCAACACCAACTTTACTTCGGCGGCGGGGCATGGCGCGGAGGTGATCTTCCGGCGCTGGGGCAAGATCGAGGCGCAGGGCAATGTCGCCATGCTCCCCGCAGCCGCCGTGAATGCAGCCGAGCGCGCGGCGGACTGGATCGCGCCGATGGCCGACGCGGCGGGCAAGCTCGTGAAGCGCCTCGGCGGCGGCCAGCGCTGGTCGTGGCTTTCCTTCGCTTTGCTCGACCGGCTTAACCGGCGGCTTGCCAAGCGGCGGGGGCGGCCTGACGCCTTCGTCGCCGAGATCTACAATCCGGGCGACCAGCCGGTGACGCTGCTTCTCTCCATGGCGGTGGACAGGACTCGGCTCACGCGGCCGATGACCCCTTCGGAGCTGCCCCGGCCATTGCTGCGCCAGCTCACCATCGCGCCCGGCTATTTCCGCGAGGATATCCCGGCCTCCGCCTTCGAACACCTCACCGGCTCCGGTTTGCCGTTCAGCATTGCGCTGACGCCGGGGGCGGAGGACGGCACCCATCTCGTTTTCCTGTCGCTCGATCTGGTCGAGTATCGCAGCGAGGCGGTTACCGCACCGGCCAGCCAAGCCGCACCGGTGAGGCCGGCGGCTAAGTGCGTGGTGTTCGACCTCGACAACACCTTGTGGGACGGCATCCTGCTCGAAGGGGCGGTGCAGCTTCGCGAGAGGGTGGCGGAGACGTTCCGGCGGCTGGACGAGCGTGGAGTCCTGATTTCGGCGGTCAGCAAGAATGCGCCGGAAGATGCGATGGCGCAGCTCCGCCGCTTCGGGCTGGACGAATATCTGCTCCATCCCGTGATCGGCTGGGGGCCGAAATCCGAGGGTGTCCGCCAGGTGGCGGAGCGGATCGACATCGGCATCGACAGCCTGATCTTCGTTGACGACAATCCGTTCGAGCGCGCCGAAGTGGCCGACGTGCTTCCGCAGGTGGAAGTGCTGCCCGACACGGCGCTGGCCACCCTGCTCGACCATCCCCGCCTCCAGGGGGCAGTCACCGCTGAGTCCCGGCGGCGGCGGGCAATGTACAAGGAAGCCGCCGAACGTGCCCAAACGGCCGCGGCTTATGGCGACGATTACCAGGCCTTCCTGCGCGCGTGCCAAATCGAGGTAGATATCCGCCCGCCCTCCCCCGCCGACGCCAAGCGGGTGAGCGAGCTCGTCCAGCGCACCAACCAGTTGAATTTCTCGGGCCGCAAATACCGGCCGGAGGAAGTGGACGCGCTGCTCGGCGATCCCGCGCGCGAGAAGTACGTCGTGCGCTGCCGCGACCGCTACGGCGATTACGGAATAGTGGGCTTCTGCCTTGCCGAGATCGGCGGCGGCGGCGTTCGGGTTCAGGATCTGATGCTGTCGTGCCGGGTGCAGGGCAAGTTCATCGAGCAGGCCTTGTTCGCTCACCTCGCCCGCCGCCCTGGCTGGAGCGCGCGCTTCGTAGAGGTGAACTTCGTCCCCACCGCGCGAAACGGTGCGGCGCGGGCGGTGCTGGATGCGCTGGGCTTCGCGGACAGCGGCGAGGGCCGGCTTCGGCGCGACTGGGCAGCGGATGAAGCGGCGCCCGATCTGATCAAGCTGCAAAGCCGCTGGGACGAGGCTTTGAGCTCGGCCGCCTAGCAGGCCTGGGTCTGCGCTTTGCCGTCACCGGCGGCGGGGAGCTTGCGGACGCCCTCCAGACATTTCGGCGGCGCGGCGGCTGGGGTTGCGTCATTCGCGACCTTCTTGCCAAGCGGCGCGGCTTCCTTGTCGGGAAGGCCGGACAAGGCCCAGTGGAGGCTCGAGCTTGCCGGCTCCTTGGTGCGCGCCATCGCGGCGGCGGTGGCGGCTTCGCGAGTCATCGGCTCGTAGCGGCGAATAACCGGCCGCTTCGAAATATCCTCGTTCGGCGCCGCCGGCTTTACCGCAACATCAACCGAGGGCAGCGTTCCGGCGGCAAGCGCCGCCTGGGCCGCGGCGGCGGCGGCCTCGTCCGGGGTCTGCACCGGCGTCAGTTCCACAGCTCCGGCAAGGCTCATCGGATCGGAGGTCAGCGGGCGCATGGCGGCGAATTGCGGCTCGCGCCCGTTGGGGCCGAAACGGAAAGCGGGCGCGCGGCCCCAATTGCCTTCCCAGCGGTAGAAGATGTGGGTGCCGACATTGGCGAGCTTGGTCAGGCTGGAGCTCCAATAGGGCACCACCCAGTTGGTGTGGTAATGAGTCGCCCAGCCGACCGGGGCGTACACCTTGCCGGCAAGCGCCTGCTCGGCAATGTGGCGCGCGCGGGCCCAGATGGAGGCAATCGGCGTGCGGCGGATGGCGCCGTCGCAGGTGAAGGTGAACTGGCAGCCGGTGGCCCGCTCATGCCCCTGGAAGACGACGCCGCAGACGCTTTTCGGATAAGCGGGGTGGCGGGCGCGGTTCAGCACCACCTGGGCAACCGCACGCTGGCCGTCTGCGGGTTCGGTGGCGGCTTCGTAGTAGACCGCGGCGGTGAGGCATTCGATGGCGCGCAGGCGATCGGCGCTGCTTGCAAAGGTGATGGCGAACGGGCGCGCCGGCGGGTTGGGCAGATCGGAGACAGGCACGGCGGCGTTGATCGCAAGCGCATCCTTGGGCGCGACGTCGCGGAGGCGGAGCGGCTCGGCTTCGGGGACTCGGCCGAGGCCGGGGATCACCGCAGGGAGGCCGTTGACGCTGACCTTGGCGTTGGCCGGGCCCGCGGCAGGCTCAAGCAAGGCGATGCTGAGGCCGGCGAGGACGTAGAGAACGAGCGTGGTCAGCAGGAAAAGCCCGGCCGCGAGATGCTTCTTTCCCAGCCGGTTGGTGGCCGGGGCAGGCAGTGCAACACTCGGCAGAAGCATTCACAACTCCGGTTGAACGGCTCGCGCCCTTATGGCCGAGGAAGGCGGCTGGCAAGCAAGGCCCGGCCAAGCGAGCCCCTGCTTCGTCGACGACGCTACACGATCGCGCCTCCCGCGAGAGCAGGAAATGGGCGAAGAATCGGGTTTTTACAAGGCAGCCGGCTCTGCCCCGCCTCGGTAGCGTTCCCGGAAGGTGGCGGCGAAGGCGGTCAAGCGGCCTTCCGCAATGGCGGCGCGAAGATCGGCCATTAACGCCTGGTAGAAGCGGATATTGTGCTCCGTCATCAGCATTGCGCCCAATATCTCGCTCGCCCTGACGAGGTGGTGGATGTAGGCGCGCGACCAGGTCCGGCAGACCGGGCAGCCGCATGCTGGGTCGAGCGGGCCCTGATCTTCGCCGAACTTAGCGTTGCGAATGTTGATCGGGCCGGTGCGGGTGAAGGCCTGGCCGGTGCGGCCGGAGCGGGTGGGGAGGACGCAATCGAACATGTCGATGCCGCGCTCCACCGCGCCGACGATGTCGTCCGGCTTGCCGACGCCCATCAGGTAGCGCGGCTTGTTTGGCGGGAGCTGGCCGGGGGCGAAGTCGAGGCAGGCGAACATCGCCTCCTGCCCCTCCCCCACCGCAAGGCCGCCGACGGCGTAGCCGTCGAAGCCGATGTCGATCAGCGCGTCGGCGGAGGCTTTGCGCAAGCCTTCGTCGAGTGCGCCCTGTTGGATGCCGAACAAGGCGGCGCGGCTGGCATGCTCCTCGCCGCTGTTGAAGCCGTCGCGCGAGCGCTTCGCCCAGCGCATCGAGCGGTCCATCGCCGCCGCTTGCTCGTCCCGGCTGGCGGTGGTCGGAACGAGCTGGTCGAACGCCATGACGATGTCGGAGCCGAGCAGGCGCTGGATCTCCATCGAGCGTTCGGGCGAGATCATGTGCTTGGAGCCATCCAGGTGGCTTTTGAAGGTGACGCCTTCTTCCGTGACCTTGTTGAGATCGGACAGGCTCATCACCTGGTAGCCGCCGCTGTCGGTGAGGATCGGCCGGTCCCAGCCCATGAACTTGTGCAAGCCGCCGAGCCGCGCCACCCGCTCGGCGCCGGGGCGGAGCATCAGGTGGTAGGTGTTGCCGAGGATGATGTCGGCCCCCGCGGCGCGGACGTCGGCCGGCTTCATCGCTTTCACGGTGGCGGCGGTGCCGACCGGCATGAAAGCGGGCGTGCGGATCTCGCCGCGTTGCATGGCGATGGTGCCGGTACGCGCGCGGCCGTCGGTGGCGGAGATGGAGAAGGAGAAACGGGAAGACATGGCCGCGCCTCTACACTGAAATTCGCCGCACAACAGGACGATTGAGGGCAAGGCGCGCTTCTGGTAGTGAAGTGGTCATGGATATGGTCAGTTCGGAGCTGACGGTCACCGCGACCGAGTTCAAGGCCAAGTGCCTCGACATCCTGAAGCGCCTCGGCGAGCATCGGCTCAGCCGGGTGACGGTTACGCGGCGCGGGAAAACGGTTGCCGTCATCACCCCGCCGCAAATCGACGAGACAACGGCGCGTGCGGTGATCGGATCACTGGCGGGAAGCGTCCATGTGCCTGAGGGCTTCGATCTTACCGCACCGGTGGTTGACGCCGAACGCGATGCCGAAGTGGGTATCCTCCACCGGTGAGCACCCGCCCGGAGCGGCTGCTGCTCGACACCAACGCGCTCATCTTTCTGGCCAATGGCGGGCTGAGCGCGCCGGCAATGGAGCTTGTTGTGGCGGCAGGGATGCGCAGAGGCGTGCTTATTTCGCCTGTTTCGGCGTGGGAAATCGGCATGCTTTCCCGCGCCGGTGCGGAAGGCGGGCCGAGGCTGCGCTTCAATCCCGATCCGCAGACTTGGTTTGCCGCATTGCAGAGCCGGCCGATTTTCGCGGAGGCGCCTTTCACCGCTGCAATCGCCATCGCCGCCGCCTTTTTGCCCGGGGCCTTCCACAAGGATCCCGCCGACCGGCTGCTCGTAGCAACTTCGCGTGCCATGGACGTGCCGATCATGACGCGCGACCGGCAGATCCTCGCTTATGGCGAGGCGGGCCACGTCCAGGCGATTGCCTGCTGAGCCGTCAGGGCAGAAGCAGGCTCGCGTCCCCATAGGAATAGAAGCGGTAGCCATGGTCGATGGCGTGGGCGTACGCGCCCTGCATTGTTTCCAGGCCCATCATTGCCGACACCAGCATGAAGAGCGTCGAGCGCGGCAGGTGGAAGTTTGTGAGGAGGCCGTCCGCCGCCTTGAAGCGGTAGCCGGGGGTGATGAAGATCGCGGTGTCGCCTTCGAATGGGTGGATGACGCGCCCCTCGTCGGCGGCGCTTTCCAGAAGGCGGAGCGAAGTTGTGCCGACGGGAATGATGCGCCCGCCATTTGCGCGGACGGCGTTGAGGCGCGCGGCTGTCGCCGTGTCGATGCGGCCCCATTCGCTGTGCATGCGGTGGTCGGCGGTGTCCTCCGCTTTCACCGGCAGAAAGGTGCCGGCGCCGACGTGGAGGGTGAGGATTTCGTGGCCGACGCCGGCGGCGGCGAGAGCCTCCATCAGCCGTGGCGTGAAATGGAGGGAAGCGGTGGGCGCGGCAACGGCACCGGCTTCGCGGGCGAACATGGTCTGGTAATCGCCGGCGTCGCGGTCGTCGGCTTCGCGCTTGCCGGCGATGTAGGGCGGGAGCGGCATCCGGCCGGCGCGTTCGAGGAGAAGCTCGACCGGCTCAGTTCCTTCGAAGTGGAGGAGGATTGAGCCGTCTTCTTCCTTCGGTCCGGCGATGGCAGAGACGTTGTGGCCGAAATCGATCCGGTCGCCGTCGCGAACCCTTTTTGCATTGCGCACAAAGGCGCGCCAGTCGCGCGGGCCTTCGCGCTTGTGCAGGGTGGCGCCGACCCGGGCTTGGCCGCGCATGCCTTCAAGCTGGGCGGGAATGACGCGGGTGTCGTTGAAAACGAGCACGTCGCCGGACCGGAGCAGCGCCGGCAGATCGCTTACCCCGTGATCGGCAAAGCTGTCCGGCGCCACGCGCAAGAGCCGCGCGCTTTCCCTGGGCTCGGCCGGGCGAAGCGCGATCCGCTCCGGCGGGAGCTCGAAATCGAAAAGGTCGACCCGCAAATGCTTATTGGGGCGTCGCGGCCGCTCCGGGCGCGGGGGCTGCGGCGGGTGCCGGGGCCGAAGCGGGCGGCGCCTTGTTGTCGGCGGCGATCGAAGCCTGAAGAATACGGGTGGGATCAGCCGGCGGTTCGCCTTTGTTGATCCCGTCGACGAAGTTCATGCCGCCGACGACGCGGCCGTATGCGGTGTATTTGCCGTCCATCGTCAGGCGCGGTGCAAGCATGATGAAGAACTGGCTGTTGGCGCTATCGGGCGAGTCGGCGCGGGCGGCGGAAAGCGTGCCGCGCATGTGGGGCAGCGCGTTGAACTCGGCCTTGAGATCGGGAAGATCGGAGCCGCCGGTGCCGTCGCCCTTGGGATCGCCGCCCTGCGCCATGAAGCCGTCGATCACCCGGTGAAAGGTAAGGCCGTTGTAGAAGCCGCGGCGGACCAGCGTCTTCATCCGCTCAACGTGGCCGGCCGCCATGTCCGGGCGGAGCTGGATGGTGACCCGGCCGCCGTTGGACAGATCAAGAAGAAGCGTGTTCTCCGGCTCAAGCGGGGGCGGGCCCGCGACAACCGGCGCTTGCGCGGCGGCAAGGCTGCTCGCCATGAACAGCCCCGTGATGAGGGTGATAAGTGCTTTCAAGCGCATGATTTTAGATGGTCCCCGGAACTTAGGCTATTCTGCGCGGCGGGCACGCCTCGATCAAGAGCCTTTACGGCCCAGAAGCTGAACGCGGGCTGCAACCTCGGCCGCGACCGACGGCGTGACGAACTTGGCGATGTCGCCGCCGTAGAGGGCGATTTCCTTGACCAGTCGCGAGGCGATGGGCTGGAGGGAGACGTCCGCCATCAGGAAGACCGTCTCGATGCGGTCGTTAAGCTGCTGGTTCATGCCCGCCATCTGATATTCATACTCGAAATCGGCGACGGCCCGCAGACCGCGCACAATGATGGAGGCGCCTTCGCGTTCGGCGAAGTCCATAAGCAGCGAGTCGAAGGAGACGACGGCGATATCGCCTTCCACGCCGCCAACTTCGCGGCGTACCGTTTCCATGCGCTCCTCCACCCCGAACATCGGCGATTTGGAGGGGTTGGTGGTGACGCCGATCACCAGCCGGTCGACCAGCTTCGCGCCGCGCCGGATGATGTCCATGTGGCCCAAAGTCAGGGGGTCGAAGGTCCCCGGATAAACACCGATGCGCATGGCCTTTCCCCTCAATGGTCGCGTTCGATGGCGAAGCGCGCGATCGCGCGGAGCAGATCCGCTTCGTCGCCGAAGCTTGCCAGATAGCCTATCGCCTGATCGACCAGCACTTGCGCCTGCTGGCGGGCACGGTCGTGGCCGAGCAGGGTGACAAAGGTCTCCTTGCCGCGCTCGCGGTCCTTGCCGACCTTTTTGCCGGTTTTCTCCTCCTCGCCTTCCTCGTCGAGGAGGTCGTCGGCGATCTGGAATGCAAGGCCTAGATCGCGGGCATAGCCGCGCAGCTTGGTGCGTCCTTCCGGCGGAACGCGGCCCATGATCCCGCCGGCTTCCAGGCAGAAGCCGAACAAGGCGCCGGTCTTGAGCTGCTGGAGGCGGGTCACGGCGGGGAGATCGAGCGCGGCGCCCGGCGCGGCGATGTCCATCATCTGGCCGCCCGCCATTCCGGCCGGCCCGGCGGCGCGGGCAAGCTCCATCACCAGCTCGGCCCGTACGAACGGATCGGCGTGGGTCTCTTCGTCGGCAAGAATCTCAAAGGCCAAAGCGTGGAGCGAATCGCCGGCGAGGACGGCGGTGCATTCCCCGAATGCCTTGTGCAGGGTCGGCTTGCCCCGGCGCAGATCGTCGTCGTCCATGCAGGGCAGATCGTCGTGGATCAGCGAATATACGTGGATCGCCTCGGCGGCGACTCCCGCGCGGAGCGCGCGGCGGCGGTCGACATGAAACAAGGCGGAGGAGGCAACCACGAGCAAAGGCCGCAGGCGCTTGCCGCCGCCGATCGCGGCGTAGCGCATCGCTTCGTAAAGCGGCGCGCGCGAGTCATTGGGGAGCGGCAGCAAGGTGTCGAACGCGTCGTCCACCTCCGCGGCGATCTGTTCAAGCGCTTGGTCGAGGATTGCGTGGCCTGCAGGCATATAAGCGCTGCTCAGGCGGGGTCGAACGGCGCGGTGCCGGATGGCTGGCCGCCGGAGCCGACCTGAATCTTCTCGATCCGCGCCTGCGCCGCCTGGAGCCGGGCCTCGCACTGCTGCCGAAGCCGGTCGCCTTCGCCGTAGAGTTCGATGGACTCGTCAAGCGACGCATCGCCGCTTTCAAGCCGGCGGACGATCTCCTCCAGCCGCTTCAAGGCGGCTTCAAAGGAAAGTTCGGCGATGTTCTGGGGCTGATCGGACATGGCCCAAGCTTTGGTCCGCCGCGCTCAAGGGGTCAAGCGGGGGCGGCCGGCAAATGCGGACGCTAGGACTTTGCCGCCCTCGCTATTATGCTGGCCGCAACGCGAGGAGTTACGGTGCGGACCACCTTCAAGGACGAGGCGCTTCACCGCCAGATGATCGAACGCGGCTTCTGCTCCGCGCCGTTGCTGGACGCCGGCGAGGTGGAAAGCCTGCGCGCCGACATGAGCCGGATTCGCCCGGCGCTGGACTTCGGCAGCCCCGAATTCACGTCGATCCTCTACCATGCCAGCTTCCTCGACCCGGACGAGGCGTATCGCCGAAGCGCCTACACGATCGTTCGTGACGCGCTGGAGCCGAAGCTGCGCGAGCTGCTTCCCGACTACCGGCCGGTCACCGGCGGGCTTTTGGTCAAGGCGGCGGGTACCGGACAGGTCAACCTGCACTGCGACTGGACCAGCACAAGCGACCTTTCGGACGTCAACATCGCGGTCTGGTGCCCCTTGGTGGATGTGGAGGACGGCAACGGCGCGCTTCGCGTGATCCCCGGCAGCCATAAGCTGTTCAACAATATCGTCGCGGCGCGGCTCGGCGGCTATTGGACGGAGTGGGAGGAAGAGCTCAAAGCTTTGTCCGAGCCGGTGCCGCTTAAGGCGGGGGAGGCCCTCTTCTTCGACGTGTCGCTGCTTCACTGGTCGCGGGCGAATAGCTCCAATGCGCTTCGGCCGGTGGCGAACCTGCTCTATATCCACAGGCAAGCGCAGCCGGTTCTGTACGTGGTTAACGACACGTTCGACCGGTTGAAGGTCTACGACATGGAAGGCGACGCCTTGCTCGCCCACAGCGCGTCCGACTTGTTCAAAGGCAATGTCCAAGCGCCTAGCCTCGGCACGATCCCCAATCCGAACAGGAAGGTGACGCTGGACGAGGTGAAGCGGCGGCTGGCGCGGCGGCAGGGTGCGCCGGAGGCTCGGGGCTGGGCACCGCAGCTTCGCCAGCGCCTCGCCCGGCTGATCGGCGCCTGATCATATTGCGGAGTTGAGAGGCGCGTGAGAGGATGTCGTTTCGGACGCGGCCTCCCGCTGCGCCGCACAGGAACAACGCCGCCTTGAACCACCTGTTTGACCGCCCTCGCCTGCTTGGCCTGCTTTGCGCCATCGTCTCGGTTGGCCTTGGCCTCGCCTACATGGCGGCGGCGGGCGCGCCCGTGCGCTATTTGGCGATCAACGCGGGAGCCCTGCTTCTCGGCGCCTTGCTTTGGCTTGTACTGGGCGGGGCAAAGCGTGCGGACTGGAGCGGGGCAGCGGTGCTGGCGCTCAGCCTACCGATCCTTGCGACGGCGCTGCTCGGCGCCCCGGTTGAGGGAGCAGCGCGCTGGCTGAGCTTAGGCCCGCTGGTCGTGCAGCCCAGCCTGGTGCTGCTTCCCCCGCTGATCGTGCTCTATGCGCGGCGGCCGGACGCGCTTGGCACCGCCGGAATCGCGGTTGCCGCACTGGCGCTCGCCCTCCAGCCGGATCGGGCCATGGCAGGCGCCCTGGCGGCGGGAACGGGCGCGGTGCTGATGTTCGACCGGGGCCGCCTCCCCTTCTTCGCCCTTGCCGCCAGCGTTACGGCCTTTGCAGCGACGCTTCTGCGGTCCGACAATTTGCCGGCCGTGCCGTACGTGGACGAGATCCTCTACACGGCGTTCGACGTGTCGCCGCTCGCCGGAGTGGCGGTGGTGGGCGGGTGCCTTCTTCTTCTGCTTCCGGTCCTGCGCGGGACCCGCGACGGCCGCGCGGTGCTGGCGGCGTTCGGCGCCTGCTGGGCGGCGGTGATCGCCGCCGCGGCCATCAACAATTACCCGACGCCCTTGGTCGGGTACGGCGGAAGCCCGATCCTCGGCTATCTGCTCAGCGCGGCACTGCTGCCGTCGCGGCGGCGCGGCGCCTAAGCGGCCGCCGGACGCGCGGCGCTGTACCAGGCGACGCCGTCCTTCATCGAACGCACTGCCCGTCCCTCGACCTCAAGGCGGCGGAGGTGCGCCATGGCTTCGCCGGTGGCGAGGCCCATCAGATTGTCCTCGATCTTGCGGCCAAAAAGCAGGCCGAAGCAGTCCACCGCGCGCCGCGGTTCGGCAAGAAAGGCGTGGAGGCTGTCGAGCTGGGTTCGGTGACCCTGATCAAGGGCATCGAGCCTTGCGTGGAGGCCGGTGAACGGATCTCCGTGCGAGGGGAGTACGAGCAGGCTGTCGGACGATGTCCGCAGTTTGGCTATAGAGCGGAGCCAGTCGCCGAGCGGGTCGCCCCAGGGCTCCGACAGGCTGAGCGAAATGTTGGATGTGATGCGCGGCAGAACCTGATCCCCGGCGATCATCACGCCGCCTTCTTCGTCCACCAGACACGCATGTTCGGGGGAGTGGCCGTTGCCGGTGACCACCCGCCAGTCGCGCGCGCCGATGCGGATCGTCTCGCCGTCCTGCATGCGGATGAAGCTCACCGGTACTGCGCTGACCATTGCCGAGAAGCGGCCCCAACCCTTCGCCCTTTCAGCGTCAATGCGCTCCTCGCTCCAGCCGGCGGCGCGCCAGTAAGCGAATGCCTCCGGCGGCGGCGTGTCCCGAACGTCGGCCGTGAGCATCCGGGCGAACAGCCATTCCTCCCGGGTCATCCACACGGGCGCGGAGAAACGCTGGCACAGCCAGCCGGCGAGGCCGAGATGATCGGGATGGAAGTGGGTGCAGAAGATGCGGGTGATCTGACGCCCGGCAAGCGGGCCGGCGAGGAGTGCCTCCCACGCTTCGCGGCACGGCGGGATGTCGAGGCCGGTGTCGACCAGTGCGACACCATCGCCATCTTCGAGTGCCCAGACGTTGACGTGCTTGAGCGCGCCGGGGACGGGCAGCCGCGCCCAGCCGATACCGTCGGCGAGCGGGATGAGTTCGCCCACTTCGGGTACGCGGCGGCCGAGCGGGTAGGTCAGGCCCTTGTGGGTGTAGGGCTCGGTGCCGGGGCTCGGCGCCTCGCCCTGGGATCCTTCGGCTTCAAAAGTCATCTACCCACGTCCGTTCGTACCGAGCGAAGTCGAGGTGCGCTTGGCACGGACTCCTCGAGTGCGCCCCTCGACTTCGCTCGGGACGAACGAGGTTGTTGAGCGCACCAAACAGCTGGGGGAGTGTCCCGCTTCAGCTCTTGAAGTAGGAATCGAAGTCGCGGGTGACTTCGCCGCTTTCGCCGGCCGGATCGGCGGCAAGGGCGGCATCCGCATCGCGGGCAGCGGTTTCGCGTTCGCGGCGGAGCTGCTCCAGAAGCACTTCGCGGTCGCCGTCCAGGCGGATGTCGGTGGTCGGCTGTTCGATGCCGGCGGCCTTGGCGGCCTTGGCGACCAACGCGTCGAGTTCACGCTGCGAACAGAGGCCGAGCGTCACCGGGTCCTTGGGCTGGATGTTGGCGATATTCCAATGGCTGCGGTCGCGGATCGCGGCGATGGTCGTGCGGGTGGTGCCGATCAGCTTGGAAATCTGGCCATCGGTGACTTCCGGGTGGTTGCGGATGATCCAGGCGATACCGTCCGGCTTGTCCTGGCGCTTGGAAACCGGCGTGTAGCGCGGGCCCTTCGAGCGGCGGGCCTGATCGGGCTCCTTCAGGAGGCGGAGGCGGTAATCGGGATCGTCCTGACCGAGGTTGATCTCCTCCTGCGTCAGCTCGCCCGCGCGGATCGGATCGCGCCCGGTAAGCTTGGTCGCCGCCGTGTCGTCGGCGATCGCCTGGATTTCCAGAATGTGGAGGCCGCAAAACTCGGCGATCTGTTCGAAGGTAAGCGCGGTGTTGTCGACCAACCAGGACGCGGTCGCATGAGGCATGAGCGGCTGGGCCACGGGTGACATCTCCAAAAACAATAAGGGCCGCCCCTTCCCGGGACGGCCGAACATGGCGAGGTGCTAACCCGAACGGCGGCTGAGGGCAAGAACAATGCCTCCACCGCCTCCGTTTTTATAAAGGAAGAACTCACTTGGTACCGCCTTCCTCCACCTCCTCGAGCGGCCCGCCCATGCCGGTGTAGGCGCCGTTGCCGCGCGCCATGGCCAGCGCTTCGCCGGCGGAAGGGGAATGGGACAGGATGTGGACGTTGCCGCCGCGCTGGGTCACCCCGAACAGGTGCTTGGCGAAGGCAAGCGGCAGGCGGACGCAGCCGTGGGAGGCGGGGTGGCCGGGTATCTGCCCCGCGTGAAGGGCGATCCCGTCCCAGGTGAGGCGCTGCATAAAGGGCATGGGCGCGTTGTTGTAGAGGTTGGAGAAATGCTTCTGGCGCTTCTCCAGGATCGGAAAGGTGCCGGTGGGGGTGCGATGGCCCTTGCGGCCGGTGGAAACGGTGGTGACGCCGATCAGCGTTCCGCCGCGGTAGACGTAGGCGCGCTGCAACGGAATGGAGACGACCATTTCCACGGGGCCGCTCTGCGCGCGCTCGGGACGCCAGGCGAACTCGCCTGGCTTCAGATCGGGTTCCTCGAAGGCGGGAGGGGCGACCGGGGTCGGGGCGGGTGCAGCTGCGGGAATGAACACGGGTACGTCGGCGGCGGCGAGGGTCACCGGCAGGATCGAGGGCTCGGCCGCCGACGCAACGGGCGCCCCGGCCGGCAAAGCGGCAAAGGCCAGCATGGCGGCCGAGCTTTTGATGAAGGCGAAACGTGCGCTGCTCATGATCCCGTAAGCAGGCTGATCGCCCGCCCTTTCCATCCGGCCGGAAGTGGCCTTGGGAGGCGATCTAGATGCGCATGCTTGCAGGCGTGTGCCGCCGCACCGGCTTTGTTGTTTCCACTGTTGCAGCAGGCAAGACGTGACGGCGCCGGAACTTCTTGGGGCAAAAGCGGTTGATGCGCTGCGCGCGGGCGGGTTCCGTGCGCCTTGAGGAGGGGTATCTTACATGAAGACCATGGTGAAACTGGCCGTTGTTGCGGCGGCCGCGATGAGCCTTTCCGCCTGCGAAGGCCGCGTGGACGAGAACCTGGCGAATTCGGCCGGCAACGTTGCGGCGGGCGTCGGCGATCTTGCCGAAGATGCCGCCAACGTGACGGTGGAAGCCGCCGGGGACGTCGGCAATGCGGTCGGCAACGGCGTCGATGCGGCAAGCAACTCGCTTGAGGCGAACACGGCCGAAGGCGAAAACGAAGCCGCGGCCAACACCACGAGCACCAACAACCGTTAAGCGGTTCGCGATGCCGAACCAACGAAGCGCGGCGGCCGGGCGGCTGCCGCGCTTTTCCCGTGGGGCGGACGCAGCGATGGCGCCGGGAAGTACGCCGCATTTCCCCCACTTGCCTCCCCCGCCGCGGCGGTTCACCTGACGGGTGTGAGCGTCACCGACCCGGCCGAGTCCGATGCCTGATCTGCGCGCCTTTCTGGACGGCGGCGGCTTTATGGGCGCGCGCGTCCGGGCCCATGACTGGAACGAGACCGGTCTCGGGCCGATCAACGGCTGGCCGCAGTCGCTCCGCTCCGCTTTGTCGATCTGCCTGCGCTCGCCGAGCGCGACGGCGATCTGCTGGGGGCCGGACCTCCTGTTCCTCTACAACGACGCCTGGTCGGCTTACCTGGGTGACCGTGATCCCTGGGCTCTGGGACAACCCGCCGCGGCGGTAATGGCCGACATCTGGCAGGCGCTGGAGCCGCAGTTCCGAACGGCGACCGAAGGCGGGCAGGCGGTGAACGTCATCGACGCGCGGCTGGAGCGCCATCTGGAGGGCGCGACGTTCGACAGTTGGTGGAGCTATTCGCTGCTTCCGGTGGCGTCGGAGGACGGCACGGTCGGCGGCGTGCTCGCCCAAGCGTGGGAAACCACCGAAAGCGTGCTTCGCGCCGAGCATGACACGCTGCTGCTCGAACTTGGCGAAGCGCTGCGGCTGCTTTCGGACCCGCACGAAATCCTGCTGGCCGGGCTCGAGCGGATCGGCCGGTCGATCAAGGCGGGGCGCGTCGGCTATGGCGAGGTGGACGAAGAAGGCGGCGCCATCTCCATCCTCGCCTGCGTCGGCCCCTTGCCCGACATTTCCGGCCATTATGAAATCCGCCGCACCGGCGACGCCTTTCACCAGGCGCTGAAGGGCGACCGGGTGATCCGGATCGACGATGTCGGCGACGATGCGGACATGGCGAAAAGCGCGCTTGCACGCCGTTACCAGGCGCTCGGCATCGGCGCGGCGCTTGTGGTACCGCTGGTCAGCAGCGCGCGATATGGAGCGATGCTGTTCGCGCATGAAGACCATCCGCGGCGCTGGTCGGACGGCGAAGAAAAACTGCTTCGCGATGCGAGCCGCTTGCTGTGGCGCGAGATCAGCCGGGCGCGGGCGGAATGGGCGCAGAGGCGGAGCGAGGAGCGCTACCGCCGCATCTTCGAGCAAGCGAGCGACCTGATCGTCACCGCTACTCTGGAGCAGGTGCTGACCGACGTGAACCCCGCCGCGGCGGCCGCGATCGGCCTGCCGCGCGAGGAGATCATCGGGCGCACGATGCACGACTTCCTCACCGAACGGAGCAAGGAACAGGCGCGCGCCAAGCTTGCCGAGAAAATCCAGAGCGGCGGCACCACCAGCCACGAGATGGAAGTGGTGTCGAGCAGCGGCCAGCTTCTGCAGTGGGAAGTGAACTCGACTCTGACGCTGGACGAAAGCGGGCGGCCGGTGGGGCTGCACGCAATCGCGCGCGACGTGACGGAGCGGCGGAAAGCGCAGGAGCGGCAGGCGCTGCTGGTGAATGAGCTCAATCACCGGGTGAAGAACACGCTTGCCCTGGTTCAGGGGCTGGCGCTGCAGAGCTTCCGCGACGGGCGCGATCCGGCGGAGGCTCGGACGGCCTTCCAGCACCGGCTCGCAGCCCTGGCGGCGGCGCACGATCTCCTCACCCGGCAGAGCTGGGAAGGCGCGACTCTGCGCGGGTTGGCGGAGGGCGCGCTTGGCCATCTGATCGGGCAGGAGAAAAGGGTGGAGATCAGCGGGCCGGACCTGACGCTTGGGCCCAAGGCGGCGGTGTCGCTGGTGATGGCGCTCCACGAGCTTTCCACCAACGCCGCCAAATACGGCGCCTTGTCGGTGCCGGCGGGACGGGTGGTGGTTGCTTGGGAGGTGGAGGGCGACCGGCTGCGGCTCCAGTGGCGCGAGCAAGGCGGGCCGCCGGCCAAGGCACCGGACCGGCGCGGCTTCGGCCTCCGCATGATCGAGCGGGCGCTGGCGGCAGACCTTGGCGGCGGGGTGGCGATGGATTTCAAGCCCGGCGGGCTCCACTGCCGGATCGAAGCGTCGCTGACCGAAGCGGCGCCGCGCGGGAGGAGCGAATGAGTTTGAACGGCGTCAGCGTGCTGTTGGTGGAGGATGAGGCGATCATCGCCATGACCGCCGAGGACATGCTGGAAGAGCTCGGCTGCACCCTCGCCGCCACCGCCTCGACGCTGGAGGAGGCGCTCGCCCGCGCGGAAGAGCAAGCGTTCGACGTCGCCTTGCTCGACATCAATCTGAACGGCGAGCAGAGCCTGCCGGTGGCGGCGCTTCTGCGGGCGCGCGGCACGCCGTTCGTCTTCACCACCGGCTATGGCGCGGCGGGCTCGGGCGCGGACTATGCGGACGTGCCTTTGGTCACCAAGCCGTACCAGATCGCCGACCTGGAGCGGGCGATCGGCCAGGCGCTGGGGCGCTAGAAGCGCAGCGGCGTTACCCGGCGCACCCCTGGGAGCGCGGCGATGCTGGCCGTCACCGTGTCGCCAACCGGGCTGTCCACCGCGATCAGGGCCACCGCCTCCCCGCCGGCGGCGCGGCGGCCGAGGGTGAAAGTGCCGATGTTGATTCCCGCTTCGCCAAGCGCGGTGCCGAGCCGGCCGATGAAGCCGGGGGCGTCTTCGTTGACAATGTGGATCATGTCGCCTTCCAGCTCGGCTTCCACGCGGATGCCGAACAGGTCGACCAAGCGCGGCGCTTCGTTGGCGAACAAGGTGCCGGCGGCGAATTTCTCGCCCTCGGGCGTCGAGACGGTGACCCGCACGAGCGTGTGGTAATCGCCTTCGCGGTCGTGGCGCACTTCGCGCACGTCGAGGCCTCGTTCCTTGGCCAAGTGCGGCGCGTTCACCATGTTCACCGTGGCGGAATAAATGCGCATTAGGCCGGCGAGGACGGCGCCGGTGATCGGCTTCTGGTTGAGCTGGGCGGCGGCGCCTTCCACTTCGATGGAGATGCCGGTGGCATGGTGGCCTTCCAATTGGCCGACCAGTGAACCGAGCTTGTCGGCAAGCGCCATGTAGGGGCGAAGCTTCGGCGCTTCCTCGGCCGAAAGCGAAGGCATGTTGAGCGCGTTGGTGACGCCGCCTTTGGTGAGGAAGTCGGCGATCTGCTCGGCGACCTGGATGGCGACGTTGACCTGCGCTTCGGTGGTGGAGGCACCGAGGTGGGGCGTGGCGATGAAGCCGGGGGTGCCGAACAGCGGGTTCGACTTGGCCGGTTCCTCGGCGAAGACGTCGAGGGCAGCGCCGGCGACGTGGCCGCTTTCCAGCGCCTCCTTGAGCGCCGCTTCGTCGATCAGCCCGCCGCGCGCGCAGTTGATGATGCGGACGCCCGGCTTTGTCTTGGCGAGGTTCTCGCGGGACAGGATGTTGCGGGTCTGATCGGTCAGCGGCGTGTGAAGGGTGATGAAATCGGCGCGGGCCAGGAGCTCGTCCAGCTCCACTTTTTCGATGCCAAGCGCGACGCCGCGCTCAAAGGTGAGAAAGGGATCGAAGGCGATCACCTTCATGCGCAGGCCCCGCGCGCGGTCGGCAACGATGGAGCCGATATTGCCGGCGCCGATCAGGCCAAGCGTCTTGCTGGTCAACTCGACTCCCATGAAGCGGTTCTTTTCCCACTTGCCCGCCTGGGTGGACGCGTCGGCCTGGGGAAGCTCGCGGGCGAGCGCGAACATCAGGGCGATTGCGTGTTCGGCGGTGGTAATCGAATTACCGAAGGGCGTGTTCATCACCACCACGCCGCGCGCCGAGGCGGCGGCGATGTCGACATTGTCGACCCCGATGCCGGCGCGGCCGACGACCTTCAAGTTGGTCGCGGCTTCCAGCACGTCGGCGGTGACCTTGGTGGCCGAGCGGATCGCGAGGCCGTCATAGCCGCCGATGATCGCCTTCAGCTCGTCCTTCGAAAGGCCCGGGCGCTCGTCGACCTGGAGGCCGGCGGCGCGGAAGACCTCAGCCGCCTTGGGGTCCATTTGGTCGGAGATCAGGATCTTGGGCATTTTCTACTCCGTCATGCCAGCGCAGGCTGGCATCCATGCTGAAATGTCGGTGAGGCTTGGAGGCCGTATGGGCCCCAGCCTTCGCTGGGGCGACGGTGGGGCTTAGGCCGCCCTCGCCTCTCCAAAAGCCCAGTCGAGCCAGGGAAAGAGCGCTTCCAGATCCTCCGTTTCCACCGTTGCGCCGCACCAAAGGCGGAGGCCCGGCGGAGCGTCGCGGTATGACGCGATGTCGTAGGCCGCTGCTTCCGCTTCGAGGAGGGACGCCATGCGCTTCACCAAAGCCGCCTGCGCTTCCGCGTCGAAGCCGGGAAGCGCTCCTGCCGCGAACTTCAGGCAGACGCTGGTGTTGGAGCGTGTAGCGGGGTCGCGAGCGAGGTGCTCGATCCACGGCGTACTCCCGACCCACGCGTCCACCGCCGCCGCATTGGCGTCGGCGCGGGCGATCAGCGCGTTGAGGCCGCCGAGGCCCTGCGCCCATTCCAGCGCGAAAATATAATCCTCAACCGCAAGCATGGACGGCGTGTTGATCGTGTCGCCGGCGAAGATGCCTTCGTTCAGTTTGCCGCCTTTGGTCAGGCGAAAGATCTTGGGCAGCGGCCAGGCGGGGGTGTGGCTTTCCAGCCGCTCCACCGCGCGCGGGCTCAAGATCAGGACGCCGTGGGCGCCCTCCCCGCCAAGCACCTTCTGCCAAGAGAAGGTCGCGACATCGATCTTGGGCCAGTCGATTTCCTGCGCGAAAGCGGCGGAGGTGGCATCGGCGATGGTCAGGCCCTGGCGGTCTGCGGGGATCCAGTCGCCGTTCGGCACGCGGACGCCAGACGTGGTGCCGTTCCAGGTGAAGACGATGTCGCTCGCCGGATCGACGGCGGAGAGATCGGGAAGTTCGCCGTAGGGGGCCTTCACCACGGTCGCGTCGAGCTTCAGCTGCTTGACCACGTCGGTGACCCAGCCTTCGCCGAAGCTTTCCCAGGCGAGCATCGTCGCGGGGCGCGGTCCGAGCAAAGACCACAGCGCCATCTCCACCGCGCCGGTGTCCGACGCGGGGACGATGCCGATGCGGTAGTCGGAGGGGAGGCGCAGGATCTTGCGGGTGAGGTCCATCGCATGGACGATGCGCGCCTTGCCGATCTTCGACCGGTGCGACCGGCCGAGCGAGCCGAGTGCGAGATGTTCGGGGCCCCAGCCGGGCGGCTTCGCGCATGGGCCGGAGGAAAAATACGGTCGTGCCGGACGGAAGTCCGGTTTGGGAGCAGTCATGTCAGTCTCTCCTTGCAGAGAGCGCGCGCCGCGTTGGGACGGCGTGGCCCGCGCACGGGTGTAGGGACGTGCGCGGACCTGTCAACCGAAGGGCCTGCGGCCTTACTTCTTCTTGAACAGAACTTCGCCGCGGCGCGAGACGAGCAGCTTTTCGAACGTCACCGGGTGGAAATAGGCTTCGACCCGGTTGCCCTTGGGATCGGTGCCGTAAACTTCGTAGCAGCCGCCATCGACCTTCGACTTGCGCACCTGCCAGCCCTGCTTCTTGAGGCGCGCTTCGAGCGCGGGAATGCTCTTCCACTTCGCCTGGGGGGCGTCGCAGGTCATCTTGCCGGTGGCGGACGCGGGCGCCGAAACGGCAAGACCGGCAAGGGCCAGAGCAGCGGCGGCGGTGATGCGAAGGATCATGTGGTACTCCTTTGAGGGTTGGTACGGTTGCGGGTGAAGCGAAAAAGCCGGATCAGCTGAAGCAAGGCGAGCGGCGCGAAATTGGCAAGCGCGGGTACGAGGCCGTCGTGGATCAGCGCCCAGTGAATGAGCGTCAGGATTGCCGCCGGATAAGCGAGGCGCTGAAGCTGCTTCCACGTGCCTTTCAGCGTCCGCACCGCACGGTCGTTGCTGACGAAGGCGGGGACGAGCAGGCAGAGGAAGGCGAGCCAGCCCGTCCAGATCGCGGGGGCGCCGAGCTCCGCCAGCATATTGCCGAAGCCTTCCATATCGAGGACGTAGAAGACCAGGTGGAGCACTGCATAGCCGAAGGCGGCGACTCCGATGGCGCGGCGGTGACGAAGCAGCCAGCGGACGATCCGGCTTCGCGGCAAGAGCTGGGAGAGCGGGGTGAGCACCAAAGCGAGGATGATCAACCGGGCGGAGAATTCGCCGCTCGGGTGAAGGAAGTCGCCCGGGTAGACGCCTTCCGGCCGGTTCCAGAAACCGGATACCAGCATCGCCGCCGGCAGAGCGAGCAGGACCCAGAAGAGGTATTTGGGAAGGGCGCGGCGGCTCATCGTGAGCCTTCATAGCTTGTTGCGAGAGATTCGCAACAAGGATCGGTTGACCCCAGCCGCTTTGCCGAACAGGATGGGCCGATGCGTGGCTGGGGGGTCATCATCTTGTTGCTGCTTGGCGGCTGCATCCCGAAAGGGACGCGGCCGGGCGAGGATGCGCCGCGCGAGCCCGCAGCCCAGGCGACGCCTGCCAAGGCGACGCTTCAGTGCCAGGCCGATTTGCGCCGCGAAGGGGTGGAGTTCCGTGCCCTCCCCGACCGCTGGTTCGCCAACGGCTGCTCGGCGGCGGGAGCGGTGCAATTGCTCGACATCGGAACCCCCGTCACTAATCTCGGTGCGATGACGTGCCCGGCGGCGCGGCAATTCGCGCGATGGACCCGCGAGGCGGTGCAGCCCGCGGCGCACGCCTGGCTCGGCAAGAAGGTGGTGCGGATCGAAAGCTACGGCACTTACTCATGCCGCCCGGTCAACAACCAGCCGGGATCTAAATTGAGCGAGCATGGCCGCGCCAACGCGGTGGACATCGGCGTGTTCGTGATCGAGGGCGGGCGGCGGATCAGCGTCAAGGACGGCTGGAACGGCGGCGACGAAGATGTGCGCAAGTTCCTGCGTGCCGTGCACCAGGCCGGCTGCCGCCGCTTCGGCGTGACCCTGGGGCCGGACGCCAACGCCTTTCACCGCGACCATCTGCATTTCGACATGGGCCAAGGCCCATATTGCCGCTGAGGGTCTGTACTCGCCTCCCACAACGGCCGTGACGAGGCTGATTTGTTGTCCGGGTAGGAGCGAGGAGGGAGCGATGCGGTGCCATCGTGACCGACGAGCGACGCCCTCCGGGCGGCAAATCAGCCTCGCCGCTTTGCGGTCGCACGGAGACGCCGACTGGCTACGTCGAGCCGCTTGTCCGGGCAACCAGCCCGGCCGGCGCAGCCCTCCTTGCCAGTCGACGGCTCCGAGCGATCCCGGCCATTGTGGGAGGCGAGTACAGACCCTAAGGACCTTCCATGACCGAACTCGTACCCCCCGACCGCGTGTTTCCGCGGGCCCGCGAAGAAGCCGAACTTGCCAACCAGCCGACCCCGGCGCCGCAGACCGGCGATCCGGCCTACCGGCTTGCCTTCCAGGACATGGACTTCCTGCTTCGCGAGGATTTGCGCCCCGTCCGCTTCCAGCTCGAACTCCTGAAACCCGAGCTTCTGCTCGACGAAGCCAAGATCGCCTCCACCTTCGTCTTCTACGGATCGGCGCGTATTCCGGAGCCGGAGAAAGCGGAGGCGCTTCTCGCCGCCGCGGTCACCGACCGGCAAAAGCTGATCGCGGAGCGCCTCAAGGCGAAGTCACATTATTACGAAGTCGCGAAATCGCTGGCGAAGATGTGCTGCCGCGTGGACAAGGACGCCGAAGGCTGGCGGCATTTCGTGGTCTGCTCGGGCGGCGGACCGTCCATCATGGAAGCGGCCAACCGCGGCGCGATGGAGGCGGGATCGGAATCGATCGGCCTCAACATCGTGCTCCCGCATGAGCAGATGCCGAACCCGTATGTGACGCCGTCGCTTTCCTTCCAGTTCCACTATTTCGCGCTTCGCAAGATGCACTTCCTGCTTCGCGCGCGCGCGGTTGCGGTGTTCCCGGGCGGCTTCGGCACATTTGACGAGATGTTCGAACTGCTCACCCTGATCCAAACCGGCAAGGTGAAGCCGCTTCCCATTCTCCTGTTCGGGCGGGAGTTTTGGGATCGGGTGGTTAATTTCGAAGCGCTGGTGGAAGAAGGCGTGGTGTCTGAAAAGGACCTCGACCTGTTCCAGTATGTGGAGACCGCCGAGGAAGCCTGGGAGCGCATCTGCGCGTGGTACAAGAATGACGACCACCTCGCGGCGGTCGCGCAATAGCGCACTTCTGTCATTCCCGCGAAAGCGGGAATCCCGCTTACCGCTTGAGCGCAAGAAGGAAAGAAGCGGGACCCCTGCTTTCGCGGGGGTGACTTTCACGCTGCTTTGAAGCCTTAGCGGCTCGCTTCGTATCGGGCGATGAAGGTGTCGACAGGCGTGGCCGCGATCGCTTCGGCAAGCGCGTCTTCCGCGACATCGTCCCAGCGCTTCAAACGAAGGCAGGATTTGCCCATGTCCAGCTTCTTGCCCGATCCCGCCCACGCCGCCTTGAATCGCTCCGTCTGCTCCGGGGACGCGTAGACGCAGTTCAGGTACAAAGCGGTGTGGTTCTTTTGCGCGGCGAGCGCCGCGAAGACGAGCGGCTGCTTGTTGTAAGTTCTGGGATAGCGGGACAGCGGCACTTCCCAGCCGATCATGCCCCAGCTCATCCGCTCCTCGTAGCCGGGCGGAAGGTGCGCGTTGACCAGCGCCCGCAGCCGCAACACCAGATGGGCGCGCTCGGGCGGAAGTTCGGCGATATACGCGTCGGGAGTGGCGGCCTTGCTGCTCACCATCCCCCGAACGTCCTTATTTCTTCAGCGTCTGCTCGGAACGGCCGGCGGCGGTCGGAGCGGCGTCGCCGGTGACGCTGCGGCCCGGGCTGGTCGCCGCCTGGGTTTCGTTCAGCACCGGCTCGTTCTCGCCCTTGTCGCCGGCAGCGCCCTGATCCGACGCTTCGGCGGCGGCCGCGGCCGGGGAAGCCGGCGCCGCGCCGGCGGCGGGCGCGGCGGGAAGCGGCAGCGGGCTGTCGCCTTGGGTGTTCATGTAAGCAAGCAGATTGGCGCGATCCTCAGCCTTGCCGAGGCCGGCAAAGGTCATCTTGGTACCCGGGGCGAAATCGCGCGGCGATTTCAGCCAGGCGCTCATCGACTCCCAGTCCCAATTGCCGCCCTTGCCCGAAAGCGCGGGTGAATAAGCGAAGCCGGCGGCGTGCTTGCCGATCGGTGCGCCCATCACGCCCCACAGGTTCGGGCCGGTGCCGTTCGGGCCGCCCTTCGCGATGGTGTGGCAGGCGGTGCACTTCTTGAACACGCCTTCGCCCTTTGCGGCATCGGCCCCGGCGAGCAGGGCAGCGATCGGCTGTTCGGCCTCTCCGCCGCCGCCTTCGCCTTCAAGCACGACGCCCTCGATCGGGTAACCCATCTTTTCCGGGCGTTCGGCATGAAACATTTCCGCGGTGACGATCGAGGCGCCGAGGGCGACGATGCCCGCGCCGAGCACCCAGCCCGCAATCGTGTTGCTGCGATTGTCCATGCCGTATCCAGACCTCCAGGGGCGCGCGAGAAACCGCGCGAGTGGGAATTCGGCTGCCCCTTTAAGCGGGCCTGCGCGGCGGGGCAAGCGGGTGAAGCGACCCTATCCGTCCAGCCAGTGCTTCAGCAGCGTGTGGGCGATTGCATAAGGCGGCGGCGCAAGGAAGCGGGCGGCTGGATCGCCGGCGAAGGCGGCGGCGACGTCGTCGCGGCTTGCCCAGAAGGCGTCCTCCAATTCGGTCCGGTCGAGGACGATCTCGGCGGAGGCCGCGCGGGCGGTGCAGGCGATCATCAGCTGGCCTGGAAAGGGCCAGGGCTGGCTTGCGACGTAGCGGACGTCGCTGGCATCGATTGCCGCTTCTTCCTTAAGCTCGCGGGCCACCGCTTCTTCGATCGACTCGCCCGGCTCCACGAAGCCGGCGAGCGCCGAATAGCGGCCCGGCGGATATTGCGGCTGGCGGGCGAGCAGGATGCGGCCGTCATGTTCGGCGATCATGATCACCACCGGATCGACGCGCGGGAAATGCTCGGCGGAGCAGGACGGGCAGCGGCGGCCCCAGCCGGCGCGGAACGGGACGCTGGGCTGGCCGCACAGCGAGCAGAACGGGTGGCGGGCATGCCATTCGAGGAGGCTCCGCGCCGCGCCCCAGATCGCCGCGTCGCCTGGCGCCATGCGGTTCAAGAGGCCGAACACCGGCCAGGCGCGCTGGCCGATGGGTGCCGGGACGAACGGCGCGAAGAGCGGAGCGCCTTCGCGCAAGCCGAGGAAGATGAGGGGCGCGTCCGGTGTGATCAGTGGGGCCCACAGGAGGTTGCCGCCTTCGTCCAGAACCGGGTCCAAACCGTCGAGCCGAAGGAGCCGGGCGTCGGGGCGTGCGGCAAGCTCCCCTATCTTTGCCGCGTCCAGGCGCAAGTTGTCGACGCGGTCGAGGTTTGCGCCGGTGAACCCGACAAAGTTGCTCAAAGCGGCACTCCCGCGATTTCGAACGGCAGTGTCCCCCGCCACTCCTTTCCCCGTGCCGCAAGCCGGGCGAAGAGGGTCGGAAGCCCCGCCTCGTCGAGACCGCTAATTGGGTGCCACAGTCCTTCAGGCGCCTCGCCCTCCGCTTCGGCGCAGAGCAGACGCATGTTTAACGCGAAGTGGGTGAAGACGTGGTCGACGCTTCCCGCCTCCCGCCACTCCGCCTCGGCGGGCGCTGCGTCGGTGGGCAGCGCAAGCATGCCGCCGAGCAGGCCCTTCGACGGACGCCGGACAAGCAGCACCTGCCCGTTGCGCTCGAGCCACCAGGCGGTGCCCTCGCGCTTCGGCTTCGGCGCCTTGGCCAGCTTCACCGGGTACCGCTCCCCCTCCCCCGCCTGCCCTGCGGCGCAATGGCAGAGCAGCGGACAGCGGTGGCAATCCGGAGCGCGCGGGGTGCAGATGGAGGAGCCCAGATCCATCATCGCCTGCGCGAAATCGCCGGCGCCTTCGTCCGGGGTGATCGTGTCGGTAAGTTGATAGAGCCGCTCGCGCGACCCCGGCAGCGGCTCCTTTACCGCAAACAGCCGCGACACCACCCGCTCGACATTCGCATCCACCACCACCGCCCGCCTGCCAAAGGCGATCGCCGCAATGGCGGCGGCGGTGTAACGGCCGACGCCGGGAAGCTTGCGAAGATCGGCCTCCGTGTCCGGAAAGGCCCCTTCCCCACTCGCCACTTCGCGGGCGCAGGCATGAAGATTGCGGGCGCGGGCGTAATAGCCAAGTCCCGCCCAGGCGGCCATCACCTCCGCTTCCTCCGCCCCGGCAAGCGCCTCCACCGCCGACCAGCGCGCCGTGAACTTCTCGAAATACGGCTTCACCGCCGCGACGGTGGTCTGCTGGAGCATGATTTCGGACAACCAGACGCGGTATGGATCGGGGGTCTCGCCGGCTTCCGCCCGCCAGGGAAGTTGCCGTTTATCCACAATATACCAGCCCAAAAGGGCACAAGACGCATCGACGGCCATGGCCCGCTATGCCATGCTCGCAGCCATGGACAAACCGGGCGGAACAACGAAAAAGCTGGCGGAAGCGCCGCGCGGCAAACGGGCACGTGCAGTGTCCGAATTGCTGCCGTCCGTCGGCGGCGCAGCCTTTCGCCGCTTCGGCTTCGTGCAATCGTCGGTGGTCAGCCGGTGGAAGGAAATCGTCGGCGATCGTTACGCCGGCGTCTCCTCGCCCGAATCGATCCGTTTCCCCGCCGGCAAGCGTTCGGGCGGCGTGCTGACCCTGGTGGTCGAGGGCGCGCACGCACCCATGATCCAGCATGTCGCGCCCGTGATCGTGGAACGGGTTAACCGCTTCTTCGGCTATGCGGCGGTGGAGCGGGTGCAGTTCCGGCAAGGCATGGTTAAGCTTGCCCGCGCCAAGCCGCGCCCCGCACCGCCTTCGCTTCGGCCGATCCCGGCCGATCTTGGCGATTCGCTGCGCGAGATTGCGGACCCGGAGCTTCGGCTTTGCCTTGAAGCGCTTGCGCGCGGCGTGGCCGGGAGCCAAGGAGCGGGCAGCGGCACGTCCACCGTGCCGATCCCGGTCGTGGGCAGGATTGGAGACGTGAAGAGATGAAGGCATTCAAGATCAGCGCGGCGGCGGTTCTTGCGCTTGCGGTTGCAAGCTGCGGCGACGACGCGGCAAGCGGCGGCGGCAATGCGGTCGCGGCGGAGAACTTCCAGGTCGAGCAGATCGCGGCGCCGAACGGCGGCGATTGGTCGCAGACGATCAGCGCGACGCCGGCCGGCGGCTTCCTGATGGGCAATCCGGACGCCAAGGTGAAGCTGGTCGAGTACGGCTCCATGACCTGCGGCCATTGCGCGACCTTTGCCGAAGAAGGCGCGCCGAAACTGATCGAGAAGTACGTGAAATCGGGCCAGGTGAGCTTCGAATTCCGCAACTTCGTTCGCGACGGCGCCGACATGGCGGCGGCCCTGATCGCCCGCTGCAACGGCAAGGACGCTTTCTTCCCGCTCACCGAACAGCTTTTCGCCGCGCAGCGCGATTGGCTGGAGGGTCTCAGCAAGATGACCCCCGAGCAGCAGCAGCAGCTCAACGCCCTACCGCCCGCCGAGTCCACCGCCGCGCTGGCGCAGGCCGCCGGCCTTGTCGACTTCGCCCGCGTCCGCGGCATTCCTGCCGGCAAGGCGCACGCTTGCGTTGCGGACCAAGCGCAGGTGCAACGCCTCGTGGAAATCAACCAAACGGCTGTGCGCGAGCATCAAGTGTCCGGCACCCCGGCCTTCCTGATCAATGATCGCCTCATTCAGCCGACCGAGTGGAAGGGCGTTGAACCGGCGATCCAGCAGGCGCTGAAATGAAGCTTCGGGAACTTGCCTTGGCGGCAAGCGTGGCGGCCGCTGCCATCGCGCCGCAAGCCGCGGCAGCCCCGGCCCGCAAGGCCGCGCCGGCGGCGGTTGATTGGAGCAAGCGGGTCGCGATGACGCCGGAAGGCGGCTTCCTGATGGGCAATCCGGCGGCGCGGGTGAAGGTGGTCGAATATGGATCGCTCACCTGCCCGACCTGCGCGCGCTTCACCAACACCGCCAAGGCGGCGCTTGCCGCGCGGGTCCGCACCGGCCGCGTAAGTTTCGAATTCCGCAACTTCATTCTGAACGGCCCCGACGCGGCGGCATCGCTTGTCGCGCGCTGCGGCGGCACGGCGCGCTTCTTCCCGCTGATGGAGCATTTCTATGCGACGCAGCCGGTTTGGGTCGGCAAGATTTCCGGTCTGACCGCCGACCAGCAAAAGCAGCTCCAAAGCCTTAGCGACGGTCAGCGGCTCGTTCGGGTCGCCCAGATCGGCGGACTTACCCAGGCGGCCGCGCAAGCCGGACTTCCGGCGGCGCGCACCAACGCCTGCCTTGCCGATCCGGCAGCGCTGACGCGCCTGGTGCAGATGGCGGAAGCGGCGGAAAAAATCGGTGTTCACGGCACGCCGACCTTTTTCATCAACAACGTTCAGGCGTCGGCGAATGACTGGCCGGGCATTCTTGCCTTGATCACCAAAGCCGGAGGGTAGCGGCAGGCGATGCGCTCGGGGGGGCGGGGATGCAGATAAAGCGGCTGAAGCTTTCGGGCTTTAAAAGCTTTGTCGAGCCGTCCGAGCTTCGCATCGAGCCCGGGCTGACCGGCGTCGTCGGGCCCAACGGCTGCGGCAAATCCAACGTTCTGGAAGCGATCCGCTGGGTGATGGGCGAAAGCTCGCCCAAATCGATGCGCGGCGCCGGCATGGACGACGTCATCTTCGCCGGCACGGCAACGCGCCCGGCGCGCGACTTCGCCGAAGTCAGCCTGCTGGTGGAACGGCAGGCGGAGGACCTGCCCGGCGACGTTTCGGTGGCGCCCGCCGGCGACGTCGAGATCACCCGCCGCATCGAGCGCGGCGCGGGCTCCGCTTACCGGGTCAACGGCCGCGACGTGCGGGCCAAGGACGTGGCGCTTCTGTTCGCCGATTCGGCCACCGGCGCTCACTCGCCCGCCTTGGTGAGCCAGGGCAAGATCAGCGCGATCATTTCCGCAAAGCCGACCGAGCGGCGGCTCATGCTGGAGGAAGCGGCCGGCATTTCCGGGCTGCACGTCCGCCGCAAGGATGCCGAGCAGAAGCTGCGCGCCGCCGAGGCAAACCTTACCCGGCTGGACGAAGTGCTTGGCGACATGGAGCAGCGCGCCGCCGCGCTTCGCCGCCAGGCCAAGGCGGCGGAGCGCTACCGCAAATTGTCCGACCAGATCCGGATCGCAGAAGGGCGGATGATCTATTCGCGCTGGCGCGAGGCGGCGCAGGCCGCCGACACCGCGCGCGGCGAAGCCGAATCGGCGGCGGCTTCGGTGGAGCGGGCGGCGGAGGCGCAGCGGGCGGCGGCGGCCTGGCAGGCGCAGGCGGCGCAGGCGGTGGCGACAAAGCGCGCGGCGGCGCAGGCGGCGCGGGAGGCGGCGGCGTCGCTCGGCCACAAGCTCGCGACGCTTCGAGCCGAGCGCGACACGGTGGCGCGGCGGATCAAGGAGCTTGCCGACCGGCGCGCGACCCTCCTCGCGGATCGGGCGCGCGAAGGGGCGCTTGCCGAGGATGCGAAGGCGGCGCTTGCCCGGCTTCAGGCGGAAAGCGCGGACATTGCGGCGCGGCTCGCCGCCGCCGAAGCCTCGCGCGGCACCATCGACATCCGCACGGTTGAGCGCGATGACGCGGCGCGCGAGGCGGAAGCGGCTCTCGGCAAGATGCGCGCGGTGCAGGCCGCCGAACAGGCGGAAGCACGGGTTGCACAGGGTGCGCTGGAGGCGGCGCGCTCCAAGCTTGCCCGCGCCGAAATCGAGATGCAGCGGCTAAGCCAGCAAATGGGTGCGCTTGGTGACGAGGCCCCTTTGATTGCAGCGCTGCAGGCGGCGCGGGCAAAGCGCGAGGCGGCGGAGAAGCGTCAGACGGACGCGGCAGAGGCTATTGCGGCAGCGGAGACGCGGCGTGCGCAAGCGGCGGCTGCACGAGACGCGGCGGAGAGCGAAGGGGCAAGCGCACGCGCCGCTTATGCCGCTCTGGAGTCGGAGGCGAAGGCGCTCGCCCGGGCGGTGGAAGGGGCAAGCGGCGACCGGGCGATCAACCACCTCAAAGCCGCGCCGGGCTATGAGCGCGCACTTGCCGCAGCCCTCGGCGACGATCTCGATGCGGCTGTGGAGGGCGAGGCGGCGCGGCGCTGGGCTGGCGCGGAAGCGGCTGATACTGACCCTGCCCTCCCCACGGGATGCGAGCGGCTGCTTGATTATGTCGAAGCACCCGCTGTTCTCCGCCGCCGGCTGGCGCAGATCGGTGTTGTGGAGGCGGATGACGGTGTGGCGCTTCTCGTCGGGCAGCGGATCGTTACCCGCGACGGGCGGCTTCGGCGCTGGGACGGCTATGTCGCCACCGGCTTGGGCGCTGCGGCGGCGGAGCGGCTGATCCGGGTCAATCGGCTTGCCCAGCTTCAAAAGGCGCTCCCCGGCGCGCTCGCCAAGGTTGATGAAGCCGGCGCTCGGACGCAGGCGGCGCTTCTTGCAATGCAGGCCGCGCGAGACGCCGCCGATGCGGCGCGGCGCCAGGATGCGGAAGCGGCGACTGCGATCCGCGAGGCGGGCCGCGCGGAGGATGGCGCCAGAGTAGAAATCGAGCGGCTGGAAATGCGCCGCACCGGCCTTGGTGAGCGCGTCGCGCAGGCGGAAGGCGATCTTGCCGATGCGCGCACGGCCTTCGAAGAAGCGGGCAAGGTGGTGGCCGCGCTTCCCGATGCGGCTGCGACGGAAGCCAAGGTGGCGACGCTGCGGGCTGCGGCCGAGGTCGCGCAGCGGGCGCTTGCGGAGGTGCGTGCCGAAGCGGCGACTCACGCGCGCACTGTCGCCGCCGATCGCCAGCGGGGCGAGGCTGCCGCCAAGGAAAGCGCCGACTGGACGGTGCGCGCCGCGGAAGCGGCCAAGCGACAGACGGATATGGCGCACCGCATTGCCGAAGCGGAAGCGGAAGCGGAGCAGCTTGCCGACGCGCCCGAGACCATCGCGCGTAGGCTAGCCGGAATGGAGGAGGAGCATGCCTCTGCCCTTGCTGCGGCCGAGGACGCGGCCGCCGCGGAGCGGGAGAGCGAGGCGGCGCTTCGTGAGACGGAAGGGCGGCTTGCCGAGGTTGGCGAGCTGCTTGCCAGCGCCCGCGAGGCGCGGGCCGGCGCCGCGGCGCGCTTCGAGAATCAGGAGATGCGGCGGATCGAGATGGGGCGGATCTCCGGCGAACGCTTCGAATGCCCGCCGCCTTTGCTGCCCGAGAAGCTCGGCTTCGACGAGGAGGGCATTTCGCCCGCTGCCGAGGAGTCCACCCGGCACGAGCGGATGATGGCGGAGCGGGAGCGGATCGGGCCGGTGAACCTGGTCGCCGAGCAGGAGCTTGCCGAGCTTGAAGACGGCCGCTCGACCAGCCAGGCGGAGCGCGAGGAGCTCGGCATCGCCATCCACCGCTTGCGCGGCTCGATCGGCAGCCTGAACCGCGAAGGCCGCACCCGCCTGCTCGCCGCGTTCGAAACGGTGGACCTCCACTTCCGGAGCCTGTTCACCACCCTTTTCGAAGGCGGGCAGGCGCGGCTCGAGCTGATCGAATCGGACGATCCGCTGGAGGCGGGCCTCGAAATCCTCGCCCAGCCGCCGGGCAAGCGCCTCTCGACCCTCACTCTTCTCTCCGGCGGCGAGCAGGCGCTAACCGCGGTGGCTTTGATCTTCGCCCTCTTCCTCACCAACCCGGCGCCGATCTGCGTCCTCGACGAAGTCGATGCGCCGCTCGACGACGCCAATATCGAACGCTTCTGCGACCTGCTCGACCGGATGACGGTGGAGACGCAGACCCGCTACCTGATCGTCACCCACAACGCCGTGACCATGAGCCGAATGCACCGCTTGTTCGGCGTTACCATGATCGAGAAAGGCATCAGCCGCCTGGTCAGCGTGGATCTCGGCGGCGCGGAAAGGTTGCTGGCCGCAGAGTAACACCCTCTCGCTGCAAGAGAGCGCATCACTCCGTCGATCACAGAAATTGCTATTGCGAATAATTCTCAAGAGCGATAATCGCCCCGTCAGACGCAAAGATGCGCAGCAGCAAGGGGCTTCCTTTCCGATGACCGTTCGTTCCGTTTCCGCACTCGCCTTGGCCTTCGCTCTCGCCGCGCCGGGTTTCGCCGCCGAAACAGTCGCGATCGCCGCCGACGTGGTGGAGGCCGCAGCCGAAACGGCCGACGATCAAAGCCCCATCGTCGTCACCGGCCAGCGGCTGGAATATGGCGCGCGCGAAACCTGCACGGCCACCCGCACCTGCACGGACGTCAAGAACGTGCCGCAATCGCTGTCGGTGATCTCCGAAAGCCAGATCGAGGACCAGGCGCTGCGCTCCATCGCCGACGTGCTTCTCTACGTCCCCGGCACCACGCCCGGCACCGGCGAAGGCAATCGCGACCAGATCACCCTTCGCGGCAACAACACCACCGCCGATTTCTTCGTGAACGGTGTGCGGGACGACGTTCAATATTTCCGCGATCTCTACAATGCCGAACGGATCGAGATCCTGCGCGGGCCTAACGCGATGATCTTCGGGCGCGGCGGCGGCGGCGGCATCGTCAACCGCGTCACCAAGCGGCCGAGCGGCAATGCCTATCGCGAGTTCGCGGTGGCGGGCGACAGCGAAGGCGGCTACCGCCTCACCGGCGATGTCGATCTGCCGCTGGGCAGCGGTGATGCCGGCTTGCGGCTGAACGGCGTCTACGAGAACGGCGAAAGCTTCCGCCGCGAAGTCGAGCTTGAGCGCTACGGCATCAACCCGACGGCCGGCGTCACCCTCGGCGACACCCGCATCGACCTTTCCTATGAGTTCTTCCACGACCGCCGCACCGCCGACCGCGGCGTGCCGAACGTCGACGGCCGCCCGGTGCGCGGCTTCGACCGGACGTTCTTCGGCAATCCCGATCAGAGCTTCGCCGACATCGATGCCCACGTGCTGAGCGCGGCGGTGGAACACCGTTTCTCCGACGCGGTGACGCTGCGCAACCGCACCACCTACGGCGACTATGACAAGATGTACCAGAACGTCTTTCCGGGCGCCGTGACAAACGGCGAGGTCGCCCTTTCCGCCTACAAGGATACCACGCAGCGCCGGAACCTGTTCAGCCAGACGGACCTGATCCTCGACGGCGATTTCGGTGGCCTGTCCCACACATTGTTGCTGGGCTTCGAAATCGGCAAGCAGGAGTCGCTAAGCCGCCGCTTGAACGGCTTTTTCGACGTAACGGCGGACAATCCCAAGGGCGTCGGCTCGATCAGCGTGCCGCTTTCCAGTCCGACCACGTCCGAAACCGTGGTGTTCATGCCGGTCAACAACAACCCGGCCCGCACGCCGTCCAATTTCAACGAAAGCGACGCGTCGATCCTCGCTTTCTACGCTCAGGAACAGCTCCGCATCACCGACCGGTTGGAGATCCTCGCGGGCCTGCGCTACGACCGGTTCGAACTCGACGTCCTGAACCGCAACAACGGCGCCGCCTTCCGCCGCGTCGACAACCTCTTCTCGCCGCGCCTCGGCCTTGTGTTCAAGCCGATGCCGACCTTGTCGCTCTACGCAAGCTACAGCCGCTCCTACCTGCCGAGCTCCGGGGACCAGTTCAGCTCACTGGACGTGACGTCCGAAGCGCTGAAGCCGGAACGGTTCGAGAATCTGGAAGTGGGCGCCAAGTGGGAGCCGGTGCAGGGCCTGCTGGCAACACTTGCGGTCTACCAGCTCGACCGAACCAATACCCGCGCGCTCGATCCGGTGACCAATCAGACGGTGCTGACCGGCGCCCAGCGCAGCAAGGGCATCGAGATCGGGCTCGAGCGCAACATGACCGACAAGTGGCAGGTGTCGGGCGGCTATGCCCTGCAAAAGGCGCAGGTGACGCGCGCCACCACCGCCTGCCCCACCGGCGACTGCGAAGTGCCGCTGGTGCCGCGCCACCAATTCTCGCTGTGGAACCGCTACAATGCGACAAAGCGACTCGGCTTCGGCCTGGGCGTGATCGCGCGCTCCAAATCCTTCGCGGGGATCAGCAACAAGGTGACTCTGCCGAGCTACGTCCGCGCCGACGCGGCGGTGTTCTACGAGTTCGCCGATGGCATCGAAGCGCAGCTCAATGTCGAGAACATCTTCGGCGCCGACTATTTCGGCACCGCCCACAGCGACAACAATATCGCCCCTGGCGCGCCGCGCACCGCCCGCGCCACCTTGCGCTTCCGCTTCTAGTCTGGGGTTACTATCTCCGCGCGATGAACATAGGAATCCTGGAGACTGGTAAGCCGCCCGAGGCGCTGCGCGGGCGCTTCGCCGATTACCCCGCGATGTTCGCCGACCTACTCGGCCCCGGCTTCACCGTCACCGCTTATGACGTGGAGGCGGGCGCCCTTCCGACGGCACCGGAGGCCCATCCGGCGTACCTCGTCACCGGCTCCCCCGCCGGCGTTTACGAAAACCTGCCGTGGATGGCGCCGCTCAAGGGCTTTCTGCGCGCCGCGAAGGGCAAAGCGAAGCTGGTCGGCATCTGCTTCGGCCATCAGATCATGGCGGAGGCGTTCGGCGGGAAGGTGGAGAAATCCGCGCGCGGCTGGGGCGTCGGCTTGCAGACGCTGGAGGTCTGCGGCGCGGCGCCGTTCCTCGGCGGAGAGCAGACTGTGTCCATCCCCGCGTCGCACCAGGACCAGATCGTGGTTCAGCCGCCGGCCAGCCGGGTGGTCGCCGCCAATCCGTTCAGCCCCTTCGGCGTCCTCCTCTACGAAGACCAGCCGGCACTTTCGATGCAGTTCCACCCGGAGTTCACCCCCACGTTCGCCAAGGCGCTGATCGAGGCGCGGCGCGACCGGCTGCCGGAGGCGGACGCGGCGCTTGCCTCGCTGGACCAACCAAATAACCGGGATGCGGTCGCCGGCTGGATCCGCCGCTTCCTGCTCGAAGCCTAGACGCTCGCCGCGCTGAACGTATCGCACGCGGCCGGATCGCCGCTTTCCAGGCCCTTCCGGAGCCAACGCTGGCGCTGTTCGGCACTCCCGTGCGTGAAGCTTTCCGGCCGGACCCGTCCCTGCGCCTGGCGCTGCAAGGTGTCGTCGCCGATGGCCGCGGCAGCGGTGAGGCCTTCCTCCACGTCGCCCGGCTCCATCACCGATCGGCCCTGCGTGTCCTTGGCATTGGCGGCATAGACGCCGGCGTAGCAATCCGCCTGAAGCTCGACCCGGACCTGAACCGCGTTGCCCTGCGTCGCGGAGACGCGCCCCTGCTGCTGCCGCGCCTGATCGAGAACGCCGGTGAGGTGCTGGATGTGGTGGCCGACTTCGTGCGCGATCACATAAGCCTGAGCGAAGTCGCCGGCGGCGCCGAACTTGTTCTGGAGCTCGCCGTAGAAGCTCGTGTCGATGTAGATGCTGTTGTCGGACGGGCAGTAGAACGGCCCCATCGCCGCCTGCGCCGCGCCGCAGCCCGAATTGGTGCCGCCCTGGAAAAAGGCGAACCGCGCGGGCTGATAGGTTTGCCCCTGCGCCCGGAACACCTCGGTCCAGGTATCTTCGGTGCTTGCAAGCACCTGGCAGGAGAATTTGCGGGCCGGATCGGCGCTGCACACCTGTTGCGCACTTTGGCCCGCCGTTCCACCTTGCTGGTGCGGGGCGACCGCCGTTCCGGGACCGCTGAGCCCGAGCCCGCCGCCGCCGCCGAGTGTGGTCAAAGCGCAATAACCCAGCGCCAGGATCAGCACGCCGCCTATGCCGAAGCGGCTCAGCACCAGCCCGAACAGCATCCCCAATAGGCCGCCGCCACCGCCGCCGCCGAAGCCGCCGAACCCGCTGCCACCGCCGCCGCTGCCTTGATCCCGGACATTGTCGCTGGAGCGGTAGTCATCGAGCCGCATACTGGTTCTCCCTGAACAAGGGGCAGAATGCGCAGGCGTCGCGCCGGTTGCATTACGTGGCGTGGGGCTGGAAAGAGCGCGGAGCTTTTCAGGAGACCCAGGCCCCATGTTTCTTTCCGGCAAAACCGCACTCGTTACCGGCTCCACCTCCGGCATCGGCCTCGCCTGCGCCCGCGCGCTCGCCGCCGAAGGAGCCAATGTCGTGTTGAACGGCTTCGGCGACGCTGCCGAGATCGAGACGATCCGCGCCGAGCTGGAAGCCGCAGGCGGCGCGCGCGCGCTCTACAGCAATGCCGATCTTACCAATGCGGACGCGATCGAGGCGATGATGGCGGATGCGGCGCAAGCGTTCGGCGGCGTCGACATCCTGATCAACAATGCCGGCATGCAGCATGTCGCGCCGGTGGATCAATTCCCCGTGGACCGCTGGGACCTGATCATTGCGCTCAACCTGACGGCCGTGTTCCACACAACTCGCCTCGCGCTCCCGCACATGAAGGCGAAGGGTTGGGGCCGGGTGATCAACACCGCCTCCGCCCACAGCCTGGTGGCGAGTCCGAACAAGGCGCCGTACGTGGCTTCCAAGCACGGCGTCGCCGGCTTCACCAAGGCGGTTGCGCTGGAGACGGCGACTTCCGGCGTGACGGTGAACTGCATCAGCCCCGGCTACGTCTGGACACCCCTGGTCGAGAACCAGATCCCCGACACGATGAAGGCGCGGGGCCTCACCCGCGAGCAGGTGATGAACGACGTCCTCCTCGCCGCCCAGCCGACCAAAAAATTCGTCACCGTCGATCAGGTCGCTGCGTTCGCCTTGTTCCTGTGCCGCGACGAAGCGTCCGCCATCACCGGCGCCAACTTGTCGATGGACGGCGGCTGGACGGCCGCCTGAGGCTCGGCCTCAATAATCGCCGAAATAGGTTTTCGACAGCGGCAGGGAGAGGATCCGGCCGACGTCGGCAATCGCTTCGCGCACCGCCGGACGGTCGCGGAGCGCGAGCAATCTCGGCTCGATCACCTTCGCTGCCGCCGAAGGGCTGGTTCCCTGCTCGTAGGTTTGCAGCTTCGCCAGCATGCTTTCGGGATCGTCGCCCTTCAGCCGCGCGACCAGCAGCTTTTCGGCGCCGTTCATGTCGTTGGCGCACAGCAAGGCGCGCATGTGCGCGGCTTCGTTGTCCGCGCTGTTCGCTGCCAATTTGGCAAGCCAGGGCTGGGCGCCGGCCGCGTCCCCGCCGAGCGCGTGCCCGCAGGCGGCCATCGACCACATCCACATATAGCCGTAGGGACTCGCGGTCTTTGCGCCTTGCGACAGCTTTGCTTCGTGCGCGGCGGCGTCGGCGAAGCGGCCTGCGCCGAGCAGCACCTCGCCATGGTTGATCGCCATGCTGATCAGGCCGGAATGTGTGTCCACGCCGAGGGCAAGGAGCTTCTCCATCAGGGCGACCGCTTCGGCGTGGCGGCCGACGGCGCCAAGCGCGGCGGCCGCTTCGTTCACCACCCAGAAGCCGTCCTCGCCCGCGGCTTCGACCTTCGCCAGATCGGTGGCGAAGGGGAGAAGCAAAGCCGCGGCTTCAGCGTCGCGGCCGAGCGCGCGCAGCGCATTGCCGCGCTCCAGCAGCCGCTTCGGGTCCGCCGGCGCCGCTGCCAGCCGGCGGCGGGTCGCCTCGTCGTAGCGGCCAAGGCTTTGGCGGATCAGAGCGACACGATCGCCGCCTTCGGGGAAAAGCGCGTCATATTTGCGCGCGGCGGCCATGCGGGCGAGCATGTCCGGAGTGACGATCTCCCGCAGCAACTGCGCCGCCGACGCGGTCTCGCCCGCGGCAAGCCGCCGTTCGATGGCCAGGGATCGATAGGAATCGCGCTCTGAAACGGCGTCTTTGTCCGGCCACTCCAAAGCAAGCAGGGCTTCCGCAAGGCGGAGACGGCCAGGGCGATCCTTTGCTTGCCCAAGCCGCTGCCAGGTCCAGGAGACGATGTCCTCGTCCACCATCGTTCGGAATTCCGCACGGTCGGTCTCCGAAAGGGTCGCCGCACGCTCGTAAATAGAGACCGCCGTTGCCCGATCGTCGGCATCGGCGGCCATGTAGACCGCCATGCCGAGCACCGGCACGGCAGGGGAAGCGCCCTTCAGCGTCTCCTGGGCGGCGGCCACCGCGTCCTTGCTTCTGCCGAGCGAGGCCAAGGACATCATGCGGATAAGCGCGACGGCGTCGCGGAACTGGGGCACCGCGGCGGCATCGGGCGCCAGCCGGTCCGCGTGGAGAAGCATGGCCTCGGCATAAGCCTTGTCCTTCTGCACCCGGTCCCCGTCAAAGGTTCTCAGCGCCTCGGCGGCTTCGCTGAGCTGCTTCGCCGTCGCCGCCGGTTTCGGTGCGGCGAAAGCAAGCAAGGGTGCCGCCGTGGACAAAGCGGCGACGGTTACCAAAACAGCAAAAGACTTCATAACAACCCCCGGTTTCAACAAGCATGCCGCGCGGCGGCGGCGTGGCGCAAGGGCAAAGACGAAGGCCTCTTGCTCTCGGTTGTTGATCGCCTCGCACCCCCTTATGGTCCGTCGCCATGAAGCTTCTTGCCTCCGCCGCCGCCAGCCTTTTCGTTGTTGCCTGCGCGACGCCCGGCATCGGGCCGCTTGAAGCGGTGCCGAGCGATGCCGGGTGGCGAAGCATTGCGACGCCGCAGGATCGCGAGCGGATCCGCGAATGGCGCAACGCCTGGAAGCGGGGGCTCGATCAGGCGCGCGCCGCCGGGCACGGGCAGAGCCTTGCCGCCGAGGGCGCGCTGCTTGCCCCCGACGCGGCGCTGGACGGCGCGGCGCCGCCCCCGGGCGAGTATCGCTGCCGGACGATCAAGATCGGCGCGAAGAGCGCGGGGCTGCTGGATTATGTCGCTTACCCCGCCTTCCGTTGCCGGATCGGCGGCGGCGAGGGCATTCGCGACTTCACCAAGCTTACCGGCTCGCAACGGCCCATCGGACGGCTCTTTCCCGAAAACGAGCGGCGGATGATCTTCCTGGGCACACTCCAGCTCGGCGACGAGGCCGGCACGCTGCGCTACGGGCACGATGCCGAGCGGGCGATGGCGGGCGTGCTGGAAAGGGTTGGCGAGCGGCGCTGGCGGCTGGTGTTCCCCTACCCGCATCACGAATCCTTGATCGACGTCCTTGAACTCATTCCCGAAGGCTGAACCCGATGATCCGCACCCTTCTTGCCGCGGCCCTTTTAAGCTCCTCCGCGGTGGCGGCCGCCGACCCGATCGCCGATGGCGTAGGCAAGGACATGCCGTCGCTGATGGCGCTCTACCGCGATTTGCATGCCAACCCCGAACTTAGCATGCAGGAAGTGCGCAGCGCGGCGAAATTGGCGGCGGAGGCGAAGAAGCTCGGCTTCGACGTCACCACCGGCGTCGGCAAGACCGGTGTGGTCGCGGTGATGAAGAACGGGCCGGGCCCGGTGCTGCTGCTGCGCGCCGACATGGACGGTCTGCCGGTGGTGGAGCAAACCGGCCTGCCTTTCGCAAGCAAGGTCAAGGGCACGAGCCTGGCCGGCGTGGAAAGCGGCATCATGCACGCTTGCGGCCACGACACGCATATGACGGCCTGGGTCGGCGCCGCCCGCCGCCTCGCGGCAATGAAGAACCAGTGGTCGGGCACCCTGGTGCTGGTCGCGCAGCCGGGCGAGGAAACCAGCGAAGGCGCGAAGGCGATGCTGGAAGACGGCCTGTTCACCCGCTTCCCCAAGCCGACGCACGCGCTTGCCTTTCATGACGCCGCGAGCCTTCCGGCCGGCACGATCGGCTATAATGTCGGCCCGGCGCTCGCCAACGTCGACAGCGTCGACATCCTGGTGAAGGGCGTCGGCGGCCACGGCGCCTATCCGCACACCACCAAGGATCCGATCGTGCTTGCAAGCCGGATCGTCACCGCGCTTCAAACCATCGTCAGCCGCGAAGTCGATCCTCAGGAGCCGGCGGTTGTGACGGTCGGCAGCTTCCACGCGGGCGCCAAGCACAACATCATCTCGGACGAAGCGACGATGTTGCTCACCGTCCGCAGCTACACGGACGAAACCCGCAAAGTCCTGCTCGACGGCATCAAGCGCATCGTCAACGGCGAGGCGATGGCTGCCGGAATGCCGGCGGACAAGATGCCGGTGGTCACCGTCCGCGAGGCGCAGCACACGCCGGCGACGGTGAATACGGAAGGCCTCACCACCAGCACCGCCGCTTTGCTGACCCAGCGCTTTGGCGCGGAACGGGTGCTCAAGACCAGGCCGGTGATGGGCGGCGAGGATTTCGGCCGCTTCTACCTGGCGGACAAGAATATCGAGAGCCTGATCTTCTGGGTCGGCGGCGTACCCCAGGCGCAGTGGGACAAGGCGGCAGGCGACCCCGCCAAGCTCCCCTCGCTGCACAGCCCCTTCTGGGCCCCCGACGCGGAGAAGACGATCTCCACGGCGACGGAAGCGCTGACGGTCGCGGCGCTGGGCGTGCTGGGAAAGAAATAAGAGGCCCCTCTCCGTGCAGGGGAGAGGGAGTACAGGCGGTTCCCTCCGACGTTCCTTCCCGCTAGAGGCTGCGGCATCCCACCCCTTGCAGGACATAGGCATTGGCCAACGTAACCGTGATCGGCGCCCAGTGGGGCGACGAAGGCAAAGGCAAGATCGTCGATTGGCTTGCAAGCCGCGCCGACGTGGTGGTGCGCTTCCAGGGCGGCCACAATGCCGGCCACACTTTGGTCGTCGGCGAGCAGGTTTATAAATTGTCGCTGCTTCCGTCCGGCATCGTGCGCGGCACGCTGTCGGTGATCGGCAACGGCGTGGTGCTCGATCCCTGGGCGCTCAAGGCCGAGGTCGAGAAGCTGACCGCGCAGGGCGTGTCGATCACGCCCGAGACGCTGCAGATCGCCGACAATTGCCCGCTCATCCTTCCCTTTCACCGCGATCTCGACGCATTGCGTGAGGACGCGTCGGGAAGCGGCAAGATCGGCACCACTCGGCGCGGCATCGGCCCGGCCTACGAAGACAAAGCCGGCCGCCGCGCGATCCGGGTGTGCGACCTTGCCCATCTCGGCCACCTCGGCCCGCTGATCGACCGCCTCTGCGCCCACCATGACGCGCTACGCCTCGGCTTCGGCGAGCCGCCGATCGACCGCGACAGGCTTGAGCGCGATCTTGGCGAGATCGCCGAATTCGTTCTGCAATTCGCCCGCCCAGTCTGGCTGACCTTGAACGAAGCCAAGTCGCGCGGCCGCCGCATCCTGTTCGAGGGCGCGCAGGGCGTGCTGCTCGACGTCGATCACGGCACCTATCCGTTCGTCACCTCCTCCAACACCATCGCCGGCACCGCGGCGGCGGGCACCGGCCTTGGGCCGTCGGCGGCGGGCTTCGTGCTCGGCATCGTCAAGGCCTACACCACCCGCGTCGGCGCCGGTCCCTTCCCAACCGAGCTCGAGGACGAGATCGGCCAGCGGCTCGGCGAGCGCGGCAAGGAATTCGGCACCGTCACCGGGCGCAAGCGCCGCTGCGGCTGGTTCGACGCGGTGCTTGTCCGCCAGGCCTGCGCCGTGTCCGGAGTCACCGGAATCGCGCTCACCAAGCTCGACGTGCTCGATGGCTTGGAGGAAATCCGCATCTGCACCGGCTACCGCCTGCGCGGCGAAACGCTGAGCTACTTCCCCGCCCATTCGGCCGACCAGGCGGCGGTGGAGCCGGTCTACGAAAGCATCGATGGCTGGAGCGAATCCACCGCCGGCGCGCGCAGCTGGGCCGATTTGCCGGCGCAGGCCGTGAAGTACATCCGCCGAGTCGAGGAGCTGATCCGCTGCCCGGTGGCGTTAGTGTCCACCAGCCCGGAGCGCGAGGACACGATCCTGGTCCGCGATCCGTTCGAAAGCTGAGGCTGGTCACGGCAATGACCAGCCGCGAAGCCACCGCCTTCCTTCCGCGCACGCAGGGCGGCGCGCGGCGCTCGTGGCGGGACTGGGCGGCACTGATCGGCATCGGCGCGGTGCAATGGCCGTGGCTGCTTCGAAGCCTCCACGGCGGCAGCGAGAAAGCGCGGCATGCTTTGCTCGACCGGCTCGAGCTTTCCCGGGATGCGCTTCCGGCGCTGGGAAGCTGGAAGGCCGATGTCGGCCTGCTTCGAATGGTGAGCGAGCATATTGCCGCCGAGCGCCCGCAGGTGGTGGTGGAATTCGGCGCTGGTGCGTCCACCCTTGTGATGGCCCGGGCGCTTCAGCAAGCGGGCGGCGGCCGGCTCCACAGCTTCGAGCAGCATGAGGACTATGTTGAAGCGACGCGGCAGTGGCTCACCGATTTTGGGTTGGAAGCCGACATCAAGGCCGCGCCGCTTGCGCCGTCCGCCGATTGGCCGGGCCTTTGGTACCGGCACGGCCCCCTGCCAGAGCGCATCGACCTCCTGGTGGTGGACGGTCCGCCCTGGACGATACACCCGCTCACACGAGGCGCCGCCGAGACCTTGTTCGGCCGAATCGCGGTAGGCGGCACGGTGATGCTCGACGACGCGGCGCGCCCCGGTGAGCGGCTGGTGGCGCGGCGTTGGCGCAAGACGTGGCCGGGGTTCGAGTTCCAGCTGGTGAAGAGCGGCAGCAAGGGGACGCTGGTGGGAAAGCGGCTGCGGTAGCGCCTCTTCCGTCACCCCCGCGAAAGCGGGGGTCCCGCTTCCTTCCTTCTTCAGTGCGGTAGAAAAAGCGGGATTCCCGCTTTCGCGGGAATGACAAGGGGGGCTTAGCGACCTACCCGCACTGCGCCCGGTGCAGCAGCTTCTGGTCGGCGAGGACCAGAGCCATCATCGCTTCCACCACCGGCACGCCGCGGATTCCGACGCAGGGGTCGTGGCGGCCTCTGGTCACCGCCTCGGCGGCCTCGCCCGAGGGCGTCACCGTCGGCACCGGGGTCAGGATCGACGAAGTCGGCTTGAACGCCACCCGCACGCGGATCGGCTGGCCGGTGGAGATGCCCCCGGCGATCCCGCCAGCGTGGTTAGCAAGGAACTCGGGCATCCTATCGGTACCCGGACGCATCGCATCGGCATTACTTTCGCCGTTCGACAAGGCCGCGGCGAAGCCGTCGCCGATCTCCACGCCCTTGACTGCATTGATGCTCATGCAGGCGGCGGCGATCTCCGCGTCCAGTTTCGCATAAACGGGAGCCCCCCACCCGGCCGGCACGCCGGTGGCCTCGCAGACCACGGTGGCGCCGAGCGAGGAGCCGGTCTTGCGCGCTTCATCCACCAGCCGCTCCCACCGCTCCACGGTTTTCGCATCGGGGCAGAAGAACGGATTGCGGTCGATCTCGTCGGCATCGAAGCGCGAATAGAGCGCCGGCACCCCGCCGATCGCCTCCACCCAGGCGCGGATCCGCACCTCGGGGATCACCAGCCGCGCAACCGCCCCCGCCGCCACCCGCGCCGCCGTCTCCCGCGCCGAGGCCCGGCCACCGCCGCGCCAGTCGCGAAGCCCGTATTTGGCATCATAGGCATAATCGGCGTGGCCAGGGCGATAGGGCGGCGCCTCCTCGCCATAATCGCGCGACCGCTGATCGACATTCTCGATAAGGAGGCTGATCGGCGTGCCGGTTGTCCGCCCCTCGAACGTCCCGGACAGGATCCGAATCGCATCCGGCTCGCGCCGCTGCGTCGTGAACCGGCTCGTCCCCGGCCGCCGCCGGTCGAGCCAGGGCTGGATGTCGGCTTCGGTGAGCGCAAGCCCCGGCGGGCAACCGTCAACCACAGCACCGATGGCAGGCCCGTGGCTTTCACCCCAGGTGGTGAAACGGAACACCCGGCCGAACGTGTTGAAGCTCACGTCGTCGCGATATCCGGCGCGTCTTCGGCTTTCATGCCGACAACGTTGTAGCCGGCATCGACGTGGTGGATTTCGCCGGTGACGCCCGAGGCGAGGTCGGAGAGGAGGTAGAGGCCGGCGCCGCCGACATCGTCGATGGTGACGTTGCGGCGCAGTGGGCTGTTATATTCGTTCCACTTCAGAATGTAGCGGAAGTCGCCGATGCCGCTTGCCGCCAGCGTCTTGATCGGCCCGGCGGAGATTGCGTTGACGCGAATATTCTCCGGCCCAAGGTCCATGGCGAGATACTTCACGCTCGCCTCGAGCGCGGCCTTGGCGACGCCCATGACGTTGTAATGCGGGATCACTTTTTCCGCGCCGTAATAGCTCAAGGTCAACATCGAACCGCCGTTCGGCATCATCGCGCGGGCGCGGCGGGCGACGGCGGTGAAGCTGTAGACGGAAATGTTCATCGACAGGAGGAAGTTGTCGAGGCTGGTATCGACATACAGGCCGCGAAGCTCGTTTTTGTCGGAAAAGCCGATAGCGTGAACGACGAAGTCGATCGTCTCCCAGCGCTCCTTGAGCGTCGCGAAGGCGCGGTCGAGATCGTCCATGTCGGAAACGTCGCAGGGGATCAGGAAGTCCGAGCCGACCGATGCGGCAAGCGGCGCCACGCGCTTCTGAAGCGCTTCGCCCTGATAGGAGAAAGCCAGCTCCGCGCCCTGCTCCCCCAATTGCTTGGCGATGCCCCAGGCGAGCGACTTGTCGTTCGCAAGGCCCATGATCAGCCCGCGTTTCCCCGCCATCAACCCCGTCATGCCTTATTCTCCCCTTCCCCCGTCTCGCCGTGGGCGTGGTCCACTTCCGCCTCGAGCTCGGCGACTTCCGCCTGCTCGACGACAGCCTCGGCCTCGGCGACCTTGATGTCCTCTACCGTAGGCTCGGGCGGTTCCGCCAGCGCGGCGTTGAGTTGCGCGCCGATAACCACCCCAAGCCCGATCACGAAGAAGAAAAGCAAGGCGATGATCACGCCGGCAAGGCTGCCGTAGGTGAGATCGTAGCCGCCGAGGCTGGTCAGCACCACCGGCAGAAGCGCGGTGGTGGCGATCCACCAGAGGGTAACCAGCAGGGCACCGGGCCATTTGCGGAACTCGCGCTTCCTGTAGCGGCGCGGCGTCAGCGACACGAAGATCAGGTAGATCGAGCCGAACAGGATGAGGCCGGGGACGACGCGCGAAAGCGCAAGCATGCCCGCCACTTCGTCCGCCTGCGGGATCAGCCGCTCGATGAACTGGGTGACGCTGGACAGGAGAATGGTGGCGCTGAAGGCGACCAGCATCATCATCACCGACGCGAAGATCATGCCGATGGAGGCGAGGCGATATTCCCAAAAGGGTGCGCCCAAGGTGACACCGTAAGCGCGGCGGAGGATGTCGCGGATCGTCTCGATGAAGCTGCCGGTGGTCCACAGGCCGACAAGGGCGCCGAGCCACAAGAGGTTGCCGGAGCGCGCCTGCAGGACGTCGTTGATCGGCTTGCGAAGCACGTCGGCGACATCGGGCGGCATGGTCTGAAACAGGGCGATCACCGCCTGCGCGCCGCCTTCGCTTTGCCCGAATATTCGCGCCACCGCGGCGGCGACGATCACAAAGGGAAACAGCGTCATCAGCGCCAGGTAGGCAAGATTTCCGGCGTGGATGAAGCCGTCGTTATAGGTGCCGATCGCCACCCGCTTCACCACTTCGAACGGATATTGGCCAGGGCGCATACCCTGCCGGATCTTGCCGAAGCGCGCCTTGGTTCGCGCAAGGCGCTTGCGCCGCGCTTCGGGAGATTCCGGGGAAATCGTTGTCTGCACGTCCTGCTAGACGCCCAAAGCCGCCCGTGGGTTTCCTCTGCCTTTGCCGCTCCACGCTTCAACGAAGCGGGTGAGCTCCGGGTCGTCGCCGGGAAGATCGACCATCAAGGTGATCAGCTGATCGCCGCGCTCCCCTGTTTTGCCGGTGAAACCGCGGCCCTTGAGGCGCAGGGTCTTGCCGGATGTCGCGCCCTTGGGAACGGTGACCATCACCGGACCCTCGGCGGTTGGCACCTTTACTTTCGCGCCCAGCACCGCTTCGTCGAGCGTCACCGGAAGCTCCAGACGGATATTGTCGCCGTCGCGGGTGTAGAAAGGGTGGGGCTTGATCGAGATGGTGACGATTGCGTCGCCATTGCCGCCCGCGCCGGAATGGCCCTGTCCGGCCAAGCGGATCTTGGTGCCTTCCTCGACGCCCTTGGGGAGCTTGATGGACACCGTCTTGCCGCCTTGCAGCGTCACCCGCTGCTCGCGCAGCAAGGCCGCGTCTTCAAACGATATCGGCAAACGGTAGGAGATGTTCTCGCCCTTCGCCGGCGGCGGGGCGGAGCGGCCGCCAAAGCCTCCGAACCCGCCAAAGCCGCCGCGTTTCTGCTGCGCGCCGCCGCTGAACAGGCCTTCGAACAGGTCGGACAAGTCCACTTCCTCGCCGCCGCCGCCGAAGCCGCCCGGTCCGCCCGGCCCGCCGCCCGTATTGCTTCTGAAGCCGCCGGCGCCTGGGCGGGGTCCGCCACCGCCGCCGAAGCCGAAGGCCCGGGGATTGCCGTCTTCGTCTATCTCGCCGCGGTCGTAGCGGGCGCGTTTGTCCTTGTCGGACAGGATGTCGTAAGCCTGCGTCACTTTGGAAAAGCGCGCGGAGGCCGAGGGATTGCCTTTGTTCTTGTCCGGGTGGAGCTCCTTGGCGAGTTTGCGATAGGCCTTCTTGATCTCGGCCTCGTCCGCGCCGCGCTTGACCCCCAATGTTGAATACAGATCCGCCATAACCCTGTCGTTCTCTACCGGGCCCGAAATGTCCACTGTTGCCGTTCGGCCACGGTGTCGCAGATGGGCATCGCCGCTTGGCCTCGCAAGCGGTTCGCTTGTGCCTGCCCGGCGAAAACGGCAAGAGGCGGCATGGCCGACGATCCCCACGCGCTGTTCCGATCCTGGCTTGCCGAAGCGCAGCTTTCCGAGCCGAACGACCCAACCGCCATGGCGCTCGCAACAGCGGATGCGGCAGGGCGGCCGTCGGTGCGCATGGTGCTCATGAAGGGCCACGACGCACGCGGCTTCGTCTTCTACACCAACATGGACAGCCGCAAGGGCGGAGAGCTTGCGGCGAACCCGCGCGCCGCCTTGCTGTTCCACTGGAAGTCGCTTCGCCGCCAGGTGCGGGTGGACGGGCCGGTGGAGCCGGTCAGCGCCGAGGAAGCCGACGCTTATTTCGCAACCCGCGGCCGGGATTCGCAACTTGGCGCCTGGGCCTCCGAACAGTCCCGCCCGCTCGATGCCCGCGCCACGTTCGAGGCGCGGTTCGAGGAGGCGCGCGCGCGGTTCGAGAGCAGCGACGTGCCGCGCCCGCCGCGCTGGTTGGGTTTTCGGGTGGTGCCGGAGCGGATCGAATTCTGGAGCGACCGCGCCCACCGGCTGCACGAGCGGCGGCTGTTCACCGCCCTGGCCGGGGGAGGTTGGAGCGAGGGCCTGCTCTTTCCATGAGCATCGGCCACGCCCACCACCACCCGGGGCAAAGCGCCCACGGACGCCACGCCACGCTGGCGAAGCGGGCGGCGCTCGCCAGCGTATCGATGGCGCTCTTCCTGCTCGGCCTGAAGGCCTATGCCTCGCTTGCCACCGGATCGGTGTCGATGCTCGGCTCGCTCGCCGACACCGGCCTCGACGTGATCGCCTCCTTGATCACCCTCTACGGTGTGCGCCTCGCCGCGACGCCGGCCGATGACGATCACCGCTTCGGCCACGGCAAGGCCGAAGCGATCGCGGCGCTTGCCCAGGTCGGCATCATCGCCTTCTCCGCCCTCGCCATCGGCTGGCGGGCGGTGCAGCGGCTGATCGCCGGCGAGGAAAGCGCGCATGCCGAATATGGCATTGCCGTCTCGCTTGTGGCGATCGTCACCACCCTCGCTTTGCTCGCCTACCAGCGGCGGGTGATCGCCAAAACGGGATCGGTCGCGATCCAGGCCGACCATGTTCATTACCAGACCGATCTTCTGCTCAACGGATCGGTGATCGCGGCGCTTGTGCTCGATCAATATGCCGGCCTCACCGGCGCCGACCCGGTGTTCGGCATCGTAATCGCTTTGTGGCTATTGTTCGGGGCCTGGCGCGCGTCCAGCCGGGCGGTCGACCAGCTCATGGACCGGGAATGGCCGGAAGAGAAACGCGCGCGCTTCATCGCAGTGGCGAGCCGGCACTCTGCGCTGAAAGGCATCCACGACCTCCGCACCCGCACCAGCGGAAGCCGCGACTTCGTCCAGTTCCACGTCTGGGTCGACGCCGACATGACGGTTGCCGCCGCCCACGACGTGATGGACGAGGTCGAGCACAAGCTTGGCGAGGAATTCCCCGGCACGGAAATCCTCATCCACCTCGATCCGGAGGGCCAGGTCGATCAGCCCGGCAACATTCTTGCCGAAACCAACCTCTCGCCGCGCAGGGAGCAGTGAACAAATGCCCGAACTTCGCCTCGTCCAGGTCGATGCCTTTGCCGACCGCCCCTTCACCGGCAACCCGGCGGCGGTGGTGCCGCTCGACGCCTGGCTGCCCGACGAAGTGATGCAGGCGGTCGCCGAGGAGAACAACCTCAGCGAAACCGCCTTCACCGTTCCGGACGCAAGCGGCGCGGCGGATTACGAACTGCGCTGGTTCACCCCCACCACGGAGGTGGCGCTTTGCGGCCACGCCACGCTCGCAAGCGGCCACGTGCTGATCGGCGAGCGCGGTGGAGTGCGCTTCCGCACACGCAAGGCGGGCGTGCTGGAGGTGCGCCGCGGCATCGCCGGGTACGAACTCGACCTGCCGGAGACCTTGGTCGCGGCCGCCGAGCAGCCGGACCTGCTCGCCGCGCTCCGCTTGCCGCACGCCGAAGTTTTCCTCTCCACCAAAGGCGCAGAGGCAACCGCGATCATCCTGGTCGAGAACGAAGCCGCCGTGCGCGCCTGTGCACCGGACATGGCGCGGCTTCGCGACATCGACCTGATGGCCATCGTTACCGCGCCGGGCGACACCACGGACGTGGTCAGCCGCGTCTTCGTCCCCGCCTGGGGCGTAGACGAAGACCCCGTTACCGGTTCCGCCCACGCAGTCCTCGCCCCCTTCTGGTGCGAGCGGCTGGGCCGCGACGAGTTTACCGCATTTCAGGCCAGCCGCCGGGGCGGCCATGTCCACTGCCGCCGCGCCGGCGAACGTGTGGTGCTTGGCGGAACCTGCGTCACCGTGCTGGAAGGCACCTTGCGCTTCTAGGGCGGCGACGCCACCTGCCCGCTTCACCCCAAGCGAGGCGCACCGTGGCCAGCAAACTCTTTTCGCCGCTCCAGCTCGGCGGCCTTTCCCTTTCCAATCGCATCGTCATCGCCCCGATGTGCCAATATTCCGCGGACGGCGAGGGCAATGCGACCGATTGGCACCTGATGCACCTCGGTGCCCTCTCCCACTCCGGCGCGGGCTTGCTGATCCTGGAAGCAACCGCGGTAACGGCGGAAGCGCGCATCTCGCCGGACGATCTCGGCCTTTGGTCCGATGCCAACGAAGCCGCGCTGGCACGTGTGCTGGAAGGGGTTCGCCGCCATTCGCCGATGCCCATCGGTATCCAGCTCGCCCATGCCGGCCGCAAGGCCTCCACCCGCGTGCCGTGGGAAGGCGGCGCCCAGATCGCGCCGGACGAACCCACCGGCTGGCAGACCGAAGCGCCCTCTCCGCTTCCCTATTCCGAGGGGGAACACCCGCCGGTGGCGCTGGATCGCGAAGGCCTCGCCCGCATCCGCGACGCCTTTGCCGAGGCGGCGCGCCGCGCGGCGCGGCTGGGCATCGACCTGATCGAGATCCACGCCGCCCACGGCTACCTGCTCCACCAATTCCTCTCGCCGCTCTCCAACCGCCGCGACGACGAATATGGCGGCCACCTGCAAAATCGCCTGCGCTTCCCGCTGGAGGTGTTCGACGCCGTGCGCGCCGCTTTCCCGGCGGAGCGGCCCGTGACAGTCCGCCTGTCAGGCACCGATTGGGCCGAGGGCGGCTGGGACATCGGGGGCACCATCGCCTTCGCGCAGGCACTGGAAACGCGCGGCTGCGCCGCGATCCACGTCTCCGGCGGCGGCCTCACCCCCGCGCAGAAGATCCCGGTCGGGCCCAATTATCAGGTGCCATTGGCGCGTGCGGTGAAGGAAGCGGTCGGCATTCCGGTCATCGCCGTTGGGCTGATCACCGAGGCGCAGCAGGCGGAAGCGATCGTCGGCACGGGCGATGCCGACGCGATCGCGCTTGCCCGCGCAATCCTCTACGATCCGCGCTGGCCGTGGCACGCGGCGGCGGAGCTCGGCGCCACCGTTCACGCGCCGCCCCAATACCATCGCTCGCCGCCGCGCCGGTACGCAAAGCTGTTCGGCGGCTAGAGCGAGGCTTCGAGCGCGTCCAGGATCGGCATCTGGCTCGGCAGGATCATCGCGCGCGCTTCTTCCATGGTGAACCAGGCGGCGCGGTCGACCTCCGGGTAGGAGCGGAAGCGCCCGCTGCGCGGCGGAACTTCGATCTCGAACAGGTTGCTGACGATGGCGCCGGCGTCGAGATCGCCTTCAAGCGCGAATGCTTCCACCCATTTGCCGCCCTTTTGCCGGATTCGGCACAGCGGCCGCGGAGTTCCCTCCAGCCTGGTTCCTAGTTCTTCCTCGAACTCGCGAAGCGCGCAGGCGGCGGCGTCCTCGCCTTCCTCCACGCCGCCTTTGGGGATCATCCACGCGCCGGCATCCTTTTTGCGCCAGAAAGGCCCGCCCGGGTGAGTGAGCAGCACCTCAAGCCCGTGGGCGCGGCGGCGATAGAGGAGAATGCCGGCGCTATATTCGCGCATCAGCGCAGCGGCACCAGGATCGAATGCACGGTGCCGGCGGAGGAGGACCGCACTTCGCTTTTCCCCTCCAGCCGCTGCACGAAGGCGGATACGAGGCGCGTGCCGAGCCCGCTCCCCCGCGACTTTGCGGGGGTAAAGCCCCGGCCGTCGTCCGCCACTTCGATCCGCGCCGCTTCTTCGCTCTCGCGCACCGCCCGCACCCGGATGGTGCCGCTGCCGTCGGGAAAAGCGTGCTTGCAGGCGTTGGTGACGAGTTCGTTGACAACAATGCCGATCGAAACGGCGGTTTCGTTGGGCACCAGCATCGGCTCCAGCTCCGCCTCGAGCTGCAATCCTTCGGGAAGAATGCCGCGGCGGATTTGGTCGCAGATTTCCTGAAGCTGGTCCTGGAGGCGCACGGTGCCGAGGCCGTGGCTGCTTGGCGCAAGCGCGTCGTAGACCGCCGCGACCGCCTTCAACCGCTCCGCCGCTTCGCCAAGCGCGCCGCGCACTTCCGGGTGGGGCGAGCGCGCCGACTGGAGCTGCAGCAGGCTGGTGACGATCTGGAAATTGTTCTTGGTGCGGTGGTCCATCTCGCGAAGCGCGTGGCCGAGGAAGTTGATCCGCCGGAGCCGCTCCACCTCGCCCGCGCGCACTTCGCGCTGGTAGAGCCCGAGCGCGGTAAGGATGATGAGCTGCGACACGGTTGCGATGACGAGGCTGAGCGCGCCCGTCTGCTGCGTGATATCGAAGCTGCCGACCGGCGGCAGGATGAAATACCAGACCATGAGGATGCCGAGCCCGAGCGACACAGCGCCGCTGCGCCAGCCGCCGAGCAGCGCCGACAGCACCGTCGCCAGATAGGCCATGGAGAAGGGCGCAAGGTCACCGACCCAGGGCTGCGCAACGACCCGCAAGGCGACAAAGGCGGCGGTAATCACCCCGGCAACGAGGAATTCGGTCACCCAGCGGGGTAGGTGGCGCGCAAGCCGCTGCGGCAGGTTCGCCCTTAGAATTCGTCTCACCGAATACCCCCGAACCGGCGCCCCCGCGCCACCTTCACGCTCCAGTTTCGCGCAAATCCGGTGAAGACTAGCACAGGATTCGTTGCGGGCACAGCATGAGGGGGCTGATCAGGATCAGGTAAACCCGGCGCTAAGGAGAATGCGAAGAGGCGGCACCATTTAGCGGCTGGGAGATACCTCCACACGGGGCCATCCATTCTCCCACGCGATCCGGTCGATCAGCATGATCCGGCGGGTGTTGACGTCGTCGGTGGCCTTGGTGCGTGGCCGGCGGCTGTCGACGGCGTGGTAGACGATCCAATCCTGCCCCTTCGCGTCCGTGGCCACGGAATTGTGCCCGGGTGCGACCCAGATGCCGTTCTTCTCCAGGATCACGCTGCTCGGCCGCCCGGTTGCCGCTTCCAGCGTCTCGAACGGACCGGTAGCGCTTCGCGAACGCGCGACCATCACGGCATAATGGGCGTTGGGCCCGCAGCAATTGTCGCCTGAATGGAACAGGTAATAGAAGGGGGCACGGTAGTGGACCCAGGCGCCCTCGACGAGGCGCTGGTAATTGGCCGGATCTTCCGTCTTCACCACCGGCACGAGATCGACCGGCTTGGTGCCGGGGGCGAATGCGATGCGGTCTCCCGCAAGTTCCTGAACCTTGATCGGCCCGAAGCCGGAGCCCCAGTAGAGCAGCCGCTTGCCGGTCCTGGGATCGTCGTACGACATCGGATCGATGTTGACGAAGCCCTCGCCGCACTGGAGCGGCTTGCCGGTGTCGGTGAAGGGTCCTTCCGGCCGCGCCGCGGTTGCGACGGCGAGGCAGAGGCCGCTTTTCTTGTCCTCCAGCGCGATGTCCGGCTTGGCGGAATAATAAAGGATATAGCGCCCTTCATGCTCCGCAACGTGGGGGGCCCAGAAATCCTGCGTCTTCGCCGCCCAGCCGGGCTTTGCCGGAAGCGCGTCGCCAAGGTGATTCCAGGCCTTCAAGTCGCGCGAACGGGCGACCTGGATGTTGAGCATCCGTCCGTCGCGCTCCGTTTGGGTGGCGTAGGCGTAGAAAAAGCCGTCGGAGGCGCGCAGCACCGCCGGATCGGCGAAGTCGGCGTCGATCACCGGGTTGCCGTGCGCCGCTTCCGGGGCGGCGGACGGGGTCGCGCAGCTGGCAATCAAAAGCGGCAGCAGTGCAGAAGCGCCGCGCTTCATGGCACCAGCGCCAGACCGTCACCCTGCTTGCCCGCCGGTAAACGGCGAAGCACCTTTCCGGTGGCAAGGTCGACTTCGGCGACCTGGTTCTTACCCGTCTCGGCGGCGAAGAGCCGCTTGCCGTCGGGTGAGAGCAGGATCGTGACCTGTACCGCGTCCGGACCGCCGACGGTGATCCTGCGCGGGAAGTTGCGCGACTGGGCGTCGATCACCGTCAGCGTTCCAGCGCCTGCGTTGGAGACGATCACCTGGCGCCCGTCCGGCGTCACAACCACCCGGATCGGCCGCTCGCCGGTTGGCTCCGACGCGACGGGCGCGGTTGTGAGGATGCCGAGCGACGCTTCGGTGCGGCCCTTGGGGAAGGTTGCGCCGACCCGGGCAAGCATTGCCTCCACCTGCGCCCGATCGATCGTTGCGCCGCGTGCTTCCGCCTGGATCGTCGCGCCGCCGGGGCGGACGAACACGGTGATGTTGCCCAAACCGGGTAGTCGGCGAAGCGCCTCCTGGAGCGGCGTGCCGACGGCTTTATCGATCTCCTCCACCGTGCCATCCTTCACCGTCACGTGAATGTCGACGGCTGGACGGAAGCGCGACTCGTCCGCGCCCGCGATCAGGGCGGCATCGAACGCCTGCACCCGCGCCCCTTCGAGATCGGCAACCCAGAGGGTGTGTCCGTCGGGGCTGATCGCAATGCCTTCCGGCGCGCCGCCGACAATCACGTCGCGGATTTTCCGCCCTTCATGAAGGTCGATCACCGACACCGAAGCGGAGCCGATATTGGCGGTGAAAGCCAGCCGCCCATCCGGCGACACGGCAACCATATGGGTGCCCTCCTGCCCCGTCTGAATGGAGGAGACTGCGTCGGCCTTGGCGGTGTCGATGATGGTAAGAGACTTGCTGCGCTCGGTGGTCGCGATCAGGCGCCCGTCCTTCAGCCACACCAGACCGTGCGGACCGGCATTGGGCGCGATGTCGATCGTGCGCAGCTTCTTGCGCGAGGCGATGTGGAAGATGTCGATGCTCGTGCCGCCATAGGAGACCACTGCCGCCTGCCGCCCGTCCGGCGATATCGCGATCTCATGCGGCGCCTTGCCCGTTGCGCTCCGTCCGAGCTCCCGCCCCGTCGCCAGATCGACGAAGCTCAGAGTATCTTCGCCCTTGTTGCCGACCAGCAGGATGTTCGAAGGGGACGCTTCCTGCGCAAGCGCGGGCGTGGCGACGGCGAGGAGAATAGCGGCGACACGAGCGAGCATTGAGATTTCCCGGCTGATCTAAACGGCAGCGCAATCCTGCGCGCCGCTGCCGCTGCGATCAATAGTGGTGGTAGCCGGGCTTAACCCAGCCTGGTCGCAAGATATTGCTGAAGCGGCCGAAGATCGGTGTCGCCCGCCGCGCGCAGGTGCAGCGGCTGGGGATCGGCCCCGAGCCAGATCTTGAGCGCCACCCGCGCCCCCGCCGAAGCGGATTCGGCAACGGCGAACTGGCGCATTGCGCGGTAGGAAAAGGAGCTGGTTTCCACTTTCTCGTCCAGCAATGCGTTGCGCTCGACCAATACGATCCGCGCCGCCGTGAACAGCACCGCCGCGCTTGGCGAGCGGAACGCGGCGTGGACCTCCTCGCCAGGCGCAAGATGCTCGGTGATCTCGGAGGCTTCGCGCACCGGCACCGCCTCCACGTCGAGAATGCGCATGATCTTCTCCTTTAGAGGCCCTGCCGCGCTGCTTCGGCCATTTCCAGGCTTCGGCGCCGCGACGCATCCAACGTTTCGAGCAGCAAGGCGTTCAGCGCCCCGTCCGCGTCCAGCACCTTCAGCCCCGCCTCGGTGGTGCCGCCGGGACTCGCCACCCGGCGAGCAAGTTCGGCAGGCGTTTCGCCGGGACGGGCGGCAAGCGTTGCCGCGCCCTCCACCATCGCGGCGGCGAGGCGGCTTGCCTGCTCGGCGGGCAGGCCCAAGCGGGTGCCGGCCTGCGCCAGCCCATCAATGAAGCGGTAGAGGAATGCGGGCCCGGCGCCGCTCAAGTGCCCGGCAAGTGCGAACAGCGCCTCGTCGGTGAACCACTCGGCATGACCCAACGCCCCCATCAGCCGCTCAACTTCCACATCGGCCGCGCCGCCTTCGGCGATCAGGTTGGTAACTCCAAGCCGAAGCGCGACCGGCGTGTTCGGCATCGCCCGGACGATCTTCCCGGCTCCCGGGAAGCGCGCGCGCAGCGTTGCCAGCTCAACGCCCGCAAGAATGGAAATGACGGTGGTGTTCGGACCGATCAGCTTCTCCGCCGCCGGCGCCGCTTCGCCAAGCTTTTGCGGCTTCATGCCGAGCAGCAGGATGTGCGCCGTCTCGCCCGCCGGCGGCGCGGTGAGGACGCGGACGCCGCCGGGCGCGGGCGCGCCGCTCGGGCGGATCACCGTCACCTGCTCCGGGTCCAGCCCCGCGTCGAGCCAGCCTTGCAGCATCGCTCCGGCCATGTTGCCGCAGCCGAGCAGATAAAGCGATTTCGACGGCAAAAGCGTGGGCATGGCGGTTTTCAACACCACCACGATCTATAGGCCCAGGGCGCCACCGCCGCCGCCTTACGCCTCGCCCTGCGTTTCAATCAGCGCGGCGGCGATCGCTTCCTGCGGCGTTTTGCCGGCCCAAAGAACGAACTGGAACACGGGGTAGAAGCGCTCGCATTCCTCGATCGCCGCTTCCACCAACGTCTCCGCCTGCGCGAGGGAAAGCACCGGCCCTTCGTCGCCCTCCAGCAAGGCCGCGTGGCGGAAAAGGACCAGGCCCGAGGTCGCCCAAAGCTCGAAGTGGCCGAGCCAGAGCTGCTCGTTGATCAGGCCGATCGTTTCATAAACCGCCGCCCGCTTGTCGCTTGCGACGCGGATGTCGGGAAGTGCAAGAAATTGCAGGCAATTATCGTCATCGCGCCAGATCGCCCGCAACTCATACTGCGCCCAGCTGCCCTGGAAGTTGGCGACGATCTCGTCGTCCGAGCGCTCGGACGTCCAGCCGTGGGCGGAGAAATATTGTTCGAGCATGTCGATCGGCGCGTTGGTGTCGCGCTCCAGCTCGAATTCATCCACGTTCATCACCCTGCTCGCATTCCTCTTTGTGCACGTGCGAACGTGCCTGTGCCTCCCCTGCCGCGCAAGGGAGGTTCCGTGTCACCCCACAATATGTTGTGGATAATCAGGCCTCTGTTGCGCCCGAAGATCCGGCGCCTGCTTCCAGTGCGTCCAGCCGCGCCTTCAGCAGAGTCGCTTCCTCGCGCGCGGCAACTGCAATCGCCTTTACCGCCTCGAACTCCTCGCGGCTGACGATGTCCAGCCCGCCGATCCAATCGCGCGCGCGCTCGCGAAAGGCGCCTTCCGCCTCGCGGGTCATGCCCGCGAATGTGCCGGCGGCGCCGTTCATCATTTTCACGAAATCGTCGAACAAGCGGTTCTGGGATTGCATCTCGGGGCCTTTCGCCAGGCGGAAAACTCAAAGCGGTATATCGGCACTCGCTTGCGGCGGTACAAGTTGCGACGCATCCGGGTTCAATTCGCCGATCTGCCAGGTAAGGAATGCGGCAAAGAACAGCCACGCAAGATAGGGCACCATCAGCAGCCCGGCAGCCTTGCGGATGCGGGCGAACAGCAGCGCCGCGATGGCTGCGAGGACGATCATTAGCACGATGACGACCAAGGCGAGCCCGACCTGGTGCGCGGCGAAGAAGATCGGCGACCAGGCGTAGTTGAGGACCAATTGGGCCAGAAAGATACCGACCGCGAGGCCGCGCCCACGCGCGCCGCGGGCGTGGAGCACCAGCGCCAGTGCAAGACCAAGGCAGATGTAGAGCAAGGTCCAGGCGGCACCGAATACCCAGCCGGGCGGCATCAGTTCGGGCTTGGCCAGGGCGTCGAACCAGGGATTGCCGTAGCCCGAACCCGCAACCGTACCCGACAGGGTACCTAGCAGAAGCACAAGCGGCACCGTCACCAGGGCGTAGCGCAGGAACGACATCCGGAGCTGCGAGCGGGACGCGATACCGGTCATAAGGTGCTTCTCCTATTCGGCCGGAGCGGGCTCCGGGCCCCTGCCGTCATGCGCGGCAAGCTCCGCCTCGAGCTTGCGCGTCACGGCGAGCGGCGAGCCCGTATAGCGCGCAAGGCGGGAATAAAGGAGTGGGATTAGGAAAAGCGTGATCACGGTGGAAATGGAGACGCCGAACACGATCACCACGCCGATCGCCTGCCGCGCCGCCGCGCCCGCGCCGGACGCGATCATCAGCGGCACCGCGCCCGCCACGGTGGCGATGGAGGTCATCAGGATCGGGCGAAGGCGGCGCGCCGAGGCTTCGCGGATCGCCTGGCCGATGTCGCGGCCTTCGTCGCGAAGCTGGTTGGCGAATTCAACGATCAGAATGCCGTTTTTGGCCGCGAGCCCGACCAGCATGACGATGCCGACCTGGCTGTAGAGGTTCAATGTTTGGCCCATTGCGGCGAGGCCGACGATGCCGCCCCCGACGGCCAAGGGCACGGTGGTGATGATCACCGCCGGGTGAACGAAGCTTTCGAACTGCGCCGCGAGCAGCAGGTAGATGATCAGGATGGTGAGGCCGAAGACGAGGATGATCGAGCTGCCGGCTTCGCGGAAGCTCTGGCTCTCGCCGCGATAGCCGACGGCGATTACTTCCGGTGCCGCTGCGGCCTGCGCTTCCAGGAAGGTCAAAGCTTCGCCCAGTGAGAAACCGGGGGCAAGGCCGCCGGACAGGGTAATCGCCCGCATCTTGTTGTAGCGGCCGAGATCGCGCGCCCCCGCAGTGTCGGAAACGGTGACGAGGTTAGTAAGCGGGATCAAGGCACCGGTGCGGCTGCGCACATGGATCGACTGGAGGTCGGAGCGGGTGGATCGGGCGCCCTGCTCGGCCTGCACCACCACGCGATATTCCTCCCCGCGATCTACATAGGTGGACACGCGTCGCGAGCCGAGCAGCGACTGGAGAGCGTTGGACACATCCTCCACCGACACGCCGAGATCTCCGGCCCGGGCAGTGTCGACAGCGATGCGCAGCTGCGGCTTGGTTTCCTTATAATCGCTGTCGAGGTTGACGATGCCCGGATTTTCGGCCGCCGCGGCGAGGATGCGGTCGCGGGCGCGGGCAAGCTCGGCATAAGTCGCGCCGGCGATCACGAAGCTGATCGGCTGGCCCCGCCCCCGCCCGCCGATCGACGAGCGCACCTGGGCGTTGCCGCGCACCGCCGGAAGCTGGCCGAGCGCCCGGTTGACGAGCGCGACCACGTCCTGGGTCGTCTCCTCCCGGTCTTCCCAGTTCTTGAGGAAGATGGTGAAGTTGCCGCTGTTGAAATCATCGCTCGGGCCGAAGCCGCCCGGCGTGCGCTGGATAAGGGCGCGGACCGAGCCCTTCTCGACCAGCGGCAGGAGCTTGCCCTGCGCGTCGAGCATGTAGCGGTCCATCTGCTCGTAACCGGTGCCTTCCGGCGCGGTGACGGTGGCGGAGAGGATGCCGACATCCTCCGCCGGCACCAGTTCCGACTGAAGGGTGAAGAACAGGCCGGCGGCGCCCGCAAGGAACAGCGCAATAATGGCGGTCGGAATGAGCGGCTTGCGGATCGACCAGTCGAGCCGGCGGGCGTAGAAAGCTTCCAGGCTGCGGAAGCGGTTGTCGACCCACTGGGCGAAGCGGCCGCGCTCCTGATATTTCAAAAGCTTGGAGCAGAGCATCGGCGCAAGGCTGAGCGCCAGGAAGCCGGAGAAAGCGACGGCGCCGATCATCGCCGCGGCAAGTTCGCGGAACAGCAGGCCGGTCTGGCCGGCGATGAACATGATCGGCACGAACACCGCGCAAACGACCAGAGTGGTCGAAACGATGGCAAAGCCGACTTGCCGCGTACCTTCGTACGCGGCGGCGAGCGGCGGCTCCCCTTCCTCGATCCTGTGGTAGACGTTTTCGAGCACAACGATGGCATCGTCGACGACGATGCCGATGGACAGCACCATGGCGAGCAGGGTGAGGAGGTTGATCGAGAAGCCGAACATCCACAGCACCGCGAAGCTGGCGAGCAGGCAGAGCGGCACCGTCACCGCCGGGATCAAAGTCGCACGCCAATTGCCGAGGAACAGGTAGATGACCAGCACCACCAGCACCGCCGCCTCGGCAAGCGTCACCCAAACCTTATCGATCGCGCGGCTGATGAACAGGCTTTCGTCCGAACCGACCACCAGTGTCATGCCCTCCGGCAAGGTCGGCTTCAGCGCCTCGGCGGCCTGCTTGGCGGCGTCGGCGACGGCCAGGGTGTTGGCGCCGGATTGCCGAACGATGCCGAGTCCGACGGCGGGCTCGCCGTTCAGCCGGAAGGCGGCGTAGGGGTTCTCCGGCCCCTGCTCGACCCGTGCGACGTCGCTCAAGCGCACCAGATAACCGTCGCTGCCGCGGCCGATAACGAGCTGGCCGAATTGCTGGGCGCTGGCGAATGGCCGGTCGACGCGAAGCGTGACGTTTTGCTGCGCCGATTCCAGACGGCCGGCGGGAAGCTCGACATTCTGGCGCCGAAGCGCGCTTTCAAGATCGCCCGGCGTCAGGCCGTATGCCGCGAGGCGCGCCGGCTGCATCCAGATACGCATCGCCGGCCGTGCCTCGCCGCCGACGAAGACGCGCGCGACCCCTTCGATCGCCGAGAAGCGGTCGAGGAGGTTTCGATCGACATAATCGGAGAGTTCCAGGCGCGACCAGCCGGGTTTCGACACCACCAGGAACAGGATGGGGGAGGCGTCTGCATCGACCTTGCGCACTTCGGGCGGACGAATGTCGTCGGGAAGATTGCCCAGAGCGGCGCCGACGCGGTCGCGGACGTCGCTGGCGGCGCTTTCGATGGGCCGGCCGGGGAAGAATTCGATAGTGATGTTGGACGAACCGTCCTGGCTTCGAGAGGTAATCGTCTGCAGGCCCTCGACGCCGGAAAGCTGGTCCTCGAGCACCTGCGTGACGCGCGTCTCGACCACGCTCGCCGCCGCGCCGATATATTGGGTCTGAACGGAGACCACCGGCGGATCGACGTCCGGATATTCGCGCACCGAAAGGCCGAAGAAGCCGACGAGGCCGATCACGGCGATCAGCATCGACAGGACGGCGGCGAAAACCGGCCGCCTTACCGAGACGTCCGAAATCTTCACGGCGCCGCGGCCTTTTGTCCCCCATTCGGCGGCGCGGCCTGCTTCGGCGCCCCCGCCGCCCCGCCCGCCGCGCGGCCGCCGGCATTCGGCCCGGCAACCCGCACCTTCATATTTTCGGACAACTTGACCACGCCTTCGGTGACTACCGGCTGGCCCGGCTGAAGGCCTTCGAGGATTTCGACCCGGCCGCCGGCGCGAAGACCCGTGCGCACCGCCACCCGCTTCGCCATGCCATTCTGGATGACGTAGACGAAGCGGCTTTCGCCTTCGCCGACGATGGCGAGTTCGGGCACCGAAATTCCCATGCGCGGCGCCGTCTCGATGGAGACGGTGAGCAGCATGCCGGGTTTCAAGCGGTTATCCGGATTTGGAAGGCGCGCACGGACGGTGACGGCGCGGGTGTTCGGATCGATCACCTGATCCACCGTTGCAATCTGACCGCGAAACGGCACGTCCGGGTAGGCTGCCGAACGCGCTTCGATGGTGAGGCCGGGGCGAAGCGCGGCAAGCGCCGTCTCCGGCACCGGGAAATCAAGCTTGATGGTGGAAATGTCGCTGATCGTTGCGATTTCCGTGCCGCTGCTCACCACCGCGCCCACCGAAATGTTGCGAAGCGAGGCGAAGCCGGAAAAGGGCGCGGTGATCACCCGCTCGCTGATCTGGGCCTGCACCCCACCGGCCTGTGCGCGCGCGGCGGCGGCGGCGGCGATCTGCGCGTCCTCACTTGCCTTGGTCGCGAAGCCGCGCTTGCGAAGGGTGGTGATGCGGGAAAGCTGCTGCTGCGCCTCGCGCTGCCGGGCCTGCGCTTCGGCCAGCGCGGCGGTTTGCTGGCCTTGCGAAAGCACCGCGATCATCTGGCCGCGGCGCACGAAGCTGCCGTCGTCGAAGCCCAAGCGGACGAGCCGCTCGGTAACCTGGGCGGTGATGGTCACCTGTTCGTTGGCGTTTGCGGTGCCGACCGCTTCCACCGTTTCCACGAATCGCTGGCTCGTTGCCGGCTCCACCTTAACGAGCGGCGGCTGGCGATTGCCTTTGCCCTTGGCCTCGCCGTCGCCCTTCCCGCAGGCGGCGAGCAGGCCCATAAGCGCGAGGGTCAGGAAAATCCGGGGTTTAACCACAGGGGCGCGCTAACGGGCGCCGGACGCCGGATCAAGCCCGCATGCGCTTCTACGGCATTCATGCGGTAGCGGCAGCTTCGGCCTCTTTGCGGGCGGCGAGGAGGAACTCGACATTGCCTTCCGGACCGGTGATCGGGCTTTGCACCACCCCCTCCACCGTCCAGCCGCGCGAGCGCACCCAATCGGCCGCTGCCGCGCAGACCCGCTCGTGGACTCCAGGGTCGCGCACCACGCCGCCCTTGCCAATTTCGCCGCGCTCCGCCTCAAACTGCGGCTTGACCAGCGCAAGCAGCCGGCCCCCGGGTTTGGCGAAATCGATGGCGGTGTCGAGCACCTTGGCGAGGCCGATGAAGCTCGCATCGCAGACGACAATATCGACCGGCTCGGTGACGATCCCCTCCGTCAAATAGCGGGCGTTCGTCTGCTCATGCACCACCACGCGCGGATCCTGCCGGAGCTTCCAGGCAAGCTGGTTGGTGCCGACGTCCACTGCGAAAACCTTCGCCGCGCCCGCGTGAAGCAGCACATCGGTAAACCCGCCGGTGGAGGACCCGACGTCCAGCGCAACCGCGCCCGTTACGTCCCAGCCGAAATGCTCCAGCGCATGAGCAAGCTTGATCCCGCCCCGCGACACCCACGGATGCTCCTTCCCCCGAACCTCGAGCGGCGCCTCCGAAGCAAGAGGTTGCGCCGCCTTGTCGATCTTCCGCTCGCCCGAGAAGACGAGCCCCGCCATGATCAAAGCCTGCGCCTTCGCCCGGCTCTCCGCGAGGCCCCGATCGACGAGCATCTGATCGGTGCGATGCTTCATTGCGCGGGTGGCGGCTCATTAGCCGCTTGGTTCACGCAAAGGCGCAAAGGCGCAAAGGAACTGTGGTTGTTTGCCACACGCTTGACGCCTTCCTTGAAGGTCTCGCCACCAAAGTTCATGAGCAGCCCCAGGGGCTGCTGGGTGAGCCGCAGATAGGTCAGCAGTTGCCGGCCATGGACCGGCGCCAGCCGGTCGACCGACTTGATCTCAATGATCAACCTACCCTCTACGATGATGTCGGCTCGGAAGCCTTCGCCCAGGCTCATGCCGTCGAACTCGATATAAATCGGCTTCTGCCGCTCAACCTTCAACCCGGCCCGCTGCAGGCTTGCCGCCATCAAAGCCTCGTACACTGACTCGAGCAGGCCCGGCCCAAGCTCCTTGTGAATCTTAAAGCCGCAGTCGACGGCGATACGCGCAAGCTCATCCACATCCTGCATCGCCGCTCCTTTGCGCCTTTGCGTGAACAACAGGATGTTGGTGCCACGCCCCGCCGAGAGCGAATAGCCCTTTAAGCCCGGGCGCCTTCGATAACGGCGGTGCTGTTGTGGCGCAGCGCCTTCAAAACGGTGTCGACGATGCCCGCCGCGTCCAGGCCGGCGTCGGCATACTGCCTTTCCGGCTTGTCGTGGTCTTGGAAGACGTCCGGGAGCCGCATGGTGCGCAGCTTGAGGCCCGCGTCGATCAAGCCCTGGTCGGACGCCATGGTGAGGACGTGCGCGCCGAAGCCGCCGATCGCCGCTTCTTCCACCGTCACGGCGACTTCGTGGCTGGTGAGGAGGCGGCGGATCAGCTCTTCGTCCAGCGGTTTGGCGAAGCGCAGGTCGGCCACGGTGGTGGAGAGGCCGCGAGCTTCCAGCGTTTCGGCGGCCTTCATTGCTTCCTCGAGCCGAGTGCCGAGGGAGAGGATGGCCACCTTTTTGCCTTCCTTGACCACCCGGCCCTTGCCGATATCCAGCCGCTGCGGAACCTCGGGCAGGGCAAGGCCGATGCCGTTGCCGCGCGGGTAGCGCACCGCCGACGGGCCGCTGTCGTGCAGGGCCATGGTATGGACCATGTGAACCAGTTCCACCTCATCCGCCGCAGCCATCACGACCATGTTGGGCAAGGTGCAAAGGTACGCGAGGTCGAAGCTGCCGGCATGGGTCGCGCCGTCGGCACCGACCAGGCCGGCGCGATCCATCGCGAAGCGTACCGGCAGGTTCTGGATGGCGACATCGTGCACGACCTGATCGTAAGCGCGCTGCAGGAAGGTGGAATAGATTGCGCAGAACGGGCGATAGCCTTGGGCGGCGAGGCCCGCGGCGAAGGTTACCGCATGCTGCTCCGCAATGCCGACGTCGAAGGTGCGCTCCGGGAACTTGGCTTCGAACTTGTCCAGGCCCGTGCCGGACGGCATCGCGGCGGTGATCGCCACCACCTTCTCGTCCCGCTCCGCTTCCGAGAGGAGAGCAGTGGCAAACACGCCGGTGTAGCTCGGCGGGCCCGCGGGGGCCTTGGCCTGCTCGCCCGAGATCACGTCGAACTTCTGGACGCCGTGATATTTGTCGGCGGCCGCTTCGGCGGGCCCGTAGCCTTTGCCCTTCTTGGTGACGACGTGGACCAGCATCGGGCCTTCGTCGGCATCGCGGACATTCTCGAGTATCTGGACGAGCTGCTCGATATTGTGACCGTCGACCGGGCCGACATAATAAAAGCCGAGCTCCTCGAAGAGCGTGCCGCCGGTGACCCAACCGCGGGTGAATTCGTCCGCCTTGCGCGCCGCACGGTGGAGGGGATCGGGCAGACGCCGCGCCACCCGCCGGGCGAAATCGCGCAAGGACAGGAACGGGCTGGAAGACACCAGCCGCGCGAGATAGGCCGAAAGCCCGCCCACCGGCGGCGCGATCGACATGTCGTTGTCGTTCAGGATGACGATCAACCGGTTGCCGGCGGCCTGGGCGTTGTTCATCGCCTCATAGGCCATGCCGGCCGACATGGCGCCGTCACCGATCACCGCGATCGCGCGGCCCGGTTCGCCTGCAAGCTTGTTGGCGATGGCGAAGCCCAGCGCCGCCGAGATCGAGGTCGAACTGTGCGCCGCGCCGAACGGGTCGTATTCGCTCTCGCTGCGCTTGGTGAAGCCGCTGAGGCCGCCCCCCTGCCGAAGCGTCCGGATGCGATCGCGCCGTCCGGTGAGGATCTTGTGCGGGTAGGCCTGGTGGCCGACATCCCAGATCAGCCGGTCGCGCGGCGTGTCGAAGACGTAGTGAATGGCGGTGGTCAGCTCGACCACGCCAAGGCCCGCGCCGAGGTGCCCGCCGGTGACGGACACGGCCGAGATCATCTCCTCGCGAAGCTCGTCGGCGAGCTGGCGAAGCTGATCGTGCTGCAGCGTGCGCAGCTCCACGGGCGTCGGCACCGTATCCAGCAAGGGCGTGTGGGGGCGGTCGGTCATCGGAAATAGCCTGTTATTTCAGCCCGACCGCCTAGCCCAAAGCGGCGGCAGTGTCGAATGAGGAAAAGGACCATGATCCGTGCAGATCGCGCGGACGCGCGCGATCAAGCCTCGTTGCAATCCGGGCAGGTGCCGCGAACTTCGATCACCGGGCGCTGGGGCGAGAAGCCGGCCTGCTTGGCCGCGGCGCGGACGCCGCCCGACAGCTTGTCGTCGTCGAGATGGGTGGTGTTGCCGCAGGTGTCGCAGATCAGAAAGATGCAGTCGTGCAGGCAACCGGGATGATCGTTAGCCACATACGCGTTGGCGCTCTCTACCCGGCGGGCGAGGTTGGAGCCGACGAACAGATCGAGGATTCGGTAGACGCTGTTGGCGGCGACTCGGCGGCCCTGGTCCTTCGACACCTTGTCGGCAATGTCATAGGCCGAGGCAGGACGGTCGAAGCTGGCAAGCGCCTCGAACACGGCGGCGCGCATCTGCGTCCATTGCTCGCCGGAGCGCTCCATGGTGGACTGGGCGGCGCTCGTCAGCGACGCGCCCTCGTGACTGTGGTGGTGATGCGGGCCGGCCATCGCGCCTAGGTAGGGCTTTGGCAGTTGGGGGGCAAGGTCGCGCGCGTGGCGCGGGGCGGCAGGATCAGATCACCGCCCGACGGTTAAGATCGTGGCCGAGCGCAAGGATCAAAACGCCGATCACCGTGTAGATCGTGCTCGATCCGCCATGTTCCAGCATCATCGACCCTGCCATGACGCCAAGCCCAAGGCCGCCCACGGCGGAGGGCATCATGAAGCCATGCTCCCAAATGCCGCGACCAAGCGCCAGGGAGCCAAGCAGGATTGCGAGAACCAGTCCGACCTCATGAACGATCGGATCGAGAAGCAGCCCGCCGGCCGAAGCGACAACGGCAACAAAGATCGCACTCGCCAGGCAATGAACGAGGCAAAGCCCCGAGAGGGCAATGCCCACCCGGTCCATTGTTCCGTTCCGCGCCGCGTTGGCGAACATCGTCTTCTTCTCTGCTCCCTTGGTGCGGCTTCTATAATCCGCTTGCCGAGAAGATACAACATTACATGCGCAGAAAAGTTGCGCGGAAAAATGCGCGGGCCCATATGCCCGGCGATGGCCACGATCGCTGCCGCTGCACCGCCCGAAACGCGCCCCCAGGCCATTGCCAATTGGCTGCTTGCCGTGGCGGCCCTCGTCTTCGTGATGATCGTCGTCGGCGGGATCACGCGGCTTACCGAATCGGGTCTGTCGATCACCCGTTGGGAGCCGATCACCGGCACCCTGCCCCCGGTCGGCGACCAAGCCTGGCAGGATGCCTTCGAGCTCTACCGGCAGAGCCCCCAATATCAGAAGATCAACACGGGGATGACGCTCTCCGAGTTCAAGAACATCTATTTCTGGGAATATATCCACCGGCTGCTTGGCCGGGTGATCGGCCTCGCCTTCGCGCTCCCCTTGCTGTGGTTCGCGGTGAAGCGGGCGATCCCCAGTGGTTATGGCTGGAAGCTGGTCCTCCTTCTCCTGCTCGGCGGCACCCAGGGGGCGATCGGCTGGTGGATGGTCGCTTCCGGGCTGGTCGACCGGCCGGAGGTCAGCCACATCCGCTTGGCCGTTCACCTGCTAACCGCCTTCACCATCTTCGGTGCCCTGATCTGGGTCGCGATGGACTTGAAGCGCCTCGCCGCCGATGGCGCCACCCGCCCGGCGCGGATGCCGACCTCCGCAATCTGGCTATTGTCGCTGCTCGCGCTGCAATTCCTGTTCGGCGCCTATGTCGCGGGGCTGGAGGCGGGCTATGCGTTTTCGAGCTGGCCGAAGATGGGCGACGAATGGTTCCCCGCCGGCGCGCCCATGCTGGATCCGTTCCTGCGCAACTTCGTCGACAATCCGATCGTGGTGCAGTTCGTCCACCGCTGGCTCGCCTTTGTGTTCGCCGCCGCGGCCCTCCTTTTCGCCCGCACCGCCTGGAAACGAGGGCACCCATTGGAAGCGGCGCTGCTGATCCTCGCCGTTCTGACCCAGATCCTGCTCGGCATCTTCACGCTGCTCACCGGCGTCGACATCCACATCGCCGCCGCGCACCAGGGCATGGCGGCGCTGCTGCTCGGCACCGTACTGGTCGCCGCGCACCGGCTGGGCGAGCGGCGGGCGTGATCGTCACCGTCTACGCCGTTTTCGGCTCGCCCGAAGAAGCGCAGACCATCGCCCGCACCTTGATCGAAGAACGCCTCGCCGCCTGCGCCAATATCCTGGCGCCGTGCCATTCGATCTACCGCTGGCAAGGCGCCGTTGAGGAGGCCGAAGAAGTCCCCGCCCTGTTCAAAACCCGCGCCGACCTTGCCGAAGCGCTGATCGCCCGCCTGGCCGAACTGCACAGCTACGACGTTCCCGCCGCCGTTGTTTGGCCCGTCGCGCAAGCGCTTCCCGCCTATGCGAAGTGGGTCGCAACGGAGACCCGCTGAGCAAGCGGTATCATTTTACCTCTCGTCAAAGCCGCGATTTTCTTGACTTTCTGGCGGGCTGCGGGCAATTGGCCGCTTGTAGCGCCGCCTCCGGCTTTTCAAGGCCATGGGCGGCGCCGTTCATTTAGAAGAAGGTCTCGGGCCCATGAAGGCGCTGATGAAGACCACCAAGGCGGCGAAAGCTTCCGAGGTGGAGAAGAAATGGCATCTGATCGATGCCGACGGTCTGGTTGTCGGCCGAGTCGCCACGATCATCGCGAACATCCTGCGCGGCAAGCACAAGGCGTTGTTCACCCCGCACGCCGACATCGGCGATCACGTCATCGTGATCAACGCGGACAAGGTGCGCTTCACCGGCAAGAAGCTCAACGACAAGGTCTATTACCGCCACACCGGCTATGCCGGCGGCATCAAGGGCGTCACCGCCGGCAAGGTGCTGGAAGGCCGCTTCCCGGAGCGCGTGCTTGAAAAGGCGGTTGAGCGCATGATCCCGCGCGGCCCGCTCGGCCGTGAGCAGATGCGTCACCTCCACCTCTACAATGGCACCGATCATCCCCACGGCGGCCAGAACCCCGAAACCCTCGACGTTGCGGGCATGAACCGCAAGAACAAGGTGGGCGCATAATGTCCGACAACCGCCAGTCCCTCTCCGATCTCGGCGCCATCGCCGCCGGTGAAGCGCCCGCGGGCGCGCCGGCCAGTGCCGACGACTATCTGAACGCGCCTGCCGCTCCGGCCGTCTCGACGATGCCGCTGCGCCAGCAGGAGCTCGACGCTTACGGCCGCGCCTATGCCACCGGCCGCCGCAAGGACGCCGTCGCCCGCGTCTGGATCAAGCCCGGCTCGGGCAAGATCACGATCAACGGCCGCGACCAGGAAGTCTATTTCGCGCGTCCGACGCTGCGCCTCGTCATCAACCAGCCGTTCGGCGTCGCGGAGCGCGACGGCCAGTATGACGTGGTCTGCACCGTCAAGGGCGGCGGGCTCTCGGGCCAGGCCGGCGCGGTCAAGCACGGCATCGCCCAGGCGCTGACCAAGTTCGAGCCGATCCTGCGCGCGCCGGTCAAGGCTGCCGGGTTCCTGACCCGCGACAGCCGCGCGGTCGAGCGCAAGAAGTACGGCCGCGCCAAGGCGCGCCGCAGCTTCCAGTTCTCGAAGCGCTAAGGCGCGCGCGGCTCCACAGCTACGAAGGGCGGTCCGGCGACGGGCCGCCCTTTCTGTTTGAGTTCTCCGCCGCTAGCCTGGCGGCATGCAGCGCCCCTATGACTTGCCCGTGACCGGCGAGATCCTCGCCTTCCTGGCCCGCATCGGCATCGCTGCCGAGACCGCGGCGATCGCCGGCGGCACGTTCCTGCCCGGCATCGCCGTTCGCCGCGGCACGCTGGCGGTCGATCCCGAGCGGCTCGTCTGGCCCGGCGATCTGCTCCACGAGGCCGGGCACATCGCCGTGACCGATCCGGCGCGTCGCTCGACTACG
>DASWNT010000028.1:0-23847 GCA_036399095.1 Allosphingosinicella sp.
TGGTGGCGCGGCATCGACCGGTTCACCTGGTCGATGAAGATGATGTAGGGCTCGCCGGTCGCGAGGCGGGTCTCGACCAGCTTCTGGAACAAGGCGCGGGCGTCGACCTTGGCGCGCTCCGAGCCGTCCTTGGGGCTGGTCAGCGCCCATTCCGAACCGTCGCGGACCGCCTCCATGAAGGCGTCGGAGATCAGCACGCCGTGGTGGAGGTTTAATGCCTTGCGGTTGAAGTCGCCGCTGGGCTTGCGGATTTCGAGGAACTCCTCGATCTCCGGGTGCGACACGTCGAGATAGACGGCGGCCGAGCCGCGGCGCAGCGAGCCCTGGCTGATCGCCAGGGTGAGGCTGTCCATCACGCGGACGAACGGGATGATGCCGCTGGTCTTGCCGTTGAGGCCGACCGGCTCGCCGATGCCGCGGACATTGCCCCAATAGGTGCCGATGCCGCCGCCGCGCGAGGCGAGCCAGACATTCTCGTTCCAGGTGCCGACAATGCCTTCCAGGCTGTCCGAAACCGAGTTCAAGTAGCAGGAGATGGGCAAACCGCGGCCGGTGCCGCCGTTGGACAGAACGGGCGTCGCCGGCATGAACCACAGCTTCGACATATAATCGTAAACGCGCTGGGCGTGCTCGGCATCGTCGGCATAGGCCGAGGAGACGCGGGCGAACAGATCCTGGTAGGATTCGCCCGGAAGCAGATAGCGGTCCTGAAGCGTGTCCTTGCCGAACTCGGTCAGAAGCGAGTCGCGGCTATGGTCGACCGTCACCGGAAAGCGCACCTTCCGGATGGTCTTGGAACCGATCACTTCCTCGCCGATCGTCACGTCGCCCGATCCGATTTCGCTGCTGCCGCTTAGATCCATCATCCTACCCCTTGTTCTTATTCCGTTCCAGCGGGAATTAACCCACCTTTAGCCATTGTCGCGGGGGTGCGGGCGCTTCATTTCAAACTGCCCCCGATATCCACAGGGCAGCATCGAACCGCTTGCCGAACCGATATGGTGTCGGCAGCGTCGCCTACAAGTTCTAGCGTCACCCCCTCGGCAGCGCCACCATCCATAGTGCCTCACCTGCCTTTCCCCGCCAAGGGGGTAAATCAAACATTCACCGTTTTCCGCCGCAAAAGGATGCGCCGAAGCGAAGCAATTCGAGCTTGCTTTTTCGGCAAGCGAGGACCGGCCGAGAGTCGCGCGGCAACCCTTCGCCGCGGCCAGCCGTTCACTCCCTATGCGCATGCCCCCAGCCGCCCTTTCGCTCGCCCTGCTGGCCGCCTCCTGCGGCTCGAACGAACCGTCGAACACGCCGATCGGCGACCCCACCGCGGCCGAACTCGCCAACCGAATCGAGGCCATCGCCCAGGTGCCGGAGGAGGAACGCGAAGCCGCGCCGCGCCGCCTGGAGCTTCTGCGCGAGGATCAGGTGCCGGCGGATCTTCGCACCGGCCGCTTGTGCCGGCTGACCGAGGGCAGCAACCTGCTCCTTGTCGCGGGCGACGCGGGCGCAGCCGCGAACATCGACGGCAAGCCGGTTCGGCTGCGCATCGCCGGGCCGGTAGGTCCGATCGGCGGCTATTTCGAAGGCCCGGGCGCAACCGTAAGCATCGGCCTCAAGCCGCCGGAAGGCGCAACAGTGGGCAGCGTGGCGACGCTTGCCGGAATCACCGTCGGCGGCGATTCGGCGAAGCCGATCCAGCGCCATCAGGGAAGCTGGACCTGCCGAAGCTGAAACCGGCTACTTCGACTTCTTGCCGGATTTTCCCTTCTTTTTGCCGGCCTGCGCTCCACGATCCTCCGAAGAAGGGCATTCGGCGCTTGCTGCTCCGGACGACGAGGAGGCGAGGATGGCGGACGGCTTGCCCTTCTTTGGCTCCATCACTTGACCCGTTTCGGTGATGGCGATGCGGGCACCAACTGCGCAAGCGGAAGCGCGGCAGGCGCCGTTCGCATCGTCGCAATCGCGTCCGCCGCCCGTTAGAACAGTTTTCCCCTTGCCGACCTCGTCGATAGCCATGCGCGAGGCGGCATCCGAGCACGACCGACCGGTGGCGCGGAAAAGCTTGGGCGTCGATTTGCCGTGCTTCACCGACCGCTTCTTATCGGCGGGCATCCCTTGTTCGCTGATCGCGAAACGGCCGGCGGAGCTTGCGTCGCACGTGGCGCCGGGCCCGGTGAGGACGCCCTTGCCCTTTTTGTCTTTCTTATCGACCGGCATTCCGACTTCGTCGATCGCCATTGCCGGCTTCGGATCGGCCGGAGGCGGCGTGGGATCGGCGGCGGTGAGGAAGAGGAAAACGAGAAGCGACATGGCAGGCGGCTCCTTCTTCTGGTCCCGCCGATCATATCACAACTGGTCGCGATCTCCCAAACGGCCCGTCGATTCGCCGGAACCCTGACCGGAGCAGACCGTTCCGCCGCCGTCCCTTTCTTGTAACGGAGTATCACGACGATGTCGCACATCCCCAGTTCCGCAATGCCCCACGCCGGCCCGAGCCAGTCGGAAGAAAATTCGCAGGCCCAGGGCCAGCAGCAGCAAGGCTTTGCCAGCGGCATTTCCGCGCAGGCCGGCAAGATTGCCGACTACGCCCGCGAGAATCCGAAAACCGCAGCCGCAGCCGGCGCAGCCATTGTCGGCGCACTCGCCGCCGCTGCGATCCCGCTGGTCCGCGGCCGCACCGGCGGCAGCGAAACGTCGGAAAAGAGCAGCTCGACCAAGAGCGGTTCGTCCAACAAGAACAAGCAGGACGCGTAAAAGCGTTTGCTCGGCCGGCGGCGGTTTCCTCTCCCGCCGCCGGCCTTTTTTGCGTCCATCACCCGTCTAATCCCGACGGCGGCAATGACGCGCCACCAACCGCGCCTCCGCGCGTTTTCCAATCATGGCAAGTGACGCCGACCGCGACCTGATGCTGAAAAGCATGGCCGCCAACCGCGGCTGCAAGCTGGTGAAGTCGCGCAAGCGAACGCCCGGCACCGGCGACTATGGCCGCTACGGATTAAAGGACGGCGCGTCCGACCGCGAGGTGTTCGGCTTCGGCGCCGACGGATTGTTGACGGCGACGCCGGAAGAGATCGAGGCGTTCCTGCGCAAGGGCGCGACGGCCGACTGGAAAAGCAGCCTCCTTGCCGCTGCCGCGGGCGCGGCGCCCGCGAATGACGAGCGGACACCTGTTCCCAGAAGCGGGGGGAAAGCCAAACCGAAGGCAAAGACGTCAGCGCCCCGAGCCGGACCCAAGCTGCGCGTGGTAGACACAGGGGAGGAAGTGCCGGCTCCCCCTCCCCCGCCGCCTCCCGAACCGCCTCCTCCGCCACCGGCGCCACGCGCCATTCTGAAGATCCGCGAAGCGCGGCCCGCCGACGCCGAAGCTCTGGCTGCGCTGATCGGCAGCGACGATGCCAAGGCGCTCGCCGCCCGCATATCCGCCATGCGCAAGGCAGGCGAGCCGCCGTTGGTGGCGGACGAAGGCGGGGCGCTCCTTGGCCTGTGCAGCTTTCATGCGGTGCCGCTCGTGCAGGAGGACGCGCCGCTCGGCCGCATCACCTTTCTTCACGTCGATTCGTCCGCCCGGCGGCGCGGGCTTGGCCGGGCACTGGTTGAGGAAGCCGCCGCGCGCCTCGCCGATCTCGGCTGCACCCGGGTGGAAGCGCTTGCCGAGATCGAGCTTGCCGCGGCGCCCGACTTCTACCGGCGTCTGGGTTGGACGCGCAACGCCTATCGCTACGCTACCGACACCGGCGCCTCCCCACCTCGGTGAACTCTCGCGCCCGTCTCGCGTTCATCACGGCACTGCAACATCCGGAGAGCTTATGTTTCGCGCGCCCCTTCGCCTCGCCGCCCCCGCCGCCGCGGCCCTCCTGCTCGGCGCTTGTTCGGTTATCCCGGGCGGCGACCGCCGCGCCGAGCGCGGCCCGCCCGCCCCCGAATTCGTCGGGCGGCAGATGAGCGTGGTTGCCGCAAACGGCCAGATCACCACCCTGCGCTTCCGGCGCGACGGCGAAGTCACCGCCCGCTTCGGCGAGCGGGAAAGCCAAGGCCGCTGGGCGCTTGAGCGCCGCCGCTTGTGCTTCACCTGGGGCGGCACCTACCGCGAATGCTGGCCCTACGCGCAGCCCTTCCAGCAGGGCCGCACGCGCACCATCAAGTCCGACCGCGGCAACGTGGTGCGGGTGACGTTGCGCTGATCGGCAGAAACCGTAAAAGCCACCGTTCACGGAAGATGCGGATCAAGGCTCGCCGCGATCCTCACGCCGTTGAGCTTCCACGATGGCGGGATCAACAAGAAGAGGCTCGCCGGCGGGAGGGTATCCGAACAATCGCTCGAAATTCACAGCACCAACAATCCGGGCGGCTTCGGCCAGCAACGCCGAATTGCGGGCGTTAAGATCGCTCGCACCCGTCATCTGGCGAAACGAGGGGTCCGCAACGAAGAGCGTCTGCGCCTCGCCGCGCAACTGAAGCAAGGCCGCCAGGCGGCGCGGATCGTCTGCAAGCACTTCAGCCGCCCTGCGCGCGAATTCGTCCATATGCTCCATATCCGGTCCACCATTAGCTGACTGAAGGCCAAACAAGCCGCCTCCACCGCCGCCGCCCCCGCCGCCGGGCGCGCAGGCCGCAACCGCCTTCGCCCAATTTCCGCGCCCCCGGCCATATTCGCCGTAGACGTAGACACTAAGCATATAGGCTCGCGCACGGCTGACCGTCAGTGGCGACCCCACTCCCCCCGTTGCAAAAAGAACCTGGTTGGAAAGCTGGTGACAAACGCCGTCCACACCATAACGGAAGATCGTTCCCCGTGCGGCAGGATGCTTCATCGAATCCAGGTTCGATGAGACCAGGCATCTGGCCAAGGAGAGGCCGCCTTTCTGGCTTCCCAGATAGCCTGACGGGTTGTTTGGCGCGCTGCCCTTCGGGCGGTAGATGCCCCAACAATACCAGAAGTGCTCACCGGCCGCTTCCACCGATGAGATGTCAGGGAAGATTTGGACGCGATTATCGTAGCTGGTGACCCAGGTGTGATCCGCAACAGCACCCACAACGCTTGCAGGCGCGGTCCAGGCGAAGAAGGTTGTCATCCTGCTGTTTCCCCCGAGTGGCGCTGGACGGTTAGTCCGCCGGGTGTGTCTAATCTGTCGCCGCGGAGACACCTTGCGCGGGAGGCGGGTATCCCCCGACGGACCCTTGCTTAGTTTCCACCCGCTAACCCGCCATTCACCTGCGGCGGGTGACATTGCCAAGGCGCGGCGAAGTCCTATTTAAGGGACAACGCACTTATTGTGGCGCCCTCATGGGCCGGCTCCCCTGTGAGCCCCCATGGAAGTACCACTTTCATGGGATAGCACATGGCCGATAATCGCACCCCGACCCCAGACAAGGACCCGAACTCCGGCGGCGGGGGATCGAACCCGTGGATGAAGTCGCTGTTCATCTGGGCGGGCATCCTGCTTGCCTTGATCCTGTTCGTGCAGCTGGTCGACGGTGGCGGCCGGGCGGCGTCGGGCCAGGCGGTAGCCTATTCCGATTTCCTGAACCGGATCGAGGAAGGTTCGGTCAAGGAAGTGGCCATCGGCCGCGAGACGATCACCGGCAAGCTGTCCAACGGCGAAGCCTTCCGCACCAACGCCATCCCCGACCCCGAGCTGACCACCCGCCTGCGCGAAAAGGGCATTGCCTTTCGCGGCGAGCCCGAAGCGCAGACCAGCGTGTGGACCTACCTTCTTGTCCAGTCGCTGCCCTTCCTGCTGATCCTCGGCATCGCCTTCTTCGTGATGCGCCAGATGCAGAAGAATGCGGGCTCCGGCGCGATGGGCTTCGGCAAATCCAAGGCCAAGCTGCTGACCGAGAAGAGCGGGCGGGTCACCTTCGACGACGTCGCCGGCATCGACGAAGCGCGCGAGGAATTGCAGGAGATCGTCGACTTCCTGAAGGACCCGACGAAGTTCGCGCGGCTGGGCGGCAAGATCCCGAAGGGCGCGCTGCTCGTCGGCTCGCCCGGCACCGGCAAGACCCTGCTTGCCCGCGCAATCGCGGGTGAGGCGAACGTGCCGTTCTTCACCATTTCGGGCTCCGACTTCGTTGAAATGTTCGTCGGCGTCGGCGCGTCCCGCGTCCGCGACATGTTCGAGCAGGCCAAGAAGAACGCGCCGTGCATTGTCTTCATCGACGAGATCGACGCGGTGGGCCGCCATCGCGGCGCGGGTCTTGGCAACGGCAATGACGAGCGCGAGCAGACGCTGAACCAGCTCCTCGTCGAGATGGACGGCTTCGAAGCCAACGAAGGCATCATCATCATTGCCGCGACCAACCGTCCGGACGTGCTCGATCCAGCCTTGCTTCGCCCGGGTCGATTCGACCGCCAGGTGGTGGTCGCGCGCCCGGACATCGAGGGCCGCGAGAAGATCCTTGCCGTGCACATGAAGAAGGTGCCGCTCGCCCCCGACGTCGACGCCCGCACCATTGCCCGCGGCACGCCCGGTTTCTCCGGCGCCGACCTTGCCAATCTGGTCAACGAGGCGGCTTTGCTTGCCGCGCGCAAGGGCAAGCGCCTGGTCGCGATGTCGGAGTTCGAGCTTGCCAAGGACAAGGTGATGATGGGCGCCGAAAGGAAGTCCATGGTCATGACCGAGGACGAGAAAAAGGCGACGGCCTATCACGAAGCCGGCCACGCGCTTGTCTCCTTGCACGTCCCGGGCTGCGACCCGCTTCACAAGGTCACGATCATCCCGCGCGGCCGTGCTTTGGGCGTGACCTGGAACCTGCCGGAGCGCGATCGCTATTCGATGTCCATGAAGCAGATGAAGGCGCGGCTTGCGCTCTGCTTCGGCGGCCGGATCGCCGAGCAGCTCATCTACGGCGCGGACGAACTCAACACCGGCGCGTCCAACGACATCCAGCAGGCGACCGACATGGCGCGTGCGATGGTGATGGAATATGGCATGTCGGAGAAGCTCGGCTGGCTTCGCTACCGCGACAACCAGGAAGAGGTTTTCCTCGGCCACTCGGTTGCCCGCAGCCAGAGCGTGTCGGAGGAAACCGCGCGCCTGATCGACAGCGAAGTGCGCCGCCTGATCGAGGAAGCGGAAGCCACTGCGAGGAAGGTGCTCACCGACAATATCGACGAGCTCCACCGGCTGGCCGGCGCCCTGCTCGAGTTCGAAACGCTGACCGGCGAGGAATCCAAGAAGGCGATCGCCGGCGAGGATATCGGCCGCGAGGATCCGGGGAACCGCCGCCCGGGGCTTCCCGTCGCCGGTTCGTCAATCCCGAGCACCAGGCGCCCGCGCGGCGGCGGCGGCTTCGGGGACCCCGCTCCGCAAGGCGCCTGAACGACAAAAAGAGGGGCTGCCGGCAACGGCGGCCCCTTCTCCGTTCAAGCACCATTCATCCGCCGAAGGCTTGTTTCCGCGCAAGCAATTCCGGGGAAATAATCCATGAAGTTCAAGCTGTTTGCCGCCGTTCTGTTGGCAGTTCTGCCGGTCGGCGCGGTTCAGGCGATGACCGTTGAAGCGTTTCTGCTGAAGGCCAATGCGCTGGAAAAGAAGGGCATGATGGCGCTCTTTTCCAGCGACTATAAGAACCTCAAGAAAGAGATGGAAACGGCGGCGTTGCAGCTTCGCGCCGAGCGGGTCGCGGCGCAGAAAGCGGGGCGCAAGCTGTCTTACTGCCCGCCCGCCAAGATCGAGCTCAACGCCAAGGAAGTGCTGACCCACTTCCGCGCTATTCCGGCGGCGCAGCGCGGGCGGATGGAGCTTCGCGACGGGCTGCGCAGCCTGCTGACTCGCAAGCACCCCTGCCGCTAAGGCTCAGGCGACGCCGATCACCAGCAGCAGGAACAGGAACAGGCTTGCCGCGAAAAAGGCGAACTGGCTGAGGACGAAGGTGCGCCATGCCGCACTCCACCGCCCGATCCGGTAGGCGCCGCGCAGCTGCCGGTACATGTGGATCAGCGGAAGGAAGGTAAGTCCGCTCACCACCCAGCCCAGCGACAGCCCGGCGGCGCGCAGCAGGCTCAACACGACCACCAACAGGGTCATCGCGCCGATCGAGTAGGTGATGAACACGCTGTGATCGTACGCGCGGTACTGGCGGTAGCGCTTGCGGTGGAGGAACAGCAGCCACAGGAACGGCACGGAGATGGGGATCAGCGCCCAGGAAAATTTATAGGCGTTGTTCTGCATCTTGTAGAAAAGCAGCGACGGATTGTCCTTGGCCTTCTTGTAGGCGGCGCTGAACCAGTTGCTGCCGCCACCGTCGGCATCGGCCGCGGCGTTAGCAACTTCGGTGCGCAACGGCCCGGCGGTTTCGCCGGGCTCGGCGCCAAGGTCGCCGCCGTCCCTCGTCGGCGGATCGCCGGCCACCAGATTGAGCGCGCCGAGTTCCTGGCGCGCGTCGGAGAGGTCCTCGTCGATCTCCGCCGTATTCTGCTTGGCCGCAATTGCCGCCTCGCGCTGCTTGGAGAGTTCGACGATCTTGTCGCGCAGCTCGCGGCGTTCGACGTCCAGCTCCGCCGCGTTGCTGGTCTTGGCGCCGCCGAACGGCCCGCCGATGGTGGACACGGTCGCGAACATCAGAAACACGGCGAACAGGAACAAAGCGAGCGGCGACACGAACCGCGCCCGCTCTCCCTCGACATAGCGCCGGGTCAGCTCGCCGGGCCACCAGGCGAGCAGCGGCAGGGTCCGCCAGGTCTTGCCCTCGAAGTGCAGAACGCCGTGGAGCAGGTCGTGCCAAAAGGCCGACAAGGAGCGGTGAACATGCGCCTGCTGCCCGCAATTGCAGCAATATTCACCGTGAAGGGTGGCGCCGCAGTTCAGGCAGGCGCCGCCTTCATGGGCGGGGCCGCTTTCCCCGGAGTCCGGTTCAACGGCATGGGCAATCGCACCGCCGGTGACCGCGTCTCCTACTGCTTCGAACCCGTCCGCCCCCATGCCCGCGATAATGACGCAAGCCGCCGCGCGCGTCGAGGCCGTTCGCACCGCGGCCCATCCGTGCTAGCGCTGCCTGGGTGACGATCACCACCGGCCTCCTCGGCGGCTCCTTCAACCCGGCCCATCGCGGGCACCGCCGGATCAGCATGCACGCGCTCCACGCGCTTGGGCTGGACGAGATGTGGTGGCTGGTCTCCCCCGGCAATCCGCTCAAGTCAAAGGCCGGGATGGCGCCGCTCGGGACGCGCTACAGCTCGGCGCTTCGGGCATCGCGCGGCTTTCCGATCCTGCCGACCGCGATCGAGACGCAGCTCGGCTCCCCCTACACCTACGACACCCTGCTTGCGCTCATCCGGCTTTACCCGAAGCGGCGCTTCGTCTGGATCATGGGCAGCGACAACCTTCTCCAATTCCACCGCTGGCGCGAATGGCGGCGGATCGCCCGCCTCGTTCCGATTGCGGTTGTTGCGCGTCCGGGATATGATGGCGATGCCCGGGCGGCACGCGCCATGGGCTGGCTGCGGCGTTTCGTCCGACCCGCGGCGGCAGCGCGGCAGTGGACGAGGTGGAGATCGCCGGCACTCGTGTTCCTGCAACTGCCGCTTGACCCGACTTCCGCCACCGGCATCCGCGCCGCTTGTCCCGACTGGCACCAATCGCCACATCATTCGTTCAACCCGAAAGCCCTGCGCGACCGCGTGACGCGGCGCCTGGTGCGCTAAAAGGAGGCACATTGCCCGCTACCACCCCCGCTCCGCACCAACGCGGCAGCATCGAATCGGTCGAAGCCCTGCACGATCTCGTGCTTCGATCCTTGGACGACGACCAGGCAGTGGAGGTCGTCACCATTCCCTTGAGTGGGAAATCCAGCATCGCAGATCACATGGTGATCGCCTCCGGCCGCTCGACCCGGCAGGTCGCGTCCATGGCGCAAAAGCTCAGCGAGCGGATCAAGCAGGAACTCGGCCGGCCCGTCCGCGTCGAAGGCCTTCCCGTGGCCGATTGGGTCTTGATCGACGCCGACGACGTGATCATTCACATTTTCCGCCCGGAAGTGCGCACCTTCTACAATCTGGAACGCATGTGGGCGTTTGAGGAGAACAAGGGGCCTGCAACGGCCGCGGGCTGAGCCTTCGGCTGACCCGATGAGCGGTTCCGTCGAAACCCGGCCGGAGATGAGCCGAGCCCAGTTCGAGGCGGCGGCCGTATCCTGCTACGACGGCTGGTGGCTCACCGGCGAGGACCATTTCATCCACGTGCCGCAGGTGATGAACGTCGACGGCTGGAACATGTACGGGCACCCGGGCAACGCACTGCTGACAGAGCCGCAGCGGGTGCTGATGATGTGGTCGGACGTCGTCGGGCAGACGTCGAACGGCGGTTTCACCCAGTTCATCGACAATTTCTCGTCGAATCTGAAGCTTGCCTACCGGCTGATCGCGCAACTCGAATGGCCGGAGCTGATCGAGCGCTTCGACCGCGCCTTTCGGGAGCAAGGGGGCGATCCGGAGAACCCGTACCGGCGGCAGGACGCCTGGCCGACCTTCGATCCGCGGGCTGTGGACCGGCCGCTGATTATCGGCCACCTCGTGCGCAAGGCCACCCGCTGGCGCCCATGGGCGCGGCGGCGCGCGGAGGCCTCTTACGCCGCGCTCCCGGACATGGTTCTTCGCAGTCTCCACGCCCAGGCGGTGGAGAAGGGCGAGATCGTGCCGGAAGAACCGCCGGAGTTCGATTGGGACTCGATCGTGACGTTGGAAGCTGATGCGTTCGACAGCTGGTTCTACGAGGATGAGACAAGGGCGGAATCGAAGGTGCATATCGGCGCCTACATCAGGCGAAACCGCGACGCGCTTTGCCGCCTGACCGATTAAGCGCACATGCTCCTCCACATCATCGCCCGCGGCAAAATCGGCCGCTCGCCGGAGGGGGAGCTGGTCGAGCGCTACCTGAAGCGGATTGCCTGGCCAACCAAGCTCACCGAACTTCCCGAAAGCGGAGGCAGGGTTCCGCCGCCGGGGGAAGGCAGCGTCACCATCCTTCTTGACGAAAAGGGCGAGCAGCTCCCCTCCCTCGCCTTTGCAAAGAAGCTGGAATTCTGGCGGGACGGCGGGCGGCGGGAGGCGCGGTTCCTGCTCGGTGGGGCAGACGGCTTCGGCGACGAGGAACGCAGAGCAGCCGACCTCCTGCTCGCCTTCGGCAAGGCGACGTGGCCGCACCTCCTCGCCCGGGCCATGCTTGCCGAGCAATTGTTTCGCGCCACCTCCATCCTTGCCAACCACCCTTATCACCGCGAAGGATAGGCCATGCGCCGCCTCCTTCTTCTCCTTGCTTTGCCGCCGCTAATCGCCGGCGGCTGGGCGGCGGCGCAAGGCGGCGGGAACGAGCCCGCCAACCTCGTCCAGGCCAAGCAGGAAGCGGAAAGCGCGCGGCGGCGTTCGGAAGCCTTGGAGGCCCAGGCGAAACAGGCGACCGGCGAAGCAGCGCGGGCGCGGGCGGAAGCGGCGGCGCTTGCCGCGCGCATCCAGGCCGCCGAAGCCGACATCACCGCCGCCGAGACCCGCATCCGCCTGGTCGAGCAGCTTCGCCGCGAACAGCGCGCGCGCCTAGCGGAAAAACAGGCGCCATTGATCCGGCTGACGGCGGCGCTTCAGACCATGGCGCGGCGGCCGGCGGCGCTCGCGCTTGTGCAGCCCGGATCGGTGGATGAGATCGTTCATGTCCGTTCCCTCCTCGCCTCGGCGCTGCCGGTGATCCGCGAGCGGACGGCGGCGGTGCGCGCGGAGATCGCCGAGGGCAACCGCCTCCGCAAGGATGCCGAGACCGCTTACGCCGCGCTGACTGCCGGACGGGAGGACCTGCGCAGCCGCCGCGTTGCGCTTGCCCGCTTCGAGCAGAGCCGCCGCGCCCGGTCGCAGGACCTGATGGCCTCGGCTATCGGTGAGTCCGACCGCGCACTTGCCTTCGGCGAGGAAGCCCGGAACATCGCGGCCATGGTCGGCACCCAGGCCTATCAGGACCAGCTGCGCCGCCGCCTGGCCGAGCTGCCCGGCCCCTCGCTTCGCCCCGGCACCCGTGGCGGCGAAGCACCGAGCGCAGGTCCCGTCTACATCCTCCCGGTGGCCGGCACGTTGCTGCGCGGCATGGGGGAAATCTCCGACGCGGGCGTCCACGCACGCGGCCTGACCTTCGCCACCGCCGCAGGCGCCGAGGTGGTGGCGCCGTCCGCCGGACGCGTCGTCTATGCCGGCGCCTTTCGCGGCTATGGTGAGGTTGTGATCATCGACCATGGCGGCGGCTGGACGACGACGCTGACCAACCTCGCCTCCCTCTCGGTGCGGGTCGGAGACCGAGTCCAGCCCCGTCAGGCGATCGGACAAGCGGCAGGCCGTGAGCCTCGGGTGACGGTGGAACTGCGCCGCAACGGCAAGCCCTTTCCAATCGCTCCGCTGGTGGCGCTGTGAGCTTTGCGGGAAGCAAAATCATTCACCTCCCGTTGCTTTTCCCCTGCTAGGAAAGCGCGTAGAGTCCCCCTCTACCTTTCCAGCAGGATTCCCATGGCCAGCAACCTCTTTCGCTCTCTCGGCCTCGTCGGCGCCGTTGCAATCATTCCGGCAGCCACAGCGGCTTTCGCTTCGGCGGAAGTGGAAGGCATGCGGCAGTTCGAAGAGTTCATGAGCGTCTTCAACCGGGTTCGCGCCGAATATGTGGAGCAGGTGGACGAAAAGACGCTGCTGCGCGGCGCCATCGACGGCATGTTGGCGAGCCTCGATCCGCACAGCTCCTATCTCGACGAGAAGGGCTACAGCCGGATGATGACCACCACCGAGGGCGAATATGGCGGCCTCGGCCTCAACGTCACCATGGAAGATGGCGCGGTGAAGGTGATCGCGCCGATCGAGGACTCCCCCGGCTTCAAGGCGGGCCTCAAGGCCGGCGACTATATCACCCACATCGACAGCAAGCTGATCTACGGCGGAACGCTGGACGAAGCGGTGGAGCAGATGAAGGGCGCGCCCGGCACGGCGATCACGATTACCGTCGTCCGCCCCGGCCGCGACAAGCCGTTCGACGTGAAGCTGACCCGTGCGATCATCGAGTTGAAGGCGGTGAAGTGGGAAGTGAAGGACAATGTCGGCGTGATCAACGTCAACACCTTCAGCCGCACCACCACCGAAGAAGCGCTTGCCGCAATCGCCGCCATCGACAAGTCGCTGGGCCGCAAGCCGCTGGGCTACATTGTCGACCTGCGCTCCAATCCGGGTGGGCTGCTCGACCAGGCTGTCGGCCTCTCCGACGTCTTCCTCGAGCGCGGCGAGGTCGTCTCGCAGCGCGGCCGCAAGAAGACCGATATCGAGCGTTATTATGCGCAGCCCGGCGATGCCGCGAAGGGCTTGCCCGTTGTGGTGCTGGTCGACGCGGGAAGCGCGTCCGCGGCCGAGATTGTCGCCGCCGCGCTGCAGGAGCATCACCGCGCGATCGTGATGGGCGAGCGGACCTTCGGCAAGGGTTCGGTGCAGACGCTTCTGCCTGTGGGCAGCGAAACCGCGCTGCGGCTTACCACCGCGCGCTACTACACGCCGTCGGGCCGTTCGGTGCAGGAAGGCGGCATCACGCCGGATATCGAAGTGCCGCAGCTTTCCGACCCGGATTACAAGACCCGCCCGCGCTTCCGCGAGGCCGACCTTCGCCGCCACCTGGTCAACGAGATCAAGGTGGAGGACGATGTCGTGCAGGACGACGGCAAGCCCGATCCGCGCTTTGCCGCCACGTCGGAAGAGCTGAAAAAGAAGGGCATCGAGGACTTCCAGCTCCATTACGCGCTGCAGACCATTGCCCGCCTCGGCCGCACCGGCGCTGCAACCGCAAGCGCTGCAAAGGCCCCCGCCGCGCCCGCGGCAAAGACCGGCACGCGCTAAACCGGTGACGAGCCTCGACAAGGCAAAGGCCCTTGCTATCCTCATCCCTGGGGCGCTGCTTGCCGGCGCCTGGGGATCGGAGATTTGGGGCGGGCTTCACCCGTGCGACATGTGCTGGTGGCAGCGCTACGGCCACCTCGCCGGGCTTGGCTTCGCCTTGCTTGCGGTGCTGCTGCGGCGGCTGCCGGACCGGGGGCGCAGCTTCGTCTGGCTTGCCGCTTTGGCCATCGCGTCGAGCGGCCTGATCGGCGCCTACCATGCCGGGGTGGAAGCCAAGATCTTCGAAGGCTTCACCCAGTGTACGAGCACGTCAAGCGGCGCTTCCGGCGCCGATCTGCTCAAGTCGATCATGAATGCGCCGCTGGTGCGGTGCGATCAAATCCAGTTCGAGTTCCTGGGCATTTCAATGGCCGGATGGAACGCGATCATCTCCCTGGTGTTCGCATTGGTGATCCTATGGCTCAGTCTGCGACGCCCACGCCAGGCCGCGGCATGACCGCCGACGCCGACACGCTCCGGAGCGACATGCCCGCCCCGCGCCCGCGCTGGCGCCCCGGCGACCGCCGCCCGGACATCGCATCCATGGCACGGGTCGATCAGGCCGGCGAATATGGCGCGACCCGCATTTATTGCGGCCAGCTCGCCGTGCTCGGCGCCCGCCACCCCACCGCCCGCGCAATCGCCCGGATGCAGAGCCAGGAAGAGGTCCACCTCCGCCACTTCGACGACATGCTGATCGAACGGGGCATTCGTCCTACCGTAATCCAGCCGTTCTGGAACATCGCCGGCTACGCGCTTGGCGCGGTCACCGCTTTGATGGGGCCAAGCGCGGCAATGGCCTGCACCGCCGCCGTCGAGACCGAGATCGACAAACATTATGAGGAGCAGGTGCGGGCGCTTGGCGAGGACGAGCCGGACCTGTCCGACACCATTCGTCGCTTCCAGGCCGAAGAGCTCGAGCACCGCGACACGGCCATCGCCGCGGGCGCAGAGGATACGTTCGGCTACCCCATTCTCTCCGCTGTCATTCGCGCCGGCTGCCGGTTCGCGATTTCCATGTCCAAAAGGATCTAAGCCATGAAGTCCCTGCTTCTCGCCGCCGTCTTGCTCGGCTCCGCCGCACCGGTACTCGCTCAGGAAGAGGCCCCCGCACCCGCCGCCGCGGAGGTGAAGGTCAACCAGCTGATCGTCTACGGCAACGATCCCTGCCCGCCGAGCACCGAAGAACAGATCAACGTCTGCGCCAGGCTCAATGACGAGGAACGCTTCCGAATCCCGACCAACCTTCGCGACGGGCCGAACCAGCCGTCGAACCAGGCCTGGGGCGCGCGGGCGGTGGAGCTGCAATATGTCGGCCGCTCCGGCATCGGCAGCTGTTCCCCCACCGGCGTCGGCGGTGCCAGCGGCTGCTTCAACGAACTTGTCCGCCAGGCGCGGGAGGAACGGGCCGCGGACCCGCGGATCAACTTCGAGGCTTTGATCGACGCGGAGCGACAGAAGCGCCTGTCCAAGATCGACGAGCAGGCGCGCGATGCCGAGGAAGCCGAAACCGGCCCGCGCCGCTGAGGCGTCAGCCCCTCCCCTTCTCCGCCGCCACCCATTCGTCCACCTGCCGCTCGAGCACGTCGAGCGGTACCGAGCCTTGCAGAAGCACGGCGTCGTGGAAGCGGCGCAGGTCGAACTTCGCACCGAGCGCCGCTTCCGCGCGGGCGCGAAGCTCGCGGATTTTGAGTTCGCCGATCTTGTACCCCAGCGCTTGGCCCGGCCAGCTGATGTAGCGGTTCACCTCCGCGTCGATATTCGCGTCCGACAAAGCGGTATTCTCCCGCATGAAGGCGACGGCGCGGGGCTTGTCCCAGCCCTTGGCGTGGATGCCGGTGTCGACCACCAGCCGGGCAGCCCGCCAGGCTTGGTAGGAAAGCTGACCCATCTTCTTGGCCGGCGTGTCGTAGAGGCCCATCTCTTCCGCGATCTTTTCGGAATAAAGGCCCCAGCCTTCGGTGAAGGCGGTGAAGGAGGTGAAGTGGCGGCGGAAGGGGGGAAGCTCCACTTCCTGTTGAAGCGAGATCTGGTGGTGGTGGCCCGGCACCGCTTCGTGCGCCGACAAAGCCGGAATTTCCCAAAGCGGCCGCTGGTTGAGCTTGGACGTGTTGACGTAATAGGTACCCGAAAGGCCGCTCTCCGGGGCACCCTGACCGTAATAGGCGGTGGTGGTGCCCTCCGCCGTCTCCGCCGGGATCTCGCGGATGCCGTAGGGCAAACGCGGCAGGGTGCGGAAGAAAGCGGGCATCTTGCCGTCGATCGCCTTTGCCACGCGGGCGGTGGCCAGCATCAGTTCTTCGGGCGTCTTGGCGTAGTAGACCGGGTTGGTGCGCAGCTCGGCGATGAACGCCTGGCGGGTGGCGAAGCCGGCGGTTTTTGCCACCGCGTCCATCTCGGCGTTGATCCGCGCCGATTCCTGGAGGCCGAGCGCGTGGATCTGATCGGGCGTGAGGGTGGTGGTGGTCTCCTGCCGGACTCGAAAGGCGTAATAATCCTTGCCGCCGGGCAGCGAGGAGACGCTGTCCGACTTGGCGCATTTGGGCGCGTAGCCGGTGCGGTAGAAAGCGGCGTGCTTCTGGTAGGCCGGATTGAGGACATCGCGGATGATCCGCTGCGCACGGGCCTGCATCGCGGCCCATTCGGCTTCGGATACGTCGCCGGGACGGGCGGCGAGGAAGGGTTCGTAGAAGCGCGACTTGGCCGGATCGGCGGCGATCACGCCGGTGATGCTCTTTTCCATGTTGCCGAGGACCGAGCAGGGAAGCACCTGCCCCTCCTTCACCGCCTGCGCGGTGATCTTCAGCGCTTCGTCGTTGAGACGAGGATATTGCTCGATGCGGGTGAGATAGCTTTCGAAATCGGCGCGGGTGCGGAACGGCAGGCCGCTGGCCATGCCGGCGAAGCCCTGGTGCCAGCCGTAATAGGTCGTGAACAGCATCACCCGCTGCTTGTAGCCGTTCGCTTCCACCGTTTCGGACAGGGCGCGGCGCAGGATCGCCTTGCTGGTGCGCTGCGACGCGTCGAGGCCGGCATCGGGGATCGCATCAAGGCGCTTGAGGAAAGCGGCGGCACGGGCGGCGCGGCGATCGGCGGCGGCGAGGCTCGGATCGTCGATCTTCGCGTCATGTTCGCGCACGCCGAGGGCGGTGGCGTAGGTGGGGGCTTCGCTGAGCAGCCAGGCGTAGTGCTCATCGAGCAGGGCGCGGAAATCGTCGGCCGGCGCCGCGGCGGCGGGGGTTGCGCTGGCGAGAACGGCGGCGAGGAGAATGGCGGCGGCGAAGCGGCGGTGCATGGAGGTCTCCGGACAGGGCAGGCCCCACTACCCTATCCGCCCCCGCCGCCCGCGCAAGCGCCGCCGCAGGAAACGAACCGCCGCTTCGCCCGTTCACCCCCTCATGAGCGACAATGTCTACAAGATCATCGAGGTCGTCGGTTCGTCCGAAACCAGTGTCGAAGATGCGATCAAGAAAGCGATCGCCCGCGCCTCCGCCTCCGTCCACGGCCTCCGCTGGTTCGAGGTGAAGGAAACCCGCGGCCATATCGAGGACGGCCGGGTGGCCCATTACCAGGTCACCCTGCGCATCGGCTTCACGCTGGACGAAGCCGCGGGCTGAGGGCTGCTTCTCGGCGACCGGGGACGCAAGCTTCGCGTTTGCCCTCGATGCCGTGAATGCCGTGAATGTCGTGAATGTCGTGAATGTCACACGGTTCGCCGGGGGGCCCCTCCCCTGTTTTCATGAGACCGCCACCGCGCGCTGCGGCGCAGCCAACCAGCCGCGGGCGTGGAAAAGGCGCCTGGTAGAGGATCGGCCGGGTGTTCAGGTTCGTGTCCATCGACAAGGCTAGATCGAACGAAATCCTACATTTCAAGTATTCTTGTTCTTTCTTGTTCTAAAGCTTCTTGATGCCGGCGGCGCATGGGGAACAATCCTACAATCGGGGCGCAGCTTGCGCGTTTACAATGAACGCCCAGGCGAGGGAAAACCGGGAGAAGCTATGATCGGGACCGGACAAGCGGGACATTGCCTGCCGATCGTTATCTGCCTTGGCCTTGCTGCCTGCACGTCCAACCCCAAAGGCGCCATTCAGAACGCGACGGGCGGCGACATCCTGTTGTGGCCGTTATCGGAGCAGCCGTTGCGGTTGCGACCGGGCGAGATCACCAAGCCGCTCATCTTCCGCGACCGAGGGCTCGAGGCTTTCGTGGAGCGGGGTAATTGCCTCTACACCTATCGCTCACCCAATTATCCGGACCTGCCGGAGAAACTCAGGAAATATAATCCCAAGGTTGTGGCGGTGATCCGTGAGGACATGGCGCTGCATGTTCACGACAGGATAAAGAAGCGCGTGCAGGGCCCCGAGATCGTTGCGCCCGGCTATCCGCTAAGGCCGACGGCGTTCTGCGGCCAGCACGGGCAGCGCTGATGGTGCCCGCTGGTCAACTTCGGCGGCTCAAGGGCAAGTGCAAAGGGAACACTATGCGTTACAGGCTTGCGGCTGGGTCCATTGCAATTAGTTTGTGCCTGGGCCTCGCCGGCTGTTCGCGAATGGGCGATGACGTATTGACCCGAAACGCCTCCGGCGCGGACCTTCTGGTGCGGCCGCTATCCGCAATGGTGTCGGTTCTGAAAGCGGGAGAGAGCCGCGACAAGCTTTGGATTGCGCCGCTGAACCGGCAAGAGGCGCTGCTCAAGCGGGGCGATTGCCTTTATACCTATCCTGCCCCGGACGTTTCTCAATTGCCGAAAACCGTCCGTGCAGCGCGACTGAAAACCGTGGTCATTCACGAGGACATGCGCATGAGCCTTCACGTGCGATCGGAAGATGGGACGGACGGCCCGGAGGTTCTTGTGGCGGGCTTCCCGCTCAGGCCCACGACCTTTTGCGGGCGTGAAGCGAGCTAGGCGGCGTCCAGCTCCGCCAGCCGCCGCGCGTCGGCGCTGAGGGCGGCGAGGCAGGCGTCGCCGGCGCGATATTCCCAGGCCTGGTGGGCGATGAGGAGGTCGAGCTTGTCGGCAAGCGCGGCGGCGTGCGGCGCCGGGGTGCGGAGCAGGCGGACGAGGGCGGACACGTGGCGGGTGCCGGCGCGGTCATAGCGGTCTTCGTCCTGGGTGCCGGCGAGGGCGGCGAGTTGGGCGTCGGCGACTTGGAAGCGGGATAGAGCGCGGTCCCAAAGAGTGACCGCGTTGGAGGATTGGGGGGCGGGTAGTGCGGTGCCCTGCCCTTTCCCGCTCGCGGAGGCGGCTGGGAAGGCGGCGAGGACGGACCCTTCGACGACGCCCCTCGACGCTGCTCGGGACAGGCTCAGGACAGGCCCTTCGACGACGCTCAGGACAGGCGCGGCGAACGCAGCGCCTAGCAGCGCGCGGCGCGACAGGTTAAGCTGCACAACAGCCATCCTTCGCCTCCTCTTCCAGGGCGGTGTTGGTGTGGTCAGAGCCGGAGCGAGGCCCGTGCCTTCTCTCCTTCTGTTATTGGTACTACCATATTCTAGGGGCGGGTCAATAGCTGAAACAGAAAAAAGACCCCGCGGCCGCCCCAGAACGGGCCGCGACCCGGTCCGCACGGTGCGCTGGTCAGACGACTTGGAGGCGGCGATTGCGGCTTGGATAGAGCGGCAGCCGGAGCCGAAGCCTACAAGGTCGGAAGCAATACGGCGGCTGATCGAAAGGGGCTTAGAAAGGACCGCTTGAGGTCTGTGGTGCGCGCACCAGCAACAGCCTTTCAGACATCATGAACGGTGGAAACCTGCCTGCTGACCTCCTATATCGGTTAGTAAGCGGAGGCAGGCGATGTCAGAAATTAAATTCACGAAAACCATGCGAATCGCGGTGTCGGACGACGTACGCCTGACGCAGCTCGAGACGGAGGTGATCGACACCCCCATGTTCCAGCGTTTGCGGCAGGTGAAACAGCTGGGGCCATCAGTGTGGGTCTACCCGACAGCTGTCCACACCCGCTTTGACCACTCCCTTGGGGTTCTCGAAACGGTCGATCAGATGGTGCAGTCCATCACTAGCGCCCGCATGCACGTGCCTTCAGAGCATGCCCGAGCCTCTGAGAAGGTGTCTGACAACCAGCGTAAGCTCGCGAGGCTCTATGGGCTTCTTCACGATGTTACTCACGTGCCGTTCGGCCACACGTTAGAAGACGAACTGAAGGTGTTCCCTTCGCACGACGCTTTTCAGAGCGACGGACGAGACTCACCCAGATTTTCTATCCCTCTCGGACCGGATAGCGAAATTGGTTCCCTCATCATCAAGCACGAGGGGAGGGAGTTCTATGATCGCTTCCGCAATATCTACCTTCGCGGCAAAACGGACCGGCTCACTGTTAAAGAAGATGGAGAGGACACTGCCGACGAATTTATCTATTACCTTGTTAGTGACACAGTCTGCGCCGATCTCATCGATTACCTCCAGCGCGACAGCCTGTTCTGCAATCTCGGCTTGAGAGCTCCTGTTCGGGTGCTGAACTACCTCTACGTCACTGATGTTGATTGTGGCGGTGAGCCTCGGCGCCGTGTCGTAATTAGGTTGTGGAAGTCACGTGGTGGTTCACACGGTGACGGAAGGCCTCGGCGGGACATCCTCACCGATTTGGCGGCCTTATTGGATTCGCGGTATATGCTCGCCGAGAGAGTGTATTTCCATCCCGCAAAGTTGATTGTCGGCACTATGATCGGCCGTGCTGCTTTAGAGGCTAAGAGAGCTGGAGAGCTTGATGAGGCTAAACTGCTGACGTTTGGCGATGACACCTTCCTAGACTTCCTGATGAAACTTCCTGCCTCGTTAACAGCAAGAGACGGTGAGGCCGCAGCAATTGAAGCAGCGGCGCGTGGAGCCGAGATGGCGACGGACGTGAGCCATAGGAAGCTGTATAAGCGCGTTGCTCGCTACCACGAGGAGGATTTCGGCGAGCCTGCCGAAGATGCCGTTCCGGTGAAAGACGTTTTGCATGACGCTCTGTCGGATGCCGAGGACCGGGCACTGCAGGAAGATGAAATCGCTGACATCGCGGGCGTCCGGCGCGGGGACGTGTTGATCTATCTTGGCCCGAAAAAGATGAACATGAAGGTTGCCGAAGCGATTATCGACTGGCGCGGCGGCCGGAAGAAGCTATCCGAGCTCACGCAAGCGGACGACCGAGTTCTTGTAGATAGGTTACATTCGATCCAGAACTCTCACGTGCGGCTTTGGGTGGTCGATCTTCTTGTGCATCCTCGTGTGACCGACGCCCAGCGCGAGATCATAGCTAGCGCATTCGAAGCTAAGTTCCTTCCCCGCAAAGATCGACGAGCGAAGTGGCTGGATGTTTTGAGCTACATTGCAGCAGCCGAGCCGCTCGACAACTACTCACATCCTGAGGTAAACGAAGCCTGTCGCCGCGCGGCTCAGCAGCTTTCGGAAGTAGAGCCTAGCGATATCCCTGCCCATGGGCAGTCGGCGCGCGAAAGACTAGTGGCGATTGTGAAAGAACATCTTCGGCCTGCTCAAGCGTAGCCGGTGCAGTCTTATCAGCACAGGATGTTTCTAGATCGGGTAGCAGCACCCGCTCGAGACGCATTGGCTGGGCAGCACTTGCATGACTGGATTGAAGAGTCGGCAGACCGATTATATACGCAGGCGAGCGATAGCTGCGCACCCTACTTGTCTGTAGAATCATATAAACCTGCCTTCGGCATCTCCGATGTCAATGTTGTGCCGTATGGGCATTCCCCGCGGTTTAGCGCCGGGATTAGACTAAAAGAGGAAGGACACCAGCTTTCGGTGCTGCGCGTGAGTGGCCCTGATCGACGGGCGCTGATAGCGCACGAACTTGGTCACGCGATGCTCTATAACCACCGCGCGCTATGGGATCGTATCAGCCGGCGAAAGCTTATCGTAGATCCATCGCAAGAAAGACTTGTGGACGACATAGCAAGGTCGCTCTTGGCTCCTAAGAGTATGCTCGACGAGGTTCTGATAAAGAAGGGGTACCCCAAAGGTGAGGATTATTCGCTAGCAGCTTTTTCAGACATGTTTGAGGAAGCGGTGCGAACAGCAAGCGTTCCCATTCGCTTGGTCTTGGCTCGGATTTTACAATTCGGTACAGACGCCACAAACGCGTTCATATATTTGACCGTACCGTTGCAGAGGGAGTTGTTTGCGCCCGTCGAGGTGCGCGCCCAACGGTTGCCACAGACTAAGTGGATTATAAAACATCAACTGCTGCAGGACAGTCGATCTGAAACCTTCTATCCGTTTGTGGACTTTGAAAAGGTCGGCAAGGAACTTACGAAGATTGTCGTGGATCAGATTGCGAGCAGCGCTGCCAACCATGTGATTGACCCCGCCATGATCTTACCGCTGCTTCGCAAGTCGGATCGAAGACTACTTACAAGCTTCAGCAGCTTCACCGTTCTTCGTCCGGCAGACGCTGGCGGTGTTCGACATTGCGCTATACTCTGCCGGATGTGATGAAGTGATCCTAGAAGGGTTGGGGGGGGGCAGCTACTCCGCCGCCTCACGCTCCTGCACCGCCGCCTTCTTCTTGCGCTTTGGCTTCGCCGCCACAGCCTCCGTCCGCCCCACCTGAAGCAGCGGCTTCAAGTAGTGGCCCGTGTAGCTGCGCGGTTCCTCCGCAACTTGCTCCGGCGTGCCGGCCGCGACGATTTCGCCGCCTTTGTCGCCGCCTTCGGGGCCTAGATCGAGGACCCAGTCGGCGGTTTTGATGACTTCGAGGTTGTGTTCGATCACCACCACGCTGTTGCCCTGTTCGACGAGCTGGTGGAGGACCTCCAGGAGCTTGCGCACGTCCTCGAAGTGGAGGCCGGTGGTGGGTTCGTCGAGGATGTAGAGGGTTTGGCCGGTGGCGCGGCGGGAGAGTTCCTTGGCGAGCTTGACGCGCTGGGCTTCGCCGCCGCTCAGGGTCGTCGCCTGCTGGCCGACCTTGATGTAGCCGAGGCCCACTTCGGCGAGCATCGCCATCTTGTCGCGGATGGGGGGGACGGCCTTGAAGAATTCCACCGCGTCCTCGACCGTCATGTCGAGCACGTCGGCGATGCTCTTGCCCTTGAACTTCACTTCCAGCGTTTCGCGGTTGTAGCGTGCCCCATGGCAGACGTCGCAGGTGACGTAGACGTCGGGGAGGAAGTGCATCTCGATCTTGATCAGGCCGTCGCCCGAGCAGGCCTCGCAGCGGCCGCCCTTGACGTTGAAGGAGAAGCGGCCGGGCTTGTAGCCGCGGGCCTGCGCTTCGGGGAGGCCGGCGAACCAGTCGCGGATCTGGGTGAATGCGCCGGTGTAGGTGGCGGGGTTGGAGCGCGGCGTGCGGCCGATCGGCGACTGATCGATGTCGATCACCTTGTCCAAATATTCGAGGCCGGTGATCTTTTCGCACGGGCCGCAGACGACGCGGGCGCCGTTCAGCTGGCGGGCGGCGCCGGCGTAGAGGGTGTCGATGGTGAAGCTCGACTTGCCGGAGCCGGAGACTCCGGTGATGCAGGTGAAGGTGCCCAGCGGGATGGAGGCGGTGACATCCTTCAAGTTGTTGGCGCGGGCGCCGCGGACGGTGAGCTTCTTGCCGTTGCCTTTGCGCCTTGTGGCGGGGACGGCGACGTTGCGGCGGCCGGTGAGGTAGTCGGCGGTGAGGCTGTTTTCGTTGGCTAGGACCTGGTCGAGCGTGCCGTGGGCGACGACTTCGCCGCCGTGGGCGCCGGCGCCGGGGCCCATGTCGATGACATAGTCGGCGGTGCGGATGGCGTCTTCGTCATGCTCGACGACGATGACGGTGTTGCCGAGATCGCGCAGGCGCTTGAGGGTGACGAGCAGGCGGTCGTTGTCGCGCTGGTGGAGGCCGATCGAGGGCTCGTCGAGGACGTAGAGGACGCCCGACAGGCCGGAGCCGATCTGGGAGGCCAGGCGGATGCGCTGACTTTCGCCGCCGCTGAGGGTGCCGGAGGTGCGGTCGAGGTTGAGATAATCAAG